>CAZAEZ010000047.1:7670-43158 GCA_964484205.1 uncultured Saprospiraceae bacterium | reverse complement strand
CATTTTAAAATCTTCAATCAACTTGTGGGTAATCGGGAGCCCCCGGGGGGAGGGGTTGGGGGTGGGGTTGACACAGCAGGTAAAAATTTCCTAAACACTTCCGCACCCTGCAACACTAAGCCCATGAAAAAACTATCCTGTTTCCTTTTCCTCTTCCTTTCCCTGCAGCTTGCTGCCCAACAACCCCTGCGCGTCGGGGTGGTGTTGAGTGGCGGCGGGGCTAAGGGCGTTGCCCACGTGGGCGCCTTGCGGGTACTGGAGGAAGCAGGCATCCGCATCGACTACATCGGCGGAACCAGCATGGGCGGTATTGTCGGCGGCCTGTACGCTGCGGGCTGGTCGGTCGATCAGCTCGACAGTATTTTGCGCAGCAACGACCTGGCCGTCGTGTTGCAAGACGCGGTACTACGCCGGTACCAGCCTTTTTTCGGCAAACAATACGGCGAGAAATATGTGTTCCGGCTTTCTTTCAAGGATTTCAAACTCGCCTTGCCTTCGGCTTTGTCGGAAGGGCAGCAGGCCTTTGATTTCATGAGCGCGCTTACGCACCATGTGTACCACATTACCGATTTCAGCCGGTTGCCCGTGCCGTTTTTTTGTGTGGGCACCGATGTGAGCACCGGTGAGCAGGTGCTGCTGGAGCGGGGTTGCCTGGCCCAGGCGATGCGTGCCAGTGGTTCTTTTCCCGGCCTGCTGGCCCCTGTGGACGTAGGCGGGCGGCTGATCACCGACGGCGGTGTGGTCAATGATTTTCCGGCCAAAGAAGTGCGCGAAAAAGGCATGGACATCGTGATCGGCATCAATGTGGAGTCGAAGCCCTACGACAAGGAGGAACTGCTGTCGATGGAAAAGATCATCGAGCAGATCGGCTCTTACCAGATGATCGCCCGTTCGCGCGAACAAATGCAGTACTGCGACCTGCTCATCCTGCCGGATATCGAGGGCTTCGGGGTCACCTCGTTTGAGGCCGTCGATACCCTGCTCGTCCGCGGCGAACTGGCTGCACGGCAATATTGGGACCAGCTGACCGGGATTGCCCGGCGCCAGCAGGCCCTGCCGCAACCTGCGCGAATTGCCGTAGACCCGCCGGCAACGGCGGCGGCGCCCATGCAGATCAACAGCGTACAGGTGGCGGAAACACCGGCTATGAAATACCGGACCTTGTTGCGTAAGTTTCCGGACCCGCTGCCCGGGCCGATTACCTTCGAAAAATTCCGCGAAGGCATTGCCGCCCTGTATGCCACCGATAATTTCCGGTACATCGACTACCATTTCGAGCCGGCGCCGGACAGCGGCCGCACGCTTTTTTTACAACTCCATACCAAGCCCGGCTACGAGAGCAGCCTGCGCATGGGCCTGCACTACGACCAGGTGTACAAAAGCAGCCTGCTGCTCAACGGCACCTTCCGCAACCTGCTGTTTGACGGCACCATCCTTTCCGTGGATTGCATCGTAGGCGACAAGTTGCGCTACAACCTGCACTACTTTGCAGAAAATGGCAAATGGCCGGGCTTCGGCATTAATTCGCGGCTGAACCTCGTGGACCTGCCCGTCGACTTGCCGGTACAGGTGGATATCGGCGGCAATATTTCGGTGCAAAACCTGCTGTTCAACCTGGCCGACTTTACCCAGGAGGCCTATGTGAACCTGGCTTCCAACAACCAGTTTGCACTGGGCCTGGCCGCCGAGGTCAAATTTTTCAAAACGTCTACAGACCAGGCGGTCAACTACCTGACCGAGGAAAAATACATTGACGAAAAAGGCTGGTACGCTTCCGGCAAATTCTTTTTCCGCTTCGACAGCCGCGACCGCATCTTTTTTACCCGGCGCGGGCTGCTTGCCGGGCTCACTGCGCGGCTTACCCAACCCATCAGTTCGTTGAAATACGAAGACCAGGAAGACAAACTGGGCTGGAATTTTGACCTGCGCCTGGAGTGGAGCCGCCCATTGGGCAAGCGCCTGGCTGCCCGCCTGACGGTGGATGCCGGCAATACGCGGGGTGTGCCGGCGCCGCCGTTTCGGTATTTTTTGGGCAGCATCAACCGCAATTTGATCAACAATTTCCGGCCTTTTCCGGGACTTGCTTTTGCGCAGGTTTCCGGCGACAACTTGCTGAAAACCGGGCTAAGCCTGCAATACCAGTTGCTGAAAAACCACTACCTCAGCCTTGGCGGGCACCTGGCCTCGCTCAGTGATTCGCAGGCGCCGTTTTCCCGGAGCGCCGACGTGTTCCGCAGCCTCAGTTTTTCTTACGGCATCGATACTTTTCTGGGGCCGGTGGAAGTGACGTACGGGTATTCGAACCGGGGCGGGGAGTTGTATTTTAATTTGGGGTATTGGTTTTGAGTATTAGTGCTTCCTTTTTTATACCTTGATCATCCTCTCCGCTTTCGTTCACTAAATCCTAATCAAATGACTAATACGGAAGAACTATCTGTAAAACTCGCCTATAATCTGATCGATGTTTCCCTGGATATTAATGAGGAAAAAGAAAAACCCCATAAAAAAATTCTAGCCGACAAAGAGACCCGCGCCCTGCGAAAGCAAATCAAGCGCGCGCGGTACATCGTCATAGTGGGAGCCGGCGCCAGTAAGGCCGCCAGTGAAAAAATACCCACCGCAAAGGATGTGGCAGACATCCTGGAAAGTCGATACCTCAGCCAGCATAAAGTTATCCGGGAAATAGTCGAAAACGAACAAAAGCGGCTGTATAAAGTAAATGCCCTGAATCCGGACGATTTTGAAACCCGGTTGTTGGCGCTCAACCGGTTTTTTCCGGATGAAATCCGCAAGGAATTAAAGGAGATATTTCATCCAGAATTAAAATACACAACACCGAATTTGTTCTATGAAATATTGGCGCACATGTTTAAACATCGGTTTATTGATGTAATTATCAATTTTAATTTTGATGAAATCCTCGACCAGGCGATCGCTGAAGAAATGGGCGAAGGGGAATATCATTATATCTATTCGGATGGACATTGCCCGGAAGAGGCTGAGTTGATGTTCAACCAAAGGTACAAGCGCCCCATCTATATCAAACCCCACGGTACCGCAAGCCATCCGAGTACCTTGCGATTTACCCGTGATGATTATTATGCGCTTCCAAAAGAGATTGAGTTGCTTATCAAAAAGTTGGTGAGCGGCGATACCGGGTTGGATGATTACAAACAAATTCCGGTCAATTTGATTGTATTCGGTTTTGCCATGGGCAGCTTTGAATTCAATGAAATATTGGAACAAAAACTGCCTTCAACCAAAGACAGCAGGACCGACTTGTATTATTTTGACAGAATGGAGTTGAACCTGGAGAGCAATAACCTGAGTAAAATTATCAACCTTAAAAAATTGCGGGAACATAAAAACCAAACGATGGACGACTGGGTGCTGGCATTTTGGTCATCCATTGAAAAGCATTTCGATAAATATTATCAACCAAAAGGTATAGACCGGCATCAGCTAATCAATAGTATTTTTTATTCAGAGCGGGATAAAAACAAAGCTGACGTAGTGGCCCTTAAAAATTATTACCACGACCGGTTATTAGTCGAGGTTGCCCTCAGTGCTTTGAACAACAGGGGCCTGATTAGTCTGGAACATGTATTCCGGAGTCGTGTCGGTATTTATTATAACCAGCTACGAAAACGGGATCAAACGCCAATATCGGCTTTTGTAAAAAAACTGGGATTTGAGCACTATCGCAATGCCTTTAAATCAATTTACATTATCAATAAACCTAACCGGTTTGATTTTGATGAATTTGTGTCATATCTCTTTGGCAAGTTGTATGTAGAATTATTGGATGCCGACAGAAAAATCTGGTTTCACAGTCTGCGTAATAATCAAAATTTTGAGACTTTTAAAAAACATGCCAGGCAAATCTATTATTCTAATCGAAAGAATATTAACCCGAAATTCAAAAATCCGCATTTCGAATTATTCGACCATTTGGAAAATGACTGCATTATCGATACAAACCTGCTTTGGAGTTACCGCTTCAGAACCTTGTTGGAGCGAAAAGACAAATGGGATATTCTCCTCACTATGAGCGATCATGGCAATGTGTTGTTGAATTCAAAAAACTCGGAAGAAATTGGAGATAAAAAAATAGGCCTGATCATGTCAACAGAGGTGCCGCCCAATCAACAGCTAAAAAAACTTAGGCTGATCGGGGATTCTCCCTACCAATTACCCTGGTGGAACCATAACAGTCATTTGGTCCTGTTTCTAAAAGAAAAGAAAACCGATCAGGTCAATTCCTGGAAAGATAAATGGACACTGTATCGAGGTATATTTTTTACTTCCCGATTCACCAACAGGGTTACTCCGGTTTACGTCCGCCAGGAGGAGGATTTGGAAGTGATGTTGAATATTTTTGGGAAATACTTGTTCCGAGCCCAGAAATTTAAGGAATCTAATTTTAAAACGTTACCCGTAATAGAATCCGGAGATCAGATTGAAGCCTGCCTGACTGCCTTGGCACAACAATCCTAATGCCAGTGCCCGTAAAAATTTAATTTCCATTAAAGCTCCCCCAAACCCTTGCCACCGGCTCCAAATTGACCCTACCTTTGCCGCCTCAATCTTTTTTACCAATCAAATTCCGATCACATATGCGTTTAACAGTCCAATTTATAATTCTCAGCACCCTTAGCCTGCTCGCCTTTTCCTGCGTCAGCAAAAAGAAATTCGTTTCGATGCAGACCGACCTGCAAACCCAATTGGATGCGGCCAATAAAGACCTGACCAATTGCGGCGCCAACCTGAATAAACTCACCAACCAACTCCAGGCCTGCGAACAGGAAAAGGAACGGCTCAAAGCCGATGTGCGCAATGCGCAAAATTCCATGCAACTGCGCGAAGAACAAATGAAAGACCTGCGCGATCAACTCGCAGACGCCAAAGCACAGCGCGACAAACAACTGACCCAGGTCGGCGACCTGACCGCGCTGTCGCAATCGGCCAGCGACAACATCAAGGAAACGCTCTCCCAACTGGAGAAAAAAGACAAATACATCCACCTGCTTCAGACCGCCAAGTCAAGAGCCGATTCGATCAACCTCGCCCTGGCCGTCAACCTGAAAAGCGTGCTCAGCGAAGGCATCGAAGATAAAGACGTGGAAGTCAAAGTAGACAAAACGGTGGTGTTCGTCAACCTGTCCGACAAAATGCTGTACCAAAGCGGCAGCTCCAACCTCACGCCGCGCGCCATCGAAGTGCTGGGTAAAATTGCCCGCATCGTCGAGTCGCGGCCCGAACTGGAAGTCATGGTCGAAGGTTACACCGACAATGTGCCGATCAAAAACAACTGCCTGGAAGACAACTGGGATCTCAGCGTCAAACGCGCTACCTCGGTCGTGCGCGCCCTGCAAAAAAACTACAGCATCGACCCGAACCGCCTGATCGCCGCCGGCCGCGGGGAGTACAACACCCTGGCCAGCAACGATACCGCCGAAGGCCGCGCTACCAACCGCCGCACGCGCATCATCATCCTGCCCAAACTGGACCAGTTTTACGACCTGCTCAATCCGGCCAAGGCGCCGAAATAGGGCTCTGCCCAACTCGTCCTACGACTTCGAGTCGTAGGACGAGTTCCCCGGTATTTACGGCATACGCCGTCGAAGCCAAGCTCACTGCTTCCCGTATTTCGTCAGCCGCCTGACGATGTAATATTCCGGGTTATTTATGTAGAAATACAGTGTTTCGTCTACAATGCCAACGTCCTGCACATAATAGTGGTCAAGCCGGCGCGTATCCCCCGCTTTGCTGTATGCCGGCCACATGCGATAGGTTTCGCGAAAATTTTTAGCGGTAAAAGTGCCGGCCGGGGTTTGAATTTGCACGTCCGGCGTTTCCATTTTTCCAAAAATAAACGCGAAAGTATCCACTGCAGGCGGATGATAAATGGCGGTAAAATACCGGCTGGACAGAGTGTCTGCCGTATTCTCGGAAGAAAACCGGATTGTTCCCTGCCAGTCGACGATGTAGTGCAGCGAGTCGCGCAGAAAAACAGGCCTGTGCCCTGGAAGCGGGCCTTCCGGGAGTGCTTCCATGAGTTTGAAATAGAGTTGGCCATTGATCAGGGTGTCTTTTTCCACAAAGTTGCTGTCCGTTCGGCCCAACGGGGTGTATACACCGTTGGTGTCGAGGTAGTATTGGTCGTAGACCCAATAATTTCCCACTGCCAGGTTGCCGTAGTTGGTGTTAGAGGAGGGCGATTCCGGTTGGTCGGTTCGGCAGGCATAAACCAATGCCAGGGCGCCAAACAGCGCCAAAGTCAGATTTTTCATCAGGATTGAATATTTTTTAATGAAAGAATTTGCCGGCAAAAACTATGATGGGAATATGCTGCAAACGGTTGCCCGGGCAGTGTTTTATTGTGCAAAAATTGGCGAACGGACAATGTTTTAAAGCATTACCCTCCGAAACCCGATAGCTTTGAAGAAAATATATACTGTTATGAAAAACCTTTCTCTCCTCCTCTGCTTTGCCCTTTCCACCAATTTGTTCACCCAAAACACCCAGTGGTTCCACCCTGGCGCCATCTGGAATTACAACTACTACAGCCTTGGCGGCTTCGGCACGGAAATCATCGAGTATGCCGGCACCGAAACCATCGGCGGTGAAACCTGCGCTAAAATGCAGGTTACCACGCTGAATAATCATTTCGGCGCCTATTACTACACCTACAAGAACGAATATTTGTTCAGTCGCAACGACTCGGTGTTTTACTGGGATCAAACCTACTTCCGGCTCCTGTACGATTTCACCCGCCAGCCGGGCGACACCATCTGGCTGACTAACAGCCCGAATACCTACGCCGTCGTGGAAGCCACCGGCGATACCACCTGGCAGGGCATTCCCCTGCAGTACCAGGACCTGGTGCTGGTGAACACCATCTTCGGCAGCGATACTTTCCTGACACCCACCCGAGTGTACGAACGCCTGGGCGGCAGCCACCTGATCCTTTGGGATATCGAGTCGCCGCTGACGGAAATTTTTTACGTGCTGGATTGTTATGCAGACGATGAATACCCGAACCCCGACTGCGAGTCGCCGTTCGCCCCGGGTTACAAGCCCTTCCCGCTCAATTTCGCCACCTGGAGTGAGGATGAGGGCAGCTGGTGCGGCTTCGATGGTTTTCAATATATGCTCAAGGGCGACACGGTGTTGCCCGGCTACGCGTATTCCAAAAAAGTATTCTACAAACCCAACTACACCGGCTCCGACCCTTGCCCGACCGCTTCAGCGCAAATGCTGAATGACCCGCCTGTCTTACTGGGCGCAATCAGCCAGGATCTGGCGGGTAAAAAAGTGTACTACACCGATTTTGCAGCCAACGGCAGTTATAATTTTTATCCCAACCTGCTGAGCCCGAACCACTATTTCCAACCCGGTGTCACCACGCTGTTTTACGATTTCGACCTTGAGCCGGCACAAATACTCGACTGGAAACCGGAGCCCCGCATGTACGCCTACAGCGATTCCATTCAACTCAACGACGGCAGCCTGCGCCGCCGCATGTTTTTTATTGACAGCGAAACCGGCGATTTCGACTCCACCTACTACTGGCTGGAAGGCATCGGCGGTTCGTACGGTCTGTTTACCAGCCTGGTCAGTCTGAATTGGGTGGATACCTGGTCGGATTTTCGTTGTTTCCGGGAAATGAACAGTTTATTGCTCAACGAGGTCCCGGTCATTTTTTGCGACAGCGTGCCGATCACCTCGTCCGCCCCGGGCTTGCCGCCTTTGGAAACACAAATCCGGTTGTACCCCAATCCCGCTTCCGCGCAAATTCAACTGGAACTGCCACCCGATGCCCTGCCGGCATTGCTTACCCTGTTCGATGGCCTGGGGCGGCGGTTAAAAACTGTAGACCTGGCAGCGCCGACAACCCCGGTTGATCTTTCGGGTATCGGGAGCCCCTGGCTGCTGGTGCAGATTCGCAGTCGGGATGGGCGCCTGGCAGAGAAAGTGCTGCTGCTCGACCGCTGAGCCGGTCCAGGCAAAGCGGCGCTTTCGGGCAGGTTGGGACTTCCACATCTGGCATACTTCATTAAAAAAATTAACCAGTGCATGACGGGGAAAATCCCTAACCTGCGCTTAAACCTTTCTCAGGTTTTCCCGTCATAACAACCAAAATAAACGGACTTGCAGGTTACGGCATCAAACAATCCCGTTTCGGACGACCACATCCTCAAACTTCTGCGCTCGGATAAAACCTTCGAGCGCGGATTTCGTCTGCTGATGAGCACCTACAAGGAGCGCCTGTACTGGCATATCCGCCGGATGGTGCTGGTGCATCAAGATGCCGACGATGTGCTGCAAAACACTTTTATCAAAGTATACCGGGGTGTATTGCAGTTCGAAGGCAAATCAAAACTGTACACCTGGTTGTACCGGATCGCCACGAACGAATCGATCACTTTTTTACAAAGCCGTACGCGGCGCAACAGCAGTTCGATCGATAGCAACGACGGGGTTTTGGCAAGCCGCCTGAAAGCAGATTCCTGGTTTGACGGCGATGCGCTCCAGCAACAACTCCGGGATGCCATTGCCCAACTGCCGGAAAAACAACGGGTTGTGTTTAATCTGCGGTATTACGAGGAAATGCCTTACGAAGAAATGTCGACGATTCTGGACACTTCGGTGGGCGCTTTGAAGGCTTCTTTTCATCATGCCGCAAAAAAAATTGAACGTTTTTTCCGCGAAGCGGACCATTTATAACCAATTGAAAACCACGAATATTAAACAATCAGTAATGAAAAACAAGGATAGCTTGCACGACGAGTTGAACGACCAGGCACCTTTTCTGAACACACTAAAAAAAGGACAGGACGGGTATCAGGTTCCGGCCAACTACTTTGACAATCTGGAAGCAGCGGTTTTCCACCAACTGGATGCCATTGGCGCTGCCCGAAAACCAAAGCCGGCAACTGCCCGGCCCAGCTTCTGGCAATTGATGCAGCAGCTTTGGCAGCCCCGCATTGCCCTGGCCTTTGCCGGAATCCTCACGCTGGCCTTTGCGGCCTGGTGGTATTTTGCGCCTTCCACAACCGAAGCGCCCGTTGATCTGGCCGCAACCCAGATCAGTGTCGATGATGCGGAAGCCTATCTGATGGACAACCTCATGGAACTGGAGCCCGAGCACATCGCCCTGGTGCTGCCGGAGGAGTCACTGCCGGCTATTACCCTCGATCTGCCGGCTACCCGGCAGGAGAAAACCGCCCCGGCAACTGAACTCGAACTCAGCGCAGACGATCTCGAAAAACTACTTCGGGATATGACCGATGAAGAACTTAAGGACCTGATGTTGTAAACACAACAGCAGGCCGGCAACCAAAATCAATCAGTGTTCACCAAATTCAATTACGCCATGAAGCGTCTACTTTTTATCCTTGGTTTAATCCTGTTGGGCAGTGCGCTCCGGGCGCAACCCGACACCCGCGACGACCGGCTGAAAACATACCGAATTGCGATTTTCACCGAAGTGCTCGCACTCACGCCTGAAGAAGCAGAAGGATTCTGGCCGGTTTACAATGACTACCTCGACAAGCGCGATCTGATGCAGGAAGAACTCAAGCCCAAAAAGCGCCTCGACCTGATGAACGACAGCGAAGTGGAAGACCAGGTTAAACGCCATTTTGAAATGCGTCAACGCGATTTGGACCTGGAAAAGGACCTGTATCAAAAACTGCGCTCGGTAATTTCTCTCCGGAAAATTGTAAAAATTCCGGAGGCAGAACGCGAATTCCGGGAGCAACTTTTGATCAAACTCCGGGAAGCACGTATAAAACGGCAGGCCCAGCAGCGCCGACCGGGTCGCAACTAATTCAATTTTGCAGCGGTTAAAACAGGAGTTATCCCGATTTTTCAGTCTTGAGAAATTCGGGATTTTTATTTCGTGGTATTTTTCAAGTCATTGATAATGACGCCCCTATGTCCTTTTTTCTTGACAAAAAAGGACCAAAAAGTCAAGGCTGTACGCAAATCCTACGATTTTGCCTGAAATCTCCGGCGGCGCAAAACCAAACTCGCTCCTCCTGCGTCGTCGCTCAAACATGGTTTTGCTAAAAGCCGCCTCCGATTTCGCAAAATCGGGATTTGCATAAGGCCGGTCTACACCTTTGTTTATCAATTCGTTAAATAAAACATAAGTCACCCCAAAAAATTTGAGATGACTCATGTTTATTCGAAAAATCAACTGCGGAAACGACCCGCTGGAATTATTGCTTGGCAAACGTGCTTTCCAAACGAGCCGCCGCCGATTGAAGCGACAAGCGGTACAAACCCGCCTGAAATTCCGAAACATCGAGCTGGAAAACAGCCCCATCGGGCACTACCACCGACCGTACCAGGCGGCCGTCGGCCTGCCGGACCTCCACCGTTGCCTGACCAACCGGAACCCCGCTGTTCAATTGTGTGGTTACCGTGATCCAGTTGCTCGCCGGGTTGGGCGACAAGGTCAGCTTACCCGCTTGCAACTGGTTGCCCGTGCCTGCCGACTGGAAGGGCTGGGTGCAATCGACCGTACCAAGTTCCACGGCATCCTGACAATCGGGGTGCAGGTGGTCTTGCACAACAAATTCCCATTGCGTGGTGCCGTCGCCATCGAGCGGACCGAGAATGATCGGCTGTGCATGGTTGTACGGAAAATTGCCGTAGTTCACGCCATTGCCCACGATGTCGAAGCCATCGCTGCCGCCGTTTTGGTGGTTAAAGGTCAGCACGGCAAAAAACTGCCCGCAGAGGCAGGGTGTCGTTTGCACGGCCAAATCCCAGATTTTACAAGCACCGCCGAGGCAATCCGGTACCGGAAACTCCAGCGTTTCGCAGCACAGCGGCACCGTGGCATTGGGCGTGACGAGGCAGACTTTCACCACGTCGTTCGGGCCCGGGTCGGTCGGGAAATTCGGGATGTGGAAAGGCAGGTTGGTGTTTGCCAATGGGAAACTGCCCAAAAACTCGCCGTTAGCCCAAACACCGAAGAAAAGACCGGCGGGCGTGTTGTTGCTTACGTTGAAATTCACCCAGGCCTGATAGGTCCCGTCGGGGTTGCAATCGCCGGTTTCAACCACCAGGTCGTTGATCTGACAGGGGTCGTTGGTCACACAATCCGGGACCGGGAACTCCAGCGTTTCGCAGCACAGCGGCGGAATGTTGGGCGAGCTGCCGATCAGGCAGACTTTGATCACGTCGTTCGGGCCGCCGTTGGTCGGGAAATGCTCAATGTGCAGCGGCAGTTCGTTCAGCGGGAAGGCGCCAAGGAAAATGCCGTTGGCCCAAACACCAAATTGTGCCGTAACCGAAATGCTGACCGCGTTAAAATTCAACCACACCTGGTACGTACCGTCGGCATTGCAGTCGCCGGTTTGAACGGTCAGGTTCTCAATTTTACACGGATTGTTCGAGATACAATCCGGCACCGGGAATTCCTTCACTGCACAACAGCCGACCGCACCGGTATTGGACAGGCAGACTTTCACAACATCGTTGGGGCCGCCGTTGGTCGGGAAGTTCGGAATGTACAACGGCAGTTGTGTGAGCGGGAAAAAGCCGAGCAGTTGGCCGTTGGCCCACACGCCAAAGTGGGTGGACAAGGCCGGTGGATTGACCACATTAAAATTGATCCAAACCTCGTAGGTGCCGTCCGGGTTACAATCGCCCGTTTCAACCTTGAGATTGTTTATATCGCAATATTTCAGCAGACAATCCGGCACGTGATATTCTTTCACCGCACAGCAGGCCGGGTTGGTTGCCGGGTCGTTTGAATTTAGAATGCACACTTTTACAACATCAACTTGGCCGCCGCCCCAGGGGAGATTCGGGATGGTCAGCGGCAAATCGCTCAGCGGGTAACTGCCCAAAAAAGTACCGTTGGCCCACACGCCGAAATGCGTGGCAGCGCCGGGGTTGTCTACCTTGAAATTCAGGAAAAGTTTGTACGTCTTGTCGGAGGTGCATTCGCCGGGGTCGACCACAAAATCGTAAATGGAGCACAGGTGCGGGTTCAGGCAATCCGGTACGGCAAATTCCACCGTTTTGCAGCAAAGAACCGTGAGCGGCGTCACCAGGCAAACTTTCACGACATCATTTTGGCCGCCATTCCAGTGGAAGTCCGGGATGTACAGCGGAAAATCGGCCAGTGGGAAAGCCCCGTACAACGTGCCGTTGGTGTACACGGCAACCAGGGTCGTATTGGAGGAGTTGTTTACTTTCAGATCGATCCACACTTCGTATGTTTCGTCTGAGGTACAATCACCAACTTTCACCTCCAGGTTGGCAATGCCGCAGGGATCGCTGCAAGTGGGCGCGGTGAATTCCTTCGTCCGGCAACACGGTGGCGTGCTGGCCGTGTTCACCAGGCAAACTTTCACGGCGTCGACGGCCTGTCCGCTACCGGGAAAATTCTGGATGTGCACCGGCAGGTCGGCTACCGAAAAAACACCCAAAAACTGGCCGTTTCCGGCCCATAAACCGAACGGCGTGTTGGCGCCGGCCGTAGTCTGGAAGTTGATCCAGATCTCGTACGTACCGTCGTTATTGCAATCACCTGTTTCCACTTTCAGGTTAAAAATACCGCAGGGGTCGCCCAGGCAATCGGGCGCCTTGAACTCCTTGACCTTGCAGCAGGTGGTGTTATTGGCCAATCCCACGCAGATTTTAACCGCATCAACCGCATTTCCATTCCAGGGAAAATTATTTATGGTAATGGGCAGGTCGGCAGTGCTAAAAGCTCCGATCAGGTCGCCGTTGTCGGCATACACCCGGAAAGGCACGTTCAGGCTGGGTGTCGGCCCGGTCAGTTTAAAATTGATGACCAGCTGATAGGTGCTGTCGGAGGTGCAATCGCCGGTTTTCACCACCAGATCGTCGATACCGCAAGGCTGGCCGGCACAATCGGGTGCATTGAACTCCTTGGTCGTGCAGCAGATATTGCTGAAGCAAATAATGATCTTATCGGTGCCGGCGCCGCTGGCCGGGAAGTTTTTAATATAAATCGGCAAATCGGCTACCGAGAAAAAGCCTAAAAATTTACCGGCACCGGCCCACACGCCAAATTTTTGCGGGCTTACGGCCGGCGTTTGGAAATTGATCCAGACTTCGTAGGTGTTGTCGGTCAGGCAATCGCCGGTTTTTATTTCCAAATTAAAAATACCGCAATCGACCCCCACACAATCCGGGGCGTCGAACGAGATAATTTCGCAACAGGTTTCATTGCCGTCGGCATCGAGCAGACAAACTTTCAGGGCATCCACGGCATCGCCGTTCCAGGGGAAATTCAGTCCCAATGGCAGTTGCGACACACTAAAGGTGCCCAGCGAATCGCCGTTGTCGGCCCAGACCTGGAATTTGGCATCGGCCGGTGTCGTGGAATTCACGCTGAAATTCAGCGCCAGCTTGTATGATTTTGGCGACGTGCAACCGCCGACATCCACCTTCAGGTCTTCGATGCCGCAAGGCGGCGCGAGGCAGTCGGGCACGTTAAATTCTTTTTCGCGGCAGCAGCTGTTGCTCACGCAAACCCGGATGCCGTCTGTCGAGCCGCCGCTCCAGGGAAAATCAGCGAGCGCAATAGGCAAATCGGCCACGGCAAAGCGGCCCAGGAAATCGCCGTTGGCAGCCCAGAGGCCGAACGAATCAACCGGGGAGTTGGCCGGCAGCTGGAATTTCACCTTAATTTCGAAGGTGCTGTCGGAGGTGCAGTTGCCGGTTTCCACGCTCAGGTTACCAATGCGGCAGGGATCGAAACAGGGTGGCGCCGCAAACTCTACGACCTTGCAGCAATCCGGATTGTCGTTGATGCAAATTTTGATTTTATCCACAGCGCCGCCCCCCCAGGGGAAGGGCAGGCTCAGCGGCAACTGGCTCAAGGGGAAATACCCCAGAAACTGGCCGTTTCCGGCCCATACTTCGAAGAAATCATTGTTTGCGCCCGTTACTTTAAAGTCGAGCAGCAACTTGTACACGCCGCCTGGCTGGCAATCGCCGGTTTTTACGGTAATGTCTGAAATCACACAGGGATTCGTCTGGGAGCAATCGGGCGCCGTAAATTCTTTAACGCGACAACAATTGGGATTGTCGTTGATACACACTTTCACGACGCCGGTCAGGCTGTTGCCGGCCGGAAAATTGTCGATTTTCAGGGGGAGCTCACTCAGTTTGTACGAACCCAGGTACTGGTTGTTGCCCCAGAGGTCGAACAGGTCGTTGGTGGCGTTTTCAACTTTAAAATTGATCTTGACGACGTAGGTTCCGTCGTCGTTGCAGGGACCGGTTTCCACCACGAGATCGTAAATTTCGCAAGGGCCGGTTGTGCTGCAACTGACGGTGCCTATGCCGATGTCGGCGGCACAGGTTGGCGTAAGCAGATCTTGCACGAGAAACCCGTACGACGTGACGCCGTCGGCTGCCAATGGGCCGATGACGATCGGCAGGTCGTCGTAGGAAAAATTCCCGTACGAGACGCCGTTGTTGCCGGCCACGGCAAAACCTTCGTTGCTGGTGTTTGCGTGGTTGAAATTGATTTTGACGTAGAACTCGTCGTCCACACAATCCACCACTTGGGCGGTAAGATCAGAAATGGAACAGGAAGTGTTTTGTGCCGCCAAAGGCATGGAAATAGCCAATAGCAGCATCGGCAAAATGTTAGGGATGCGCATAGCAGATTAAGATTGTTGGTGAGAAAATAATGCGGATTAAAAAAAGATTACGAAGAGGCTTCCGGGGTAAGATGCAGCGAAGCGGATGTTCGCTTCTCAACGCACGCGTTGTGGTGTCAAAAGTAGGGATTAAATTAAAAATACAGGGGGTGAAAGCGCAACTTCCCCCGGCTGTTGAACTCCAGCGCCGGCGCCGGCATTTTTAAAATATTTACCACACTCAAAAGTGATTTTAAAAAACGGTTTTTAGTATTAAGTCTGCTCAGGTCGACATCCAGCGACAAAAAATATTGCCGGGTGCGCGGAAATTCTGCGGGCTCGAGGCGATAACGCAGGCAATCGGGACCGGAGCAGAATTTATCGGCCTGCCATGCGTAGCCGGTGCCGGCAAACAGGTTGTCGGCGCCGAAGCCTGCCGCCAGGTTGAGCCAGCGCGGCAGCCAGCGTGGGCGCTCCGGCATAAACGCCGCCGGATTCGCCGAAAGCCAAACCGTCAGCGTGTTGTAATTTTTTAAAAACAGGCTCACCGGGCCCGTGCCGTACAAGGCATCGGCGCGTTGTTGCAGGGTGGTCCACTGCATGTTGCCGGCAGGCGATTCGGGGTAAATGCGCGTGTCGGGATAACGGATCGGCAGGGCACTCATTTTCAACAGGATGCGCTGCTCCTGCCAGCCGAGTTGCTGGCCCAGAAAAAGACCCGATCCCAGGAGGTTGGCGCCTACGTCGGTCCAGGAGAATCCCCATTCAGTGGAGAAGCCGTCCAGCACTTCGATGGAAGTCTGGATCAATTGTCCGCCGGCAAAGCCCAGCCAGGCCGACTTTTTAGGCGTTATACCGGTCCAGCGTGCGGCGCTGTAGATCCAGCGGCTTTCGTGGTAGGCCATCAGGCTGTGCCCCATTTTGTCCATCTGATTCCACTGCGCCACGTCGTTGAAGGTGTGAAAGGGTCCGGAAGGGTAATCGGCGTACCAGGCGTGATAAAGCCCCGTCATTGCGGCGCCATAGGCCACCGCGCCGGTTCCGATGGCGGCCCAAAGGCGGCCGGAGTGCAGGCTATCGGCAGTTTGCAGGGAGAAAAACGGGGGCTGCTGGGCAGTGCAGGGGCTCAGGGGCAGGAGGAGGAGTGCGCCTGCAGCTACTCGTCCTACGGCTTGAAGCCGTAGGACGAGTAAAAAACCGGCCCAAACACTATTAGCCCAACGCATACAACTTCGGTAAAAAAATGATCAGGCCAACCACCGCGGCCCCGATGGCTGTCAGCAACACAGCGGCCGCGGCTACGTCCTTGGCTTTGCCGGCCAGAGGGTGTTGGCCGGGTGAAACCAGGTCGGTGAGGTATTCGAGCGCCGTATTGACCGCCTCCAGCGCCAGCACCAGGGCCATGCAGAGGACAATGGCTACCCATTCCAGCCTTGAAAGGCCCAGCCAAAAACCGGCCAGCAGCACGCCGGCGGAAATGATCAGGTGTATTCGTGCGTTCGCCTGACTGCGCACGAGGTCGGCCAGGCCCCGGAGGGCATAGCGAAAACTATCGATGCGGCGCTGTAAACTCATAGCTGGTTGAATCGTGCCGGTTGACCGGCTCGGCGCCGGCAGGGTGGATGTTGTTTTTTTGTTCCAACTCGTTAAAAAACAGGCAGATGGCGGCGCTGCATCCCAGGCAGACAAACATGAGGCGTGTGCGGCGAAACAGCAGCAGTCCCATGCCCGCCAGCAAGTAGCCCAAGGCGATCCAACGGGCCTGCGCCGCCCAAATTTGCCAGGCCGGCGCTCCGGCAGCCCACATGGTAGACACGGCAAACAACAGGAGCACAATTGTTGTCGCCTGGCGTGTTCGTGGGTGAAACAAAACAGCTTTCATGCATGGCCAAAGATACAGCCCTGCGAAAAGGAGGAAGATAAAATTCTGATTGCATTGTGGCTTGTTATTTGCTAAAGTGCAGCTTACCTTTGCACGCCTTTTTCCGCCGAAGCCTTGGCGCAGGCGGGCAGTTCATTAAAATTGAGAAAAATCGGGGCTTAATTGCCTGAAAAAACAAGATCACCCGCCTACGCCAAGGCTTCGGCGGGTAAAGGAGAGGTGTCCGAGTGGTTTAAGGAGCGCGCCTGGAAAGTGCGTATACGCCAAAAGCGTATCGAGGGTTCGAATCCCTCCCTCTCCGCTTCACCCGCCGAAGCCTTGGCGTAGGCGGGTTCATCCCAAAAATCGAATGTTGAGCTTCCCAAAAAGCACCATTGAATTAAAACAGTATAACCGTGAAAACCGATCCGAAACCTGATGTTGAAAACCAGATGTTCTTTTCGTGTACATTCTCCACTGTAGTGACAAAAGCACTTATACTGGATGTACAAGTAATTTAAAAGAACGTTTAAACCGGCATCAAAAAGGTTACGTAGAGTCGACAAAAGCGTTGATTCCTGTAAAATTGATTTGGTCTTGTGCTTTTACTGAACAATCCAGGGCTTTTGATTTTGAAAAATACCTGAAATCGGGTTCTGGGAGAGCCTTTGCAAAAAAGCATTTGTTACCTGCTGAAGTTTAGATTGTGGCAGGTATTCAGAATAGAAGCCCGCCTTCGCCACCTTTGTGGTTTTGACGGGCAAGCCCGCCTTCGCCAAGGCTACGGCGGGTAGGGAGAAGTGCCAGAGTGGTTGAATGGGCTTGACTCGAAATCAAGTGTACCCTCGCGGGTACCGGGGGTTCGAATCCCTCCTTCTCCGCGGAAAGCCTGGAACCTGCGTTCCGGGCTTTTTTAGTGCCCTCACCAGCGGATTGAACCTATTTTTTCACTAACTTGCCAAAAAATTCAGTCATGGCCTCCTTTGCAGTTTCCGAAAAAATAGTCGCTACGCCGGATATGGTGGGCGGCCAGCCGCGCATCGCCGGTACGCGGTTTACCGTCAAGCAAATTGTGGTCTGGCATGAGTACACGGGCATGAGCGCCGATGAAATTGCAACAGCATTCGGGCTCCAGCTAAGCGACATTTATGCCGCTCTTTCCTATTTCTTTGACCATCGGGAGGTGATTACCGCGGCTATCCAGGCCGAAGAAGCCTTGGTAGAAGCGCTTAAAGCCCGGTATCCTTCAAAAATCCCGACAAGTCGGCATGGCTAAAGTTCGGTTTTTAGTTGATGTGCATGTCTACATTGCCATCACCGAAGGACTGCGGCGACGTGGCGTTGAAGTCATGACCTGCCAGGAAGCAGGATTGGCTACGTACCCGGATGAAGAAATACTTCGCTATGCAATTTCCCACGATTGGGTTGTTTTTTCACAGGATGATGATTTTCTGAAAATTTGTTCTGCTGAAAGTTTTGAACATAATGGCCTGGTCTACAGCCATAAACGCAATTCTATTGGCCGGATCATTCAGGGTCTGTTGTTGATTTATGAGATACTGGATCGTGCGGAGATGGTCCGGCATATCGAGTTTGTGTGATTCTTTTTGGACGATTGCGGGTTCAATTTGTGCCGGACAGTTCGACCTGTTTTTGCCCAATGCCTTTCAATGGGAACAATTCAAGGGAAAAGACCTGCGCTTGTTTGCCGAGTACCGGGTAAAATACCCGTTCCACGATCTAAAAACCGATACCAACCTGCACGCCTTTGGAAATATCCCGCAGCCGTTTATTTGCTATCTGTGTGAAGGCAACACCACCGGCGAACAGGATTCGCTTTACCTGGTAGAAATACTGGCCGGCATTGCGGCAAGACGCCGGCAATTAGTTGCTGCCCGAATGTAAAGGCAAATAGCGCCGACAGACCCTGAAACAGGAAAGACGCGACGTTTGCGGCTTTGTAGTGCGGTTTGTAGCGTTCGAGGTAGGATTTTTCCCGGTAAACTTGTTTTGCCCGTTCTAAAATGGATTCTTCTTCAAACTGGTTGAACACTTTGGCCGAAGGATTGGAGAAGATTGCCGATGGGGAAACGCCATTTTTTTGCATGACTTACAATTTTTAAGTGAAAGAATTAGTCGGGTTTAGTACCCACTTTTTGCACCACTTTAAAGCGATGCTCACTTAAAACATTGAAAGTCAAATAATTGAAAACAAAGGTTCTGATCCCTCCTTCTCCGCTTCACCCGCCGTCGCTTTAGCGAAGGCGGGTTTGCTTTTTAAAGACTTATCCGTTTTGGCGCATAGGTCTTTTTTGAATCAAACACGAACGAGCGTGTTTTCGCGATAGCGAATAAAAAATAGATCAGAACAAAGCAGGGGTTGCGAGTGTACTTGCGTCAATAGCCTGAATACACCGAATCCAGTTTAAAAAAGACCACCCCGTCAAACTCCCCCCGCGCCTTGCAGTCGATGTGCCCCCCGGTTTCCGCAACATCGACATGCACCAGCATTTGCGGTGTCCTGTTTGGAACAAGCATGTTTAGAAATTTACATTGAGTGATGCTGAGCAGGCGCAGTCGTCGGTTAAGGTGCTGCTCCAGCAGTTCGTGCACCAGTTTTACCAACATAACGCCCGGCGTTACCGGCTGGCCGGGAAAATGTACAGCATAAACGGGATGATCGGGGTTTAGACGCACCCTGGCCGAAAACCCGCTCGCGTGTCCGGTCATCTCCTCCACCGTGAAGCAATTAGTCCAGCGTTCCATAGCCTGCATTTTTGGTGTCGATCAACAGGAGCCCCAGGTTTTCCGGAATCAAATTATTGCAGATCAAAACATTGCCGATCGGCGTATGCCGGTCTCCGGTCAGCAAATCCACGGCGTAGTGCAGGGCGAATGCCGAATTGGTGTAATAAACACCGGAAAACGCCTGATAATCCAGCAATACCGGCTCCGCAAAAATCCGGCGCAAGGCATCCTCCGTCGCAGGGTTGGTGCCGGCGTACAGCACCAGATCAATTTGATCCGGCGCCAGTTGGTTGGCCTGCAAAAATTCCCGTACGTATGGCGACAGGTCGGCGCCGATCAGGCCAAAACTGCCCACATCTACCAGGCGCACCGGCGGCGATGTCCCGGGCTTTTCGACCGAGAGTACAAAAAACGAGGCGCCGCAAGAGGCATGGGCATCGATCGTTTTCAGGCGGGCGTTCAGGTTGTACAGCACATCTTCGGATTCGTCGGCGGCGCCAACCAGCACATGGCTGTTCCCGTTTTGGATACACAACATGCCATCGAGCAGCGCCTGTTCGAACGACAGGCTGTTTTGCGTATGGGTCATGTTGTAATTTGAGTTTTCCAGGAACAGGGATATTTGTCCGGCAATCGTGTTGTGGGTCGAGAGAATGAAGGACGTCGGGGAGATCATAGGACCGCCGGCATTGGCGATCTTGTCCAGAAATGTTTTGGTAAAAAAATTACTACCCATGCTGGTACCAACCAGAATAGCATCCGGTTGCGCCACACCGCTTTGTTCCAGGCAATCGACGGTACAGGCAATGGCCATGGCGAGCACATCGCTCATACGCCGCCTGTTCATCGCCGGGATAAAGGATTTATAATCGGGATGCAGCAACGCCGAAGGCCGCGCCAATGTCGCCAACCCGGCAGCAAACCCTTTGTTCCGAAAGGTCGGCTGATGCGAAATCGTGGATGCGGCAGTGATATACATTTACCGGAGTTTTTGGAACAACAAACTGGTGCAATTCCCGCCAAAGCCGAAGGAGTTGGATAACACATTTTCGATCTGGCTTCCTTTTCGAAAGGTTGTTTCCGGTACAAAACCGGTTTCTTTCATGGCCGTTTTAAAGTTCAAATTCGGCAGCGTTGCATCCGATAAAATGGCCAGTACACAAAATACGGCTTCTATGGCGCCGGCCGCGCCAAGCGTATGGCCGGTAAATCCCTTGGTGGAACTGAAGGGGGGAATTGCCGCGCCAAATACATTTTTCAGCGCCGCCGACTCCGACAGATCGTTGTTATCGGTGCCTGTGCCGTGCGCATTGACATAGCTGACCTCCCCCGGAGAAATTCCGGCCTTGTCCAATGCCCCCCTCATGGTCAGGGTAGCGCCGCGGCCATCCGGCGAACTGGCCGTTTGGTGGTAGGCATCGGTGGCATTAGCCCAGCCGGCCAGCAAACAAAGGGGTGTATTCCCGGTTTGAGAAATGCTGTGTTCGTTTTCAAGCAATAAAAAAGCCGCCCCTTCGCCCATGTTCAGGCCCTTGCGGGCATCGTCGAATGGCTTGCAAATTTCCCGGTCATAAATCATCAGGGAGCTGAAGCCTTTGATGTTGAACAGGGCAATCGGATCGGCGCCGCCGACCAGCACCCGGTCGAGCCGCCCGCTTTCGATCTGGCGCGCACCCAGCATAATGGCGTTGGCGCCGGAGGAGCAAGCTGTCGAAACAGTACCAATGTAGCCGCCTGTGATGCCCAGTGCCCTGGCGATAGTCTCGGTGGTCCGGCCATTATCGTGGATCATCAAGGGGTGAACGTCAAGCGACGGATTTTGCTGCGCCTGCAAGTAATGCCGCTCCATCCGGTCCAGGCCGCCTACCGAGGTGGCTGATATCAACCCTGTGCGTAAGCGCTCATCCGGTTTGTTCCCTGCCCAACATGCTGCCGCCGCCACAATCCCGAGCAATGCAGTCCGCGAATGGTCGCCGCCGGGCAGTCCAACTTGTTTTGCAAGAACTTCATCCGACTGCGGCACTTCGCCCAGCATCAAATTATGTGCTGCAGAAAAGCGAATGCCTGTACGGCCGCCTTCCAGGGCATTCCGGTGCTCTTCGACATTGTTTCCGATAGCGCTGACCACTCCGATTCCGGTAACATAAATTTTCATCAATCAGGCCGGCTTGTTGTTTACGATATAGGCTGCCATCGTGTCGATCGAATAAAGCACATCTTTTCCGACCGAAGCATCCGTGATCTGAATTCCATAAAAATTTTCCATGATCACGATCAATTCGAGGGCATCGATGGAATCCAGGCCCAGGCCTTCGCCAAAAAGCGGCGCGTCATCTATTATGTCATCCGGTGTAACATCCTGAAGGTTGAGTTCTTCAATGATGTGTTTTTTAAGTTCCTTTTTCAATGCATCCATAGGGTGGTGTTTTTCAGCGTCTACTCAAAAACTGCGCCGCCGGCCTTCAACCCTACGAGGGTCATCCGGCATTCGAGCATTTTTTTTCCGGACACAACGCATTCGCCTTTCAACAAATACATATCAGCGAGTTGATACAGCAGGAGTACGGTAGTTTGCACCGTATCGCCCACGACAGGGCAATCAAACAGCGTCAGTTTTGAGATGCTGCCGAGCACTCCGCCATGGGGTTTTGTGTTGGATTTTCGATACAAATAATTCAATCCGACGGCGCCGCTTTGGGCAATATGTTCGATCAGGGCAAACTCGCGAAGCCGGCCTTCTTCCAAAAAAACAGTATCCGGCAAAACGGTAAACTCCGTTAAAAACCGGTCTGGTGTGGCATCTGTCAACTGATCGACCAGGAGCATCGGCGCCCGGTGGGGGATGTAGGATTCGATTTGTGCTTTGTCCAGTATCATTCCAGCCCGTAGTTTCCTGGATGCATTAGCTACTCTTACACCATTTTGCCACTTTGACAATTGCCCAAACAGACAAAAACGCCACAATAGGTCCAAAAATAATAGCGGCCACCGAGGGCTCCCCGACTCCGTAAATAAACAGGCAAATACCCGCACAGGTAGTTCCCACCAACAGAATAATCAAAAATACCGCCGCTACACAGGCGCCGGTAGAAAATACCCGGCGCAGTTGTTTGCGAAATTCTTTTTTGGCTTTCCGATCGGTTTGACGCTTGGCCTTTGCCGCTTTTTTGACGCTGGTTTGCGCCTTGTCGTTCCGACCAAAAGCCGCTTTATCGTAAAATTTCAGCGAAGCCAGCGCCGGTGCTTCACCCTGGGTTGAACGACTGTCCACACCTGCAGTTTCTTTGCCCATTACGCGGTACAAGCCGGAATACACCGGGCTGTTTTCCGAAAAAATAGCCTGATCTGTTTTTTCCAAAATCCGGGTTACCAACGCATCCGGCATGGCATCACCGATGCGATTTCCAAAAAAGGCGGTCAGCACAAACCCGGAAAGTGCAACGGCAAGATAGGCCAGCCTGTGCCGGTTTACCTCAGCCGGCAAGGTGATGGCCTTGCGCTGCGGCCTGAAGGGCAGCACCAAAAAGCCGGCGATCATCAGGACGCTGAACAGGTAGGCAGTGGCATCGGAAAACGTAAAATCCAGTGCTTTTAAATTATAGCCGAGCAGCAAACCCAGGGCGATCAGGGTCAATTGGATACCGGCAATGGTCCATTGGGTTTTTGCCGGGTTGGCTTTTGCCCAACGGGTAAGTTTTAGCATAGTTGATCGCTTTGCCCACATGGTACCGAGAACAGCCAGCACCATCAGCGTGGCCACCGGGTAGGCCGGGCCATCAGGCAGCAGCAGCGTACAGGCCGCAAGTACCACAGCGAGCAACACCAGGAGTACAATGTTCTTTTTCATAAGTAGCAAGTTTTTAATAGCATTCACAAGGTATCTCAAGTTCTATTATTAACAATTACAAGGTGTTTTCCTTTTCGTCGAAAAGTGTTTCAAGTTGGGTAATCCAATTTGCGTAGTCCTGCCCTTTCGGGAGTGCCGGCATACCCGATGCATCTGTAGCAGCAGCCACAATGTCAGCCGACGACCGGTTGCAGAGCACCCGGCAGGCTGTTTCGATATCCGGGGTCATGCTACCGGAAACGCTGCGGCTTATTGCGGTCAGGGCAATCCCGGTGCGCAGTTGTTGCCCAAATTTTCCGGCATTGGTTAACAAGTGCAGCAGTGCCGCCCGGTCATTTTTCCCGCCGACATAGCCGCAGGCGATACCGGTTCCGCGCCACAATGCCGAGTGCCGTGTCTCCGGAAATGCCTGCAGCAATTGCGTGACGGCAGGGACGTCGCCCCGGGCAATGTACCACAGACGCCGGCCCAGTCCCTGGTCGAAGCCGTGCAGATCCGTGCCTTCAATTCCTTCGGGAACGATGTGGTGCCGCACCGTTTTTCTGCCTTTGAACAACCCGTAGAAATACCCCATACCGTCAAAAACCATCCAGCGTGTCGGTGCATCCGGGGCTGAAAGCACCGTTGCCGGCGCCTTTCCCGTTTTGGCCAATGCCCAACCCAGGCCGATATCCATATGAAAAGAATGGGTTTTGCCCGAGCCGCCGTACAGCTGTTTCCAGGTGGTCAGCGGTACCCCGTTTGAGAAATCGCGCAGTGCCAGCTCCATCGATGCGCTTTCGTAGGCTACCGAACGGAACTCCGGGGCTTCGGCCTGGAGGTAAGCCTCCACGTCCGGCAGCGCGGGATTGCGCTGCATGTACGTCTGCACCTGTAGGAACAGGTTTTGGATGTACATCATTCGGGTTGCTGGGTCATTCGACATAAGCCTCGCGTTTGTGGTGAACAGGGCTAAGCCACACGTTTTCAATGTCGGTTCGGATAGACTCCGCCACATCCAGGGCGCCGGGGCCCTGTGCTTTTTTCAGTAAATTATTGCGGGTATCGGTAATGGCCATTGTGTACGGGTCAACTTTCATGTCGGGCGGTGTGCCGTGGAGCGCCGTACTAACCCGGCGAAACAGCTCCGCCGCCAGTTGTTCCAGTATCACCAGGTTAGACTCCACCTTCTGGATCAACTGTTCCGGCGTAAATTTTTCGGCCAGCCCCAGGTGAAACTGATGCAAAAACTCCAACGCAAACACATTGATATGGTGGTCGGAGCAGGGAGCAGTATCATGCTGATTCCACGCCAGGAACAGCGCCTGCATTTGAGCATTCAGTATTGCAAACCGTTGGCCGATGCTGTTGGCAGTCGTGGCGTATTGTTTCAGAAAATCAATATTGGTGTAGCCCTTGTTTGCAAAAATCAGGGAAGGGATGGCCCAGTATGTCGACCAGTCCCAAATGATTTTGAACAACATGATCTGGGTTTGACCAAACAGGCTGTACATATTCTTGTAGAGCAAAATCCAGCCGTTGAGCAACTCGCGGTAAGTATGCTGGTAGATCATGGTGCGGAGCGCGATGTTTTCGCCCCGGCTGTCGCGCACGATCAATTCCGTCAGCCAGCTGTTACTGAGTGCGATAAAATCTGTTCCCGGGGAATAAAACGGGTCCAGAAAAGCGCCGGCATCACCGGTAATCCCCCAGCGGTCGGTGGAATAAAACTGATTGATATCGTGTGCAAAGTGTTTCATCACCTTGAAATCAATCAGCTCCGACCAGTGCATCCTCAACATTTTTGCAGCCAATGGTTCGTATTTTTCCAGCCACTGCATGGCTTTTTCGGCCGTATTGAAGGTGCCGAAGGGGTGCAGGGCCGGATCGGCAACGATGCCGATGCTGGTGTTGCCCGACACCAGCGGAATGATCCAGACCCAATACCCCTTGCCCATGAGGTGGTTGGTTGCCAGGTGCCGGCGCCCGGGTTCGAGGTAGTTTTTCCATTGGAGGTTACCCGACCAGTCATCGATGTCGATGGGGCTGCCCAGACGAAACCAGGCGGCGTTGATCGCGTGGTCCGTTGCCTTTTCCAAACCCAGTTTTCGCTTCAGGAAACTCCGGCGTCCGGTCGAATCGATCAGCCAGCTACCCGTGACGGTGTGTGTTTTGCCGTCTTTTTCATACCGGACGGTATGTCCCGTTTTTGACAGGTCAACCTCCAGGACGGAGGCGCCGAGGGTTACGGCTACGCCGGCAGCATCCAGTTGCCGCACCAGTTCGTTTTCCAACAACCCGCGATCGATCTGATGTGCCGGGATCGGGTTGGTAAGTTTAGAGCCGACTTCCACCCGCCGGGCGATGTCGTCGCTGTGTTCCGGGCTCAGGAAAAATCGAAAACCAAATTTGGGTAATTGCTTTTCTTCCAGGTATTGTTTCAAGCCGAGTACTTCCCGCAAATAGTGGGACCCCAGTTCTACCGTGGATTCCCCGACCTTGTGGCTGGCCGCCGGGGCTGCATCCGACCGTTTTTCCAGTACGAGTACCGACAAGTCGGGATTCGATTGTTTGAGTTGCAAGGCCAGTGTCAGGCCTGCAAGGCCGCCCCCGAGAATGAGGACATCATGCCGTGTTATATGTTGCGCCTTTACCGGCATTGGAAGGAACGCTCCAACCGGAATTTGTACTACCGCATATGCGGCGCCGGCCGGGAGTATGAATTGTAAAAATAATGTTTTTATTGGGATGCATTCAGTCTTTTACACGGTAATTCCTACCCAAAAACTTGGCCGGCCGTTATTCCCATTTCCCTACCTTTACACCTGCAACACCACACACAGCATGATCCATCTCGGTGAAACCAACCGGCTAAAAATTGTCCGCCAGACGCACAACGGCATCCAGCTCACCGACGAGGAAGGCAGCGCAGAAGTTTTGCTGCCCAATAAGGAACTGCCCAAAAACTGGGAACCGGGCGACACACTCCAGGTTTTTGTCTTCAAAGATTCCGACGACTGCCTCCTGGCAACCCGGGAAAATCCGGCGATAAAACGCCATGAATTTGCCTGCCTGCAGGTCAGGGACGTCAACGAACACGGCGCTTTCCTCGATTGGGGGCTGGACAAAGACCTGTTCGTACCTTTCCGCGAGCAGCCCGGCCGGATGATCCCCGGCAACTGGTACATCGTGTACCTGTACCTCGACGAACAAACCGACCGCCTCGCCGCAACCGGACGATACCAGCGATTTTTCCAGGAAAGTTTTATCCGCCTGGAGGCTGGCCAGGAGGTAGACCTGCTCATCGACAACCGCACCGAATTGGGCCACAACGTCATCATCGACAACCGCTACCAGGGACTGATTTATGACAATGAAACCTTTGCAAAAATACGCCGGGGCGATCGCTGCAAAGGCTACATCAAACAGGTGCGCGAGGACGGAAAAATTGACGTAAGCCTCGAAAAACCCGGCTATGCCAAGGTGGAACCCAATGGCGAAAAAATCCTCGCCACGCTCCAAAGCAATCAGGGCTACCTCCCGCTCTCCGACAAAAGCGACCCGGAAGAGATCGCTGCGCTCCTCCAAATGAGTAAAAAAACCTTTAAAAAAGCGATCGGCGCGCTCTACAAACAGCGGCGGGTCCGGCTGGAAGCGGACGGGATTTATTTGGTGGCTTGATGCGTGTTTTTTAACACAGCACCTCTACAGGTAACAATAAACACTATTACCACTTCCGTCATTTTTGTTTTACATTTTGCGTTATGCAAAGGGTAGATGCTTCCGTTACTATTTCGGGAGAATCTGGTACATTTGTAATCTGCTCATCACGTTCAAACATATTTAACTCATGGCATCAGCAGTTGAAAAAGTACAAATCCAGTTCGAAATCCCTTTTGAACAATTACTGGATTTTGTGGAGCGGTTCAGCCCGGAACAAAAGCAGATTTTGTATGAAAAACTCCGCATGGACGCCTTTCGGGTAAAATGGGAGCAATTGGCTTCAAAAATCAAATCGTCAACTATTTCTGAAGAAGAGATTCTGGAAGAAGTAAAAGCAACTCGCCGGGAACGTCATGTTACCCATCGTTAACCCACGCATCGTAATAGACACTAACCTGTGGGTCAGTTACTTTTTGGGCTATCAAACCCAAGAGCGTTTGAAGCAAATCCTATTTGATGAAAGCCTATCCATCTTAGTAAGCGAAGCCTTACTGGAAGAACTTTCCCTGGTATTAGACCGCCCGAAATTTCGCAAATATTTTTCCTTAGCAGATTCCGAAGAATTGCAGGAATTGATCCAACTTCGGTCGGAAATGATAAACGCAAATACGCTTATCACCCTTTCCCGTGACCAAAAAGACGATTTTGTCCTTTCGCTCTGCCATGACGGAGCAGCAGATTATTTGCTTACCGGTGATGCTGACCTGTTGGTGCTTCACCCGTTTGGGAAGACACAAATTATAAACCTGACCGAATTTTGGATGATTTACACAAGTTGAAAAATACGTGTAAATCTTTGCAAACGTTGCCTTTAAAATTCATTCACGTCATGCTAATCCGCCTCCTGTCTATCTTGCTTTGCTCGGGCGCCCTCTCCCTCCTCGCCCAATCCCCACGCCCGAACATCGTCTTCATCATGACCGACGACCACGCCCGCCGGGCCGTCAGCGCCTACGATACGACGCTGATCCACACCCCCAACATCGACCGCATCGGCCGGGAAGGCATGGTGTTCCGGAACGCCTGCGTGACCAACTCCATCTGCGGGCCCAGCCGGGCGGTGCTGCTCACGGGCAAGTACAGCCATGTCAACGGTTTCCGCGACAACCGCAGCCGCTTCGACGGCGCGCAGCAAACGTTTCCAAAAATCCTGCACGCCAACGGCTACTACACCGCCATGATCGGGAAATGGCACCTCGCCACGGAACCCACCGGTTTCGACTACTGGAATGTGCTCATCGGCCAGGGCGAATATTACAACCCCGACCTCATCGAAATGGGCGATACCGTCCGCATCGAAGGCTATGCCACCGATGTGGTCACCGATATCGCCATCGAAACACTCGAAAAACGCCGGCCCAAAGACCAGCCCTTTTGCATGTTCGTGCACCAAAAAGCGCCCCACCGCAACTGGATGCCCGACGCGAAACATTTCGCCCTGTTCGACGACCGCGACCTGCCCCTGCCCCCTACCCTCTTCGACGACTACGCCGGCCGTTCCCGGGCCGCCGCCGAGCAGGATATGCGGATCGACGACATGTGGCTCGGCCACGATATGAAACTCTACCTCCGCGATCCCGCCGACGAAACCGGCACCGGGGGCAAAAAATCCTGGACGCCCATGGGCATCGAAGCCAACCTCAACCGCATGACCGAGGCACAACGTCAGGCCTGGGACGCATACTACCGCCCCATCACCGAGGCTTTTTACCGCGATAAACCCGCAGACCGCAGCTTGTCCGTCTGGAAATACCAGCGCTACATCAAAGATTACCTGCGCTGCGTCGCCTCCGTGGACGACAATGTGGGCCGCCTGCTCGATTACCTGGAAAAAACCGGCGAACTGGACAATACCATTATCGTGTACACCTCCGACCAGGGTTTTTTCCTTGGCGAACACGGCTGGTACGACAAGCGCTTCATGTACGAACCCTCGCTGACCATCCCATTGCTCATGCGCTTTCCGCCAAAAATTCCGGCAGGCGCCACCAGCGATGCCCTGGCGCTAAATCTCGATTTTGCCCCTACCCTGCTCGAAGTAGCCGGCATTAAGCCCCCGGCCGATATGCAGGGCGCCTCGCTGCTGCCCCTGATGCGCACCGGCAAGGCCAAGGGCTGGCGAAAATCCGTGTACTACCACTACTACGAATACCCCTACGGTTGGCATGATGTTAAAAAACACTACGGCCTGCGCACCCGGCGCTACAAACTGATCCACTTTTACAACGACATCGACGCCTGGGAACTCTACGACCTGAAGCGCGACCCCGGCGAAACCGAGAATCGGTACGGCCAACGGAAATACCGGCGCCTGACGAAAAAACTGAAACGGGAACTGCTGCGGTTGCAAATGCAGTACCGGGATACGGATGCTGTGGAAATGCCTTGAAAAACGTGGGATTATTCCTCCCACAAGAGTTTCCATCTTTTCAAGTCCGTTTGCAGGCTCATGTACCCGTTTGGCTGAGCGGGGGGCCAAGTGAGGCGGTGACTGATCGTCACCGCCTCACTACTACCACTAAAAAAAGCACTGCTTCTCACGCAGCGTTTCCGGCAATGCTGCATAGTACCGGTAAGACGTGCGCACAACACCCATCGTTTTACCATTTTCACACCTTGCATCACATGAAATTTTCCATAAAATACCTGCTCCTGTTCGCCCTGGCTGCTGCGCTGCTGGCCGGCTGCCGCAAAGACAGTTCCGACCAAACCGACATCATCATCCCGCCCGACCCGACCGTTAAAATTCAAACCGGTGTCATGGGCCTGGTGGTCGACGAAACCGGAACGCCCCTCGAAGCGGCCACAGTCCGCCTGGGTTCCAGCCAAATCCAGACCGACGAAAACGGTTTTTTCGAACTCAACGGGCTGGCCAATGAAATCCAGCCTTTTGTACGGGTGGAAAAAGCCGGGTACTTCCCTTCGCTGGTAAGCTTTTCCGCCAAAGCCGGGCATACCGGCCGCGTAAAAGTCGGCCTGCGCACCAAAACACTGGCCGGCCAAATCACTGCCGGCGCCGGCGGTCAGGTGGATGTTCCGGGCGGCGGTTCCATTCAGTTTGCCGCCGACGGTTTTGTCGATGCGAACGGCAATGCGTATGCCGGCTCCGTACTGGTATACGCGACCTACCTCGACCCGTCCAAACCGGAAACCGACAACATGATCCCGGGCTCTTTTCTGGGCCAAACCACCGGTGGCGAAACACAGATTTTGCGCAGTTTCGGCATGATCCACGCCCTGCTCGAAAGCCCTGCAGGCGCCAAATTGCAACTCAGCAAACCGGCTCAGATGACCGTGCCGGTACCCGCCGACCGCCTGTCGAAAGCCCCGGCCGAAATTCCGCTTTGGTACATCGACGAAGCCACCAGCATCTGGAAAGAGGAAGGCAAGGCCGCGCTCGACGGCAATGTGTACAAAGGCCAGGTGAGCCATTTCAGCTGGTGGAACTGCGACGACGGCTTCCCGATCATCCGGCTGTCGGGCATCCTGCGCATCGGCAACGAGTACCCCTACGTGGAAATCCGCATCACGCGGCCCGACGGCACTACCGCCGTCACCGTACCCACCGCCACCGGCTATTTTACCGGCGGTGTGCCCGCCAACGAAACCCTGCTCTTCGAAGTGCTCAACGAATGCGGCGAGGTAGTGCACAGCCAAACTATCGGGCCCTTCGGCAGCGACACGGACCTGGGCATCATTTCGGTAATCTGGACTTCCGACTGGGTGGAAATTGAAGGCACCCTGCTCAACTGCGACCAGGACCCGGTGACCAACGGCTACGTGCAGGCCTGGACAAACGGGCAGGCAACCGGGTATTTCCCTGTACACGTCAACTCCGACGGCACGTTTAGCGGCATTATTGCCAACTGCAGCGGCACGGATGTTTCTGTTATCGGTTACGACATTGATGGCCTGAAAGCCAGCGGCACCGTTACGCAACCGGTAGCACCCCGGGTCCTGATCGGCGACCTGATCGCCTGCGATGTGCAGATTACTACCGGCGTACTGATTGAATTTGGAAATGGCACGGAAAAATTCATCGACAATGCCACAGCTGTGATCGAATCAAACCCGACCACCCCGAATGTGTACCGGATCACCACCATTGACGACCAGGGGAACGGAAACAAGGTGCAGTATGAAATCGCGCTGCTCGACTGGAATCAGAACCCCGCCAATCCGCTGTGGGGCGCAAGCATCCAAAATACCCTGTTCGGTCAGCCGGTGTATTACCAGATCAATACCCAGGGAGGAACCATCGAGGCTATTCAGCAAGGAACCCAGCCGGGCGAACTGGTCATTTTCAAAATGAGCAATGTGATCCTGTCCGAGTTCCCAGGCAACACAACGTATCCAAACAGCACCATTACGATCACGGCCATTCTCCAATAAAAATCCATGCACGAAGCACAACTCCTGCAAATCATCGAAGGCTGCCGCAAAGGCCGTCCGGCTTCGGAAAAAGCGCTGTTCAGCCGCTTTGCCCCGAAAGTGCTGGCCATCGCCCGGCGGTATGCAACCGACGAGCCGCAAGCCCTCGATTTTTTGCAGGAGGCTTTCGTGTTGGTTTTTGAAAAAATATCAGCGTTCGATCCCGGCAAAGGGGCATTCGAAGGCTGGCTGTACCGGCTGAGCGTCAATACCATTTTGCAAATTATGCGCAAAAACCGGCGGCATGAACCCTGGCTTGAATTACCGTCAGAACTACCCGAAACAAATTTCCGGGATACCGACCTGGAACTCCTGAAAGAAACCCAACTCCTGGAAGCCATCCGCCAACTACCCGAGGGCTACCGGCAAGTGCTCAACCTGTTTGTTTTTGAAAACTGGTCGCACCGCGACATTGCAGACGCGCTCCAAATTAGCGAAAGCGCCTCCCGCTCCCAACTGACCCGCGCCAAACAACTGCTAAAACAAAAACTCGAACCCTTACTCCGGCACTATGAACAAGGATTGGTTTGACAAGGCTCTGAAAAATAAACTCCCCGACTCGGCAACCGATTTCGATGTGGAGGCCGCCTGGACGGCTTTGGAAGCGCGCCGGCGCAAACAACCCGCGCGCCGGGTATTGGTCTGGTGGCTGCTGGCGGGTTTCGTCCTGCTCGCCGGTGGTGGTACGGCCTGGTGGTGGACCGCTCAACCGGAATTGACCATTTCGGGCGACCGTGTTTTGTCGGACGACCAACATTCCGCGGGCGGCCAACATCTCGTGGGTGAGCCGTATCCTGCGGGCGACCAACAACCCGCGGGCGACCGCGAGGGTCGCCCCTACGGGACATCGCGCGTAAATGAAAACCAATCATTTGCGAATGATATTCAACCGGCGAAAGAAAACCTAAAAACAGCACGTACCCCAAAAATACCGGATGCCGTTAACCCGCAATCTACCGTAGGGGCGACCCTTGCGGTCGCCCAACACAAACCGGGCAACCAACACGAACCGGGCAACCAACACGAACCGGGCAATCAACACGAACCGGGCGGCCAACATTCCGCGGGCAACCAACATCCCGCGGGCGACCGCGAGGGTCGCCCCTACGGGACATCGCGCGTAAATGAAAACCAATCATTTGCGAATGATATTCAACCGGCGAAAGAAAACCTAAAAACAGCACATACCCCAAAAATACCGGATGCCGTTAACCCGCGATCTACCGTAGGGGCGACCCTAGCGGTCGCCCAACACAAACCGGGCGCCCAACACGAACCGGGCAACCAACACGAACCGGGCGATCAACACGAACCGGGCAACCAACACGAATCGGGCAACCAACACGAATCGGGCGATCAACACGAATCGGGCGATCAACGAAACGCGGGCGACCGCGAGGGTCGCCCCTACGGGGCATCGTGGGGGAATGGTACATTTGAATGTCTGCCAACGGTTCAACCGGGTATGCTCCAAAGCCGACGGCCTGAATTTTCGTTAAAACCAATTGTGCAAATGCCGCCTGCCGAACGGCGCCGAAACCGAAAAGCACCGAATTGGTCGGTGGGCGCACAGGCTGTTTTTGGGATAAACCGGGTAAGCCGCACCGGCGCGCCCGATTATGTGGCTGTCCGAAATCAGGAAGAAGAAACCCTGGATATGTTCCAGGGCGGTTTGGACATTCGCCGGCGGTTGAGTAAAAATTTGTTCATCCAGGCCGGTACTCAATATGCCCAATGGACTGATGTGCGCCGCAGCGTCCAAACTGTGGAAAGCACCCGCACCGATCCCAACCTCCTGCTCGAACGAATTCTTTACCCCGACGGCTCCGTGGAAAATGTGTACGGGCCGGGTGAAGTCACCGTGTTGACCACCACCACGAAAACCCGTTACAACCGCTACCGGCACGTTGAGGTATTTGTACTGGCCGGCCTTGCCCTGCCGGTGGGGCAGCACTGGCAACTGGAGGCAGCGGCAGGTGTGGCCATCGGACTGATGGCCCGGCAATCCGGCTCCGCCACGATCGGCAGCGAAACGCTTGCGCTGGACGCACTACCCTACCGCAATGCCGGTACCCTGACTGCCACCGGCAACCTGGCCTGGATGTATCGCCGGCGCGACTGGTCGGCAGGGCTCGCGCTCAGTGGCCGCCTTGGCCTGAACGACAGTTCTCGGGATACCGGGTTGTTTTCGGAAAAACGGCGCTCGATGGGTCTGGGGCTGGTGGTTCGGCGGAGTATCCGGTAGCGTTTCGGGAGCGGGGGTTACTTTGAGGGGTCTCAAAAGTGCCTCGCCAATTCACTTCAAGCGCGCTTCCAGGCTTTTCGCCTTTTCAAAAAACAGGTGTTGCGGGTTGTTTAAAATATTGGCCATAACCCGGTCGAACAGCGGCTTTTTCGTCGGCATTTGGTTCAGCAGGGTTAGCGCCATGCCCCATTCGGCGCGTTGCGCGTAGGGTTGTTTGCCGGAGGCGGCTATTTCGCGGAAGTAAGTCACGGCACTGTCGAACTGCTTGTTTTTGTACAGCGACAGCGCCATCAGTTCTTTTTGTTGCAGCGCATCGGCCCCGCTGTCGAGCGTGGGTTTCAGTTTGGACACCGCGTCGGTGTATTTCCCATCCTGGAATTTGTCGAGCGCCTGGTTGTAGGCTGCCGAGCCTGCCTGACCGCCTTTGCTGCCTTTAGGCGGCAGGAAGTCGCGTTCGCGGAAAAAGTCGTCGGCCAGCGCAGCGTAGTCGGGCGCATCGGCGGTGGTCATTTCTTCAATGGGCGCCGGGTCCGACGTTGTCGGGTCGTGTTGTTGGGCGTAATCTGTGCTTTGTTCTTCGCCGGGAGCAGGAGCAGCCTGGCGCGGCGGCGTTGGTTTGGACCGCCGCACCGTAGGCACCCTGGGTTTGATTTCCGGTTTGACGCTGGTGATCGGGGCGTTGGTTTCCGGACTTGCCGGATCGTATTGTTCGAGTATCCAGTAGGTGCCGAAGGCGATGAGCAAAATGGCGGCTGCGCGCATGATCCAGCGCATGGGGCGCACGACTCCGCGGCGCGGCTGGGTAGTTTGCTGGAAAATTTCCGTCTCCCGGTCCCACTGCTGCATTTTGCCGAGCAAGTCGCGCTCCACGAGCAACTCCAGGCCCTGCCGTTCCAGGCGGTGCTGCTGCACCAGCGCTGCAAAGTCCGGGTCGGCGGCCATTTGTGCTTCCAGTGCCCGGGCGTCCGCTTCCGGCAGTTTGCCCTGCAGGTAGCGTTCAATTTGTTCGAAATATTGTTCAGCGGTGTTCACGGTCGACGGTACGGTTTACATGTTTTTAAGCAGTGCGGCAAAGGCCGGGTTGGTTTCGAGCAGTTCCCGGAAGCGCATGCGGCACCGGTAGGCTTCTTTTTTAGCCACGTCGGCATTGCTGTACTGCATACGTGCAGCAATTTCCTCCATGGAATGATCCAACTGGTAGAGTTGGAGGAGTTGGCGGCAGCGGTCGCCGATCTGTCCGAGGGCTTCCTGAAACAATTCGCGGTATTCGCTGCGGATTGCTTCAGCCTCCGGGCTTTCCACTTCGGCGTCGTAGTGTGCCGGCGCCAGGTCGGTGTAACGGCCCTGTTGGCGGCGGATGGTTACCCAGCGCCATTTCGCGATGGCCACAAAATAGGTGCTCAGCGTACTCCGGCCTTCGAAGCGGCCCTCCCGTACATTGCGGTCGAGCAGCACCAGGGCTTCCTGGAAAATATCCTGGGCATCATGTCGGCTGCCGCCGTGTTCGAGCACATGCCGGTATACGGCTTCGCGCAGGCCCGGCAATAAATAAATGCGCTTTAACGCTTCCTCACGCGCGCTGCCGCCATCTTGTATGCCGGCGATCAGCGCCTCATCGGTCCAGTTGGTATTTGCCATGTTAGTGTTGTTCGCAGGAGAAACGTAACCAGCGGTAGTGAGATTTTTTTGAATTGGACAAATGTAGGGAAAAGGAGGTTAGAAGGTTTCTGGTTAGAGGGTTTCTGGTTAGAGGGTTTCTGGTTGGAGGTTTTTTGGTTGTTCACCATTTCGTGTTGGTGATTGATGTTGTCCATGTGAGGGGCGTGGGGGGGGTTAAGCGAGGGGGTCGCTCGAAGCGACCCCCTCGCTTTTCGAACGCGCATCCGAAATCTACCTGGATGTTCACCATTTCGTGTTGGCGATTGATATTGTCCATGTGAGGGGCGTGGGGGGGGTTAAGCGAGGGGGTCGCTCGAAGCGACCCCCTCGCTTTTCGAACGCGCATCCGA
>CAZAEZ010000047.1:0-7570 GCA_964484205.1 uncultured Saprospiraceae bacterium | reverse complement strand
CTGGATGTTCACCATTTCGTGTTGGCGATTGATATTGTCCATGTGAGGGGGCGGGCGCGTGGGTGGGTGGGTGGGCGACCGCGAGGGTGGGCGACCGCGAGGGCGGGCGACCGCGAGGGTGGGCGACCGCGAGGGTGGGCGACCGCGAGGGTCGCCCCTACACGGGATGATGGATCATTACGCATTCGAAATCAACCTGTACAACGCGTAGGGGCGACCCTTGCGGTCGCCCGTATCCCGCGGGCGCCCAACTGTCGCCCAACCCACATGATCACCCACCGAGCCACCCAATTTTTCACATTCCCTTAACGCCGCCCCCACCCAAAACCGGCCAATCTGTTAGCATTTTCATAAAAAAACGGCATCGAGGTTACGCATTTCCGGCGGCCTGCACAAAGCATCAAACCAACAATTATCGCATTTATTAAAAGCATTCTGCCGTTATGAAAAATCTGATTTTGTTTCTCCTCGCATTTGTATGTGTTTCCCAATTGAACGCCCAGTTAAGTGGAATCGGTTTCCGTCCGGTGCTTTCCCTGTCGAGCTACAAACTTTCCAAAGACTACAATGATATTTATGATGCGAACCTGCGCCCCGGTGGCGGTGTGGCTGTTTTTGCCGAGTTCAACCTGGGCAACCGCCTGACCTTCCAACCGGAAATCGCCTTCATGCAGCGCGGCGGCAACATCAAAAGCGAAAGCAATATTTTCTGGGATGGCCAGGATTTCGGCTACCCGCGCGACTACAAAGTGATCGAACTGCGCCAGAAAGAAACGCTGAACTATCTCGACATCCCCCTGATGTTTGAGAAAAACTTCGGCGGTGGCAACGTCGGCTTCTATGTGGCACTCGGCCCGGCCTTCTCATTTGCCATCTCCAACGGCAAGGGCCTGGAAGAACTGACCGTAGAGCACCTCAACTCGGAGGGCGAACCCGTCACCTTCACCGATCGTAACGAGTACACCATCGAAATGGGCAACGGTCGCAACGACGACTACCGCCGCTACGACTTCAGCGTCAACCTCGGTACCGGCCTGATCTTCATCCTCGAGCGTGGCGAGATCAGCTTTGATTTCCGGTACTCGCACGGCATGCGCAATGTGGACGTGGGCGGCCTGAAAAACCGCGGCATGCAGTTCGGGCTGTCGTACATGTACTACTTCAATCAGTAATGCTCTAATGTTGATTTGTTGAGGTGTTGATTTGTTGATTTGATGGATTCCGCAAAGGCAAGATTTCCCCTTTCCAAAATGGTGAACTCAAATCAACAAATCAACAGATCAACAACCAAACACATCACCAAATTCAATTTAAAAACATGCATTGTCCAAACTGCGGCCAAACAGCGCAATCCATACGGACACAGCCTTCACTGGCGCGCTGCGGCCATTGCAACTTCAAACTTCCGGAAACAGCCCACCCTGCGGCGGCTCCGGAAGGCGGAAAGATCAACTGCTGGAATTGCACCCATCCCAACGATGCGCACGCCATACGCTGCGAACAGTGCAACGCCAAACAAGATAAAAAACCGGTTGCGCGCCGGCCCGCCGAACAGGCATTGCAGGCGCTGACCTTCACTCCCAACACTTCGAGTCATGACGAATAAGAGTTTCAATCCGATGTTTGTCTCCGCGCTGGATATCCTGACCGGAGCCCTGGGTGTGTTCATCATTCTGAACTTTTTGAACACCCGGCTTTCCGGAACTGTCCCGCCGGCGCCCGAGCCCGAAATTGCGGCGAAGGAAGACAAACCCGAGCAACCTATAGCCAAGACCCCGCAACAACGCGAATACTACAACAACGGCCGGCGCGGTACGGCCAAATACAAGCCGGAACCACCACAGCCCAAATACGAGCCGGCCAAGGTGGAGCCGAAGCCGGAAGTACCGCAAACACGCCCGACGGAGCAACATCCGGACAATCCCAGCCAGGAGCCGGTAGCCGTCGACCTGATGAAGCAAACCAAGGGCGATGTCACCCTGCTGCTGCAACAGGAAGGCCTGGCCAAACAAACGGTGGAGTTTATGCTCAAACAAGGCAACATGAGCTGGAAGCCGAGCCGCGCCAGCAAGTACCAGAACGACCAGTTCAAGTACGAAAAAAGCCTGAACTACTTCTACCAGGTGGCTATCATGCCCGGTGTGTATGAAGTATGGGTGCGCGTCAAGCGGCGCAGTTCCGGCAACCAGCCATTTGCCTTGTACGGAAAGATCATCCAGCCGGGCATGAAAACCACGACGCACAACTTCGGAACGTATGCTGCCGGCAACACCGATTGGGTACCGGCCGGAACGTTCACAGTGCTGAGCAATTCGATTTCGTACAAGTCGGCGCTCCCGGAAGTTACCCCTGGCCAGGCGACCGACGAACTGAAAGCCGCACCGGTAAAAACACCGGCGCCGGAGCCGAAGAAGTCGGGGAAATGGGGCGCGCCGTAATTTCTATGTTGATGCGTTGATTTGTTGATGTGAGCGATTCCGCAATTGCAATCAATTTTCAACGCAACGAAATGATGATTTCAAATCAACAAATCAACACCTCAACAAATCAACAACAATTCACTCATTCAACACTGGAATCATGTTTTCTCAAAAAAATAGTCATATCGCCATCAGCCTCGGCCTCACTGTTTTAGTCATGTTGGTCATAAACCTGGGCTACCAGTTTTCGCCCCTGGGCTCATCCATGGAAACCTTGTTTTTTGCCCTGGGCGGCAAGTTTCCGACAGGCCTGATCCAGGCCGCCATTTACTTCTGCTTCTTTGTTTGCCTCTTTGGCATGAACAGCTTGAACAAGCGGATCCGGAAAGAGGAATATGCCTACACGGCCAAATTGTTGCCTGAAAGCGAACAGTACGTGCTGTACCCGGAAGATGTCAATCAAATCAAATTGAATACCATAGAGGTGGAACGGCACCTTGGCGTGGGCATCCTGACCGATCTGATCAAGCAGGCTGCCACCAAGTTCCGCTCCAGCCACTCCCCGGCCGAATCGCTGGCCATGGTGGAGACAGTAAGCGAAATGCACCGAAAAACTGTTGAAAAGGATTTCTGGCTTATGCAAACCTGCCAGACACTAATCCCCGCTTTCGGGTTCCTGGGCACGGTGCTGGGGATGGCTGCCGCTATCCTGAATATGGGCGCAGCCCAACCGACAGCAATGGCCTCCCCCACCGGCTCAGCCGAAGGCGCTGTACCGGTTGCCGCAGCCATCACCGGCGCCGACATTTCGACGCTGATCGACAGCCTGGGCACTGCGTTTTTTACCACCATACTGGCGATCGTGCTGGGTATTGTGGTAAACGTAATGATGAAGCGCCTCGAATCGCAGGTGGAAGACCTGCACACCGGCATGAAGCGCTATGTAATTGAAAATTTGGTGAACCGCATACAGTTGTAATTCCATGACACGGTGGAGTGAACAGGCGCGGGGCTGCAGGAATTGCGGCCCCGCTTTTTTGTTTCTTAAAACACATAACTGACGCCTGCCAACACTTGCCCTCCAATGGTCGTAAACTGATCTATGCCGATGTAGTTGAAGGAAAAATCGGGTACGACGATCTGGTTGCCTTTCAGGTTCAGGATATTCCGGCCTGTGAGGCGGAGGCGGAGCGGGATTTTGGCCAGGCGGTACTCCAGTTCGGCATCCCAGGTCCAAACCGTGTTTTTCAATCCGCTAAATCCCTGGTTTTGCCGGGCCAGGCTTGTTTTGGCAAACCACTTGCTGCGCTTGAATTGCAGGCCGGTGCGCCATGTTTTTTCCAAAAATAATTGGCCGGATTCCGACTGCTCCATTTCCAGTTGCCGGCGCTCCAGGTTGAACCCGGCACGCAGGGTAAGGCCGGTAAAAACGGGGAAGGCGGCGGAAATATCGACCGATTGGGCATGGTATTGTGTCGCCAGAAGCGCCGTGCCCATGGCGGCAAAACCATTCGATTGCTCCATTTTCGCAGACAGGTTAAGCGTTGTTTTCCATGGTTTTATCCGGTATGTTCCGGAGGCCTCCAGTTTCAGGGTGCTGACCGTTGGCGCCAGATAGGAATAATTGCGGAAATAATTTTTTTCCGCAAAAGTCTGGTATAGTACGGTATTGTGTTGAATAGCATAATTCACCTGAAACCGGTAATCAAAAACAGCCAGCGGATCTTTATTGGAATAGAACAGATCAAACGCGAGCTGTTTATACAAATAATTACTGTCCACATTTTCTATAGTTGCCGTATTCGCATCCTGAATTTGGAGCACGCGGAAAAGATTGACTACGTTCGGGGGTTTTACAGAATAATTGGCATTGAAATATAGATTGTGAAATTTATTAAAATCGAAATACAAGCCGCCACTGCCCGTCAGGAAGGTATACCGTTGCTGACCGTTTGTTTTTTTAAAATTCCGTTTAAATCGTTCGGCATTCAGTGAAAAACCATACCGGAAGCGGTAGTGCTGGCTCCGGTACAGCCCCCATTTGGCGAACAAACTATAATCGGACACCTCAGCGGAATTCTGCCAGGAAACATCCGGAAGTGGCCGACTTATCAATTCGAGGCGCTGTTGGTTGTTTTCCACCCCGATAGTAAAGCTGGTCCGGTACCGTTTAAGCGTGGCCTGGTAATCCAGGGAAACTCCCGAACGATGGGTTTCATTGCTGCCGGTTTGCGCGAGAACGGTATCGGGAAGGCCGAAGACGGGAAAAGCCGACTGCATGTCGAGGGCTCTGTCGTTCAGGTTGAGGGCATACGTTGATTTGAGGGTCCAAGATTGTGTACTGTCAACCTGCCATCCCAGGGCTATTGCCGGGGTAAAACTGATTGCCTGACGTTTGTCGCGAAAGGTGTTTTCCAACGCGGTTGAATCGAGCAAGCCGGTGAGCGCCTGATTCGGGCGGGCGTTGTTAAACGTGAACGGTGTTTTAACAGCAATTTGGAAGGCATTTTTCCGGATTGCATTTTGAAGGTCGATGTTCAGGAAACTGCTGGGGTTCTCTTGTTTTTTAAAGCCTGTGAAAATATTGTTTTCATTGGTGTAAATCCCGAAGGATATGCGTTCCGCTTCCCGGTAAAAATTGGCAAACGTAACGGCCGCTTTTGTTTTGAGTGTTTTGTTGGGATCGGCAACCACGCGGGCAAAAATCAGTTGGTCGTTGTTTTGCCGGGCGCCGATCATCGGCATGAGCAGCGCCATCAGGTTGTTTAACTTTTGGGCGGGATCGTCTTTCAGGTCGTCAAAGTCAAGAAAGGCAAGCAAATCTGCACCGGCGATGATGGGTTGCGCGGTGTTATTGCTGCGCAGGAGCGTGGTAAATCCGGTTTTTGCGCCGGATTTGTACGCGGTGCCGTTGAGTTCATAATGTGAAACAAAATCCGCACTTCCACCTGCGTCGCCATTTATCCTGTTTTTTGCCGCTTCGGTCAGTTCGACGTTTAGCGCCACCTTGTCTTGGCCGGGTTGTTTCAAGGGTTCTATGCCTTCTTTATACCGTTCTATAATTTGCACGCCGGCCACATCTTCGGCTTTTATACTTTCGGTCATTTGCCGGTGCAGTGGTCCGAAAATATCTTTTCCTTCGGTGAGCACTACCTGCACGCGTTTTCCATGGTACTTGATACCTCCGTCGTCGGCGCTGATCCCGGGCAGTTTATTGAGGATATCTTTCAGGTTGTATTCGGTGGAATCGGTGTAGGCGTCGATGTTGTAAAACGTGGTGTCGCCGCGCAGCACGATACCCAGTTTTTCGGCGCTGATTTGTACGATGTTGAGTTGTTGGGGTTTGGGGGACAGGACGGCGTTGACGGTCAGCTGTTTTTGGGAAGTCAAATCCACTTTTTGCAGCCAGGGTTCGCTTCCGAAAAGCGCAATTTTCAATACGTAAGCACCCGGTTTGATGTTTTTAAGCGACCAGGTTCCGGAAGTATCGGTCCGGGTGAATTGCACGAATGAAATGGAATCCTCCCGCAGCAATTGGACCAGGGCTCCGGCAGCTGCTTCGTTTGCTTCATTTGTCACAACTCCGGCCAGGAAACATTGTCCAAAACACATGCGGGACAACGTAAAAGCCAATAGGAACAGTAGATACTGTTTCATGCGTATTGGGCTTTTAACTATGTTTAAAATTACGGGAAAGGGCCTTGTACTATTGGTCCTTTCGGGTTAGCTTTTGAAATTCCTGTGCGGAAAGGTACGTTTCGGCTACCGGCATCTTAATCGCTTCGCCGTCTTCACGCTCCTCCACCCGAACTGCATATATCGAGGCAACCTGAAGATCGACACGCAAAATTATACCCGGCAGGCCATGGTACCCTAAAGGGCCATCGGGAATTGGTAAATCCGGGGCATACCAGGCAACAACCGGGTTTTCCCCTTGTTCCAGCGTCGCCTTATGGCATAAAAAGCCCAGAACGGTATCCGTTTGTTGCGGATCAATTTGCCATTCATGGGTGAATTCCATCTCCTCCATTGATACCAGTTCCGGTTTTTCTTTGCTTTGGCGGTATTTTAGGTTTTTGTTAAAATCTTTGAAGTCAACAAAATGATCTGTGGAAAGATTGCCGCCGGTGATGGAGGGATCTATTTTTCGGGTGCCTGTATTTTCAAAAGTGGAGTAGCTGTTGTTATATTTATAGGAATACACGCCAACAATATTATTAAACTTAATTTTTGCTTCAACAGGTAAATTCGGCAGCATTTTCCCCAAATCATATTGCATTTCATACTCAATATCCAAACAGGCTTTTTGAGCAAAAAAAGTATTTAGCAGGCAGGCTAAAAAACTAACCGTTAATAAGAGTTTCATAACTATTTTAATTTTCCGAGTCAATAGAAGCAATCACAATAAATTCCTGTCGACATGTAAAAATACAGTCGACAGGAATAGAATTCAACTACACAATGAAATTATGGGCAGTCGGAAAATGAGTTGTTATAAACAACCGAGGTACCATCTGAAATGGTAACATCAACAGTAATACAGGGCTGACCATCATCAACAACCTGAACACCAAGTGCGCCATCAGCCAAGAATACCCTGATTCGAATATCCGGGCTTTCACTGCATGTTTCGGTAGTAGATTTAGGTGCATTTTCATTGACAACGGGCTGAGCGGCAAAACCCATGAAGCCGAGGCAGATAAAAGCGAGCAAGAAAAAAGTACGTTTCATTTTTTTGAAATTATATTTAATGATCCCCTTAATAATCGGCAGGGTCGGGGTTGCCTGCCGATGTAAACGTTTACAGTGCTAAATTATAGTCATTTTTGGGAACCCCCGTTGATCAAATTCTATCAAAATCGATCAAATTCTATCAAAAGTATTCACTTGAATTTCAGAATTTTCTGGTACCTGAAAATTAGTGCATCCGAGGGCATCCAGGACAGTTTTTTGCGTTTTCGGACTCAGCAGGCCACTAGGAATTTCTATTCCTAAACTAATTAAACGCCTGCGGAAAGTCGGATAAGACATACCCAGTTCTTCCGCAAATTGAAAACGAGGTTTGAACTGTTTCATAGGTTATTTATTATTTTTCTTGGCTCATGTTCCCAGCGGGCTGGTAGTGAGGCGGTGACTATCAGTCACCGCCT
>CAZAEZ010000046.1:34586-44222 GCA_964484205.1 uncultured Saprospiraceae bacterium | reverse complement strand
TCAATCATGTAATCAGTTGATTTTCAAGCCTATTCGCCTTAAGTTGATGGCTATGAGGGATGGGGGTGGGGTTGAATCAAACGAGATGTTCCAACAACCATCAAAAAAGAAAAAACTATGCGCATCCAAATCATATTAATTGCCCTGATAACCGCAGGCAAACTGCCCGCCCAAACCCTGGACAACTACCTGGCCATCGCCCTGGAAAACAACCCGGGCATCAAAGCCCAAAACACGGAATATCAGGCGGCCCGGCAAAAAATCCCGCAGGCCGGCGCCTTGCCCGACCCGCAGGTCAGCGCCTCGGTATTCACCCGGCCGATGATGTTGCCCATGGGCAACCAACTGGGCAGCATTTCGGCCATGCAGATGTTTCCCTGGTTTGGCGCCTTGCAGGCCATGAAAAACGAAGCGGCCGAAATGGCGGAAGTCAAACAACAGGCGATCCGGGTCACCCAAAACGAGCTGGCCTTTCAGGTAAAAATCGCCTGGTACCCGATCCTGGAAGTGGCGGAGCAACTTGCCATCCTCCGGGAAAAACAACGGGTGCTGGGGGTGGATAAAGAACTGGCCACAGTTAAATTCCAGCACGGGCAAGCGCCCATGGCCGACGCTATCCGGGTCGATATCCTGCTCGACGAAGTGCGCACGGCGATCACGCTGTTGGAAGAAAAACGCAAACCGCTGGTTGCGGTGCTCAACCGGCTGCTCAACCGCCCGGCCGAAACGCCTGTGGTGATCAACGAACGCCTGCCCGATATTCCGGAACAACTCGTTTTCCGGTCCGACAGCGCGTTGGCCAACCACCCCGCGCTTGCCGTTTTTGACAAACAAATTCAGGCGGAAATTGCGGCAGAACAGGCAGCAGACTACCTGCGAAAACCCACCTTCAGCGCCGGCATTCAATACATGCCGCTGATCAAACGAAAAGGACAGGATGTACACCTGGAACCCAACACCGGTCGCGACATGCTGATGCCGATGGTTTCGGTGACCATTCCCATCTGGCGAAAAAAATACAACGCCGCCGTAGAGGAGCGCCGCCTCATGCAGCTCGCTTACGCCGATATGAAACGCAATCGCGAAAACGAGCTGGGCGCCATGTTCGAAATGACCGGCTACGAACTGGAAAAAACGGCAAAGACAGCAGCATTGCTGGACCTCCAACAGCGCAAAACACAACAACTCATCGACCTGCTGCTGGCAGCTTACAGCAACGACGGGAAAGATTTTGAAGAAATTTTACGCCTGCAACAGCAGCTGTTCCGCTACCAATCCGAAATAGTCTCCGCCCGAACCGAATACCAACTGGCGCTGGTCAAACTGGATTTCTTAACCGGTAAAATTCGCTAAACAACTATGCGTACGTTCAAAATAAACCGCTCAACCCTGCTCGCCGCCGCCCTGTTGCTGGCAGCCGGCATCCTGATCGGCCGGCTCAGCAAACCCGGACACAACCGCGAGGCCGAAGCGGGTAAAACAACGCAGAAGCAAACAGCCACCATCTGGACCTGCTCCATGGACCCCCAGGTGCGCCAAAACGAGCCGGGCAAATGTCCGCTCTGTGGCATGGACCTCATTCCACTGGAACCCGATACTGAAACCGGCGATCCGATGGAAGTAAAAATGTCGGCCACCGCCATGCAGCTCGCCAACGTGCAAACTGCGGTAGTCGGTTACGGCATGCCCATGCGCGAAGTCCGCCTGAACGGCAAAGTCCGGCCCGACGAACGGCGCATCTACTCCCAGGTGAGTCACCTGGAAGGCCGGGTGGAGCAACTGCTCGTCAACTTCACAGGCGAACCCGTGCGGCAGGGGCAAAAACTGGGGACGCTCTACTCCCCCACCCTCGTCACCGCCCAGGAGGAACTGCTGGCTGCCCGCCAAATCCAGGATATGCAGCCCGCGTTGGTTCGTGCAGCCCGGGAAAAACTAAAAAACTGGAAACTCACCGACAGCCAAATCGACAACATTCTGGCCGCCGGAAAGGCACAGGAGCGTTTTCCGATCCTGGCCGATGTCGGCGGATTGGTGTTAACCAAACATGTCAACCTCGGCGATTACCTCATGCGCGGCATGCCCCTGTACGATATTGCCGACCTGTCGCGCGTGTGGGTTTTGTTTGATGTGTACGAAAGCGACATGCCCTGGGTAAAAGTGGGGAGCACGGTGTCGTTCGAAATCCAGTCGGTACCCGGTCAAACATTTACCGGAAAAATCAGCTTCATCGACCCGGTGATCGACCCCGTCACCCGGGTAGCCACGGCCCGCGTGGAGCTGGCCAACCCGGGCGGCAAATTCAAACCGGAAATGTTTGCCGCCGGGGTGGTCAAAACGCAACTGGCCGGCCGTTCGGAAAGCATCATCGTACCAAAAACAGCAGTGCTCTGGACCGGCGCGCGGTCGGTCGTTTATGTAAAAAACAACGCCGCACGGGGAATCACGTTCAGCATGCGGGAAGTAACCCTCGGCCCCCTGGTTGGCGACGGCTACGTTGTCAAAACCGGCCTGCAACCCGGTGAGGAAATCGCGGTTAACGGCGCTTTTTCCATCGACGCAGCCGCACAACTGGCCGGGAAACCGAGCATGATGCGTCCGGAAGGCGGCAATGCCACAACCGGACACCATAGCACCGGCAACGCAGCCATCAGCAAGGCTGCCAAATCTGCGGTCCGAAAATTATTCGATCTTTATTTTCCGCTTAAGGATGCCCTGGTTGCCGGGAATTTTTCCGAGGCAAAAAAACAGGCCGCACAATTGAAAAAAGCCCTGGACCAAACACCCATGGCCCTGTTTGAAGGCGCTGCGCATGCCACCTGGATGAACAGCAGCAAAAAGACGGCGGCGGCTTTGGAGCAGTTCCGAAAAGCCGACGATATTGAAGCCGGCCGCTCCGCATTCAAGCCGTTGTCGGAGCAAATGGTTGTGCTGGTCCGTACATTTGGCCCCTTCGACGCGGCTATTTTTGTGCAGCACTGCCCCATGGCCGACGACAATATCGGCGCCCATTGGCTCAGCCTCGACAAGGCCATCCGCAACCCCTATTTTGGAGACAAAATGCTCAAATGCGGTTCCGTAACCGAAACAATTCAATAATACAATTCAATTTATCAACCAATTAAATACGTAAAAATGAAACAGTTCCAAATGCTCCTGATCGGCTTCGCCCTCACCGCTTTTATCGCTGCTTGCGGCGGCAATGCCAGTCAAAGCCAGGACAGTGGCGCAGCAACCGACCAAACCACCGAAACACAAACACAAAATCCGGAGGAGCAGGGCCCCGAGTACACCTCCGCCTACATCTGCCCCATGCATTGCGAAGGCAGTGGGAGCGACAAACCGGGTACCTGCCCGGTTTGCGGGATGGATTATGTGGTCAACGAAAACGCTGCCAAAGACACGGATGCGCATGGGCACGACCATGATGGCCATTCGCATTGATTAGCACTTTTTGAGTCGGCTTGACGGCACGTCAAGCCGACAATTTCCACCGTTTTTTCAACCGGCGTGGCCCAAAAACCGTTACGTTTTCGAATAAAAAAAGTAACCATGAGACATTACCAAACACTGGTCGAGGCCCTGGAAGATTTGAAAACCCGGGGCTACGTCAATGATTTCAACCTGCAAAGCACCTGTGTGGAATGCTCCGATCTGGACTTGCGGTTGCGTCCGCAGGATTTCGATATCCGCGAGGTCTACCGCTTCGAAGGCATGAGCAATCCTGACGACAACTCCGTGGTGTACGCGATCGAATCCAATACCGGAGTGAAGGGCGTTTTGGTGGATGCCTACGGCGTCTATTCCGAGGCGCTGAGTCCGGAAATGATTGCCCGCCTGCGGTAAAAACGACCTGAAAGACAACGGAAAAACAAGCCTGAAGTCCGAACGGAGCCTGTAACTTTACCGGTACCTACCCTGCTAACTACGCACAACCATGGGAAATTCAGATTTCGCCACACTTGGCATTGCGCTTGGCCTGGGTTTGCTGGCCGGCCTGCAGCGGGAGCGTTTTCATTCGCGCGTTGCCGGCATCCGCACGTTCGCGCTGATCACCCTGTTCGGCAGTGTCAGCGCCATGATCGCCCGCCATTTCGGCAGCGATTGGATGGTGGCAGCCGGTGCTTTGTCTATCGCCCTGCTTTTTGGCGTGGCCAACTATTTAAAAACCCTGCAAACGGAACCGGATATTGGCCAGACCACCGAAGTAGCCGCCCTGGTGATGTTCGGTGTCGGCGCACTGCTGGTGTTTTCAGACCCGCTCATCGGCGTGGTGATTGGCGCCACGGTAACGCTGTTGCTCTACCTCAAGCACTACCTGAGTGCATTTGCCGAGCGCCTGGGGGAGAAGGACCTGAAGGCGATCATGTTGTTCACCGCCATTTCGCTGATCATTTTACCGGTGTTGCCCGACCGGGACTTTGGCCCCTACGGGGTATTCAACCTGCAAAGTATCTGGCTGATGGTGGTGCTCATCGTCGGCCTGAGCCTGGCCGGTTTTTTTGCGTATAAGTGGCTGGGCGAAACCACGGGTACTGCCCTCAGCGGCATTTTCGCAGGCCTGATATCCAGTACAGCCGCCACGGTGAGCTATGCCCGGCAGACCAAACAAAAGGAACGGGTCGTGCGGCTGGCGGCTTTTGTCATCCTGGCAGCTTCGACGGTATCGTTTGTCCGGATTTTGGTGGAGATTTCAGTTGTTGCCCCGCGGCATTTCAGCGAGGTGGCTCCACCACTGGCAGCGATCATGGCTTTTATGGCGCTCCTTTCCACAGGAATGTTTTTATACAACAAAAAAGAAACGGGCAGCTACGAAGAGCCTGAAAATCCCGCCCAGTTCAAAACCGCGCTCATATTCGCCTGCCTGTACGCCTTCATTTTGTTTGCCGTGGCACTGGTGAAGGACTATTTCGGCAATGCCGGGCTGTACGCCGTATCCGCCGTGAGCGGGCTGACGGACATTGATGCCATCACCCTGTCGCTTTCCAATATGATCAACAACGGCTCCATCGAAGCCGATGGTGGCTGGCGTTTCATCCTGGTAGCCGCTATGGCCAACCTGATATTCAAGGGCGCCTTGGTGGCCGTGATCGGGCACCGGAGTTTGCTGCGGTTGATTGGACCGGCTTTCGGACTGGTCTTGCTGGCCGGGGCACTGGTACTCTGGTTGTGGTAAATAAACCGGTTTGACATGGAAAAACTTTTTATAAAAAATATGGTCTGCCGCCGTTGCATCCTGTCGGTCGAACAGGTTCTGGAAAAGCACGGCATCGCTTTTTCGGACATTGCGCTTGGAATGGTCTCCTTGCCCGAAATGCCCGGCGCCGGACAACTGGAAACCCTGCGCAAAGACCTGGAGGCGCTCGGATTTGAAATGCTCGACGACCAGCGCAGCCAACTCATCGACCAGGTAAAAACCAGGCTGATCGAACAGGTACAATCCGGCCAGATTCCGGAACATTTCACTTTGAGTGAGTTTGTGAAAAAATCGCTCCACCGCGATTACTCGAGCGTTTCAAAATTATTTTCGGAAGTGGAAGGTCAAACCATGGAGCAGTTTTTTATCCTGCAAAAAATTGAAAAAGTGAAGGAGTTGCTGGTGTACGACGAGTATTCCCTGTCGGAAATCGCCTTCCATTTGGGCTACAGCAGCGTTGCTTATTTGAGCAACCAGTTTAAAAAAGTGACCGGCATGACGCCCACGCAGTTCAAACAGAACCACGGCGGAAAACGGCGGGGGCTGGATACAATTTGACCCTGCGCACCTGGAATCAACTTCGCCTGTTGCTGAATCAAGCCGTTCAAATTTTTCGCCTTGTTTTCAAGGCTTGAAATTATCGGGCTATATTTGACCAGGACCAAGTACCAACCGATATGCCACTTCCCAAACCCTTGCCCGCACTACGCCGCGATTTGCAGGACCTGCTCACCGAGGACCTTGCCGCTGCCCTCAGCGCCCTGCGCGAACTCCTGCCGGAAAACACCGACAAACACGGTCTGGTGCTCGCCCTGCTCGGCCGGCTCAAGGATGCCAACAAAGAACGCGTCCGCAATACCATCAGCAACGACGATTACCAGCGCCGCATCGATACCGTCCGGGCCGAATGCTTTGACCTGGTAGCGGCACTGGAGGAGGTGGATTTTGAAGTGCCGGAGTCCGGAGCCGCCTCCGCCAAGGCTTCGGCGGCCAGGCAAGGCAGCATTCTCTACCGCGTGCCGCACCGTATGCCGCTGCAGAAACCGACGATTTGTACCATCCGGGTAGCCATCGACGAGGATGCCATTCTCGAAGATATCGTGCTCGACGACGACGTGCGCCTGCGCCCCCGCATGGAGGTGTCGGACATGATGCGCGCCGAATTGCTCGACCCCGATGGCGCGGTGTTCAACATCCGTGCGCTCAGCGAAACCGAACAGCTGGTGCGCGAGCAGGGTTACACGCAGTGGCTGTTCAGCGTCAAACCCAAAGTGGAAGGCGAGCACCAGTTGCTGGTTAAAGTGTCGATGATGGAGTACAACCCGCAACTCGGCCGCTACGTGCCGCGCGAGGTGTCGGTGCTGGAAACGGTGACTATCGTTACCGAGGCTGTTCCGGCCGACCTGGAACCTGCGCCGCTGAAGTCTTCCGGCGAACAGGTGACGATCGGCCCGCGAGCACCGGTTCGACCAAAGCCTTCGGGTGTTGTGCCGTCTGCAAGGCCGGGTGGCAATCAGAAGTTTGAGGAGGTAATTGTTGACTCTATACCACAAGACAAGGTGCCGCCAGCCAGTCCAGGTAGCGATTGGAAGTCTGACAAGGTAATTGTAATTAGACCTAAACCACAGGGCGCCGTGCCCCCTTCCCCAACCCGAAGTGTGGAAGAAGCAATGCCACAGACAAAACGTCGCAGTGGCGCACGCGCCCTGGCCGTCCTGCTGATTTTCATACTTGCCGGCGTCGGGGCTACCTGGGCCTTTACCCCGGCGCCCACACGCGCCTGGTGGATGGCCAGTTTCCAGGATACTGCCGAAGCCTACGCCGGTTATGTGGAAAAATTCGGCGACGATCCGCGTGCCCGGACGCGCGTGGAAAAAGCACTGTTTTTAAAAGCGGAAAAAACCGGCTTGCTGGCCGATCTGCGCGAGTACCAGCGCGCCTACCCGGAAGGTGCATACCGGGGACAGGTGCTGGAGCGGGTAAACCGGCTCGATAACCAGGCGCTGGCCACCATTCGCCGCCAGCCCGATGCCGAAAAGATCAACCGCTACGTGCAGGATTTTCCGGAAAGCGAGCGCCTGCCCGAACTTCGCGAAGCCGTCGGCAATCGCCAGGAATTGATGCCTGTACTGGAAAAAGCCTATCTCCAATCCATTCAGGAGCAACCGACCGAGCAAAAAGTGCGGGCTTATTTGCGCGATTTTCCGGAAAGCGAGCGCTTGCCCGAGGTGACGGAAGCCGCCAAATCGCGGCCTGAAGTATTGAAAAAAGTGCAGCCCGAGTTGGAGGATGCGTATTTGAAAAAACTGGAGGCTGCACCGACGGAACGGGAGGCGGAAAAGTTTTTGGAACGCTTCCCGGCGCCGGTTCGGCGGGAAAAATTTGAGCAGATTTTGGAGCAAAAACCGCAGATGAAACGGCGGGTCATTGAAAAAATGGAGCGGTCGAGGGATGTCGGGCTTTTGGACTGGCCGGGATTGCTTCAGATCAACCGGTTCATTCGCGGCGGCTACCGCCCTGAAGATCGCAGCAACTATATTGATCTCCGTCTGGCCAGGGAAAACAACTTTTCACCCCTCAAAAAAGCAGGGTAATGTTCCCGCAATTAATAATTCCAAAATTCGAAATAACAAGCCCGCTTTGTACCTGCACTTCCCAAAATGTCTGTGATTCCCTCTGCGCCATGTCGTAGGGGCGACCCTTGCGGTCGCCCGTGTGCGGCGCGGTCGCCCGGGTGTGGCGCGGTCGCCCGGGTGTGGCGCGGTCGTCCGGGTGCGGCGCGGTCGCCCGGGTGTGGAACAATGGTTGCCGTGTACAACGCGGTTGCCAATACCACAATTTATCGTGGCACCCTATCCGTGATGATGTAGGGGCGACCCTTGCGGTCGCCCGGGTGCGATGCGGGTCGCCCGGGTGCGATGCGGGTCGCCCGGGTGCGATGCGGTCGCCCGGGTGCGGCGCGGCCGCCCACGATGATCCGGTCGACCAATTTACCATCCACCGCACGCGGGCGGCCGCAAGGGCCGCCCCTACAACATCGCGGGTGTGGAAACACGGTAAATTGTGGTGGGGGTGATTCGCGTCGTCCATGTGTGCCGGTATCGTACCTGGGCGGCCGCATTGTCATGATCGACCACCGTCCCGGGCGGCCGCAAGGGCCGCCCCTACAACATCGCGGGTGTGGAAACACGGTAAATTGTGGTGGGGGTGATTCGCGTCGTCCATGTGTGCCGGTATCGTACCCGGGCGGCCGCATCGCACATGTGGGAAAGGAACATTTTGATCAGGCGGAATCAATTAGTTCAAAGGATAGGGAAATTCTGCATTGATTTTTTTCGAAATTTAGCTTCGAAACCCCATCTGTTCAGGCAGCCCCATCAATTACAAGCACCAAAACCGCAAAACCATGAAATACAATCCGGAAATCCACCATCGCCGCAGCGTGCGCCTGCGCGGATATGATTACAGCCGGCGCGGCGCCTATTTCATTACCATTTGTGTGCAAAACCGGTTTCACCTGTTCGGAGAAATCCAAAACAGGGAAATGCAGTTGAACGCCTATGGAGAAATTGCCTACGCCGAATGGGAAAATTTGCCCGTTCGGTGGCCACATTTGGATTTGGGGGCTTTTCAAATCATGCCTAACCACATGCATGGCATCCTCATCATCCACGATGTATCCGTAGGGGCGGCCCTCGCGGCCGCCCGCGGTAAAGCGGTCGCCCATGGTGGCGGCAATGATGGGAAAAACGGAATTCCCGATGTATCCGAATCATCCGGGGCGACCGAACCATCCGGGGCGACCGAACCATCCGGGGCGACCGCGAGGGTCGCCCCTACGGGTATCGCGGGGGTGGAAAACAATTTGCCGGTGGATTTGGCCAACCCAAAAACCCAATGGGCGAAAAAACCGACGGTTGGCCAAATCGTCGGCGCCTACAAATCCTGCGTATTGACGAAATGTTTGAAAATTGTAAAGTCTCAGGACCCCGATTTGTTATTGGGAAAAATCTGGCAACGCAATTATTGGGATGAAATCGTCCGCAACGTGGATGCCTTCGACAACATTTCCCATTACATCATCCACAACCCCGAAAATTGGGAAACCGATAAATTTTTTGGGCCGGAATGACCCCGCATATGTCATTTGCGTGAAAATTCGGTTTCCCCACCCGCAATGTTGTAGGGGCGACCCTTGCGGTCGCCCGTGGCGGTGGTTAACCGTATCGCACGCCGGGCGACCCGTTCCGCACGCCGGGCGACCCGTTCCGCACGCCGGGTTAACCGTATCGCACCCGGGCGACCCGTTCCGCACGCCGGGCGACCCATTCCGCACGCCGGGCGACCCGTTCCGCACGCCGGGCGGCCCGTTCCGCACGCCGGGCGACCCGTTCCGCACGCCGGGCGACCCGTTCCGCACGCCGGGCGACCCGTTCCGCACG
>CAZAEZ010000046.1:0-34486 GCA_964484205.1 uncultured Saprospiraceae bacterium | reverse complement strand
CCCGTTCCGCACGCCGGGCGACCCGTTCCGCACGCCGGGCGACCCGTTCCGCACGCCGGGCGGCCCGTTCCGCACGCCGGGCGACCCGTTCCGCACGCCGGGCGACCCATTCCGCACCCGGGCGACCCGTTCCGCACGCCGGGCGGCCGCGAGGGCCGCCCCTACAACATCGCGGAAAGGGAAACCCGGAATCTCGGAAGGTGCGCCGCATATACCCAACCCAAAAAAAATCCCATTTTTGCACGGCCCGGCCTCCCGGGCAAAAAAACGGCAGACACCATGATCAGATCCATCGCCCTGTTTCCACTTGTTTTTCTTGTTGCTCCAATTGCCGCCCAAACTCCCTATTTCCAGCAAGAAGTCAACTACACCATCCGGGCGGTGCTCAACGATCGCGACCACACGCTCGACGCGCACATCCGGATGGAGTACACCAACAATGCACCCGATGCCCTGCCGGAGATTTGGATGCACCTTTGGGCCAATGCCTTCAAAAACCGCAGTTCGGCATTTTGCAAACAAAAACTGCGCGACGGCAACTCCCGGTTTTACTTTGCACCCGACAGCACGCTGGGCTATTTCGAAAACCTGAATTTCACCGTCGACGGTAAAAAAGTAACCTGGCGCATCGACCCGGACAACCCGGATATTGCCGTGCTCCAGCTCGCCCAACCCTTGCCGCCCGGCGGCAAACTGGTGATCGAAACGCCGTTTTTGCTGAAAATCCCGGCTTCTTTTTCCCGGCTCGGCCATGTGCGGACCTCCTACCAAATGACGCAGTGGTACCCCAAACCCGCCGTGTACGATGCCCGCGGCTGGCATGCCATGCCCTACCTCGACGTGGGCGAATTTTACTCCGAATTCGGTTCCTTCGACGTCAGCATTACGCTACCCGACAACTACGTCGTGGGCGCAACCGGCGTGTTGCAAACGGCCTCCGAGCTGGAATTTTTACAAGAAAAAGAAATAGAAACGCGGGCAGAAATCGCGCGCCGCGAAACCCTGTTGTCCAAAGCAGAAAAAGCCGAAGCGCGCAAAGCGCCGTTCCCACCGTCTTCCGAAACGACCAAAACCCTGCGCTACACCGCCGGGCAGGTCCACGATTTTGCCTGGTTTGCCGACAAGCGGTTTTACGTGCTCAAAGACACCGCCCGGCTGGCCTCCGGCGCCACCGTCGATTGCTGGGCCATGTTTACCGCCGAGGAGTTTGACATCTGGAAAAAAGGCGCTTTTTACGTGCGGCGCTCGGTCGAATTTTACTCCAACCTCGTGGGGCCTTATCCCTGGCCGCATGCCACGGCGGTGCATAGCGCCCTCAGCGCCGGCGGCGGCATGGAGTACCCGATGATCACCGTGATCGGCAACTCGGGCGGCAGCAAAGACCTCGACGAGGTAATCACCCACGAGGTCGGACACAACTGGTTTTACGGCATCCTGGCCAGCAACGAGCGCGATCATCCGTTCATGGACGAGGGCCTCAACTCCTACTACGAAAACCGCTACATGGTCGAAAATTATGGCAGCGGCACCACCGACAACATGCTGCCCCGCTGGGCGCTGGATACCCGCCACTCCGGTTCCGTCACCGAAAACGCTTACCTCATGCTGGCCCGCGAAGGCGCCGACACCCCGCCGGATTCCCATTCCGACGATTTCTGGTTTATCGCCTACGGTATTCAGGTGTACATGAAAACCGCCATGTGCCTCGAATGGCTGGAGCGTTCGCTCGGCAAGCCCCGCTTCGATCAGGCGATGCAGGCCTACTACGCGGCCTGGAAATTCAAACATCCGTACCCGGAAGATTTGCGCGCTGCCTGGCAGGCTGCCGGACTCGACCACACCGACTGGTTTTTCAAAACCATGCAAACGCAGCGGCACTTTGACATGGCACTGTCGAAAATAAAACACAGTGCGCAGGGCTACCAACTGACCGTTAAAAACCGCGGCGCTCTGGATGCTCCCTTCAGCATTACGGCCTTGCGCGACGGGCAGCCGGTGCAAACAATTTGGTACCCGGCTGCGCCGGAAAAAACCACGCAGGTGGAATTTCCGGATGTAACGGCCGATCTGTTTGTGCTGGACTACGAACACGCGGCGCTTGATTTTAACCGAAAAAACAACAACCGCCGCACTTCCGGCCTGTTTCCGGGTGTGGAACCGCTGCACCTGCGCTTGCTGGCGCTGGCTGAACGGCCCGCCCGAACGGAACTGGGGATTTTGCCCTGGTTTGGCTGGAACAACTACGACAAGGCTATGGCGGGTCTGATTTTGTACAACGCGCCGTTTCCGGCACGCCGGTTTCAGTATTTCCTGTTGCCGGGATATGGCTTGAAATCCAAAAATCCGGTTGGCCTGGCCGACCTGAAGTATCGCTTTTTGCCGGGCGGTTTTTTCCAAAAAATAGAACTCGGGTTCAACGCAAAAGCATTTACCTACGATCTGAATACGGCCTACGATTACAACCTGCGATTTTACCGGCTGGCGCCGCAAATCAAAGCCGTGCTGCGCAGCCCGTCGCCTGCTTTTGATCATGAATTGACTTTCCGAACCTTGTTCATAAACAAGGAGGAACCGGTTTTTGAACAGGAATCTTTCATCAAAAAAGCGTGGAAACAAGCCACCATTTACCAATTGCGCTACGATGTCCAGCAGCGCGCCTTGCCAAATCCCTACCAGTTTGCAGCCGCGTTGGAATACCAGGATTACACCGCCCCGGACAATCAACCGGCCGGCTACCTGCGCAGTTCCCTGGAGTGGAAACAACAGTTTTTTTACAAACGCAACCGAAAAGTGGAAGCCCGGGTGTTTGCCGGATTTTTCCTGAAAAACACCCAGCGCAATCGCGGTAACGTAGCCACCAACAACATGTCGGGCGATATTGCCCGTGGCTCCTTCGCCCTCAACCCGCAGGGCTACAACGACTACCGCTTCGACCAGATATTTCTCGGCCGTTCGGAAGACGGCGGCTTTCTCAGTCGCCAGGTGAGTCAGACGGAAGGCGGCTTCAAAAACGCTTTCGGTACCCCAACGCCGTACGACGGTGTGTTGGGCAATTCCAACAACTACATTTTGTCGCTCAACCTGAAAGCCGACCTGCCTTTCCGCCTGCCGCTGGGCCTGCCGCTCAAGCCGTATTTCGATATCGGTTATTTCGACGATGCCACGCCGCTCGGTGCAGACCGCTCTTTCAGCGACCAGCTGTTGTGGAGCGGCGGCCTCATGCTCGAGTTTTTCAAAGGCGGCCTGGAGGTGTATTTTCCCCTTGTCAACGCCAAGCGTATTCAGGACGCCTACACCGAACAAACCGGCAACAATTATTTCAAACGCATTTCCTGGAGCATCCGGCTGGGTAAGATCACCCCGATATCGGTAGCCCAGCGCCTGGCAAACAATTGACTTATGCCTGATCAAAAAATAACACGGCGCCTGCCCGCCGAGTGGGAGCCGCAAGACGCCGTTCAACTTACTTTCCCGCATGCCGATTCCGATTGGGCGGATATGCTGGATGCCGTGCTGCCCGTTTTTGTGCAACTGGCCGAAACGATCAGCCGCTTCGAAACGGTGCTGGTCGTTTGCCGGGATGCAACAGCGACCCGGGCTCTGCTTGCAGGCGCTAATCCGGCAAACCTGCGTTTCGCTGAAATCCCCTCCAACGACACCTGGGCGCGCGACCACGGCGGCATCGTCATCGAAGAAAACGGCCGGCCGGTAGTGCTCGATTTTATGTTCAACGGCTGGGGCCTCAAATTTCCGGCCGACAAGGACAACCGCATTACGCGGGCGCTTTCCGACGCCGGTTTTTTCAAGGCCGAACACCGGTATCCCGGTCTGGCTTTGGAGGGCGGCGGCATCGAGAGCGACGGCCAGGGCACCCTGCTCACTACCGCCGAATGCCTGCTTTCGCCCAACCGGAATCCGCACTTGTCCAAAGCGCAAACCGAAGAAAAACTGCAGGCGCTGTTCGGCCTCGACCGCGTGCTTTGGCTGCACCACGGCTATCTTGCCGGCGACGACACCGACTCCCACATCGACACGCTGGCCCGGTTTTGTTCGCCGGATACAATTGCCTATATTCGGTGCCCCGAGCCTGCCGACGAGCATTTTGAGGCGCTTCAGGCCATGGAGGCGGAGTTGAAAGCCTTTCGAACGCCCGCCGGGAAACCGTACAACCTGGTGCCGTTGCCCTGGCCGGAAGCCTGTTTTGCAGAAGACGGCCACCGCCTGCCGGCCACCTACGCCAATTTTTTGATCATAAACGGCGCAGTGCTGGTGCCGACCTACGGCGTGCCGCAGGATGCCGAAGCGTTGCGGGTGCTGGCGCCGGTTTTTCCCGGACGGAAAATTATCGGCATCGATTGCCGGGTGCTTATCGAACAACACGGGTCGCTGCATTGTGTGACGATGCAGTACCCGGCGGGGAGTTTCCGGGGCAACTCGTCCTACGACTTGGAGTCGTAGGACGAGTAAATAACGACAACCATCAACCTTACACAAGTAATGAAAATAGGAATCGTACAACAATCCTGCAGCCCGGACATGCAGGCAAATATTCAAAAATCGCTGGCCGGCATTGCCGAATGTGCCCGGCAAGGCGCCGAACTGGTGGTCTTGCAGGAATTGCATTGCGGCATTTATTTCTGCCAGGCCGAAGACACGGAAATGTTCAACCTGGCCGCGCCCATTCCCGGCCCGGATACCGAAGTTTTTTCCAAAGCTGCTCGTGAAAACGGCGTGGTGCTGGTGACGTCCCTGTTTGAAAAACGGGCGCCGGGCCTCTACCACAACACCGCCGTGGTGTTTGAAAAAGACGGCTCGATGGCGGGCAAATACCGGAAAATGCACATTCCGGACGATCCGGCTTACTACGAAAAATTTTACTTCACCCCGGGCGATCTCGGTTTTCAACCCATTCAAACCTCCGTGGGCAAGTTCGGCTTGCTCGTCTGCTGGGACCAATGGTATCCCGAGGCGGCGCGCCTGATGGCCCTGGCCGGGGCGGAGCTGTTGATTTATCCCACGGCTATCGGCTGGGAAAGCAGCGACCCGGCCGATGAAAAAGCCCGCCAGCACGACGCCTGGTTTACCATCCAGCGGGCGCACGCGGTGGCCAACGGGCTGCCGGTGGTGACCGTGAACCGCGTCGGCCATGAACCCGATTGGTCGGGTGTGACCGGCGGCATCCAGTTTTGGGGCCAAAGTTTTGTGGCCGGGCCGCAGGGCGAGGTGTTGTTTTTGGCGGCAGCCGACAACGAAGAAAACGCCGTGGTGGAAATTGATAAAAGCCGTACCGAAGCGGTGCGCCGCATCTGGCCGTTTTTCCGCGACCGGCGGATTGAATTTTATGGCGGGCTGACGAAGCGGTATCTGGATGAAACTTGATTTTTAAACATGAACATGAAAACAACACGCCGCAAAGCCCTGAAAACCTTAGCCTTAGGCACCGTGGCTCTCGCCACCGACGGCCCGGCACTGCTCGCCACACAGCCCGTGCCCATGCCGCCGCAACGCTGGAACGGCCGCATCAACCACTCCGTTTGCCGCTGGTGTTTCAACTCCATTCCAATGGAGGAATTTTGCCGGGCCGTGGCGGAACTGGGTATCCCGGCGATCGACCTCGTAGGCCCGGGCGACTGGCATCTGCTCCAAAAATACGGCCTCTACTCCTCCATGTGCAACGGCGCGGAGCTTGGCCTGACAAAAGGCTGGAACGATCCGCAGTACCACGAACAATTATTGAAAAATTACTCGGAAATGATCCCGAAAGTAGCCGAGGCCGGCTACCGCAACCTGATCTGTTTCAGCGGAAACCGAAACGGCATGGATGATACTGTCGGTATGAAAAACTGTGTTTCGGGACTGGAAAAATTGTTGCCGCTGGCCGAAAAACACGGCGTAATCCTTTGCATGGAGTTGTTGAACAGCAAGATCAACCACCCCGATTACATGTGCGACAAAAGCGCCTGGGGTGTCGAACTTTGCAAGCGTCTGGGCTCTGAAAACTTCAAGCTGCTCTACGACATTTACCATATGCAGGTCAATGAAGGCGATGTGATCCATACCATCCAGGAGTTTCACCCGTACATTGCCCACTACCACACGGCCGGCGTGCCCGGGCGGCACGAGATCGACGACACGCAGGAGTTGTACTATCCGGCCATCATGCGCGCCATTGTTGAAACGGGATTTACCGGCTACGTGGCGCAGGAATTTTTGCCCAAAAACCCGGATAAACTGGCGGCCCTCGCGGCGGCTGTAAAAATCTGTGACGTGTAATCACTCAATCACTCAATCACTCAATCACTCAATCACTCAATGTCCCTCTACGATGCCATCGTTATCGGTTCCGGAATTTCCGGCGGTTGGGCCGCCAAAGAACTCACCGAGAAAGGGCTGAAAGTGCTCTTACTTGAGCGCGGCCGGAACATCCGACATGTAACCGACTATACCACAGCCAGCAAAAAGGTTTGGGAGTTTCAGCACCGTGGGCAACTTACCAACGCGATGAAAGCCAATCACCCGGTGCAAAAGCGCGATTACCCATACAGCGAATTTAACCCCGAATTTTGGGTCGACGATCTGGAATGCCCCTACACCGAAGTCAAGCGCTTCGACTGGTACCGCGGTTTTCATGTCGGCGGAAAATCGCTGATGTGGGCAAGGCAGAGTTACCGCTGGAGCGATTTTGATTTTGAAGCCAACGCAAAAGACGGCTACGGTGTCGACTGGCCCATCCGCTATGCCGACCTGGCACCCTGGTACGATCATGTGGAATCCTTTGCGGGCATCAGCGGCTCCCTGGAAGGTATGCCGCAGTTGCCCGACGGGCAGTTTTTACCGCCCATGGAGATGAATTGCGTGGAAAAAGACGTGGCTGCCCGCATCAAAGCGCATTACGACGACCGGCGCCGGATGATCATCGGCCGCGTTGCCAACCTCACGCAGCCGCACAACGGCCGGGGCAACTGTCAGTTTCGCAACCTGTGCAGTCGGGGCTGTCCCTTCAGCGCCTATTTCAGCACCCAGTCGAGCACCCTGCCTGCCGCCGTAAAAACCGGTAATCTGACGCTGCGGCCATTCTCGCTCGTAAACCAGATTTTATATGATAAAAATAAAAAACGCGCGCGGGGGGTACTGGTGATCGACGCCGAAACCCTGGAAACCCGGGAGTACGAAGCCAAAGTGATTTTTGTATGTGGCTCCACGCTGGGCTCCACGTTTTTGCTGCTCAACTCCATTGAAGCAGGCGGATTGCCGGATGGCCTGGGCAATTCCAGCGGTCAGCTTGGACACAATTTGATGGATCACCACTTCCGCTGCGGCGCCGGCGGGCGCGTGGAAGGATACGAGGACAAATATTTCTACGGCCGTCGCCCGAACGGCATTTACATCCCCCGCTTCCGCAACCTGTTTGGCGACCAACGCAACTACCTGCGCGGCTTCGGCTACCAGGGCGCCGCCGGCCGCGAGGGCTGGGCACGGGAGATCGGGGAAATGCAGATTGGCGGCGAATTTAAGGATGCGCTCAGCAAGCCCGGACAATGGACGATGGGGCTGGGTGGCTTTGGCGAAATGCTGCCCTACTACGAGAACAAGGTTTACATTGACAAATCAAAAAAAGACAAGTGGGGACAGCATGTACTCGCCATCGACTGCGAACTCAAGGACAACGAGCACAAGATGCGGGAAGACATGAAAAACGATGCCGCCGAAATGCTGGAAGCAGCGGGCATCAAAGACGTGCATACCTACGACAGTGGTAGTTTCCCCGGCATGGCCATTCACGAAATGGGTACCGCGCGCATGGGCCACGATCCCAAAACGTCGGTGCTCAATCGCTGGAACCAACTGCACGACGTACCGAACGTTTTCGTAACCGACGGCTCCTGCATGAGCTCATCGGCCTGCCAAAACCCCTCGCTGACCTACATGGCCATTACGGCGCGGGCGGCGAATTATGCCGTTGAAGAACTTAAAAAAGGAAATCTCTAATCCTCTGTGCTCCTCTGTTCCTCAGTGCCCCTCTGTGGTAGTTTTTAGTTTCACAGAGGGGCACTGAGGAACAGAGGAGCACAGAGAAATTTACTACGATGAAACGACGCGAAGCCATACAACGCCTTTCCACCATTCTGGGTGGAACTTTACTCGGCGCCGACAGCCTGTTGGCCCGGCAAATCGACTGGGAAACGATTGATGTGCTGCCGGAAAGCGCGCGCATTGGCTTGTTCGGCAAACGGGAAATCCGGCTGTTGAACGAAATTGCCGACACCATTTTACCGGAAACCGGCACTCCCGGGGCTAAAGCGGCCAAAGTCGGTCAGTTCATGGCCGTCATTGTCAGCGATTGTTGGGAAAAAGCCGATCAGGATATTTTTCTTGCGGGTTTGGTTGCGCTGGAGGAGCGGTGCAAAAAAACATTCGGAAAAACCTTCCTGCGCTGTTCATTGCAGCAACGCCATGCACTTTTGGTAGAACTCGACGAGGAACAAAAAGCGTACTACCGGAACAGAAAAGCCGGTGATCCGCCGCATTATTTTCGGCAGATGAAAGACCTCACGTTGTGGGGCTATTTTACTTCCGAGATCGGCGCGACGCAGGCTTTGCGGTTTGTCGATATTCCCGGGCGTTTTGAAGGTTGCATTCCGTATGCGAAAGGCGACCGGGCCTGGGGCGGCTGAAATTTTTATGTTAAAATCACCCAGGGGAAGGGCGGTAGCCGGCGAGCATGTTGGAGTACGCGCGCGATTATTCCGGCATTCCGGTTTTTACCGCCTAATTTTTCCACGTCTTGCCAAAGGTGGTGGTGGTACCAATCGGCCATTTCGGGCACCCCGATCCCGGCGTAATATGCCCGCGTTGCGGCGCCGGCGGCCTGGCGTTGTTCCTGCGATTGGTAAAACGGGCTATCCAGGATGTGCACGGCGCCGCCCGGTTTGAGCACGCGTTTCAGCGCTGCGTGGAGTTCGGAGAGATCGGGAAAATATTGGACGGAAGCGGCAAGCACCACCAGGTCAAACTTTTTTTCGGGGATGGTGTTTTTCAAAAAATCGGCAAAAACGAAACGGAGGTTGGTCAGACCGGAAGCGGCTGCCAAACGGGCGCTTTGTTCCAGTTCTGGCAGGTTGACGTCGACCGCCCAAATGTTGGTGGCAGGGCGTTGGGCCAAATGGAGCGCCATCCAGCCGTTGCCACAGCCCAGGTCAAGTATTTCGAGCGGTTTTGTCGCGTAGCGCCGGTGCAGGTATTTCCGAAAACGGGAAAAGGAATGTTCGCGCATGCGCCATTCCCGTTGAAGCGGCTGTTGCTGCACGGAGGCCGGCACAAACCGGGGCAGGGCAAGCACCTGATCGTCGGTCAACACCCGGCCTTCCCGCTCCCGTACGGTCAGATAAGCCGCAGTTTTTGCGGCAAAAAGCGCCGGATCGGAAAGAAAGTGTATGTTGGACATCGCTTTGCGCCGGAAATTTAGTTCAAAATAAATCCCCAGCAGGGAAACACCGTATTTTGCCCCGAAACCAACCATTACTCACCACATAGCACCTGACAAATGGCCGCCAGTAAAATTGAAATTGAAGCTGCAAAAAACATTGATTCCATGCAACTCGCCATTGGCAAAATGAACCGACTGCTCGATAAGATTTACGAGGGGGGCGGAAAAAAGGGCGTGGAGAAATTGCATGCCCAGGGGAAAATGAGCGCCCGCGAACGGATCGACTATTTGCTGGACGACGGCAAGCCGCAACTGGAGATCGGCGCATTCGCCGGCTACGAAATGTATGCCGAACACGGCGGCTGCCCTGCCGGTGGAGTGGTGGTGGTGGTCGGGTACGTGCGCGGGCGGCAATGCATCGTGGTTGCCAACGACGCGACGGTCAAAGCCGGCGCCTGGTTTCCGATCACCGGCAAGAAAAACCTGCGCGCCCAGGAAATTGCCATGGAAAACCGCCTGCCGATCATTTATTTGGTGGACAGTGCCGGGGTGTACCTGCCGATGCAGGACGAGATTTTCCCCGACAAGGAACATTTTGGCCGCATTTTCCGCAACAACGCCCGCCTGTCCTCGGCAGGTATTCCGCAAATCGCCGCCATCATGGGCAGCTGTGTGGCCGGCGGCGCGTATTTGCCGATCATGTCCGACGAGGCGCTCATAGTTGAAGGCACCGGTTCGGTATTTCTGGCCGGCCCCTATTTGGTGAAAGCCGCCATTGGTGAAGATGTGGACCAGGAAACTCTGGGTGGTGCGGCCACGCATTCCGAAATTTCCGGCGTGACGGATTATAAAATGCCCGACGACCAAACCTGCCTGGATACCATCAAAGACCTGGTCGACAAAATGGGCCGTTTTGAAACGGCGGGTTTCGACCGGCAGGAGAGCCGGCCGGCTGCAGGTGCGCCGGAAGATATGTTTTCCATTTTTCCGGACAGCAGTGGCAAGCCCTACGATTCGCTGGAGTTGCTGCGCCGCATCGTCGATGGCGGCGAGCTCACACAATACAAGGAGCACTATGGCAAAACGATCATCTGCGCCTATGCCCGTATCGACGGTTGGGCGGTGGGTATTGTGGCCAACAACCGGCAGGTGGTGAAAAATGCCAAGGGAGAAATTCAGTTTGGTGGAGTGATCTATTCCGACTCGGCCGATAAGGCTACGCGGTTTATTTTAAATTGCAACCAGAAAAAGATCCCGTTGGTATTTCTGCACGATGTTACCGGATTTATGGTCGGTACCCGCTCCGAACACGGCGGCATCATCAAAGACGGGGCAAAAATGGTGAACGCGGTGGCCAACAGCACGGTTCCGAAATTTAGTGTGGTGATCGGCAACTCCTACGGCGCCGGCAACTACGCCATGTGCGGCAAGGCCTACGACCCGCGACTGATCGTGGCCTGGCCTACGGCCAAAATTGCGGTGATGGGTGGGGAACAGTCGGCGAAAGTGCTGACCCAGATTCAGGTGGCCACGCTGAAGAAAAAAGGCGAGGCGCCCGACCCGAAAGCGGAAAAAGAACTTTTTGAAAAAATCAAAAGCCGGTATGACGCGCAAACCACGCCCTACTACGCTGCCGCCCGACTCTGGGTGGACGCCATCATCGACCCGCGCGATACACGGAAATGGATCAGCATGGGTATCGAGGCGGCGAATAATGCGGTGGTAGAGAAGTTTAATCCTGGCGTTATTCAGGTGTGAGCAAAATTCCACTATCAAATTGCAGCAAGTGGGCGGCTGCTATGTCTGACGGCTAAAATCTGTACTTGTGTTGCGTCAGTAATCGAATAAACGACTCGATAGCGGTGGATCAGCAACTCACGAATGGATTCTATATTCAGTTCAGGCACAATTCGCCCCATTCTAGGGAAATGTTCGAGTTGGTGAATGTTATTGATAATCTCTTCTGTTACAGTTTCCGCTCGCGTATCAGAAAATGCAGAGAGGGAATTGTAAACGCTGTATAGGTCATCCGTAGCCCGATTTGTCCAGACTATTTTTGACGCCATAGTTCGAAGCGCTTTTTTAATTCATCATGGCTGACGAATTGCTCCTGATCTGCCGATAACAAACCCTCCCGAATCCCTTCCAATAAGTGCAATCGTTCCAATAATTCATCCAACGTCAGTTGCTCCAATGATTCTTCAGGTATTGGGTCTGTTTTAGTTGCCGTTGATTTGCGGATTTCCTGAACAGCAGATCTGTATTTCAGGCGCAGCATGTGCAGCAGCACGTCAGTCTGGTCTGAGTCGGACAGGCCGTTGATGGATGCTTTAACTTGTTCTACTGTGGCCATATACATTGATTTGTCCTACAAAAATAGGGGTTTGAATTGAGAATCTGGTAGCATGAATTTTTGAATTTACCAAAAGGGATTGCTGAAATCACTCCTCCCCGGGAATATCAAAAAAGCCCAGCTGATTCCGCTCAAACTGCTTGATTTCCAGCCCGTTATTCCCAAACCGCATACCTTTTTGCACGGCAAACGGCGCGTCGTAGGCAGTGACCAATAACAGCCCGCCAAAACATTTTACCAGGAATTTTCCGCTTTCAAATACTGCGACCACGGTACCTGCAGCCCATTTTTCGTAACCGAAATCGTGCACGTCGAATACATGCGCGTCCCAGATACTGATCTGCTGATCACCGGAAAAGGTGAAGGCCCCGTCGAAGGGCCGGGTGACCGCCCGGATAAAACGGGCCAGCACTTCCACGTCTTGTGCCCAATCGATCAAACCGTCTTCCGGACTGCGTTTAGGGTAATAGGTGGGGGTGATGGAATCGTCCTGTTTGGTCAGTTGGAACTCGTTGCGCACCAGTTTGTCCATATTCCGCTCGACCAGGTATTTCATGGCCAGGGTATTTTTGAAGTGCATGGTTTCGGCAGTATCCCGGTCGGTGATCTGGAATTTAAACGTGTCCACCACATCGCCGGAATCGACGCCGGGGTCGTAACGGAACAAATTGGTGTAGAACACCTTGCGGCCTTCGATGATCGACCAGTTCATCGGCGAGCGGCCACGGCCCAGGGGCAGGTTCATCGAACTGCCATGCATGCCGAAAGCGCCGATACTCAGGCCGGAGAGGACTTGCGCAGGAATCAGGCGTTGCCAGCCCATAACAATGGCCACATCAATACCGAGGTTATTGATGTGGGTGAGGTCGTCGTCGTGTTTCAGTGAATAATATTTGGCCTGGTATACCTCGATACCGCGGGCTTCTGCGGCGGCTTTCAGGTCAAGATAGTCCGCCACCTGATGTTTTTGCCCGGCTTCGGGCGTGATGGTGATCAGGTGGCGGACCGGAAAGGGTAAGTTCAGATTATCCAATAGAAACAGGGTGGTGGCTTTGCAACCAAACACCGCTATTTTATCAAAGACTTTCATTGATTTTTCGGAAAGGAATGCAGTTGTTTGAAAAATCGGACTTAAGGGAATTTACCCGCTGGGTGTAGTACACTTTGAGTTTATCCAGGTTGGTACTGCCTTCGAGCATCCACCAGATAGGGTGGATGAGCAGGTGAATGGATTTTTGCTGGGCAAACTCCGGCGTGTCGAAGGGGTGGCCAAAACGCCAAACACCGGTGGAGTCGGAAATGTATTTGACATCCCGGAAGTATTTGGACTGGTAAGTGTGTTCGATACCGAATATAGGCGCATCAAATTCCTGGAAAAATGCGTTCGGGCGGTGCAGGCTGATAATGGCGACATCTTCCCGGAAGAACTCCCGGAACAGCATAACTTCCTTCTTCAGGCCTTCATGGAAATCCTCATAGATCGACGGATCAAAGTGCACACTGATGGTATGCCCCATTTCGCGGATCAGGGAGATGTTCTCATAGTCCTGCGGCGAAAAAATGTTGTACAAATTGGAGCGCAACAGGAAAAAATAGGTGGATTGAATTCCCATTTCCGTTTCGATCAGGGCAGACTGCAAGGCAAAATTCGTATCGAAATCGATATCGTGCCGGAGCGCAATTTGCCTTTTCGGCTCGGTAAGTTCAGAAAACTTACAGAATTGATACCCTTGGTCCTGAAACGTTTGAAGAAAATGGTGATAGGAACCGAAACGGTAGTTAGGCACCTTCCGGTGTTGTTGACCAGTTTCGATCGGAGCAAGAGTTTGTTGTCTTTGAGAGAGTAAAAAATTTACCATAAACCGGGTGTTTGCTTTTCAAGAATTGATTAATGATGTGCGAAGCGTTGTCATCAATGCCAGATTAAACGGAACGGAGGTGGTGCGAACGGATTAGACGGAACAGATTAAAAACAGATGATACTTAAAAAGTCGAAATGCTTCGTGATGGCTCAATAGCTTCGAACCATTTTTATAAAAATATTATAAAATGCCTTAGTTGTGTATCGTAGATCAGTCAGGAACGGCTGGCGTTCGTAAGCCTGCAAATACCGCCGCTCAATGTCGATGGTATCTTCCAGGCATTTGGGGATTTCTACGTAAACCGGTGGGATAAGCCCCGGCTTGAATTTCTTTCTGAACTCCTGAAATTCTTCCGGATATAAGCTAAAGTAATGCTTGCTGATGGGACGCACACCAAAAAATTTCACGTCGCCCCGGATAAAGTTAAAAAGCATAGGCAATTCATCCAACCAGTACTTGCGAAAAAAATGGCCAAGGGTAGTGATGCGGGGATCGTCCTTGAATTTGGCGCCGGTTCCGAGTCCATTCCACTCATAAATCAATTGTTGCACATATTCGCTGTAGGGCGACATGGTGCGCAACTTGTATACTTTCATGATTTTGCCATGCTTACCCACCCGCCGCAATTTGATGAAGGGGCCGTAGGTCGCTTCGGTGTTGAATTCCGGCTCACCGGTTTTTTCAACTACGAAATACAGTTTATCTTCAACTTCCACCGTGTCCAGCAGCCGGAACCCACAGGAGTACAGACGCCCGTAGGTTTCCATTTCCGAGATCACCCGGTTTCGGCCTTGTGTCAGGGCAAAATAGGCTCGCTTGAAGTAGGGAAGTTTGGGCCACAGCCGTTTGTGCAGGAAATCGAACGTGTAAAACAGTTTATTGAATGGCTTGGGATATTTTGCCAGGAACCGCGCTTTGCGGCGTTGGGAAACTTCCACACAACCCACAAAATGACCGCCCTGGGTTAATTGTGCATTGACCGATTCCAGAAATTTATTGATATACCGGATGTCGTTGAGACGTTGCTGGTTGGCAATAAAGTTGGCCGGTTCCGGTGCTTTGAGTTCAGCGCCGTTCAGCGCGCGCCGGGTATCAAGCACCAGCGGTTCGCCAACCGAATCCCATTGGATCGTCTTTTCAATTAGTTGTACTACTTCCCCCGGGAATTTCTCCTCCAGCCATTGCTTTGACAATAATTCCGGATTGCTCATTTGGTCGTAAACCAATGCCATGAGTCACGCTTTTTTAGTGATTCAAAAAAAATTAAAAGAGTGGTATCCAGGATACCAGGGGGGAGGAATGGGTGTTTAGCCCTTGTCTATTAAAATCAGATTAGGATCACATTCCCGGATGCAGGCAGGGTAAGCATCATTGCAGATAATCAAGCAACAAATTCAAAAAGAATTAAGGATACGTTTTCAAGGGCTAACCTGAAACAGGTATCAAATCCTCTTGCTTGATCTGACAGATGGAATGGATGAAAAGCGCGTACCGATTAAATAAGTCGAGCGCGTACAGGCTCTGATTATCAGATGTGCCCAGTGGGCCCTGATACTGCAAATAGAGGGGGGAGAGGGCAGTGTCAGGCTACAAATAAGCGTGAGTTAATGCTAATTTACATTGAATGAACAATCAAATTGCATCCATGTATTCTTATGCGAATCTCTTGGTTTCTTACTGCCTGTGCAACTTTAACAAGAAAAATTAATTGTATTTTTAGTGTAAAGTCGGCTAAACAGCACATTAAAAAATAGGGTGAATGGTTATTTATTTCCTGGTTCTTCGATGCACGTGCACCCTGCATCCGGCTGGAATATTCAGCCAAAATTATGCCAATCAAATTTCAAATTTTTACTCACCGGAGTTTTACCAGCCAGTACTTCACTGCATTTTTTGCATGTTGCTGGTACTTGTCGGTCAGCCAGAGTTTTGAGTTGTCGGTCCAGCGTTGGGGGTGAAAGTTAAACATCGCCTGGTCGGGAAAACGCCCCTCCCGGATACACTGGATGACTTCCTGCGTCGACCGAAACTCCAGATCGAAATGATTTTCGACCTTGTCGCGCACACTGACGGCACTGCCGTTCCAACGCCGGCCGGTGTCGGTGAGGTAGTACACTTTTTTAAAGTCGAGATCAAAATACGGTTCCCCTAAAATACCGTAATCCCGGTAGTTATACTGTTGCCAGACATCCTTGTTGTCGTACCGGGAGCGCGGGCTGCCATGCATGCAAATCGTCGAAACCGGTACCAGCTTGCGCAGGCGCGCCAGGTGTTTTTCAAAATAACGGATGGCTTCGTGCGGATTGCCACGGGCAAAATCCATGTCTTCGTAATGGTAACCAATCTCATGCCCCATGTCGTGGATAGCCTGGATAACAGACTCGTCGAAACTTTCCGGCACCATCCGGAAGAAATAGGTGCCCACGATGCCTTTTTCTTTCTGGATACGGGCAAACTCCAGGGAGTGTAGCTTGCGGTCGTCCACATCGTGGCGGAGCATGATCGCCCTGTCGGCGGGCGCTTGCAAAAATTGCTCAAAGGTTTGAAAACGGTAGCCGGCGCTTTTCAGGGCATCAAGCAGCTGCCGGTAAACAGCGAGTGTAAAATCGCGCATGGTTCGGTGTTCCTAGTTTGTTTTCGATTAAAAAATGTGCCGGCGGGTTTTGGATTTAAGGAAGCTAACAGTCATTTCGGGTCTGCCAGGCGCCTGAAATTCAGGGCTGTACAACGCCGGCCGTGTATTTCTCCAGGTTGTATTGATACACCCTTTTCAGCCCTTCCATCATCCGCACCTGTGGCGAGTAGCCGAGCGCAGTCCGGATTTTTGAAATATCGGCATGCGAGTGCTTTACATCGCCGGGCCGTTCGGGCCCGTAAACAGCCTGTATGTTTTTACCGGTGATATGCCGGAGCATATCCACCATTTCATTCAAATTTACCTGTTCGGCGCAAGCCACATTGTATACGGTGTTTAATGCTGCTTGGTTTTCAGTAAACAAGGCCAGATCGTTGGCATGTAGCGCATTTTCAACATAAGTAAAATCGCGGCTGGTCGTTCCATCGCCATTTATCCGGGGCTGGGTATTTTCGATGAATGCCTTGCAAAAAATCGGGATCACGGCTGCATACGGATTGTCGGCGTTTTGGCGGGGCCCAAAAATGTTGAAATAACGCAGCCCGACGAAGTTGAGGCCGTAACTGCGGTTGAACACTTCCGCGTACAGTTCGGCGGCGTATTTGCTGACGGCATAGGGCGAAAGCGGGCGCCCGATCCGCTCCTCCACTTTGGGCAATTCCCTGCTGTCGCCGTAGGTGCTGGACGAAAACGCCAGCACAACCCGATCCACGCCGGCTTCTTTAGCCGCATGCAGAATGTTGACGGTACCGCCGACATTCACCTCGTTGGTGCGCGCCGGATTTTCGAGCGAACGCGGTACAGAACCGAGGGCCGCCTGGTGGGTCACCTTGTGGATGCCGCGCATAGCGCGCTGGCAAATACTGTAATCGCAAATGTCGCCCTTGATGAACTCATACCTGGGGTGGCGCTCAAATTCCACGACGTTTTCATAATAGCCGTTGGAAAGATCATCCACAACCCGGACCAGCTCGACCCGCTCGTCATTCAGGTATTTTTCCACCAGATTGGAGCCGATAAACCCGGCGCCGCCGGTTACTAATAGCTTGATTCCCATGATGCTTTATTAACAGGTATGGCGTTTTTTGCGTACCGCTCCACGATGAAATCGTAGAGGTAGCGCGTGACATTCACCTTGGTTTCCAAAAAGGACTTGCTGCGTTCGAGGTAGGTTTTTTTGTCGGTTTGCAAAATCTCATCCACCAGACTGAACACCTTGCCCGATTCGGTGGTGTTGAAAACCAGCCCGTGCTCCTCCATTTCCTGGCAATTCACATCTTCCAGGGTGCTGATGTATACGCAGGGCGTTCCCAGCAAACCGGCTTCGGTGGCAGTGGTCGTGCCCTCGCTGACCACGATGGACGCATAGTTGAGCGCATGGTGAAACTTATCGGGCGGAATTTTGAAGCGGAACGGCCGCAGTTCTTCCGAGAGCCCGGTTTCGGACGTGATGAATACTTTCATTTGCTCCGACAGTTTTTTTACCAGGCGAATTTTATCCGCGTTCGAGACGCCTTTGTGCCCTACATCGTGGGTGGCATTCCAGGAAATGAACCGGATAATGGCAAATTTTTCGTCCGGCTTCAGCCCCATCCAGGACAGCACCGATGGGTCGGGCGTAAAAAATTCGGGGTGCAGATAGGCAATTTCGTGGTAGCCCTTGTACCGTATCTGCTTGGGCCCCAGATCGCCGGGCAACAGATCGGGCGTGAGGATCACATCGGTGAACGGCCGGTAGATCCGCACCTGCTCCATGTTGCCGGTATCTTCGAGCGAGAGGTGTTTTTTACCCAGTAGCCAGGCTGCATGCGCGGCATAGATCGAGCCGTGGCTCATAAAAAGATCGGGCTTGAACAACAGGCCGGTGAGCAGCATCTGGGTGTCAAATTTGGCCATGCCCAGAATTTTGCCCGCCAGGCTGCGGTAGTGCTTGCCGAAATTGATGTACGTGAACCCCTCCGCCTTCAACAGATCGAGTTCAAATTCTTTGTCCCGGGCGGTAAAAAGCACCTCTGCGCCCTGATTTACCAGCATGTGTGCCACATGTTTGAACAGGTGTACATGCCCCGGGTGACCGATATCGATAATAATTCTCATAGTGTGCAGGTATGGTTTAGTGGTCTTTTATTTTATGCTTTGATAAATTTTTAATCCAATTTTTCCCACCCGGTAAAGGGGTTTGTTCAGCACCATTTCGTAGCGCCCGAAACACACTTCCTCCCCGCCGAAACGGGCTTTGAAATCGCGCACGCCGTAGTCCTCATCCGGCCGGCCGGCGCCCATAAAATCGAAATGGTCAAACCCGTGTTGGATGCCGTATTCGATCGGCGCCCAGGTGGCCAAAACACTGGGATTCAGCCCCTTCACCAGGCCGTCTTCCCCGCAGACATACCATTCGTAAATGACTTTGTCCTGATAAACCGGGCAGGCAATGCCCCCGACTACCTGGTCTTCGTATTTGACTACAAAAATTTTGGCCAGGGCGGAATGCCGGAATTTTAAAAACAGATTAAGATGTGGAAGCGGTTTTTTTACCTTCTCCTTGTACAGTTTTTGCAGGATGCGGTAAAAATCCATGACCTCTTGTTCCGTTGCCGCCTCGGCGATGGTTGCGCCGAGTTTGAGGCTGGACTTGAGCTGTCGCGTCCGGTTGCTGCTCATGCGTTTTTTTACTGCCGTTTCGTCGTCTGTTCGGACGAGGTAATTCAGATGTGGCTTAAACAGAAAACCGGCGGCTTCAAAAACGCTTTGCAGCTGGGAGGTGTCGTAGAAATTTCGGAACTCGATAAAAATCGCTTTCCCTTGAGCATGTTTCTGCAGTTCATGCAACAACTTTCTTGCCAGCTCTTGTTTTTCAATCAAAGAATTTTCACCCAACAAAGGCCCGCCCCAAACAATCAGGCGGCGCGACAACCAGGATTTCACGCCATTTCCATTCGACTGAAACACGCCCAGCAGGCTGCCGGCAATGTTGCCGCCACCATCCGTAGCCACTAGCAGAAACGGCTGATACCCTTCCACATCGTCGATAAACTCAAAAAAATCAGCCGTCTGGAAAAAGTTGCCATCCGGGTTTTTTCCCACAAACTGCCGAAACGCCTTGTTGGCCGGGTCATGTTTCAACTGCGCAAATCGGGTGTATAATTTTATTTGCATAAAAATTTGATTTTCAATTGTCAAGGGTATTTGCCCGTTGCCGGCCATACCCTTGCCGGGCGCCGTTCCGGGTTTTAAAAAATGCCCACACGCCGCTGGCTTTCAGGGCAATCATATCGGGCTGGTCCGCATCGCCGATGCTGAGGCGTTTAAGTTTGAATGGGTCCGTTTTTATCGTGTTAAAACCGAAGTCGACGGTAAGACCGATCTGGTATCCGGCTGCCTGAACGAGCTGAATGTCGCGGTCCGAATAGTCGCCGTTCGGGTAAGCGATCGCGTTGACCTGCAGACCGAATTTTTCTTCGAGCAGCTGCCTGCCCGCTTCAATTTCTTCGCAGGCTTCCGCCCCGGTGCATTGGGGCAGGCAAGGGTGCATCACGGTGTGCGCCTGAAAATTTACCACCGGTTTCATCGCTTCAATTTGTTGGCGGCTCATCGCCTGCGGGCGGGAAAATTCCTGCTCCGGGTAAAAACCCGCCTCCGCCAACCGCCTCAGGCGTTCGCGGTTCGGCATGCGCTTAAGCGCTTCTTTGTCGATGTCGGGGTGTTTGAAATTGAACCAGTACTGCCGGTTGGTATCCACGATGCCGGCGCAGAGAAAAATGGTGACGGGAATCTTGCGCGCTTCCAGCAGTGGCAACAAGTCGTAATTGCCCACGTGGCCGTCGTCGAAAGTGATCACCAGGGCCTTCGGCGGTAATGCCGCTGCATCGGCCGCCTGGCGGGCTTTTAAAAAATCGTTCAGGCTGATGATGTTGTAATGCCGGTTCAGGTAGTCGAAAGCCCGCTCGGCAACTTCCGGAGGCATATCGTGCAGGCACAAAATGGTCACCTTGTTCCGCTGAATAATTTCGCGAAACAAAAACGGCAAACCCGAATACCGGAGCGCCTTGATGGCCATATATTTCAACTGCTTGCGCATTGGCTAGTCAATGAAGCGGTTATACCATTTTTCCAAATGAATCCATTTCCAGATTTCGCGGGCATGACTGCCCTGGCGGTCAAGGTGTTGCCGGTAGAGCTGGTGCACGTTTTTGATGTCCAGAATCCCCCGGTTTTTGAAGGAATCGGCGTGAATAATATCCCGAATGTATTTTTGAAAAAGCGGGGTGCGAAACCACTCGTCCTGCGGCGTTTCGAAGCCGATCTTGTCGCGCCGCATCCGGATTGCCTCCGGCAGGGTGCCTTTCATGGCTTCGCGCAGGATGTGTTTGGTCATGCCCTTGTTGATGATCAGTTCGTCGGGCAAAGCCAGGGTGTGCTCCACCAGGCGGTAGTCCAGAAACGGCACGCGGGCTTCCAGCGAAAACCACATGGAGTTGCGGTCTTCCCATTTGAGCAGGTGTTCCAGTTTGAATTCGAAGTGGTTGAGCAAGGCATCCTGCAGGCTGGGCGAGCCGTACAAATCGCCGGCAATGGTATCGGCGCCGCCGGCGTTGGCCTGGTAAAAATCGCTGTGCAGGTAGCCTTTTTCCATCACCCGGAGGCGGGTACGCAGGAATGCGGGCAGCAGGAAAAACACAAAACTTTTGATCCCGTACAGCGAGCGGTGTTTGCCGTAGTAGTGTCCCATTTCCGAAACCAGGCTGCCGAGTTTTCCTTTCCGCAATAAATTTTTGAAATGAAAACCAAAAAAATAATGGTACCCGGCGAGCTCTTCGTCGGCGCCCTGGCCGTCGAGGGTGACGGTGACATGCTGCCGGGCCAACTCCATCACTTTGTATTGCGCATAGGTGGACGTGCTGGGCACCGGTTCAAATTGCGCGCAGATGAATTTTTCAATGTCGGCCATCAGGCTGTGCTCGTCGGGCTGCACCGAGTACATGTTTTTCAACTGCCCCTGGTAGAGGTTGATAAAGCTGGATTCGTCGCCGGTGCGCCCGCTGCCGTAGATGGCCGAGAACGTGTTGAGGTCTTTTTTATCAAAATCTTTCAGCAGGATCGACACGATACTCGACGAATCGAGCCCGCCGCTCAGACAAACACCCACCGGCACATCGCTGCGCAAACGCAGGCCGACCGCCGATTTGAACATTTCGCGGTATTCCTCCGGCTTTTGAAACGGCGATTTGAGTTGCTCCCGCAAATTATACCAGCGTTGCGGGCGGAAAGCCGGTTCGGCAGTCGATTGGCCGGGAGCAATGTGGACCTTGAAAAAATGTCCGTGATTGAGTTTTTTTACTTCTTTGAAAAACGTGTCGGCGCCCTGATCGGTCCGGTTAAAGGCCAGGTAGTTGAAAATCGCTTCCTCGTCGGGTCGGGGCTTGCGGCCGAGTACGGCCAGAATCGACGGGATTTCGGAACCGAAGATGATCCGTGACCCGTCCACGCAGTAGTAAAACGGCTTGACGCCGAAGCGGTCGCGCGCGCCAAACACGACTTTTTCCTTGCGGTCGAAGATGACGAAAGCCCACATGCCGTTCAGCCGGTGGAGCATGGCTTCACCCCACTGGACGTAGGCGGCGAGCAGTACTTCGGAGTCGCCGGTGGTGCGAAACTGATGGCCCAGGCCGAGCAGTTCTTCGCGCAGTTCGATGTAGTTAAAAATTTCGCCGTTGAAGATCAACACATAGCGCTCATCGGCCGAAAACATCGGCATGTGGCCGGCCGGGCTAAGGTCCAGGATGCTCAGGCGTACAAAACCGAGGCCCAACCCGTTTTCCGCAAATTTGCCTTCGTCGTCGGGGCCACGGTGTTTCATGGCGCCCATCATTGCCGAGAGTTGGGCTTCGGCGACGGGCTTGCCGTCGAGGTGAATGATTCCGGATATTCCGCACATGGTTTTTTACAATTTGCGCATGGCCGCTACCTGCTCCGCCTGTCCGGGCAGCAGCGATTTATACACGTCAATTAATTTGTCGGCAATGGCAGCGGCGTCGAGCCCCAGTTCCAGGATGCGTTCCCGCCCCCGGGTGCGCCCGGTTTCGCGGGCGAAGTCGAGCGCTGCGTTTAGTTTTTCAGCAAAATCATCCGGCGCGTAGCCGGCTACGTAACAACCGGGTGTATCGGCCACCACCCAGGCGGCATCGCCGGCAGGCGTCACCACGAGCGGGCAATTGCAGGTCATGGCTTCCTTGACCACATTGGGCGAGCCCTCGCCAAACGAACAGAGCGTGAACACATCCACCGAGTTGAGGTACCGGACCACGGTATCGTGCGGCACCCCGAACACGTTGAGCAGCTCCACGCCCGGCCGCTTGAGCTGTGCCACGGCGGCTTTCACCAGGTCGAAATTTTTGTTGGGGTCGGTGGGGCTTCCAAGAAAAAGCACGTATTGCTTTTCGGCATCCAGGCCGAGTTCTTTGCGGCAACCGCCGGGGTACAGTTTGAACTGGTTGAGTTGCACGCCGTTGGGGATCAGCCGGGAAATGCTTTTGCGGTAAACGGCGTTTTCCAGGTTTTCCGACTTCGAAATAATGGCCTGCACAAAAGGCTGGATCAGTTTGGTCAGCAAGATCAGCAGGCGGCTTTTTAACGCGATCCGCTGTTTGCCGGTAAACGTGCCCTGGGCGTCGTCGCCCATGAGCGAAAGTACCACGGGTATTTTCCCGGCGGCAAGCACGGCCACCCAGCCGCACAGCGAGTAGTGCGCGTGGATGATGTCGCAGGGATTTTCCCGGAGGTAGCGGCGCAACGGCCCCACGTTTTTCAAATAATTCAGAAGGCCTTTCCCAAGGATGGAAAAGTAGGCCAGCTCAACGCCTTTGTCGGCCAGCGAATCCCCCTGCGCTTTGATGAAGGGCGAAACCTTGAAATGCTCCGAATTGCCGCTGGAAATGAATAAAACTTTCACGCGTGTACCTCCTGATTTTTTTCGGTCAGTAATTCAATGAAATGCTCCAGGCGAAGCAGGTAAGACTCATGCCGGTTAAAATCGCCGGGTTCAAACACCCACTGCCCGTCGAGCAGGCGATATCGGCCCGGCTCGCCGTCGACGAGCATCTGGTAGGGGTCGGACTGGCCGAAAATGCACTGCATTTCGTTGACCAGGTAGCGCCCGTCGGGGGCCACGAAAATGTCGACCGACTGCGAGAGGAAATGCCGCTTGTCGGTAATTTTTTTTACAAAATCGAGCAATTCAAACGGCGGGTTTTCGTAGGCCTTGATCAGGCTGCCGCTGGCTTTTTCGCCTTGTTTCACTTTTTTATGGGCAAAAAAAGAGTCGCCGATCCGTACGCAACGCCACTCATACTCATGCGGAATAAATTCCTGGAGGATCACAAAGTCTTTCTGAGTTTCGGTGCCCAGGTGCTTGTACAACTGCATTTTGGCTTTCAACTCCCCGGGGCGCAGCAATTTTTTCAGCACCCGGAGCAAAAAACCTTTTTGCTTCCACTTGGGCCCTACGCGGCGGCGTGCAGCGCCTTGCCCGGAAAAGGTGTTTTGAATGTATTCCAACGCCTCTGCCTGGTCGTGCAAAATCTGAACGCCACTGCCGGATGCGCCAATGCTGGTTTTGGCGACCAGGGGCAAGGGACTGTTTTTTACAAACTCAGCGGCCTCGTTTTCGTAGTAAATCACCCGCGTTTTCGGGTGCGGCACCTGGTGCGCTTCGAGCCAGTAGGCCAGCATTTTTTTATTTTCATAAATCAAAATCTCCTCCAGCGAAGGGTAAATCGGAGCAGGTTTGATCATTTCCAGGATTTGGAGCCGTTCGTCGTACATGGCTTTGAAAGCCGTAGTCCAGCCGGGCGGGCTGGCCAGGAGGCCGTCGTAGGGCGTGGCGGTAACGCGCTCCAGCCAGTCGTGCCGGGTGAGGTCGATCAGGTCCCAGCTGACGCGGTCGGACAATTCCCGGCAGGATTTTTCCCAAAACACATCGTCTTCCGGGACTTCATTGCGGAGAATGGCGAGTTTAAGTTTTTTCATTACAGGAACAGGGTTGTGTAATCAATTTCGAGCACCGGCAGGTTTATAAAAAACAATTTTCGAAGCTGGACTTTGGGGATACGCCGGGTAGCCAGTTTTAGCCAGGGGCGGAGTTTTTCCCGGTAGAATTGAATAAGCGCCGGGTGGTTGCGCACGGCGGCGATCAGTTTTACCTTGAGGATGAAAGCCAGGTTTTTCTTTTTGGAAATGAAAATGGCGTGGAGTTTCCGCTCCTGGTTGGCGAAATTGTATTTGTAGGCTTCGTTGCCGTCGCCGAAATCCAGCACATTGAGGTGGTGGTCGTGCATCCACTCGCCGAGGTGCAGGATAAGCACCTTACCCGGGCTGTATTTGTGAAAGTCCGGATGGTAGGTCAGCGAATGATAAATCAGGCTGTTTTTTTGGCGCAGGCCGATCACGAAGGCGATTCGGACGCCATTCGCTTTGAGGGCAAAACGCACCAGGCGGCCGTCGGCAACCCAGGCTTTGAGGCAGCCGAGTAAAAAATTGCGTTCCTGCTCCGATTGGTATTTGGACGGCGTAAGCGTGCCTTGCCAGCGGATGACGTGGGTTTGGCAAAAGTCGGCAACCCAGGCGGCAAGGTCCGCATCGCCTTCCAGCACTTCAAATTCGGCCTGGTGCTCACGCTCCAGGCGTTTGCGCTTGTAGCGGTTGTTGCGGGACTGAAGCAGGTTCTGGCGCAGGCTTTCCGGGCTTTCTTCCTCCAGGCGCGGGCAAACCGACGATTGCGCCGAAAACCAGAAAAGTTCGCTCTGTTTGCCGGCCCGGGCGAAGGTGTCCATGTAGGAAACCCACATCGGGTTGTTGTTCAGCACCAGGCTCCAGTTTTCTTTCCTGACTTCCTGGTGGAATGCTTCAAAAAAGTGCATGATTTCGGCTTCGGAGCAATCCTGGTGTAAGACAAAACAGCTGTGGTCGGTTTTGTAATCGCTCAGGAAGGTGTACACATTTTTTTTCCGGTGAAAAAAAGCGGCGCCGATCAGCTGCCCGTCTTCGCGGAAACTTTTGAATATCGCAACGGCGCCTTGACTCAGGGCAGAGAAATACCGGAGCAGGCCGGGCGACTCAAATACGGGTTTGTATTTGCTGGCTTCCCAAAGTTGCTCGTAGCTGGCCCAAAACATTGGATCTGGTTGTGCGTAGTCGATAAATGCTTTCATAAGGATGGATTAAGAGCGTGTTTAAATTTTCAGTGGAAAAGATTGGAATAGTTTGATTTTAAACAATTTGTGCCGGGCATCAAGCCATACGCGGCTTGATTTTCCGGGCATAATAGTGGTAAAGCCGGGGGTGCGCTTTCGTCCATTTGATCAATTTGGTTTTTAAGATAAAAGGCAGATTGTGTTTGCTCGACAGGAATATCCGGTTCAGCACATGCTCTTCGTTGGCTACGGTGTATTTGTAGGGCTCATCGCCGTCGCCGAAATCCAGCACCCGCAGGTTATTGCCGGCCATCCATTCGGCCATCGTCAGGATCAGGGCTTTTCCCGGACTATATTTTTTGTAATCGGGATGAAAAGTGGTCGAGTGGTGGATCAATGAATTTGCGGCCAATAAACCCACGACAAACCCTACGCGTTCACCTGCTGCTTTTACGGAAAACCGTACCAAAATGCCGTCTTCGGCCCAGGCGCGCATGCAACCTTTGAAAAATTGCCGACGAAGCGGGTCGCGGTAAGCGGAAGGCGTCGGGGTGCCTTCCCAACGCAGCACGTGCGCCTGGCAAAACTCGTCGACCCAGTGCTCCAGGTCCGTATCGTCGCTCAACACTTCAAATTCGGCTTTTTTCTGATTTTTCAACTTGTTCACCCGGTACCGGAGCTCCCGCGAACTGCTGATCTGCTCGAACAGGGCCTGCGGCGTTTCCGCAGTAACTACCGGACAAACAGAATATGGAATTTCCATCCAGTACATTTCAGACGCTTCGCCGGCCGCTTCAAATTGTTGCATGTAATCGGCCCAGCCCGGTTGATTGTTGAGCATCAACGCCCACCCTTCGACTTTTACCCGGTGTAAAAACTGCCGAAAAAAATCCAGCATGTCATCTTGGGTGCACGACCGGTGCAGGATGAAAAAATTAGCGTCGGTTTTCATATCACTCAAAAAATGAACGCTTTGGTGCTCTTTTTGAAACAAGGCTGCGCCCAGCAATTCCGATTGCTTGTTAAAATATTGAAAAACTATGGTTTCGGTGGAGTTTTGGGTAGCAAAGTAGCGCAACAAGCGGGGCGCCTGAAAGGGAGAGCGCTCCGTGCTGTTTTGCCATAACCCGGCATACTTTTCCCAAAAAGAGTCATCAGGTTTTCCATAGGCCAGGGTACTGGTTTGTGTTAATTCGATGGTTGTCATGGTTGACTACTGCGCTAAAGGTTGTTGTTAGATGTCTGGCATCAGCATGCCGCCGGGCGGCTACCCAGCCGGCTGCGATGGAGGTGTACTTGATCTTTTCTTCGAGGGACTGATCGGGTTGCAGGAGCCGGGCTGCCAGGCCGGATTCGAGCAGGTCCAGGTCGTTTTCGGGCGCAATTTCTTGCAGCAAGGCCGGCTGGTGTTGCCGGAAAAATGCTTCCACCGCATTGGTATCCACTTCCGGTTTTTTCCCGAATTTTTGCCAGGCCACACCCGCCAGCAGCCGGGGCAACCGCCAGGGCTCGAGCACGTCGGCGGCACTGTAGCCTTTGCTGGTTTGCATCCGGTACAATTGCGGGTCGGCGCGGCGGATAAACGCGGCATAGAACAGCTGGCCTTTCATCCGTTTGTTTTTCATTTTTTCAAACAAACGCGCATGCACACCCGACCAGATCGTCCGGTTGAGGGCGCGGAAGAAGCGGAGCGAGAGAAAAGGCGTCCGGTTGTTCAGGTAATGTTGCTGCATGATGAGCTCCGGCCCGAAGTATTTCCGGAAAATCTCCTGAAAAACGAAGCGGTAAAAACGGTGGTTGGGGTCCCAGTCCTGCATTTGCTGCAAATACTGCTCGATGTCGGCAATCAGCGCATCCGTTTCGTCCGGGAAAATACCGTTCCAGATGGATTGAGCTTGCCGGAGCGCATCTTTCCAGGAATCGTCGGGGCTTGAAAAAATGCGGATCAGCAGTTCGGTCATCATCACACCCGGCTGGTGCAGGGCGCGGAAGAGTTCGCTGCCAAAATTGCCCGTGATGAGGTAGTCCACCTCCCGGCTCAGGTTTTGCGCAGCAAAATGGTAGTGCGGCCGGCCAAAATTGCCGTTGTACTCCGTCAGGTCCATAAACGCGCGGGCCGAGGGCAGCGCCGCATGCTGCACATAATCGTCGTCGAGCAGGATCGGGCGGTACGGAATTCCCAGGCGCCGGGTTTGCGCCTGCGGAAACGTGAGGTCGGCATCGTCGGGATGGCCGAAGCTGTAGGTCAGGAAATTGCTGTGCCCGGCCTTGCGTGCGGCAGCCAGCAGGGTACGGCCGTCAAAACCGCCGGTAAACGAAATGCCGAACGGGGCATTGGGCAGAAACAGGGCCGTTTCCGCTTCAAAAAGTTCCGCCAGTTCGTGCAGGCTGTCGCGCGAGGCGTTGGCGCCGTCGCCGAAACAGGTTTCGACCCCAAAGCCGGTTTCAACCGAAAGGCTGTCGCCCTGAAGCCGGAGTACCTGGTGTGCGCCCAACAGTTGAATGCCTTCCCACCAGGTGCTGTTGAAAATCGGGTAGTTGAACAGCAGCCGTTCGAGCAAATTGCGCCGGCTCCGCTCGCGGGCGTTTGTTTTTATTGCCAAAAAAAAGGACGAGGAAGAAAGAAAAATCCGTCCGTTTTGCCCGGCATAATACAGCGGGAAAACCGCCCCGAAAGCGCTTCCGCAGCGCAGGCTGCCGGGCTCCAGCAAAAACCAGTAATAATGCCCGCGCACTGTTTCGTAGAGTTGCCCGATGTCGAGTTTTCCATTTGGACAAACGGCTGCGCCAAGGTCGGCCTGCGGCGGAAACACCGGGTCGCCCAGCAACAACAACTCCGCGCCGCCCGGCAACGCCACCGATACCAACCGCTGACAACCCTCCTGCAGGTACAGGATATCGGGCTGCCCGCCGGCTTCGGTGGCGGCGCTGATCCGCATCGGTTCTATCTTGCCGGATTGCGGTGCGCGGGAATAGTCCAGGTAGAAAAACATCAGCTGCGTTTGAGCATTTTATTTTTAAACTCGTTGGCCAGCCACAGGCTGTAGTAGGGTTGTTTTTGGAAGTGGCTGGCGATTTTGTAATGAAATTTTTGCCGGTTCAACCAGGGGCCATGATTCCACATGGCGCCGAACCGGGGGATGCGGTCGGGTTGATTGGCCTCGTCGGTCAGTTTGCCGGCGGTAGTAGCCAGGTAGCCGTGCCGGAGTGCCAGTGCATGCGCGTCGTGCGTATTATCGCCATGCGGCCAGCAAAGGAACTGCACGGGTTTGGCCAGTTTTTCTTCAAGTATTTTTTTGGACTCCACAATTTCATACGCGAGCCGTTTCCGGTAGTCTGCCTCCGACTCCACTTCCGCGATCAGCGTACCGCTTTCCTGGTACTGCCGGTGCAGCCGCCGCACTTCAGCCTCGTATGCCGGGCGTTGTTCGGGTGCATCGAGGTCATAATTTTCGGCGAGCGCTGTAGTTTCTTCAAAAAAATCGGGGTTGATGGTCTGTTTGCGGGCGATCACCGCCGATGCTTCTTCAAACAACGGCGCCCCGAACGGCAGCCATTGCTCGAATTCCGGATCGGTCCTGTAGTACGGCTTTTTTTCCGGAAAAGCGTTCCAGGCAGGGTAAAAGCCCGGGAAACCGCCGTAGTAAAATCCGCGCAAGTTGCCGGAGACCGTGTATTTGTCGTGGCTCATGGTATGCGACTGGATGTCGACCACACCCGATGCCTGCATCAGGCGCAGTTCATCCCAGGAAATATAGCCCCGCACATCGAGTTCATCGGCCGGACAACGGCCGGCCCATACATCTTCGAGGGTTGGCCGGACTACCGGCCGGGGGTCCACACATTCGGGTGACACGAACAGGGTAAAGCGCAGGCCGTATTTTTTGATGAGCGGGTAGGCATACACCCAGTTGTCGAGCAGGCCGTCGTCGAAAGCCAGGCAGACTTCGGCGCCGGACACTGTTTTTTCGCCCTTGCGAAAAGCCAGCCACTCCTCGAAAAACACCCCGCGAAACTGCCGGGAGCGGAGGTAGGCGAGTTGGTCTTCAAACGCAGCCAGTTCCATGGTCAGGAAATGGAGTACCCACTGCGGGTCGGGCTTGGGCGCCACGGAGTGGTAATAAATTACCGGTGGGCTTACAGATTGCATATCGTTCGGTTATTCAAGCAGGGGTGGTGCCCCGTGTTTAATCAGATTTTGTTGATGTTTCAAGTTGAACTTCGGCGCCCGGTTTTTCCGGCTCGTTGACCTGCAACGGCCTTCGCTGCTTTTTAGGCAAGGTGAATTTGTAGGCCATGCCGCCAAGGCTGAAATAAATCGCCTGAATGATCGCTTTGTCGGGGTCGAGGTAAAAGCCAAAATGCTGGCCGGAGGAGGAGTGGATCATAAACCAGCCCGGAAAAAAAACGACGAAGACCAGCAAGGCGTCTTTCAGCGGATTATCCCTGGGCAGGCTTACACTCCGGGCAAAAAGTTTATAATGAAAATAGATAAAAAACATCAGCATAAGCACCCCGCCGATGATGCCCGAGTGCATCAGGATGTTTTGGTTGCCCACGTGAAAATCCTGTGTTTCCATAAAATCGTCGGAAAATCCCCAGCCGGTGAGCGGCGATTCTTCCCATTTTTCCACCACGGGTGGGGCGCGTTTGTCCAGCCGTTCGAGCGTGCCGCCTGCCGTGACGTCGCCGGCGGCCAGTTTTTCCAGGGTGGTGAAGCGCAGGACGGCGTTGGTGAATTGTTTGCCGACCACCGGGATCAGCATCAGCCCGCCGGTGAGTACGATGGTGGTGAGGCCGATGGCGGCAATGCGCTGGGCGCTCATTTTGAGGACAAAAATTAAAAACAGGATCAGCGGGAAACCCAGGCCCAGCAGCCAGCCGCGCGTGGCGGACAGGAACACCGACAAAAAGTTGGCCGCAACGACGGCAAAAAGGTATAAAAAACTGAAGCTTTTTTCCTTGTGCGCCAAATAATACAAGGCGCCGAAAAAGGAAATGAGGATCATGCCCGTGCTGTAAAAACCGCGGTAGGTTTTGCCTTTGTTGACGTCTACGGTAAACCAGAAATCGCGGTGCACGCCCAGGTATTGCGACGGAGTCGTGCCGGTGGTAATGGTAAATACCTGGGCAAACAACGCGGCAAATGCCATGGGAAATACATAAAAAAAGATTTCCCGGTATTCCTTCTCCGTCTGGAACAGTCTGGGTATGGAGTAAAACAGCAATAGCGGAAAAATGTGTTTTACCACCCGGAAACGCACATTCATCTGCGGTGCAAGGCCCAGCAAATGCCCCTGAACCACCAGAAATACCACGTACACAGCCAGGCTTAGCATGAACGCCTTGTAAAACAAGGGCGGTGGCTCAAACTTTTGCTTGCCCGCTTTTACCAGGGTCAGGGCGATGTACAAGTGCCCCAGCTCGATGGGCGGGAGTCCGGGAATAACGGTCAGGACAACCTCGTAGTTATTGAAAAAGCCCCAGAAGCCGTCGCTAAGCACCAGGAACAGCACCAGGAACATGGCCTCGTTTTTGGAACGGAAGTAGGCAACCAGCAGCACGATGTAAAAGATCGAGCGCAAAATTTCCGGCACGTAGTAGGTCGCTACGATCGAGGCCGAAAGCCAGATGAAAAATTCCAGAAGCCGCTTGTAAATGATAGGCATACTTGATCGGATGTGGGTTTTTGTACCGGGCTTTTGCCAGCAGGGCGGATTCAGGTTAAATACCTTGTCGACAATGCTGAAAAAACGTCAATACAAAAATTGAGCGGCGGGTATGGATTAAAACTGGCTCCGGGGGTAAAATCAATAATCGATACCGGGTAATTTAAAACAGATGGTCCGTCATGCGCCGGATTACCATAGCGGGGGTATAGCGTTCCAAAACGCGTTCGCGCAGTTGGCGGACGAGCGCCGTCCGTTTGTCGTCATTATCTAACCAAAACCGGGCCATCTCGGCACCTTCCGGGTAATTTTTTATCTGTGGAAAGTCAATTCCGGCAAACACCAATTCCAAATCGGCGCTGTACTCACACAGGGGTAGAATACCCGAGCCCAGGATATCGAAAACGCGCACATGAATCCCATGAAACAAAGACGGCACCTGCTCCACCGGAGCAATTTTACTGCAGTTGTACACCAGGTTGTTGAACCCGGCGTCGAACCGGTCGTGCGGAATGATGCGCGCTTGCATATCCGGAAAAAACGAATGCCAGCGCTCCATGCCGCTCCCGCTGATGTAGGCCTTCAGGTCGAGATTTTTGAACAGGTTCAAAAACAGCATGCGCTTGTACCCCCAGTTGGTTTTGCTGGCACTGCCGACGTAGATCAGGTCGGACTGGTACTGTTGCCGTTCCGCTTCGGAAACTTCCATCGGGTAATACGTCGCGCTGTTAAAGCCGAAACAATCAAAAATAACGTTTTTTATGCCCAACCGGGCCAACTGGTCGCGCCACATGGTGTCCGGGCTGATCACATAATCGGCCTGAAACAGGATGTGCAAATTGTAAATACTGGTTGGGGTGTACAACGGGTTGTCGCCCAGCATAAAGGCAATCCGCGCCGTTTTTCTGAACTGTTCCAGCAAATCGGGCAACACCAGCTGGTTGTTGTAAATAAATACCAGGTCGGGTTTGAACGCCTGGAAAATGTTCAGGTATTCGGCATTCGTCTTTCGGACGTAGGGCTCCTCCCAGATATTCCGGATTTTTTTGGGCAGGGAAGTGTAGTTGTTGTACCAGCGGTTGGTACGTGCCGAAAAGAAATCCTGGTAATCGACGGCCTTAATTTCCATGCCCTGCGCCTCCAACCCCGACCGGATCGAGTGGATAAACGGATACCGCAAGGGCGCTATGAATAAACACTTCATTCGTTTTCAATTGTTGTGGTCCAACGTCTTCAGACTTCAGGACGATTATTGCGCGGAATATGCCCGCAGTATGGTTTTGAATGCTGACAAAGTCCGCTAATTAGCTATCCCTTTGGACAGCAGCAGTGCACTGGTGCTCAGCGCAAACGCCGCGCCGGATTTCCCACCACCACTGCCCCATCGGGCACATCGTTCAGCACAACAGCGCCGGCGCCGACCACTGCCCCGGCGCCGATGCGTACCCTGGGCAGCACCACGGCGCCGGTGTAGATGTCGGCATTCGGGCCCACTTGCACCAGACCGGCCAGCGTAGCGCCCGGCCCAACCGTGGCGCCGTCTTCCAGCACACATTCATGATCGACCGACGCCCGGGTGTTGATGATGCAGGCCCTGCCGATCACGGCGTCTGCACAAACGGCTGCCAGAGCGTACACCTGGCTGCCTTCCCCGATCGTTGCATTTTCCGCTACAAAAGCCGTCCGGTGAATCGCCGTGACCGGACGCAAGCCGTGTTTTTTCAAGCCGGCATGGATTTCCTGCCGGACGGCGCCTTTCCCGGGGCCGATGCTGACAATGAACGCTGGTTTTTGGGTGTCGTCAAGTTGCGCGATCCATGCGTCAAATGCCGCCTGGCCACCGAGGTTGGGAATACCCCGGTAGTCTGAAGGGAGCGCCGGGTTGTTGTCGAAAAAACCAAGTATCCGGTATTGATCCTTCAGCAATTCGCACAGCACTTTAAAATTCCCCGTGCCGCCCCAAATGATCAGATCAGGCAACTGTTTCGGCATGGAAAACGCGTATTCCGTTGATGACGTAATCTACTTCTTCATCCGTCAGGTCGGCGTGCAGCGGCAAGGTGATGAAACGCTGGTGCTCGGCTTCGACAAACGGACAGGTTTTGCCCCAGGGCGCAAACAGCGGCTGAATGCTCAGCGGGGTGTAATGGCAACCCGTGGCAATGCCTTTCGCTTTTAGCCGGATCATCATCTCGTCGCGCTGGTCGGCGCGAATACCAAACATTTGATAGCAATACGACTCGGGCTCGAAGGGCAGCAGCGGCTCGACGCCCGGAATGTCCTGCAGGCCATCCAAATACCGGCGGATGATTTCCGAACGCCGCAGGTTCATGGCCGGCAGCTTTTTCAACTGCGCCAGTCCGATGGCCGCAGCCAGGTCGTTCATGTTGTATTTGTAGCCCAGCACGGCAATTTCATAAAACCAGTGCATGGCATCGAGGTTGGCCGTGGTGTAGGCCTGGGCGGTTTTCCAGTTGTCCTTGTCGATTCCGACCCAGCGCATGGCTTTCACATCGCGGAACAGTTCCGGGTCATTGGTGACCATCATGCCGCCGTCGCCGGTTGTCATCAGTTTTTTCTCTTCAAAAGAAAAGCAGCCGATATCACCCCAGGTACCTAAAATTTGGCCCTGGTACATGGCGCCTGCTGTGTGGGCGCAGTCTTCGATTACTTTTAAACCGCGTTCGCGAGCCCAGGGCATGAGTTTTTCCATGGGTACCGGGTGTCCGGCATAGTGCACCGGCATGACGGCCACGCAATCTATATCGTACTTGCGTTCGAGGTCGGCGAGGTCCATGCCGAGGGTTGCCGGGTCGCTGTCGACAAACACCGGTTCGAGCCGGTTGTACAAAACAGCCGTAGCGGTAGCGGCAAAAGTTAGCGCGGGCACGAGCACTTTTTTCCCTTCGGGAAACCGAAATGCGGCAAGCGCCAGATGGAGCGCTGCGGTAGCCGAATTGACCCCGACCGCCATGGCACAACCGGTAAATTGTTGCCATTCCTGTTCAAACTGGTTCACATTGGGCCCCAGCCCGATCCAGGAGCGCTCGAAGGCTTCGCGGATAAGTTGGAGTTCCTCCTCTCCAACGGATGGTTTGAATAAACGGACGTTCATATTTTCATTGAGTATTTTAAAATTTACGAATTACGAATTACGAATTACGATTGGTTCACCTTTTCGACAGGAGTATGTTTTCAATTTACTCAAATGCTGTTAGTAGGCATACATCTAACCAACCCGGAATGGTGTACCAATCGTAATTCGTAATTCGTAATTCGTAATTCGTAATTCGTAAATCGTAATTCGTAATTCGTAATTCGTAATTCGTAATTCGTAATTCGTAATTCGTAA
>CAZAEZ010000045.1:0-44319 GCA_964484205.1 uncultured Saprospiraceae bacterium | reverse complement strand
AAACAAGTTTTTGAGTGCGGTGTGGGGAGTGCGGATTGGTTCACCTTTGGGGGGGGTTGGAGTTTGGTGGCTAAATTTTGGGCTGGGGGCCGAGTGAGGCGGTGACTTCAAGTCACCGCCTCACTACCAGCAAGAATTTTTCCAGACCCAAATGGTGAACCAATCCGCACTCCGTAATCCGCACTCCGCACTCCGCACTCGAATCAGCCGAACATCGCCTTATCAAACCGGCGGGCCACTTCCGGCCAGTTGATCACCTTGAAAAACGTGTCGATATAATCGCCGCGTTTGTTCTGGTGTTTGAGGTAGTAGGCGTGTTCCCAAACGTCGAGGCCGAGAATGGGCGTGCCGGGGCGATCGACGATCTGGAGCATCATCGGGTTGTCCTGATTGGGCGTAGTACTGATGAACAGCCCTTTGTCTTTACCGACACACAGCCAGGCCCACCCGGAGCCGAAAACGGAAGATGCCGCTTTGGAAAATTCCGTTTTCATACCGTCGAACGACCCGAAGGATGCATTGATAGACGCGGCAAGTTGGCCGGAGGGTGCAGCGCTGCCGCCCGGGGTCATAATTTCCCAGAACAGCGAATGGTTCCAGTGGCCGCCGGCGTTGTTGCGCACGTTTTTCTCCGAGTCGGCAGTCGTCACCCGGGCAATAATGTCGTCGAGTTCGTAGGTAGCGTATGCGGTATCGGTAACCGCGGTGTTCAGTTTATTGACATAGCCCTGATGGTGTTTGCCGTGGTGGATTTCCATCGTCATTTTATCAATATTCGGTTCCAGGGCAGTGGCGGCATAAGGCAGCGGCGGCAACGAAAAGGGCTCGGTACGGCGAAGCTTTGGCGGCGGAATAATTGCTCCGGCAGCACTTGCTTTTGCGGCTTTATCACCTGGTTTGCACGCCTTGATCAGCGGGGAAACTACGGCGCCGATGGTTAACAGAAGACCGGTTTTTAGAAATGTACGTTTTTCCATTTTTTTATATTGTTTATAAACGAATGATGGCAAAATAAAGGATATTCCAGGATCAAACGCTTGGCTCCAAACGACTATTTCGAGTTGCCGGGCATTTGACCCGAATAAAATTATTTTGGCGCTGCAAAACCTGTTTTCAGGTAAACAATTGGACCGAAAAGTCATTATACCTGGAAAAAACAAAGCGCTCACGGTTTTAAGCCCTACTTTTGCCCGAAAGCCGCAAAGGCGCCAAAAGCGATGGATCAAAAACGAAAAGATAAGGAAAATTTACCGGTCACGGAAGCCGCCAGCCCACCCGACGCCGATGCCGAAAGCGAGCCTGTGGAAGAACAATCGGACCTGGAAAATAACGACAGCGAGGAGGAAAGTGTGAACGACGACTGGTATGAAGAACAGGAGTTTGTGGCCGATCCGAAACAAACCCAAATCCGGCTGGATAAATTCCTGATCGACCGGTTGCGCAACCGCTCCCGCAGCAAAGTCCAAAACGCGATCAAGGCCGGTTCTGTAAAGGTGGACAACCAGGAGGTTAAGCCAAATTACAAGGTCAAGCCCGGCAATCACATCAGCATCGTACTGCCCAAAGGCCTGGAGTCGGTCCATGGCGTTACGCCGCAAGATATTCCGCTCGACATTATTTACGAGGATCCGGATGTCATGGTGGTCAACAAGCCCTTCAAAATGGCCGTACATCCCGGTGTCGGTATTCCCAACGGCACCCTGGTCAATGCCGTGGCCTGGCACCTGCGTGAGCAGCTGGACCAACTCCCGGTAAAAGACGGCAACGACCCCGACCGGGCCGGGATCGTACACCGGATCGACAAAGACACCACCGGCCTGATGGTCGTGGCCAAGAAAGAATTTGCAATGGCCCACCTGGCCAACCAGTTTTTTAACCATACCATCGAACGCCGGTACTGGGCACTGGTTTGGGGCGACATGGAGCAAGACGCCGGCACAGTGATCGGCAACATCGGGCGCAACCCGAATGATCGCAAACTGTTTATGGTGTTTCCGGAAGGCGAAGACGGGAAATATGCCGTTACGCACTGGCGGGTGCTGGAGCGTTTTTACTACGTCACTTTGATCGAATGTCAACTGGAAACCGGGCGTACCCACCAGATCCGGGTCCACATGAAATCCATCGGGCATACGCTTTTCGGCGACCCGCGCTATGGCGGCAACCAAATTCTGAAAGGAACCCTGTACTCCAAATACCGGCAATTTGCTGAAAAACTGCTGACCATCCTCCCAAGGCAGGCGTTGCATGCCAAAGTTCTGGGCTTCGAACACCCGCGCACCGGCGAACACGTCCGCTTTGAATCCGACCTGCCGCAGGATATGCAATCCGTAATAAACAAATGGCGCGCCTATGTGCATGCGCGTAAACAACTTTTGTAAGCATGGATCAGTCGCATCCCGTCATTAAACACACGTTCCTGGATACTTTACTCCGCCCGAAACGGATCGTTTTCATTGTCAACCCCAAGGCGGGCACCAATCTGCAAAAACACATTCAAAGCAGTGTCGAAAAACACCTCGACCACCGCAGTTTCACCTATGGAATCTGGCATACCGAAAAAGCCGGACACGCCGCCGAACTGGCCCGGAAAGCACAGGCCGAAGGGTACGATATTGTGGTGGCGGTTGGCGGCGACGGCTCCATCAATGAAGTAGCTTCCGTGCTGTTGCACAGCGATACCGTGCTGGGAATGATCCCGGCAGGCTCCGGAAACGGCCTGGCCATGCACCTGGGGTATGGGCGCGACATCGACAAGGCAATCCGCAAACTGAATACGGCCACCGTAAAAACGATCGACTGTGGCAGCCTGAATGGTCGCACCTTTGTCAACCTTGCCGGCATCGGGTTCGACGGTTTTGTGGCCAAACAAATGAAAGGCAGCAACTGGCGTGGCTTTTTGCCTTATTTTATAAAATCGGTGAAAGCCGGGCTGACGTACACACCGCGCATTTGCACGATCGAAACCGAATCGCAGACGATCACGAAAAAATGTTTTGTCATAACCGTGGCCAACGGGCCGATGTACGGCTACAGTTTCCAGATTGCCCCGGATGCACGGCTGGACGACGGCCTGTTTTCTGTCGTTATTTTTAAAGATGTGCCCCGCTGGCAATACTTTGCCGCCATCCCGTCGAGCCTGAAAGGCAAAATTTACGACGCCGGATTCGTGGAGCACTTCACCGCCAAACGGGTGAAAGTTGCCAGCGAAGGCCGGAATTTTGTGCATATCGATGGTGAAAGTATAGAACTGAGCGGCGATCTGGAATTTGAGATGGTGCCGCTTGCACTGAAAATTTTGGTGCCACGCTCCTAACCTGTCAGGTCAAATTTACACCGAAATGCAGGCGCCGAGGCGCCTGCATTTCGGTGTAAATTTGACCTGACAGGTTTAAAAAAAACACAATCATGGCAAAAAATAAATACACCGACCTGGGCAGTTTCGTTTATTCCACCAACCCGGATTATCAACCGCCCACGTCCGACGAACCGGAAGCGATGAACCTACCCAATAATCAGCAAGTGTTGCGCGTTTGGCTGGAACGCGGCAAAGGCGGCAAGGAAGCCACCGTCGTCAAAGGCTATGTCGGCGGCGCCGACAAACTGGCCGAACTGGCCAAACTGCTAAAATCGAAATGCGCTGCCGGTGGCAATGCAAAAGACGGCATCGTCATCGTTCAGGGAAATCACCGGGATAAGGTGGTGAAAATCCTGCTTGAACTGGGATATTCAAACACAAAAAAAGCAGGCGGCTAAGCAGCTGCTTGCCTCTTTTAACTGACAGCATCATTATGAAAACCGGGCGCCGATCAACCCTTTCCGTTTATTTACTGGCTGTATGCAGCCTGCTCTTCGTTTTTTGCAACCCGCCCAAACGCGCCGGTGTAGGCGTGCCCTCGCAACGGCCTCCGACCACGCGGCCAACCACTGCCCCCGGCGCCAACAGCCCGATGGATACCCTGCGCTGGGCGCCGGCTACAGCCCCCGCTCCACCCATTGGCAATGCCCCGGCTAGCGGGCAGCCTTATTTCGGGCAACAATACAACCTCGCTATTCTCTTGCCATTTCTGACCGATCAGGCCGATTCGGATACCCGCACGGTACCGGAAAAGAGCAGCCTGGCCCTTCAGTTTTACGGCGGCGCCAGCCTCGCGCTGAAAAAACTGGCCGCGGAGGAAGGCCTGAACCTGACCGTTGACGTGCTGGATACCCGGGTGAGCGATGCCGACTTCCAGCGGTTGTTCAGCAATCCCCGGCTCGGAAAAGCGCAGGTTATCATCGGCCCGGTTCGCTCCAGCCATGTCGGCCTGCTGGCCGCGCGGATCAAACAAACCCGGCAAATTCTGGTGTCGCCCGAAAGTCCGAATATGGACCTGACCAGCCAAAACCCGGATTTCGTGCAAATCAACCCCTCGCTGCGGGCGCATTGTGCCGCCATTGCCCGCTACGTGCTCCAGCGCAACAGCCCCGAAGCGGTTACCCTGGTCAGCAAACAACGCGAAGCCGACCGCCTGCCTTTTTTCCAGCAAGCCAACCGCACCGGGAGCAAACCCTTCGCCGAGTTGATCGTGCCCGACGACCTGACGAGTTTTGACAAAATTGATTTGCGCCCTTATTTCCGGCCGGGCCGCAAATCGGTGTTTATCCTCCCCACGTGGGCTTCCCAAAGTTTTGTGATGGCATTTTTACAAAAATTGCGCGCCACGAAAGGCGCCGCGCAGGTCGAGGTGTACGGCATGCCGCAGTGGAAGCAGTTTACGAATATCGAACCGGAATACTTTAGCGAATTGAATGTGCATATTTCGTCGGCCTATTATGTTGACCGCAACTCCGACGATGCCCGGGCGTTCCGGCAGGCATTTTACGATGCATACGGCACCATTCCAAGTGAGGATGCTTACAACGGCTACGATGTGGCCCTTTTTACCGGACGGATGCTGAAACGCTACGGCTTGAGCTTCCCGCAACAACTGGCGGCCACGGAACCGTTCGACGGTATGCACACCCGCTTTCAGTTTGCAAAAGTGTACACTACCCCACCCGACCCGCGCGCCGGCAACGCCAACGATCTGTTGAGTCAATACGACTATCTCGAAAACATATTTGTGCACATTCTGAAATATCAGAATTATCAGTTTTTGCCTGTAAACTGACGGTCAATCCCAAACGTTAAGCAAATGTTTAAAAACAAAGTTTAAAACACTTGAACAAAGCCGCTTTTCGTTTGTATTTTTGGTCAGTTAAAACACAACTTCAATGGCAAAGACACCGGCTAATACCGAAGAAAAAATAAAAGGCGCCGCACACCAGCTTTTTCTGGAAAAAGGATTTGGCGGCACTACCACCCGCGACATTGCAAAATGTGCCAACACCAATATTGCCCTGGTAAACTACTATTTCCGCAGCAAGGAAAATTTGTTCCGGGAGGTGTTTCAGGAGGGTTTTGCAAACACTTTTCTGCCCGTCGCGCAAATTTTGAACGACGATTTCCCCTTGGAAGTCAAGATTTACAAATTTGTTGATCACATGACGGAACTGCTCAAAAGCGACCCGATGATGCCGCTTTTCGTGCTCAGTGAAATGCGCAGCGGCCAGTCGCAGATGTGCGAGATCATGCTCAAATCGGGCGCTCTGGACTCCAACGGCTTCCAACTCCAGCTGGACCGCGAAGCCGATTCGGGTAAAATCCGCCAGGCCGACGCCCTGCAGGTCGAAACCAGCCTGATGGCGATGGTGCTTTTCCCCTTTCTCAGCATGAATATCCTGAAAATGAAGCACCAGATGGACGATGCGGCATTCCACGAATTTGTAGATGCCCGAAAAAAAGTCATCCCCGAAATCATCCTCTCCTACCTCCGGCTGCCGTAATTCAACGCCGGTTTGCCACCGTTCAAGGTTCGTATTCCACTACTCAACAGTAAGACGTGGCTTCCCCGCTGCAGCGCCCGGATATTTGGGAGTGCAACGCGGATGTTCACTGAAATGGACAGCCGCCAGGGGTAAATCCACCCTGCCGCACCTAAAAAAATGTTAAAGTTTAAAAATCCAAAAAATCCGTTTTCGCGTATTTGTCCATACGGAAATGTCCTAGTTCAACGGATCAATGCCGTTCGTCGATAAATTCGGCGTTAATGCCCGGGCCGACATTGAACAAGTGTTTAAAACTTTCGTTTCAGGGCTTGTGCAACACCAGATGAAACCCACAACTTTGTGTCACCAATTCTACTTTTTAATCGTCCTACCCGATTTAATCCAAGCAACAAACTCAAATTCATTCACTCGTAGATGTATAGTAAGATGAGCACTCCAGGCCAAGTACCTTATCGAAAACAAAACTGGTTCCCATTCATTTTCGGAATATTCCTTTTGACCACCGGCAGCTTGTTTGCCCAAAAGCAAACAACCGCAAGCGGCCGCGTACTGGACGGGCTGAGCGGAGAGGCGCTTCCGTTTGCCACCGTGCAGTTTGAAGGCACCAGCATGGGTACCACCACCGATTTGAATGGCCAGTTCAAGGTCGCTATTGAGGAACCGGCGAAGCGCCTGAAAGTCACCTACATGGGCTATGAAACCGTTTTCGTAGACCTGAATGAGGGCCAGGCAAATACCGGCCTGAAGGTGAACATGCTGGAAGCCACCAACAACCTGAAGGAGGTGGTCATCAAAAACGAAAAATACCGCAACAAAAACAATCCCGCGGTCGAACTGATTCGGGCGGTCATCGCCCACAAAGACCTCAACCGCCGCGAGGGGCTCGACTTTTTCAGCTTTGAGCAGTATGAAAAAGTGGAATTTGCCCTGAACAATGTGGACGAAAAAATGCGCAACGGCTTCCTGTTCCGCAAAGCCCAGTTTTTATTCGACAATGCCGACACCAGTAAAAACGGTGTGGTCAGTTTGCCGTTCTACCTCTACGAGCGCCTGGCCGACGTGTACTTCCGCAAAGATCCGCGCGCTGAAAAAACCCTGATCAAAGGCGAACACAGCACCACCTTTCCCATACCGTTCATGGATGAGCAGGGCGTGGCCAGCTACGTGCAGAACATGTACCAGCATGTGGATATTTACGACAATACCATTAGCCTGGCTACCGTGGAATTCGTCAGCCCGCTCGCCCCCATCGCACCGAATATTTACCGTTTTTATATCCAGGACACCACCCAAATGAAAGACGCCACCGTGGTGCGGCTGTACTTTGCACCGCGCAACAAGGGCGATCTGGCCTTTGAAGGAAACATGTGGGTGGCCCTCGACGGCAGCTATGCCGTGCGCAAGATCGAACTGGGCGTGCCGCAAAACATCAACCTCAACTGGGTCAGCGACCTGGTGGTGGAACAACAATTCGACTGGGTTGAATCCGAAGATGCCATGCTCGGCACCACGCGCCGCCTGATGCTTGACCAGGACGTGGTGGTGATGAATTTCGGGGTAACCAAAGACACCGCCAGCCGCGGCCTGATCGGCCGAAAAACCACCAGCTACCGCGCCTACAGTCTTAACCAGCCGATTTCCGAGCAATTTCTCAAGTTCAGCGGCAACACCCGCTACCTGGACAATGCCACGGAAAAATCCGAAAACTTCTGGGCCAGCAACCGGCACGTCGCGCTCAACGAACGCGAACTGGGTATCCAGCAAACCATGGACACGCTGAACAACTTCAGGCCGTTCAAACGCATCATGACCGTCGGACGCATCCTCTTCGAAGGGTACCACGGTGTGGGTGGCGTGGATATCGGTCCGGTGAATACGTTTTACAGTTTCAACCCCGTGGAAGGTTTTCGCGGGCGTTTTGGCGGGCGCACCAACCTGAAGTTTTCGCGCGATCTGATGCTCGAAGGCTATGCCGCCTACGGTACCAAAGACCAGCGCTGGAAAGGCTACTTCGGCGCCACCTACTCGTTCAACAACGGCCCGGTGCGGCGCTTCCCGCTCAACCAGGTGCGCATGTGGTTTCAGGATGACATCCAGATTCCCGGCCTCGATCTGCAATTCATTCAGGAAGACAACTTCTTCCTCTCGTTCAAGCGCGGTGTGAACGACAAGATGATCTACAAGCGCATCTTCGGCGCCGAGTACCTGAAAGAACACCAGTCGGGATTTTCCTACGCCGTTACCTTTAAAAACCAGCGGCAACTGCCGGCGGGCGCGCTGTTGTTCGAATACGGCAATCCGGAAACCCCGAGCTACCTGCCCGAAATTAAAACCACGGAATTCACGGCGCACCTGCGGTATGCCCCCAACGAGAAATTCTACCAGGGCGCAACCTACCGCACGCCGATCCTGAACAAATACCCCGTTTTCAACCTGTGGTACACCTACGGCGGCAAGGACCTGCTTGGCGGCATGTACGATTTTCACACGGTTCAGGCCAAGATCGAAAAGGTGTTTTACCTGACGCCGCTGGGCTGGTCGCAAGTGGTCGTCGACGCCGGACGGACGTTCGGAACCGTGCCCTACCCCTTGCTGACCGTACACCGCGCCAACCAGACCTACGCGTACCAGCTGGAGTCGTACAACCTGATGAACTTCCTGGAGTTTGTCTCCGACAAGTACGCTTCGGTGAGTGTGACGCATACTTTCGGCGGCTTTTTCTTCAACCGGGTTCCGCTGCTGCGCAAACTGAAATGGCGTGAAATGGTGTCGTTCAAAGGACTCTGGGGCGGCCTCGACGACTCCAACCGGCCAACAGCCGACAACGGCCTGCTGCACTTCCCCACCGACGCCAACGGTACGCCGCTGACTTACACGCTGGACAAAAAACCGTACATGGAAGCCAGCGTCGGTATCGGCAACATCTTCAAAGTGTTGCGCATCGACTACGTGCGCCGCCTGAGTTACCTGGAAAACCCGAATGTTCCGACCTGGGGGATACGGGCGCGGGTGAAGGTGGAGTTCTAGTTTTTTTCACCACGGAGGCTACGGAGCCCACTTACTCGTCCTACGACTTCGAGTCGTAGGACGAGTAAGTGGGCTCCGTGGCCTCCATGCCTCCGTGGTGAAGAACAGATTTGCTGAAAGCAAGCAACCCGACAAGGCATTTCCATTCCAATCCTTAGATTAGCGGCCAAAGAATCAAATATGGCCGACATCTTCATCTCCTACGCCTGGAAAGACCGCGGCGAGAAAACGAAAGGCAGCCGCGAAGAAATCGTGGATCAACTCTGCGAAATCCTGGCAAAACGCGGGCACGCGATCCGCCGCGACAAGGCGGAACTCACCTACAAAAGCAATATCAAAACCTTCATGGAGCAAATTGGCGCCGGGCAATACGTCATTGCCGTGGTGAGCGACAAGTACCTGCGCTCGCGCTATTGCATGTTCGAAGCCAAGGAAATGGTGGTGCACAAGGACTTCTCCAACAGGGTATTTCCGATCGTGCTGCCCGACGCGGAGGTTTTTTCGGAAAAACGCATCGGGTACAGCAAATTCTGGAAAAAACGGTTGACTGACTTTTCCAAGGATTTGGATGAAACCGGCCGCGATGCCGCCACTGCCGAACTGCTGGAAGACGAGCGTGAAATACAGGAAATACACCTGCGGGTCCAAACCTTTATCTCGGAGGTGGAACGCCTGAACGTGTACTCCGACGAGGTGCACCAGGCAACCGGATTTGCCGACCTGATTGCCGCCCTCGAAGCGAAAATGCAGACCGACGGAAACGCCGTTGCCCCTCCGGCTGCCGCCCCCGAACCGGAGCCTGCGGCTACCGTAACTACGGAAACCGGCGCTGCCGCCGAAGTTGCTGCCGCCCCGCCCGAAACGGCCACCGTGGCGGCCGAACTGCCGGTTTTCCCCCAGACGGATGTGGCCAGGTTCAATTTCGATCATGCCCTGCGCCCGAAATTTACGCGCAGCGTGGCCGCTATTTTGCTCAAAGACCGCCGCTCGGTGAATGCGCACGCCCCCAAGGGCTATGGCCGGCGCCGCATGGCGGAAGACATTGCCCAGGCACTGGAGCAGGAACCGCTGCATATCGTGCGCGTCAACCTGCACAACTACATTTCCAATTACAAAGCCTTCCTCGATGATCTGGCCAGCCAGGTGAAGCCGGGTCCCGGCGGCCCGGATCTCTGCGAAATCCTGGAAAACGGCAGCCGAACCCTGGGCAAGCCCATCCTGCTGATCCTCGACAATATCGACGCGGTGTTGCAGGAGGTGGAAAACAAGGACCCGCTGTTCAACGGCAACTTCCTCAACCGGCTGAACGGCCTGAAAAACGGCAACTACTGCCGCTTTATGGCCCTGAGCCAACTGCCGCACAACGAATACAAATTCGACGGCGTCAGCTCCTGGCTGGATGTAAAAACGGTGGAACTGCCCGATCTCTCCGACCGGCACATCGGCGCCGAGATCGACCGCCGTCTCAGTCCGGCGCCCGACAAGGCGCTGCGCACCTACCTGATTGAACAGATTGAAACCGAACCGGTAACGCCCACCAAACTGCTCGACGATCTGCTCCGCTACCTGGAAAGCACCGAGCATTCGAAGGACGCGGCGAAGCGGTTTATTTTGGAATTTCGAAAAAAACGGGGGTGAAGATGGAATTCGGCAACAAACCTGTTTTAAAACCCCGGGACAGCTTGGAATTGTTGCGGTGGGTGATTTATGAGCCGAGGTTGTTTCAAAAGTATTCCGACGGTTTAAACAGTTGGACTGACAGATTGTTAGCCGGACTCAAAATTTATGGCTGGCTTGTATTTTTTAGTTTTTATATCTATATCGTAATAGCATTTTTTATATCATTCACAGATCTTCCAATCGCCTTTCCCGAACTGATCAAACAACGTATAGTTTATCATTGGACACCTGAATGGCAGATAAATTTTCAGATTTTTATACAAGAATCTATCTTATATTATATCAGTGTATTATTGCTTGGGTTGGCCCCCTTAATTTGGTTATGCGCTCCGAATAGTTATTTAGCATATGATAGCTTCTTTAATTTTAGTCTGGCAACTGGAATTTCTGCTGGATTTATTGCAGGTCTTGTCTTTGAAATCGGCTTCAGTATAATTTTAGGAATAACATTAGCAATTTCATTTATTGCGGTTCAAATCCACGCATTTAGCATTTTTAATTTAATATCTGGATTCGGGATATCTTTAGTTTGCTCTTATGCTTTTGGTTCAACTATAGGAGCAAGTTTTTTCATTTCATGGTTCTTAATCCGTTTCTGGGTTCCTTGGTGGTTATTTTATTCTATAAGAAACCTTATAAATAAATATTCCATAAAAAATAATCCGCATTTATATGACGGCGTAATCGCATTCCCAATTTTCGGATTAAGAGAAAAAATCTCAAAGCAGGCATTTGAAAACCCCGAAGCAGGACACAAATTCGCAGATTTTTTATTCAGACGACGGGAATGGCAGCGCCAGTTGGCCATACACATTAAATATGTCTCGGCCGCCGGGAACCTCAACCAAAACCGCCTTGACGTTTCCGCTTTGCGGAATCTGCCGATTTTCATCATGAAAAAAGATGAGAAATATACAGCAAGTCATAATTGGGATAAGGAGAAAAAACTGCTCACCCAACAACTCGACGACAGTCAAAAATCCAACAACATCTGGCAGCGCAAAAAATACTTCGAGCAATTCAACGAAACCCTAAACCGCTTCTACGAAACCACCCTGCGCGAATCTCCCCGCTGGAGCCAATCCTACCTCATCGCCCTGGAGCGCTGGAAAAAAAGCGCCGCCGACCAGCTTCGCGACCTGGAACTGGAAGCCCAAACCCAGGAGCCCATCTGCCCGAATATCTACCGCGGCGGTGAAAAACTCGATCCGGCGCTCGACAAACCGCTCTTCCTCGGCCGCGACGACCTGCGCGATACCTTCAAAAGCCGGGTGCTGACGGCGCAGCAAATGCCGCTGTTTTTTATCCAGGGCCAGCGGCGAACGGGCAAGAGCTCGCTGCTCAATTTTTTGCCGGATTTTCTGGACCGGGGCTTCCGGGTGGTGCAGATCGACTTGCAGACCTTGGGAAAAACTACGGTGCCGGGCTTTTTTCAGGCGGTTTATTACGCCGTCTGCCAGACGGCGTTACCAGAGCTTCCCGAAAACTGGGTCGAGGCCTGGCAGGTTTTTAAAGAAAAACTGGAAGCGGAAGTCGCCCAGGATGAGCGCAAACTCGTGCTCGCTATCGACGAATACGAAGAACTCCACCGCGCCCTGCACGAAGCCCCCGAACAAGGCGCCGCCCTCTTGGCTGCTGTGCGTAGCTTCTCGCAAAGCCAAAACCGCGTGGTACTGCTCTTTGCCGGCGCTGACTTTATGTCGGAACTCAGCGCGCCCAACTGGAACGAATATTTCGTGCAGACGGTCACCCTCGACGTGGATTACCTCAGTCGGGAAGATTCGAAAAAACTCATCGGTCTGGTGGACCTGCGCTACGAAGCCGGACTACCCGATCTGATGTACGAACAAACCCAGGGACACCCCTGCCTGCTTCAGAAACTCTGCCAGGAGATCGTGGCCAATGCCAACAAAGCCCTGAAAAACGACATCTCCCGCGCCGACTACGACACTGCCGTGCAAAACGCCGTGCTCCGTCGCGACAACGGTGTAATCGATGTGTTCTGGGGGCAATTCTGCAAGCAACGCGATTTAAAAGACGCTGTCCGGCAAATCCTGCGCGGCGAAACGCCCGCCGACAAAACACAGCTCCTGGCCCTGGAAGATCACGGCTTTATTGTGCGGGATGGGGAACGCTGGCGCATGCGGGTGCCTTTGTTTACGGCCTGGCTGGAGCGGTATGAGGCATTGTGATGGTGTGGAGGCCACTTACTCGTCCTACGACTTCGAGTCGTAGGACGAGTTACCCTTCCGGCGAATACGAAGCCCCCACAATCGTCCCGTCCAGCATAATTTCCACATCGTACATCCGGGAAGACGTCGGGTCAAAATGATTCCCGTCGGTGGAATGGCCTTCGGCGACGAAGACTTCCCACTCATCATTGATGGTAGCAACAGCCCGGTGTACGGCCCCGTCTTTCACGCGGGTAAAGGCGATTACCCGCCGGTCGATGAGCTCGCCGTTGAGTTTGAAGGTCGCCAGCACGTATTCGTAGTTCAACAGTTCGGCTTTCCACCAGATGAGCGCAACGAAGCCGGCGGTATCGTCGATAGCCAGGCAGGGCATGTACTCGGTAAACTCGTCATCGGCTACGCCGGGCTCGGTGGGGTGTATGAATTTGCCGATCATTTCCTCAGGCAGCGGTTTGTTTTCCATGCTGAAAACATGGTGGGTCTCCTCGCCCAGGGTGATGGGCATAGTCACCGGCGGAAATTTCGCGACAAAATCGGCAAACGTATAATTGACTATTGGCATAAAAAGCAGTGCGTTAATCGCTTTTTGAGTTCTAAATTATTGCTGCCGCAAAGATCGTACATTGTGGTTAGAGCATGTTGGGGATTTTCTCACCGGGCCCCAAACGGTTCTTTTTTCGCCATTTCTCGCCTTTTTTCAGGCACTTAGCTGGGCTAGGCACCTGAAAAAAGGCAAAAACTGTCAAAAAAAGCCCTCGTTTTTGCCTCCGGCAGAAAACCCCCAACATGCTCTTAAACCGGCTATTTCGAAATGCATACTTCCTCAGATCAGGTCAAAATCATGCAGCGCTTTTACCGCCGGCAGGCGGGCATTTACGACGCTACCCGCTGGGCATTTTTGTTCGGACGGCAGCGGCTGTTGCACCTGCTCCCGCACGATGAAAACCTGCACGTTGCCGAAATTGGTTGTGGTACCGGCCGAAATCTCCGCCAATTGGCCGGCCTGCACACCACCTGGCAATTCACCGGAATCGATGTTTCACCCGACATGCTGCGCCAGGCCCGCAAAGCCACCGCTGCGTATTCCGAACGGGTAAACCTGCTGCAAACGGCTTACGGAACCGGAAACTCGCCACTCACCGAACCGGTGGATGTGATCCTTTTTTCCTATTCGCTCACGATGTTCAATCCGGGCTGGGAAGCCGCTATTGAGCAGGCCCGGCAAGACCTGAAGCCGGGCGGCATAATTGCCGCGGTGGATTTTCACGACACGCCATACGCCTGGTTCCGGAACTGGATGACCGCCAACCATGTGCGCATGGACCGGCATTTGTTGCCTTTTTTTGAAAAACATTTTCAACCGGAGGTTAAGCACGTGGATGCCGCTTTCGGGCTGCTTTGGCGGTATTTTCTTTTTGTTGGAAAAAAATGAATTAACCACGGAGGCACGGAGAACACGGAGGCACCCTACTCGTCCTACGATTCAAAGTCGTAGGACGAGTATCCGCGTAGCCTGACAAACATACGAGGCACGGAGAACACGGAGTTATTTATAAAAGAAACCCGCCTTAGGACTTGAATTCCCAGGCGGGTTTCTTTTAGTCATTGGAAAACTCCGTGTTCTCCGTGCCTCCGTGGTAAAAAAAACTTACCAGAACTTCACCCCGGCGTTCAGGTAAGCGTTCGCCATTTTATTCAGTTGGCCCCAGGTGAAGCCGCAGGAGCCGCAGTCGTAGTACGACATGATGTTGCCCAGGTCCGGGTTGTAGTACTCGCCGTTGGCATCCGTTTTCGGGCTGATAAAAATGCAGTCGCTGTTGACGTACTCATCCTTGGGATCGCCGGGCACGTACGGATCGGCGGGTGTATCGCAGATGCCGTCGCCGGCAGTAGCACAGTTGGAGCCGTCGACAAGTTCGGTGCCGTTGCCTTCGAAGGTATGTGCCAGGCTGAAAAAGTGCCCCATTTCGTGGGCAACAGTACCCACGTTGATGCAATCTTTCCGGATGATAATACCGGAAGTTGTAGCATCGCCAATACTGCCACTGGCAAGCCCGCAGGCATTGATCGCACTGGTAAAAGTGGTTATGAAATAAATATTGATCCGGAAATCGGCGTGGTACTTCGTTTTGACCTGGGGGATTTCCGTGTCGGGATCTTCGAGAATATCGTGTTGCCAGTTGTCGTGGTACCGGAATTCACACACTTCAAACGATGCACAGATTGGTTCGAAAAAGGGGTTGATCCCCGCAACGGCCTGCCGGATGTCGGCTTCCGTGGCGCCGAAATTTCCAAGGCTGTCCTTGAAAATATGGGCGACGACGGTAAATTTTTTGTTGAGGCAGGGCAGCGATTCCTGCTGAAACTGGTAACTCTGGGCGTTCAGGTTGCCCACCAGGGCGATCAACAGGCCGGACAGGGTAAAAATGGAATTTCGCATAGGTAAAAAGTGCGGTGCAGGTAAATTGTTTGGTGCTGGCAAATGTGGCAACTTTCCGCAAGATTTTCACCGCTTAGCTGTGCTTTGGTACTTTTTAGCATAAAATTGCCCTACTTTGGCACCTCGTAACGCGGCCCGCTGCGCTGCGTAACCCAAACGAGTTACATCAAAACTTTTATCTGACCACGCCTAATTATGCGGATAACAATAACCCTGCTGACGCTGCTTCAGACGGCTTTTCTGCTTGCTCAAACTGCTGATATCACGACCGGATGCGCACCCCTGGAAGTCAAATTCACCCCGCCGGCCGGGGCTACTTCGTTTTTCTGGGACTTTAAAGATGGCGGCTCGTCTTTTTTAGCCAGCCCGTCCAATATTTTCACGACGCCCGGCACCTACGAAGTCGAATTTCGGGCCACCCCTGCCGACCCGATACTTGGTACGGTGACGGTGACGGTTTATCCAAAACCTGAAATTGGCATCACGGCAGTACCCGAATCGGGCTGTGTTCCCCTGAACGTGCAATTCAGCGACACGACAAAACTGGCCGGCGACATCCAGGTGACTGCCCGCTCCTGGGTTTTTGGCGACGGCGCGAACGGGACCGGCACCAATCCCAGCCACCTGTATAACACGGTGGGCAATTTTACCGTATCCCTCGAACTGACTACGAATTACAGTACCTGCAATGTCACCCAGGTATTTACCGATAAAATCCGCACCGGCATAAAACCCACCGTCAACTTCACCACCATCCCCACACCGCCGGTGGCCTGCACGCCGCCGCTGAACGTGAGTTTCACCAATACTACCACCGGCGGCTCCGGCTCGCTGACCTACCAGTGGAGTTTGGGCAACGGCAATACCTCAGACCTGGTGGACCCGCCCGCGCAAACGTACACGCAAACCGGCACCTTCACGGTAACACTCGTTGCCACCGACGCCATTGGTTGCTCCGCGTCCACCACCCGGCAAGTGATCATCGGCCAGCCGACGGCCGACTTCATAGTGGACGACACCCTGTGCATCAACGAGCCCGTACTCCTGAACAATACCTCCTCAAACGGCAGCTATAGCTGGAATTTCGGGCCAAATGCCATTCCACTCGGATCTACACTAAAAAATCCGGCAGTTTCGTTCGCCGCTTCCGGCCCGCAGATGATTACGCTTACGGTCACCACAGCGGGAAATTGCAGCAGCACGGTTACCAAAACGGTTATTGTTGATCAGGCTAACGCCGCCTTTACGGTATCGCCCAGCTATTCGTGCGACGACCCGGCCATTTTCAATTTCACGGCCAGCTCGCTGGTGGCCTCCCAGTGGGAATGGACGTTTAGCGACAGCTCGATGGCTACGGTGAAAAACCCGACATATGCATGGACCTCGCCGGACACCACCGGCTACACGTCGCTCGGGCTTTGGCTGGACACCGTGTACCTGAAAGTGACCAACCCATCCGGTTGTATGGACGAGTTTTCCCTCGTCGATTCGATCTGGCGCCCCAACGCCCGTTTTTTCCCGAACCGGCTGGACGGTTGCGCGCCCCTGACGGTCACTTTTGCCGACAGCAGTATTTCCAACGAAACCATCGTGGAATGGACCTGGCTGTTCGACGACGGCACCGCCCCCCTGGTGAACAACACCAACAACCCGCCGACGCATACCTTCACCAACCCGGGCGAATACAACGTGCGGCTGATCATCCGGAACAGCGCCGGCTGCATCGATACTTCCTACGCTATTCTGATTGAAGTGGGCGAGCCCATAACCGGCGATTTTACCGCAGATAAATTTGAAATATGTCCCGGCGATTCGGTGCAGTTTACCAACCTGACCAATGACCCGCGGGTGGATGCCTGGCATTTTTCTTCCGAGAGCCATCGGCTCTGGCATTGTTTTCAGGATGAAAACCCGGTTTGGCAGTACAACAGCGAGGCCGGCCCGATGGATGTTTCGTTGACGACAGAATACAACGGCTGCTTTTTTACCGTCACGAAAGACGATTTTGTGTTGGTCAAAGGCCCGGTCGCCCAGTTGCACTATAAAACCACCTGCGACAATACGCTGGAGTTTGAATTTACAAACGAAAGCTACGACGCCACGCAGGTCACCTGGTACCTGGGCGACGGCGACAGTTCCATTGTGTCCGACTTTGTGCACACGTACGACATTCCGGGAACCTATACCGTTATTTTAAAGGCAGAAAACCCCGGCTCCGGCTGCCCCATTTCGTACGATACCGCCACGGTGTACCCCACTGTTTTGATGGCGGATTTTGAGTTGCCGGACACCATTTGTGGCGGCACGCCGCAGGTGCTGGATGCTACGAAATCACTGGGCGTCAACGCCACCTGCTATAAAGGCTATACCTGGTATTTCTCCTTCCAACGTCCCATCCGAACGGACAAGGACACGATGGAGTTCCTGTTTGGCCCCTCGGGCCCACAAACGGTGTGGCTCGAAGTGGAAGACATCAACGGTTGCAAGGACACGGTGAAACAAGACCTGGTGATCCATAACCGCATGCCGGAAATCACGGTGGATGACGATACCATTTGCATTCCAAGCACCGTCATGTTCTCCGACCTGAGCACGGCCGACCTGCCCATTGTTTCCTGGGAGTGGGATTTTGGCGACGGCAACACCAGTACAGAAAAAAATCCGACCCATACCTACACGACGCTCCCGCCCAACGGGCAATTCTTCGAAGTAACACTGGAAATTCGCGATGCCTTCGATTGCCCCGGATACGCCAGCCTGAATGTATATGTTTACAAACCGGTAAGCAATATTTTAACCCTGCCTCAACCGCCGAATATTTGCGCCGGCGGCAGTATTTCCTTCACGGCAACCGATTTTACCACGCAGGGTTCCAATCTGAGCTGGTCCTGGAATTTTGGCAACGGCCAAACCAGCACCGCGCAGGGGTTCAGCGCGACGTACCCGAATGCCGGGCAATACACCGTCAACCTTGAATTCACCGAAATAGCCACCGGCTGTAAAGAATCGACCTCGACTACCGTAAACGTACAGGGCTACCCGGACGCCAGTTTTGACAGCAATGTGGACAATCTGAATATTATTTGTTATCCGCAAAATATGCTGCTTACGAGCACGACAACTTCCGGTTCGCCGGTGACGATCACCTGGGACGTGGGGAATGGCGTCGCCTGGTCGGGCAACCAATATTCCACCGTTTTTCCAAAAGGCACGTACGAAGTGACCATGATCGCGACCACATCGTTTTTGTGTGCCGACACCGTCACGCGGTCATTCACCGTGGTTGGCCCGGAAGGTTCGTTTGAAATGGATAAAAATCTGATCTGCAAAGGCGACGCCATCACGTTTAACCTGATCGACACCATTAGTGTGAGCTCCTGGTCCTGGTCATTCGGCGACGGCACCACAGCCAACAATGTAAATCCGGTAACGCACACGTATACGCCGAATTTTCAACCTCCGGGAAATGCCACGCTGGTAAAACTGGTGTTGCGCGGCGAAGACGACGCCTGCGCGATCACTGTTGAATTGCCGGTGAATTTCTCGCCGGTCAATGCCGACTTTCAGGCTACCGCCGGGGCTTGTGCAGGCGCTTCGGTGGTGTTTACGAATACCTCCACGCAAGCGGATTTGTCGAGCTGGAGTTTTGGCGACGGCAGTACATCCCAGTTGTTGAACCCGGATCATATTTTCAATGAAACCGGAAGTTACATCGTGAAACTGGTGGTCACCGACTTGCCGCTGGGCTGTGTAGACTCTGTTTTGAAAACAATCAATATCACCGGTCTGGACCTGGAAATGTTCGGGGATACCACCATTTGCCCTGGCGACACGGTAATGATCGGCCTTGAATCGCCGGTATTGCAGAACGCAATCTACATCTGGTCGCCTGCCAACACGGTGCTGAATCCGAAAGATGAAGCCATCGTCGATGTGGCGCCGACCCAAACAACGACGTATACCCTCCGGGTGATCAATGATGATGGTTGTCAGGATGAAGGTACGGTCACCGTGACCATACCGGTCGGGTACACCGGCACGCAGGATTTGGATACCCTGGTGGCCAAAGGTACCGAGGTTGAGCTGGATGTTACACCCGACCCGAACTACACGTTCACCTGGACGCCACAGCAACCCGGGCCGGATTCCGATCCGTTCACCACGCCGCCGCTCGATACTTCGACTACTTACCTGCTGACGGTCTCGGATACATTCGGATGCACCGAACGCCAGTTTATGTTTAATATCCGGGTCGTTCCGGAAAAAGTGTACGCACCCAATGCGTTCACTCCGGACAGCGACGGCAACAATGATGTGTTCTATCTGCTGGCCGATGGCGATGAAGAACTGGTGGAGGTGCTCACCCTCCGGATTTACAGCCGCTGGGGCCAGCTCGTGTACGAAGGCACCGGCCCACTACCCTCAACGGGTTGGGACGGGCGCGTAGATGGGAAAAATGCGCCATCCGATGTGTACGTCTGGGTTGCTGAGGTTGAGTTTATTACCGGGAAAAAAGAAATACATAAAGGGGATTTGACTTTGCTGCGGTAAGGGTATAGGAGTGAGGCTGTCTCATAAATCTTCGTTCGTTCCGTAACGTCAGATTTTTCACCACAGAGGCACGGAAAACACGGAGTTTAGTTCTCCGTGCTCTCCGTGCCTCCGTGGTTTATAAAATAATCTACGGCGGGTATTTTAAGTTTTCGGCCTATGATACAGCCTCACTTTGTACGTCCGGAAAGGTATCAAGACGCCAGGGTTCAAATGAAAACTTGGCGGCTCGGCGTCTTGGCGGTAAAAGAAATACAGCCGCAAACACCGGCCCCTCGGAAGAACATCCCTTTTTCTATCTTTGCCGCTCAATTGCTCAATTCAAACACAACATTCCATGATTTTAAAGGGGAAAAAAGGCATCGTATTCGGCGCCCTCGATAACCAAAGCATTGCCTGGAAAGTAGCGGAACGCTGCGTAGAAGAAGGCGCTCAGATCGTGCTCACCAATGCCCCGGTAGCCATGCGCATGGGCGAGATCAACAAACTCGCCGAGCAATGCAAGGCGCCGGTAATCCCGGCAGATGCCACGTCGCTGGAGGATTTGGAAAACCTGATCCAAAAAAGTACGGAACACTTCGGCGGCAAAGTAGATTTTGTGCTGCACTCCATCGGCATGTCGGTCAACGTACGCAAGGGGAAACCGTACACGGAATTGAACTACGACTGGATGCAGAAAACCTTTGATGTCAGCGCTATTTCCTTCCACAAAACCATGCAAACGCTCTGGAAACTGGACGCTATCAGCGACTGGGGCAGCATCGTGGCGCTGACTTACATTGCCGCGCAGCGCGTTTTTCCCGATTATTCCGAAATGGCTGAATCGAAAGCGCTGCTGGAGTCCTTCGCGCGCAGTTTCGGCTATCACCTGGGTACAGCAAAAAATGTGCGCGTGAATACCATTTCCCAATCGCCCACCATGACCACCGCCGGCCAGGGCATCAAGGGGTTCCAGGAGTTTTTCGATTATGCCGACAAAATGTCGCCGCTGGGCAATGCGCCCGCTGAAGCCTGTGCCGACTACTGCATCGCCCTGTTCAGCGACCTGACTCGCTTTGTGACCATGCAAAACCTGTTTCACGACGGCGGTTTTTCCACCATGGGCATGAACCCGGCGCTGGTGCAGTAATGCCCGGGCAACGCCATGGCTTTTTGTACGTTTGTGGGAATATGAATTTCGCGATCATGACTTTTGGTTTTTTACCACGGAGGCACGGAGGTTTGGAGGGGAGAAACCGGTGGCGTACTCGAGGTTGTCTCATAAGATGGTTTTTGCCACTAAAAACACTAAGTACCACTAAGTTTTCACTAAGTTCATATGGTGTTTTTAGTGTTTTTAGTGCTCTTAGTGTTGAAAGAATTACTTGTGAGACAGCCTCGAATAAATTTATCCCAAACCCATTTCCACGCGTGGCAAAAAATTGGAGTTTTTTTCCCAATATCATTTTTCTCTTTTTGCCCCTGCTCTTGCAGGCACAAACCGAGCAACCCCAGGCCGCCAGCAGCACGGCGCAGTTCATTCCCATTCCCGATACATTTCCGGTAGTGTTTAGTGTTTCCATCGCGCCGGAGGAAACTGTGCCTGCCGACGATACCCTGCCCGATGCCGATTTTCGCATGTACGACCTGGCGCGCCGACCGTTGATCGACTGGGGTACCCTGGGCAATATCGGAGCCTCGGCACGCCCGTTGCTTTTTCAGAGCGAGGCTCGCCGCGGATTCGACGCCGGTTTTCACGGGTTTGACCTGTACCAGTTGCGGCCGGCGGAATTACAGTTTTTTCAAAATCCGCGCTCGTTTACCGACTTGTTTTTTTCACAAGGCCGCATCCAGAATGACAACCTGTTGCGTGCCCGCTTTTCCCGCACGTTTAGCGGCGGACTCAATTTTTCGCTGCAATACCGGACGTTCAACCACGCCGGGCAATACCGGTACCAGGCGGTCAAACATACCTCGCTGGCCTTTGGCGTTTGGTACCCGGTGAGTCCGCGCTATGAGTTCTTTCTTATTTATAGCCGAAATACCGATAAGCAGCAGGAAAATGGCGGGGTGGTGCCCGGCGCCACATTCGGAAACGGCCAATTCAGCGGCCCCATCAATGCCGAAATTCAACTGGCCGACCAGCAGGCATTGACCCGGCATGCCAACTGGTCGTTGCACTACACCCAGCACCTGAAATTTACCGGAATCCGCGACAGCGCCGCCGGCAAACGTGTGCTGCGCGCCTCCCATACCGCCGAGCTGAGCCGCCAGACCTATAAATTTTCAGACCCGGGCAGCAACCCCGGGCAGAACCTGGGCCGCGACTCCCTGTACTTCGATACGTTTTTTGTCGATAAACGGGGCATCCGGAATTACCTCGAGTTGTTTGTGCTCGACAATCACTTTACCCTGAACACCTTCAAATCCAAACAACCCGGCAAACCTTCGGATGTGCTGGCACTGGGCCTGCGCCACAAGCTGTTCACCCTGAAACAGGAACCGTTGCAAGATTCGGTTTTTTCAAACCTGTTTTTAACCGGAGACCTTGCATTCAAACCCTCCGGCCGGTTTTCCCTGAACGCGCATGGTGAACTCGGCGCCCTGAGCAATTTCGGCGAATACCAGGTTCGGGGTAATCTGCTGCTGAGCCTGGGCGTCGCCGGCGAATTCCGGGCATCGCTGCTCAGCCAGCGCTACCCGACGCCCTGGCAGTTTCAGCGCCTGTACGTCAGCAAACGGCTCCTTTGGTCGAACGACTTCTCCAAACCGCTCGAAACCACGCTCTCCGCCAGTTATGCCTTGCCTAAAATCGGCTTTGCGGTAGAGGGAAAAACCCACCTGGTGAACAATTATTTGTACTACGACCAAAATGGCGTAGCGGCTCAAACCGGCTCGCCGGTACAGGTTGCGCAGCTCATTTTTCAGGAAAATCTGCGTCTTGGGCGGTTCCGATTCAACAATACGCTCGCGCTGCAGCGGGCCAACCGCGACGATGTCCTTCGGCTGCCGCGCTGGTTTAGCAAAAACAGCCTTTTTTATTCCGGACCGCTGTTTAAAAAACGGATGCAATTGGAATTAGGTGTCGACTTCCGGGTCAACGGCGCGTTTATGGCCGACAGTTATCAGCCGGTTACCGCCCAGTTTTACCTGCAGGATTCGGTAGAGGCCAAGCCCTACCCCTGGCTGGATGCCTTCGTTTCTTTCAAAGTAAAATCGTTCCGTTTCTTCGTGCGCTACGAAAACCTGGCTACTTTCTGGGATAGCCAAACGGCGTACTACCAAACGGCAAATTATCCGCAGCCATTCGGCGCCTTCCGGTTTGGCATTGCCTGGCGTTTTTTGGATGAAAACCAGGAACGGCCCGGCGCAAATGCACCTGCCGGGCAGGACACCGGCCGGCCACCTGGCCCGGGCGGCACGACATTCTGAACATCGGAATTTTCTTTTGTGGAACCGGAGTCCAAGGGTCAATCCTGGGCTTTTTCGGTCAAAATCACCTCGATATCAGCCAGCAGCTTTTTGCCTGCTTCCGAAAATTTGGCATTGGCATCGGGTTTGTTTTTTTCCCGCATCAGGAACGTAAAGTTGTCGGCAAGCACCTCATCCGGGTGGATGATATAGCCGGTATTGTCTTTGATCTGCCGGAAAAAATCGGGCAGTTCGCGCAGGTTGAGCGTACTGGTAAAACCGTCGTCTTTGGTGATAACCTGCCATTTTCCATCTGCCGTTTGCCGAATCTGATACAAATTGAATTCGACATAGGCGAAAAAAGTGGAACGCCCCGGTTTGTAGCCCAAATGCCCGGAGTAAAGCACCGGGATGGCGTCGATTGAACTGCCATCTTCCAGGGACAGGGTAATGCGCTGCGCAAAGTCCACCCCATCGGGGTTGTACAGCACGCGGGCGGCCAGGCCATCCGGCATGTCCAGGTTTTGCAAGCCAATACCTTCAAAGCCGATGAGTTGGTACAGCCGGCGGCGTTTTTCCGGATTCAGGCGGCTGTACACGTGAAAAAGTTCGTGGTAGATCGTGCTTTCCAGATTGGCGCTGTTGGAGGGCGCCAAGGCATCGGCCGGGATAACGATGGTATTTTCGCGGGTGTAATACACCGAACGGCCGTAGTGTTTACCCTTGGTTTTTATGAGGATCAGGGTATCCGGAAAAATGTTGTTGGAAACCAGTTGGCAGGTTTTAAAAACCGCCTGCACAATGGCCGTTGTGCGCTGGGCTTCTTCTTCGGAAAACGCTTCAACATCGCGGCGCAGGTAGTCCAGAAATTCAGGCAGCAGATCAGCGCGGGTTTGTCCTTCCTCAAGCGGTTTTTTTATTTGAATGGACATTTCGGAGGCCGTAACCAGTTCAAAAAAACGGTCCGTTTCGTCGTGAAGCAACACCCGGGCCGACCCGGCGCTATCCAGCAACATCAACGTATGGTTTTCATCGAGGGTAACCGTTTGGGTCGGCACCGGCTGGTGAGCCGTACAGGAAAAGGCCCAGGTCAGGGCGATCAACAGGGAAGCAAAATACTTGAACATGGTTGTTTTTTTGAAATAGCGGATAAAAATCGGGGTTAAAAATCCCGCTTGCAAAACCATTGGCGGGTAATCTTAGACCAACAACGAAAAATATTGCGCCGGGAGTTAATCCTGCAGTTTTAACAATTCGCGCACCAACTTCGGCACCCCGGAACTGGCGGGCTCAGCCAAAACGGTCAGGTTGGGCATTTGTTGCAATTCCCGGTTCAGTTGCGGGTTGGGGTCCACGTAAAAAAACGGAATATGCCTCGGCGCATAGGCCATCAGGCCGGCTGCCGGGTAAACTTGCAGGGAGGTGCCGATGATCAGGAAAACGGCAGCTTCGGAGGCCAGTTTTGCCGCCGGGAGCAACATCGGCACTTCTTCGCCAAACCACACAATGTGGGGGCGCAGTTGGTAGCCCCGGTCGCAACAGTCGCCCAGATGCACATCCCCCGGGTGTTCATACACCAGTTCGGGATGTCCCTCTGAGCGTACTTTTCGGAGCTCGCCGTGCAAATGCAGCACCTGGCGGCTGCCCGCGCGTTCGTGCAGGTCGTCCACATTTTGGGTGATCACATGCACATCGAAAGCCTGTTCGAGATTGACCAGGGCGGTATGGCCGGGATTGGGTTCCACGGTGTGCAACTGTTGCCGCCGCTGGTTGTAGAAGCGCAGTACCAGTTCCGGATCGCGCCGCCAGGCTTCCGGCGTTGCTACATCTTCGATGCGGTACTGCTCCCACAAGCCTCCTGCATCGCGGAAGGTGCTGATCCCGCTTTCGGCGGAAATCCCGGCGCCGGTGAGGACGATCAGTTTTTTCATCGTTTACGGTTTGCGGGCGCGCAGGGAATACACCATCGGGATTTTATTCTCCAGGCCCTGAATGCGGTAATTCCCGTCGGGGCCCTTGACAGTTTTTTCAAAACAATCGTAGGGCGAATAGGGGTATTCGTTTAAAAATTCGAGTTGAAGCCCCTGGCGCAGCAGGGCGTTGATCACTTCGCTGAGGCTGTGATTCCAGCCGTATTCTTTGTATTGGAGGTCTGCGTAGCGGTCGGCATAAGTGCCTGTTTGCTCGGTTTCAATGACGCCGGCATTGTGGTAGGCATATTTGATGAACTCCATTTTTTCGTCGAGCATCCAGACCATGGGATGGAATTCGGCCAGATAAAACACGCCGCCATTTTTGAGAAAATGAGCGATCACTGCGGCCCATGGCTCAAGGTCGGGCAGCCAACCCACCACGCCGTAGGAGGTAAAAACAATATCGAACTGCCCGTCCAGGTGTTGCGGCAGGTCGTATACATTGCAACAAACAAAGCGGGCATCCAGGCCGGTTTCCAGTGCCAACTGGCGGGCATAGTCGATGGCATTTTCCGAAAGGTCACAGCCGGTTACTTGAGCGCCGAGCCGGGCCCAGGAAAGCGTATCCTGCCCGAAATGGCATTGGAGGTGCAGGAGCGATTTGCCGCGGACATCTCCGAGTTCGCGCAGTTCAATTTCACCCAGGCTGGATTTGCCTTTTTTCCAGGCCGTCACATTGTAGAATTCGGAGTTTTTGTGGACCTCGGTGCGGAGGTTCCAGGCGTGGCGGTTGGCGTCGATATAGTCTTGCATAAATTTGTACCGTTCCAGTTAATCCCGGTTGTGACCAATCGTTATGGAAATAGTTTTTTTTGGACAGGAATAACATGATTTTACAGGATCAAACTGCCAGAGGCAGTTTGATCCTGTTTTTCCTGTCAATCCTGTCTGTTTTATTGCATGGTCGCAACTTGGGTGCGTTAAATATTGAAAGGAGAACTGCCCAGTTCAACACCAAATTTTCCAAAAAAATTCAATGCGCCAGGGCCTGTGCCGGAATGGGCTGCCGCGCGCCGCCCACCGGGGCAAACGACACCTTGAGCCCGGAGGCGCCGCCGCTGTTGAAATAGAGCAGTTGCATCTGGTGCCAGCCCTGCTGGAGGTTGGCATAGCCGGAAGCCTCCACCATGCCGTGGTCGCCGCCGTTGTCGACCACCAGCTGGCCGTCGATCAGGAGTTGGCTGCCGTCGTCCGATTCCAGAAAAAACTGATGGCCATAGGTTTGCGGAATGTAGATGTAGCCTTTCCAGATCATGCCGCAGCGGTCGGTTTTACAAATTGGGTCCAGGTCAAAATTGGAAACAACTGCATTTTTAAGAACCGAAGCATACTGGAGCGTCCGCATGTCGTATTGATCAGTTTGCACCACACTCATATTCAGGCCGGCTTGTGGCTGCCGGAACATTGACAAATTGGGCATGAGCGGATACTGCCGAACCGCTGCCGTGTCGACTTTGCTTGCCAGTACGCCGTCTTTAAATGCCCGGGCGCGGATAGTCCGGGTGTCATTGAACATGGCAGGTTGAACGAATGCCAGGGATTTGTCGGTCGGCTCCGAGCCATCCAGGGTATACCGGATCGTGGCGCCGGGTGTGGCGCAGGTCATGGAAACGATCGGGCGCATGGTTTGGGGCTCGTAGTTGACCTGAATTTCCGGTTTGGCAACAAAAGCGCCGTAATTGGCAATTTTCAGCGCAAAGGCATGCGGCGCTTTAAACGTGTTCACATCGAATCCGGGAAGGTAAACGATCGTGTTGCGCCCAACCACGTCCGTGCGCAGGCGTTGCTTGGTGGTCAAAAAACTCACATCGGCATTGCGGGGCAGCTGGATATCTTTCAGCACGATCCGGTTGTCGGCGGGATATTTTGGAAAAATGGCGTAGAGCGTGTTCATTTTGGGGTTGTACGTGTAAAAAACCTCCTTGACGGCATAGCCGGGGTCGGGTTCCAGGGTTTGTTTTACGAGCAGGTCGATCCCGGATTCCCGGGCTTTGGTGCGATCCATGTAAAAATCCTGTTTCCCATCGCCCCATTGGTACGGGACTCGCCACCGCCGGGTGTTGTAAATCGCTTCGCCGTTGATTTCCAGCCACTTGCCCATCTCCAGCAGGCGTTCCTGCATGATGGGTGGGATTTTCCCGTGTCCGTCGGGGCCGATATCGAGCAGCAGGTTGCCGCCCCTGGCGACCTTGTCGATCAGGTGTACGATCAGCGCCTGCGTGGAGCTGTAGTCCTGGGCATCTTCCGCACGGTTGTACCCGTAGGAGGCACCCATGCCACGGCTTTCCTCCCAGGCGTGATTTTCAAAATCCACATTGGGCTCGTATTCGGGGGTGTACACGCCCCCGTGGTTGAACCGCACGCCACTCCCCCAGCGGTCATTCACGACCACCTGTTCGCGTACTGGGCTTTGGTTGTAGAGCCAGGCCAGAAACTGTTGCGAGCGCCAGATTTCGGGAGTTTCCTCCCAATCGCCGTCGGCCCAGAGCACCCAGGGTTGGTATTTGGTCACCAGATCGTGGAGTTGCGGCAGCGTATGTTCGTAGGCAAACCGGTTGTGGTCAAATTTCCACAGGGGGTTGTACCATTCGTACAGGGAGTAATACAATCCCGGTTTGACCGTCGTTTTGCGCAACGCGGCAAACAGATCGCCGACCAGGTCGCGGCGCGGGCCGGTCGACATGGCATTCCAGGGGAAACGCCAGGTTTGGTCCGCCGTGGCGCTGGGCCACAGGCAAAAGCCGTCATGGTGTTTGGCTGTGAGCACCACGTATTTGGCGCCGGCTTTTTCGAACAACCCGGCCCAGGCGTCGGGCTCGAACAACTCGGCGTGAAAATCATTGGCCAGATCGTAATAGCTGCGGTTGCCGTAGTTTTTCAAATGGTAATCGCGCACAAGGCCATTGTGTGCGTTCGATTCCAACGACTGCTGGTACCATTCGGCATAATTTCCCTTTGCGGTAAAAGCCGGAACGGAATACACGCCCCAGTGAATAAAAATGCCAAATTTGGCGTCGAGCCACCACTCGGGAGTCGGCCGGGTATCGAGTGAGGCCCATTCCGGTTGGTAGTTTTGCGCAACAGATCGAATGCACAAGGCAAAGAAGATCAGAAAGATGAACAGTCGTTTCATGGTTTGGATTTTAGTTTGCTATTTGGCAAATGTAATGCGTGATTGACAGGCCCGGTAAAAAAATTGCCGCCAACTGCTTGGGCTGCTCCGTGTTTTGATTTAAATTTGTTGTATCAGTACATTAATACAATTATCCCTGCCATCTCTTTTTTTTACTAAAATGAACACTGTTTACAAAAATGCGGGATGGTTGATCGCATGAACTGATGGAGCAAAAAACAACACCAACACGGGGCGTTTCTCAAAAGAGAGCGCCCTTTTTTACTTTTACGGCCAAGAGTCTAAAAAAATGCGCTATTTCCTGATTTACAAGCCCTACGGGATGCTATCGCAATTTACCCGGGAAACGGATGGGCAGCGGACGCTGGCGGATTTGGATTTTGCCTTCCCAAAAGATGTGTACCCCGTCGGGCGCCTGGACGCCGATAGTGAGGGCCTGTTGTTGCTGACAAACGACACGCGTGTGAATCAGCGATTGCTTCAGCCCAGGGAGGCGCATGAACGCCGGTACTGGGTACAAGTGGAAGGTATCCCGGATGCAGAAGCGCTGGCCAGGCTGGCTGCCGGTGTCGCAATCCGGTTGAACGGCAAGGCATATCAAACGCATCCGGCAATGGCAGCCATGCTTCCCGGGCCACCGGAATTGCCGGAGCGCATCCCGCCGGTCCGTTTTCGCAAAACGGTGCCCGACAGCTGGGTGGAATTGCGCCTCACGGAAGGAAAAAACCGGCAGGTTCGGCGGATGTGTGCGGCCGTCGGCTTTCCGGTATTGCGCTTGGTGCGGGTGCAAATGGGCAATATCCGCCTGGGTAGTCTCCAGCCGGGGAATGTGGTTGAAATTGATCAAAAAACCGTTTACGAATTATTTTGACTGCCGGGCTGCCACGGGTTTGATCGCTCCGGCCGGCGCTGTACTCAACAGGTCCTTCAATTTTTGGATCAACCAGATCCGTTCGGAACGCACCGGATTGTCGATCACTTCCTGATAGATCGCCTCCAATTGGCCCCAATCTTTGTACGGTTGCCGGCACCAGTTGTTCAGATGCAACATGGTATTGACGAAATTCCGCTGGACAAGTATTTTTTCCTGTGAAATATTCCGCTCCCGGGTCAACGCCACGCGATAGGCCATGAGTTTGCTTTCAATCAAGTCAAAATCTTTTTGGGCGGCTTCAAAAAGCAACCTGATTTCCAGCATTTTATGAACATACTTATAGCTGGTATCGTGAAAGTTCAGCTGAAGAATAAGTTGGTAGGCTTCCTGGAAGCGCCCGGTATAGAAATAGATAAACGCTTGGCAAAAATCCTCGTACAAGGCAGATGGTTGCGGCCCTTTTATTTTGTGCTTGAAGGTGTCGAGCAAAGCTTGAACCAGTTCAAACTCTTTTCCCATGATACCGGTTTTAATCAGGCTAAGCAATTCAATGTGCTGTATGGTTCCTTCTTTATTTAAGCGGTCAGGGTGTATCCGGCGCCTGAGCAGGTCGAACAAAATCTCCCGGTATGGTTTTTCCCGGAAACGCCGCGCACAGAAATTATATGCCAGCGACTCAAAACGCTTCAGGTAATACAGGGATAATGAGGCTTCCCGGGCCTGCAGCATCGTTCTGAACTCCTCGAAAACCTGCTCCACTCCCGGGTCACCGCTGTGCAAAAACACCAAAGTTTTGCGGCTGAGCTGCACCAACGGGTGGTTGTAGGCAGGCTTGCCCGCCCAACAATCCACTTCCCGGATAAACTCTGTCACTTCCTGTTCGTGCAGGATTGGGCTGAGGGAATTCTGATTAAAAATAGTCGACAGCACTTCCAGCCGTTTGATCAGGTAAAACTGGTCCAGGGCTGCAAGGGATTCCTTGAGATTGAAATCCCCTTTTTGTTCTGTTTTCATCCCTAAAAAGTCGGACTTAACCTCTTCGGCCTGCCATGCCTGCATGAGGTCAATATGATCCGGGGAATTATTTTGGGCGGTTTCGCGTTCCAGGCGTTGCAGGTATTTGTCGCAAAGGTCGTAATCGCCTTTTTCCCGAAAAAAATGCAGGAGCTGCATGTGGTTATGAACAGGGCGATCGAAAGCTTGGCCCATTTGCGTGACAATAAACTTCCGCACGTACTTTAAGGCACTGGTAGCGAGGTTGTTGATGGTCTGTGGTACATAAGCGCGCTGCGGGAAAACAGCGGCATAGAGGGCCTTTTTTTTTAATCCGGGTGCACCGTCCGGCCCCAAAGCCAATGCATCAAAAATTTGATTTGCCAGCAACCATTCTTTAGTCGCGTCTTTACCGCCCGTGCAATAGGGGGAGTGTAAAAAAAGCTCCAGGCTGTGTTTTTCCGGTTCGGAAAATACGCGCAGTGTAGCCACCAATTCAGAATTAACCATGCCTTATTATTTGCTTCCAGGTAAAAATCGAGAAAAATGTAATGGGCGGATTGGGAGCGGTAATAGCAACTTAGAGCGTTAAAGTTATAGCAATATGCCCGAAAGTATCATAGTTCTCGATATCATAAACGATCGCAATACACCAACAGAAACCGCACAGCAGTGTGCAGGCTTGTCAACTTCCTACTTCAACCAGTCCGTTGACGCCAATGTGACGTGCCTGCTTGGCTGGGCGCCCGGCGACTCCGAGCTTACCGGGCCGATCAAGGTTGGCGTAGGCGGTAAGGAATTCATTTTGAAATACGATGACACGGCGCAGAAAGTCCTGCTTACCGGTATTTGTACTGCCGTGCATGAACCGTATTTCAGCATTCGTGACAAAACCCTGGAGTACGATGACGGCGCCACTCAGTTTAATGCTGACTTTGTTTTGGTCGACGGCACAGAAATAGAGATCAGTATTGTTGCCAATGCCGACACGACGATTACGGCATACGAATAAACCGAGCACCAAAACAGGCCTGTCCCGGTGCCTTGCAGGTAAAAATGAAAAATAATGTAATTGCAGGCGGGCCGGCTCCGGGCGACCTTTGAACCATCAAACATCCGCTCTACGATTTAATTACGTGGTTACCTCGATGCCTGTTCGCCAAAAGACCCCGCTCCAAACCAGTTTGATACGCCCTGTAAAGTCGCTCCGAAAGTTCCGGATATGCTCCACCGGTGGATTGCCCTATGGCAATTCACCGGGAAAACCAAAAAACGGCCGATAGCTATGCAATTTCATTTTCTTCAAAATCGATCTTGTCATGAAAAGACCAATTTTGTTATTAGCCTTTACGCTATCAAACGTTTGTTGTTTGACATCGCTTAAATCGTCCAGGCATCTGTCGGATGATCCATCAGTGGTTATTCTTCAGGATACATCCCGAAACACCACACTTCAATTTACACAGAATGGTAGTATGTGGACAGTCACAAGCGGAGATCCGGATGCTTATTTAGCCGCTATAGCAGGGCAAGTCTTTGGCGTTGTCAATGCCGGGAGTTTTCAAAACAGTGTACTTGAATTTGATTCGGGCTTTACACGGGCGACATTATCAACGCTTTACAATGATGCCAATGGAAACAGGATACCGCTGGGAGTAGAATTTGCTTGTGTTTCGCAGTCCGCAGGCGCCACGTTTACCTATCAATATGCCGAAGCGCATACCTGTACGGGCGCTCCCTGTTCTTGTTGCGAATTTTTGAAAAATGAAGCCGGCAAGGTTACGGGCTGCAAGTGTTCGTTTGTTAATCATGATTGCCAAACACACGAAGGCCCAAACAGGTGCAATCATACGGTATCGACAAATTGATCTGACCCTTTCCGGAAAGGGTAAAAGCCAACAAAGTAAAAAGTGAAAAAACTGTAATTGCAAGCACCAGGGCAGTGCCCGTACCTTTGAACGATCAATACAAAAGACGAAGAATCGTGTTCTGAACTGCTTAAAACCTGTTCGCCAAAAAACTCCACTCCAAACCAGTTTGACAGGCCCTGTTTAAACTGCTCCAGAATTTCCAGATAAACCCTGCCGGTGGATTGCCTTTTGGCAATTCACCGGGAAAACTAAAAAAGCGGCTGATAAACGCATGGTACCGGCCTACTGCAATTTACCTGGGGAAGGCCGGTCGGTTTTGGAACAGGTACCGTTGTAAAACCGCTTGATTCAAGTCCAGATTACAGAAAACGAGTGCGAAAGCCGGCGCAAAACTTATTGCGTCCGGCTTTTGTATTTTTTGCAGTTCGCATAGGAATTCCCGGCCCGGATCAACCCGGCATTTTTCCAAAACGCTGCTCCAGTATGCGCGACCGGTAGGCAAATATTTGTTCAACCTGGCGGCGGACAAACAAGCGGTGCGCCATGCGACCAATCAAACCCAGCGGTAATTTGTAATGCAGCAAGTCCGTCATTTCAACGCCACCGGGAATAGCCCGGAAGTGGTGCTCGTGATGCCAAATGGCATAAGGGCCATCGCGTTGTTCATCTACGAAAAAGGCTTTTTCCCGAACATGGGTGATTTCGGTCATCCAAAACAACGGGATGCCGAGCATCGGCTTTACCGTGTAACAAATGATTTGCCCGGGATAGGTTGTTTCCAGCCCTTCCGGATCCGACTTGATTTCAAAACCAAGATGTGGTGGCGTAATCGCGCTCAGGTTTCGCGGTGAGGAGAAGAATTCCCATGCCTGATCAAGCGAAATTGGCAATTGCAGGGTGTATTTCAGCGAGTAGACGGCCATTTTGTTTTGGGCATCAGAACAGCCGGTGGTGGAAAAAGTTGCTGGTATCCGTCAAACCTTGTTGCCGGATACCAGCAGAAATTGGCCCGCAGGCCCGTAGGCTTACATATTTTCCGGGATAAACTTATCCAGCTTGTCCGGGTACTCTTTCTTGTACTCGTAGTTTAATACATCATAGGTAGTCACAATGCCCACCAATTCATGCTTGTCATTTACAATGGGCACGGCATGAAACAGATGCTCCATCAAAACCTCTGCCGCAGCGCCGATATGCTGGTCTGGCTCAAGTGTTGCCAAATGCGTGGTCATCACCTCGCTCACCCGCATATCCTGATACGCCACTGCCGACAGACCGAGTTTGAAAATATCCCAGGAAGTAACCAGGCCCACCAGTTTTTTATCCTCCACAATGGGTATGTGATGAATACGTTTGGTCATGAAAATTTCCCGTGCATCCCCAAGCGTATTATTGGGCTTTAAGGTGACTACATTCGCAGTCATGATCGTGTGTAATGATTCGTTCATCATAGGCTATGTACATATTTTAAAGGCCAAACGTGAAAAGGTATCTGAAATAAATATTGTTGCTCGAATGTAGCAGGGTTCTTGTGATTCTCCAAAAAATTCACCGACCACTTGGTTAAATTAACGGTTTTAGGGTTCACTTGCCTAATTCCCTGGCCCGGCCAAGTGCGGCCTGAGCGCCTGCCACAATGTCTTCATGCAAGGCTGTTTCCTCAAAAACGCGCAAAGCCGCATCGGTCATCCCGCCTTTACTCGCTACTTTTTTTTATCCAGGATTCACAGGAATGATTGGCTTTTTCAAACGTCCGAAACTTAATTTTGCCGGCAAAGGTTTAGGATAAGAGCTGTTGGGTCCGGTGAAAACACTCCCCGGCATGCTCGAAAAAAGACGTATAAATTTGCTATGAAAACGACCATTTACGTAACTGAAACCATCCGCTTGACACCTTTCAATCAGGAAGACAAAAACCTGCTGGTGCAGTATTTGAACGACCCTGTGATTTATAAAAACACCTCCCACATTCCCAGTCCGTACACCGAAAAGGATGCCGAGGCGTGGTTGAAAAATGTTGCGGAAAAGCGCGAAAGCTCCGGTACGGAAGCCGCTTGGGTGGTTCGGCACCAAAAGGACGGTTTGATGGGCGGCATCGGCCGCATGCTGAAATCGGGCCCGGATGGCCATGCAGATGAAATCGGCTACTGGCTGGCGGCGCCTTTTCGCGGCCAGGGCATTATGACTGCTGTGGTGCGGCGCTACTCCGATTGGTTGTTTGAAAATCACCCGCGCCTGGTTCGTATCGAAGCCAATGTGTTTTCCTACAACGAAGCCTCTGTCCACATTTTGGAAAAAACCGGTTTCGAGCGCGAAGGCATTTCCCGGAAAATGTATTACAAAGCCGGCACGTACATCGATGCCATCCGAATGGCAAAAATCCGGAAGGAGCCCGATCCGGTTATCCTGCTGCCACCACCATTTTTCTCCGAATTAATTGGTCCTTAAGCGTCACCTGCAACCAGTATATACCCGCCGGCTGCGTCCCAAAATCGAGGGTCTGACGGCAAGGCCCTGCCGGCAGGTCAAAATTTTGCGCGCCCACCGGCTGACCGTTTGCATTGAACAAGATGACCTGCACCGGCCCGCCGCCAAAGTGCTCCCAAACCAGCTGAAATGCCCCGCCAGACGGGTTGGGAAAGATCGACAAGGATTCGACACCAGGCAATTCCGTGTTTTTCACCAGGCTGGAATCCACAACAACAGTCACCGGAACCCGCTCGCTGAGACATTCCCGGCCAGGAAAATCAATTTCCCAGTCAAAAAAATAATAGTACCGGTTGCCACCGAAACTGGAGCCGGTTATTTGCAACACCCCCGGCACTTCATAGGGATAAGCCACCCCCTGATCGCTGCGGCGCAGTTGGGGGCCATTGCTGCCCAACACCTGCTGGTTGACCGATTGATCGGTGGTCAACCGTAGTCCGGCGCCCGGTTGGATGTCCATGCCGAGGTTCAGCACTGTTGTGCCGGCGGGGATATCGACTTCCACGCTTTGCAGGGTCTGATCGAAGGCATTGCGCAGGTCGATTTTTCGCATACCCGGCGTATTCGTATACACTTTCACCCGGGCCAGGCTGAAGGGGGCATAACAATCGAACACGATATCCCCATTGGTTTGCGGGCTGGCAAAATTGCTGCCCTGATGGTTCGCCATACCCGCAAACTGGTTGGGCTGGTCGTAAATCGCATTGTTCGCCACCCAATACGTGGTCGACGTTTGGAGGGGCGGGGTTTCAAACGGATTGCCGGTAAACAAGGCCGTGCCGCCGGTGTCCGTGCCATACCAAATTAATTCATTACCGGAGGCGCTCAACGTGGCAACCGAGCCCAGGGCAACGGTATCGGGTACCGGTACCGGCAAGGGCGCATCCAAAACCGTCACCGTTACCGGAAGCGAATTGAATTGGGCGCAAAGGCCCTGGGTAGTCACCGCATAGGTACCCGGCGTTTCGACGACAATGGCCGCCGAGGTGTCTCCCGTCGTCCACAAATACCCGGCAGCCGGAGAAGCCTTGAGTTCCACGGCGCCACCCACACAAAAAACGGTGTCGCCGATAGCCGTGATCACCGGAATTTCTTCCGGATCGACGACCACCGACACCACATTGGAAACCGCCGTGCAACCTTCCACGGTCGTGACTGTAACCGCGTACAGGCCGGCGGCATTGACTACGATCTGTGAATCCAGGGCCCCGGTGCTCCATTTGAAAGCATCATAAATATCCGGCACCCGGATCGCCACGCTGTCGCCGCTGCAAAACACCGTGCTGCCGGCAGCCGTTGCCACAACAGGCGGGATGACACATTTCCCCTCCTCCACCGTCAGGTATTGATCCACTTCCGGCGCCAACAACGAATCCACACGGCCCGACGGCCAGTGTATCCGTACCGAATCGATCTCTGTAAGTTGTCCCATTCCAAAATGAATCTGCGTAGAATTCATAATCCCGTAGCTCTCCCCGGAGCGGACCTCGCGCACCTGAGTGCCCAGTGCGCTGTACAGGTACACTTTTGCACCGATGGCACTGCGATTGCTCTGCACGCCGCGCAGGTTTAGTCCAAAAAAATGATTGGCATTGCCGTCGTTGAACCACATGGCATCCGGGATGGCACTCGGTTCGGTATAAATATTCGCATACCCGGCGTAGATATCCTGGAAGCCGTCGTGGTTCAAATCGCCCAAGGCAAAAGACTCCATTTTTACCTGATCCAGTATCTGGGTGTTGGTGAATGTTTTATCGCCGTTATTCCGGAAGAGAAAATAATCGCTTCCGGCCACCAGCAGATCGATATACCCGTCGTTGTCAAAATCGCGGAACACGCCCTGGATCGGCAACCCGGTGATGGCATCGCGCAAACCGGCCATTTCCGTAATATCGGTAAAATGCCCTGCGCCGTCGTTTTCCAGCAACTGGCTGGTTACATCGTGGTTGGTTACAAAACAATCAAAGTCGCCGTCGTTGTCGATATCGCCGAAATCGGCGGTCCAGCTTTGCGCGCCGATGCGCAGGCCGGCCGTGTTGGCGGTATCCTGGGTGTACGTTCCGTCGCCATTGTTCCGGAAAAGTTGGTTGATCCGGCGGCCATCGGTGGAACTGTTGACGCCGGTACGGCATTTGGCGATGTACAGGTCGAGGTCGCCGTCGTTGTCCACATCACTCCAGACGGAGCCGTAATTACCCGAATTGTCGCTTGGCGGATAAGTGGTCAGATCGATCATTTCCGGCGCATACACCATTCCGCCGGTACTGTCGTTGCGAAAAATACGCGCTTCGGCATCATCGTGGCAGACAAAGGCATCCACCCAGCCGTCGTTGTTGATGTCTGCAAAATTGACGCCCTGCACAAACGTTTCGGGCTCTTCAAGGGAAATCAGACTAAAGGCCGAGCCGTCCGCATTCCCCCGGATTATTTTGATACCATCGTAATACCCGCCGGTGAGGATATCCGGCACGCCGTTGTTGTCAATATCCGCCACACAAATCCCCCACTGGCTGTCGCTCAGAAGGTTGGCGATAGATTGATGGCGAAAGGTTTCACCCGGTCCGGTTTGGTATTCCACTGCGAGCAGATATCCCTGGTTCATGCGCACGATGTCATCGCGACCATCGCCGTTCATGTCCAGCACAGCTATTGCCACACCGCTGTAGTGCTTTTCCGGGCTTAGCAATTGGGTTTGATTGGTAAATGAAATTTGTGCGAAAACCCCGGTTTGAACCAGCAGGCAACATAATGGCAGGAGTATATTTCGAAATGTCATAACGGAAAAGCGGTAAAATGTTTTTTAAAAAAAAAGTCCACACAGTTGGCAAAAGCCCCCTACTCCCGTTGTGCGGCAAGCAGGTACAACACCGCCATACGGATAGCGACGCCGTTTTCGACTTGTGTTAAAATAATGCTCTGTTTACTGTCGGCCACGTCGGAGGTGAGTTCCACCCCGCGGTTGATCGGGCCGGGGTGCATGACTACGATTTCCCGGTCGAGGCCATCGAGCATTTCCCGGGTAATGCCGAAATACTGGTGGTATTCGCGCAGGCTGGGGAAATACCGGATGTCTTGCCGTTCCATTTGAATACGGAGCACATTGGCCACATCGCACCAGCGCAGGGTGTCCCGCACATCGTAGGAAACTTCCACGCCGAGTTCGGCGTAATACTTGGGGATCAGGGTGGGCGGGCCGCACACGCGGACTTTGGCGCCGAGTTTCAGCAGGCAGAACACATTGCTGAGCGCTACCCGGCTGTGCAGAATATCGCCGATGATCGCCACTTTTTTGCCGGCCACGTCGCCCAGTTTTTCACGGATGGAAAAGGCGTCGAGCAAAGCCTGGGTGGGGTGCTCATGGGTGCCGTCGCCGGCATTGATGATGTTGGCCGGTATACGCCCGGCGAGGTACACACAGGCGCCGGGGGCAGGATGCCGCATGACGACCATGTCGACTTTCATGGCCAGAATATTATTGACCGTGTCGAGCAGGGTTTCGCCTTTGCTTACGCTGGAAGAGGACGCGGAGAAGTTGACGGTGTCGGCGCTGAGTCGTTTTTCAGCCAGTTCGAACGAAACCCGGGTGCGGGTGCTGCTTTCAAAAAATAGATTTGCGACGGTGATGTCGCGCAGGGACGGCACTTTTTTGATTGGCCGGTTGATTACCTCCTTAAAATTGTCGGCCGTTTCGAAGATGAGTTGGATATCATCTTCGGTGATATTTTTAATGCCAATCAGGTGGCGCGTGGAGATTCGCTTCATGGCTCTTTTTTGTCAAAAAATAAAACTTCGTCGGCTCCGTGAATTTCCGCCCAATGCACTTTCACGTAGGCTTCGTCGAGGGCATCCACCACCAGGCCGGTATAATCGGCCTGAATGGGCAGGTGGCGGTTGAAACGCCGGTCGACGAGCACGAGCAGTTCCACCACATCGGGCCGGCCGTAGTGCTGGAGTGCTGCCAGGGCAGCCTGAATGGTTCGCCCGGTGTACAGCACATCGTCGACCAGCAGTACTTTTTTTCCCTTGACGATAAAATCCATATCGTTGGGATAAGGCGCCAGCACCTTGTCGCTCATCCGGAAATCGTCGCGATAAAATGTAATATCCAGCCTGCCGTATTGAATTTCGGCATTGCCGGTAAGCGCTTGCAGGCGGGCGTGAATGCGGTCGGACAGCGCCACACCGCGGGGCTGGATGCCAATGACGCAGGCATCGGAAAAATCCCCCCAGTCTTCGATCAGCTGGCTGCACAAGCGCTCGATGGTCAATCGGAAGCGCGCGCTGTTGAGTAAAACTTTTCCGTGCTGCATGCTTTAAAAATTCGGTTGGCGACCTGCCCGCGGGCAGTATTTTTTGGTGGGCAAATATAGGCGCAAAGCCGGAAAGCGGCAGCACCGGGTATCGAGAACATTTTAATGTTCGCGGATTAAACCGGGAGGCAGCCCACCCGTCTATGGGGACGATTTCCAAACCGGTTGGAACAACACCTGCACCAGGTGCTTTCACTTGAACACACACTACTTTTTAACCAAACTAAAGTTTAACTAAAAATGAAACAGTCCTTTTTTCTGATAGCCGCCCTCCTGATGGGTATTGCTACGTTTCAATCCTGCAAAAAGTCGGAAAATACCGACCTCGACGTCATGACCTCGGAAGACATTGCCACCAATGAAGACTTTTCCGAAGAAATTGATTTTGCCGTGGATATCGCCATTGAAGAACGCGGCGGCGGCGGCACCTGTCCGACGGTAACGCTGGCCCAACCCTGGGGTACCTGGCCCAACACCATCACGATCGATTACGGCCCCGATGGCTGTACCGGCCCGAACGGCGACCATTTCCTGAAAGGAAAAATCGTGATTGAGCAAAGCGCCGGCATGTTTACCGCAGGCGCCGAGCGCAGCAAAACGTTTGACAATTTCTACATCGACGATGTGCAAATCGGCGGCGCCAAGTCCTGGAAAAACAACGGCCTGGACGCCAATGGCAACTGGTCGTACACCAAAACGGCCACGAACATGGTGCTGAACTATCCCGACGGCACCTCCACGACCTGGAACCACACGCATACCAGCACGCTGATTGAAGGCGCCACGACGTTGACGCACTGGGACAATGTGTGGAGCACCACGGGGAGTTCTTCGGGCACCAATCGCAATGGGGTAAGCTACACGTCCACCATTGTTGAGCCGTTGATCAAAAAAGCACTCTGCCGCTGGATTTCTACGGGTGTAGTGGAAGTGAGCCGCGATGGGCAGACCGTTTCGCTCGATTTCGGCAACGGCACCTGCGACCGTTTCGGTACGCTGACGCTGCCCAATGGCGATACGCATGTTATCAAACTTCGGAAGTAAGCAAACGAGCAAAGGCAGCGGCCATCAATTTACGAATTACGAATTACGATTTACGATTTACGATTGGTTCACCATTCAGGATTAGGATAGTTGCGTGCCTTTTTCAAAATTTGAAAAAGTTGCAAACATGCATATTTCGAAAAGGTGAACCAATCGTAAATCGTAAATCGTAATTCGTAATTCGTAAATCAGTATAAAGTGGGGATTTGCACGAGCTTTCGGCTGCAAATCCCCACCGTTTTTTATTGCTCCACCTTCGTGAGTTCCGAGCGGCTTTCCACGTTGCCTTTCCGGTCATAGTTGACCGACTTGACCATGCCTACTTCGGGTGCATACCAGAATTCGGTGCGCATGGTGCGGGTGCCCATGAGTTTGTATTCAAAATCGTAGCTGATTTTCAGACAGGAGTAGGTACCTGCCGCAGTGGTAACTGATTCGCGGGCTTCCACCTTCCGGTTTTTGATTTGATACCGGTTGTTCATCAGCTGAAGCCCACCCATGCGCATGGTCATCTCCATTTCGGCATCGGGCAGGGTTTGTCCGGGCTGCATATCGGGCGGGTAAGTCAGGTCGGTCCCTGTCATTTCCACCTCCACCTGCGGCGACTGCTGCCCCCCGGGTTGTTGCGGGATCATGGAGCGCATATCCACATAGATCACCCCCTGGAAACACTTCATGGGGTAACTCACCTCGGTGACCTGCTTGCCTTTGGCATCGGTGGTCGTCAGGTTGATCGTGGCGATCAGCGTATCTGATTTTTCTTCCATACTGCTTACCCGGTGGGTCAGGATGCCCTCCACCTTGTCTTTTTTGTTGTAGTTGGTGTATTCGAGGCTTACACCTTCCTTGAAGTAGTCGTACATGGTGGCGCAATCCTGTGCTGCGAGTGGCACGGAGAGCGACAGGAGCAGGACCTGCAATGTTGTTTTTAACATGATTAATCGCGTTTTTGAGTAAAAAAGTGATCCGGCAAAGTTAGTACTACCGGGGGACTCGGGGGTAATCCGGATGAACATAGCGGCGGCATGTCTCGTTGTAATTAGGGGAGACTACCCTATTTTTTCACAAAACAAATGCTGCATGCTTTTTAATCTTAAAAATTTTGATGCGTTGAAAAACAGGCGATTGAATGACATTCCCTGTGTTTCTATATTTATTCCAACACACCGGGCCGGTCATGTCCAGGAGGATAAGATCCGCTTCAAAAATGCGCTTGCCGATATCAAATCCCAACTTCAAAACGGGTTCGGCATGCACGAACGTGAAGCGGAAGGCTTCCTGACGCCGGCATACGACTTGTTGAACCTGAACGATCTCTGGTTTCGGCTCTCCGACGGTTTGGCGGTTTTTATGGGGCGAAATTTATTTGAATACTATCCGGTACCGATCGATTTGAACCCGCTGAATTACGTGAGCAACCAATTCTATTTGCTGCCGCTGCTGCCGCTGTTAAACCGGAACGACCGGTTTTTCCTGTTGGCCCTCAGTCGGGGTGATGTGCGTTTTTTCGAAGGCCACCAATTCAGTATCACCCCTGTAAAAATCAGCGACCTGGTGCCCGAAAACATACAAGCGGCCCTGGCATTGGAGGACCCGGAAAAGTCACTTCAAATGCGTAATGCCGGCCCGGGTGGCGTTTCGGTGTTTCACGGACATGGTTTGCACAAAGACCAGCAAACCTGGCAGGTCGAAAAATATTGCCGCATGGTCGACGATGGATTGATGACCATGCTGCACGACGAACAGGCGCCTGTGCTGCTGGCTGCCGTTGACGAGTTGGCTGGAGTGTACCAAAAAGTGTCCCGCTATTCCCGGGTACTCGACCTGCACGTGAGTGGGAATCCTGAAAACGATGATCCGGTGTTGTTGCATGAAAAAGCCTGGAGCAAAATCCAGCCGTATTTTCAAAAAGACCTGGAAGCCCAAAAGGTCCAACTGGCCGAAGCGTTGGCCAAAGGCAAGGGGACTTCTTCACTTCAGAAGCTCGTGCCTGCCGCTGTGCACGGCCGTGTGCAAACGCTGTTTTTTGAAAAAGACACCCCGCTGCGTTGGGGTGTCTACGATGCAGCTAAAGACAGTGTCATCCTGCATGACAAACCCGACGCCGCTTCAGTATGCCTGCACAATCTGGCAGCCGTACGCGTTTTTGAGCAAGGGGGTTCGGTATTTCAAACCAATGACGGGAAAGATTCGAAGGAGGCCGTGCCCATGCGGGCTGTTTTCAGGTATTGAAAAACAGGCCGTATACGCATGATCTGAATAAAAAGAGCGCCATAATGCAACTGCACAACGGCGCTCTTTTTAATACTAATCCGAAAGAATCAGTATCAGGTGCGCTTGTCTTCCTGACTACTGTTGTTAAAAAAATTGGCGATCGAAAGGACAATCGAGAGTACGATGGCCCAAATCAGCCCGTTGACATTAAATCCGTCGAGCAGCCAGTCTGCCAGCAAAACCATGGCGCCGTTGATCACCAGCAGAAAAAGGCCGAGCGTCAGGATCGTTATCGGGAGTGTGAGCAGGACCAGGACAGGGCGGATCAGAAAATTTACCACCGCCAGCAAAAGTGCGGCTACCACCGCCTCGCCATATCCGACAACCTGGATTCCGGAGAAAACAGCGGCGCAGGCATAAATAACAAGTCCATTGATCAGAAGGGCAATCAGAAAACGCATAAGAACAGAATTGTTGATCAAATGAGGCATTAAGGTAGAGCTTCTTTAGCCCCAAAGGCACAATAAGGACAGCAAAACTATCCGGACACTTCCGTGCGATCCAAAATTTTCACACGATCCATAAAGGTTATCAAGGGCATGTCGGCATAGGTCCCATAGGAAGAAATGATGGTTCCTTTTTCCCCATCGCCACATTGAATGGCAAAAACTACAGACATATCCGACGGATTGCTTTTGCCTTCAAACCGATGGTACTCTACGATGCGCAGTGCATCCGGTTCGTACGATTTGCCCGATTCCAGGCATTGCAAGACCTTGTTTTTCAGTTTGAAACTTCTGGTAAAGCCTTTTTGGGTCAGCTGATCAAGGACATCGATCATGGTTCCTTTTTTTGAATTCGTCATGGCGTCAGGTTTAGCGTGAGAAAATAGGCTGTTCAGCGCGTGATGGCGTTTTGCCTGCCCTTAAGGTATTGGAGCCAGATAAATGTACTCACCAGGCCGAATACCAGCACTTCAAAAAAGATGGCGCCGCTGGTTACCAAAAAAGAAGCCGGAGAGTCAATAGCTAGATTAAATTTATTGAATGCCCACTCCGGATTGAGCAGGCTCACTACAATATTGATGGCGATCAGCGTGAGCGCACTGATAAACGTGGTGAGGACGCCGAGCAGGATGCCATTTTGAAAAAAGGTTTTGTCCGGGATCATTTTCCGGAAGCGGGTGAGTCCCCATCCAAGCACACCAATGAGGAGGAGGTATTTTAAAAACTTCAGTACAATAGTACTTTCAAATCCGAATAATTGAAGCGCAACCAGATACAGCCCCATGAATAAACCTGCAGAAAGTCCGCCAAGTGTAGCCATTGGATAAATACTGTATTTAATCGGCCTGTAAACAGGTTTGTTTCTTTGTTTGCCGACATCGGTAACATGCTGTATCGGTTCGCGTTCGCGCACCTTTTTTTCTATACTATTCATTGTTTTTATCTATAAATTTTATCCCCGGACGCGGCCAGGCCTTATCGTCCGGATCGTGAACGAAATAATGGCTAATGTCTGGGTGTATTTGGTCAGGCCAGAACTACTTCAGCCTTACGCACCGCCCAGGCATCGAGCATCCACGATGATTTCTCCAGATCGGCAAGGAAGCCGCCGATCAGGTCGATCGTTCCTTCATCACCGGCTTTTCCGGCAGTGCGGATCACATCGCGCATGTCGTCTATCAGTATCTTATGGTTTTCAAGCACTGTCATGACCATTTGATGATCGGTTTCGACGCGCCGGGCCTCCTGCGCTTTTGCAGAATCGAGGTAACTGGAAAGCAAACTCATCGGTTTGCTATGCAGGGTCAGGATGCGTTCTGCAATGGCGTCGATCTTAATGCGGGCATCGGTATACAAGGTCTCAAATTTTGCATGCAAGTCGAAAAAATTCTCACCTTGAACGTTCCAATGGAAATTGCGCAGGTTTTGATAGTAAATCTGATAATCCGCCAACAATTGGTTCAGATTTTTCACTGTGGCGGCGAGTTCATTTTTAGTTAATCCGTGGTAGTTCATGTTTGATTATTTTTATTAAAAAATGTGCTTTTCCGGGTTTTCTATTGAATTCCATTGAATGGAAATAACCGTTTATTAGTATGCTGTTTAGCCTTTAAATCCTGTTGCATATTAATACAACGAAGCACGCCGGGGCATGTTCAATCCGATATTATCGAATATAACATCCATGAGTCTGTTCCAGCCAGGATAATATACCGGGAAGACAGTGTTTTGCGAAAAATTGCAGGCGGTTGTTAGGTTGCTGC
>CAZAEZ010000044.1:30521-46107 GCA_964484205.1 uncultured Saprospiraceae bacterium | reverse complement strand
GCGACCTTCGCGAGCTGGGCCAACGCCTGCCTCGTGCAGCCGTCTGCGGCCGCGGAGCGCCGGTCTGAACACCACGGGCGGATCGACGCCGGTGCCGATGTCCGGGCGCACCACGCTGCGGCGGACACGGGAGCGGAGGACGATCGGGACGCCGGCCTTCAGTCCTGCATCAGCTTCTGCGATTTGGAGCAGAGCGTCGTCGCGAAGGCCCAGCCCACGAAGGCGGATGGCAACGCCGACTCTGGCATGCCGCCGCCTGCTGCATTGGGCAGTTGGCCGTCGCAGGCACCGGATCGGGCCGAGCCCCGCTGGCGATCGCGCGCCGCGCCCCCGCCACCGGGCGTGCCCGTGACCATCGCGTTCCTGCGGCTGACGCGGTAGCCCCTGCGCCGGGCTGGTGCGCGCGTGGCTGCTTGCCCGCGCTGCTGCCGGCCCATCACGCGTTGTCTGCCCGGCTTGCTGCCGCCGCGGGCTCCTTCCCCGTCATGCGCCGTCTTGCGACGGCAATCCGTTCACGTTCACCACTGGAGACTCACCATGACCACGCTTCGATCGCTCGTCCTTGCTGGCACGGCTACCGTCGTGCTCACTGCCTGCGCTCAGACCCCCAGCGCACCCGGCGCCGCGGACCACGCCGCACACCATCCTGCCGGTACGGCGGCTCCTGCCTCCGCGCCCGCATACCGCATGGCAATGATGGATACGCACATGACCAAAATGCTTGATGCCGAGGCTATTCCGAATCTTCAGGTGACCATTCCGCTGCGGACCATGAACCGCCACGGCCTGATTGCCGGCGCCACGGGTACCGGCAAAACCAAAAGTTTGCAGGTGATTACCGAGCAACTGGCCGCCAACGGCGTGCCTACGCTGCTTATGGATATCAAAGGCGACCTGTCGGGTGTGGCGGTTGCCGGGGCCGACCACCCGAAAATTCAGGAACGCTGCGGCAAAATCGGTATCGGCTGGAAGCCAACCGGCAACACGGTTGAATTTCTCAGTTTGTCGGAGGAAAAAGGCGCCCGCCTGCGGGCAACGGTGAGCGAGTTCGGACCGGTGCTTTTCAGCCGGATTCTGGGTCTCAACGATACGCAGGGTGGGGTAGTGTCGGTTGTTTTTAAATATTGCGACGACCGGAATCTGCCCCTGCTCGACTTGAATGATTTCAAAAAAGTGTTGCAATTTCTCGGCAACGAGGGCAAAAAAGAAGTCGAAGCGGAATACGGGCTGTTCAGCTCCGTCACGGCAGCAACCATCCTGCGCAAAGTCATCGAACTGGAACAGCAGGGCGCCGAACGCTTTTTTGGCGAACTGTCGTTTGATGTGCAGGACTTGTGCCGGACCGACGAAAACGGCCGGGGCGTGGTCAGTATTATTCGCCTGACGGATATTCAGGGCAAGCCCAAACTGTTCAGCACGTTCATGCTGCAAATGCTGGCCGAAATTTATGCCTCGTTCCCGGAGGAGGGCGACCTGGAACAACCCAAACTTTGCATCTTCATCGACGAGGCGCACCTGGTGTTTCAGGAGGCCTCGGAGGCGCTCATGCAGCAGATGGAGGCCATCATCAAACTGATCCGTTCGAAAGGGGTGGGTATCTTTTTTATCACGCAAAACCCGACGGATATCCCCGACAGCATCCTGGCCCAATTAGGAATGAAAGTGCAGCATGCCCTGCGCGCCTTCACTGCCAAAGATCGCAAAGCCATCAAACTGGCTGCCGAAAACTACCCGATCACCGAATGGTACAAAACCGAAGATGTGCTCACCAACCTGGGTATCGGCGAAGCGTTTGTCAGCGTGCTGAACGAAAAAGGGATTCCATCGCCACTGGTGCATACGCTGATGCGGGCCCCGGAGTCGCGCATGGATATTCTGACCCCGATGGAGATCGACAACATCATCGCGCATTCGGCCCTCGTGCGCAAGTACAACCAGGCGATCGACCGCGAGAGTGCCTACGAGATTCTGAATGAAAAACTGGCAGAAGCCCAGGAACTGTCGGAAAAGCCGGCGGCGGAAAAACCGGCGGCGACAAGGCCGAAAGGCCGCGCCGAAAAGAGCGTGCTCGAAAAAGTGATCAGCGACCCAACCACCCGGCAAATCGGCCGCACCGTGGCCCGCGAACTCACCCGCGGGTTGCTTGGCGTACTGGGCATCGGCGGGAGCTCCAGCAGCCGCCGGAAAAAATCGAGTTGGTTTTAAAACCTGTCAGGTCCAAATTCTCACCGGGTTCAATTGCCGATGCAATTGAACCCGGTGAGAATTTGGACCTGACAGGTTATGGTTTCCCAAACACAAAAATTATGCGAATCCTTTTCAATTTTACACTTGTCCTGCTCCTGACCGTTCAAACGGCTACCGCCCAAACACCATACGACCGCTGGCGGGCCGATATTCAGCTGCTTCAACAGGAGTTGCCCAAACGCCATCCGGACCTTTTTCGAAATTATTCCCAAGCGGACTTTGAAGCCGATCTTGCCGACTTGACGGCAAAACTGGACGGCCACACGGACCTCCAGATCGCGTTGGAATTGCAGGCTGTCGTGGCAAAATTCGGCGATGCCCACACCCGCCTCGAACTGACGCCGTTGTTGCAACGCAGCAAGGTGATTCCGGTCGGGCTGGGTTGGTTTGACGATGGTTTGTACGTAAGCGCGACGGTAAAGAAATTTGGTCCGGCATTGGGTAAAAAAATCCTGGCGATCAATGGCATGGATGCCAATGTGGCTCTGGAGCGCATCGGCAGGTATGTTGCCCGGGAAAACGACGAATCGTTCCGGCGCGACGCTCCGCTCTGGTTTCGTTTTCCGGAAGCCATGCAGCAGGCGGGCGTTTCGGATTCGGACACCCTCGCCATGATCATGGCCGACGAAAAAGGGCAGCGGTATTTTATCAAAACCTTTCCCATTGATTTTAAAACGGACAAGACGGGTGGCCAACCGGTGCAATACACGCCAAAAGATCCCGATTTGCGCTGGAGCCCGATGAAGCAAATGTTCAGCCTGAACTGGCTGGAAAGCGACAGCATCGCCTACTTGCAGTACAATGTTTGCTTCAGCCGGGAAATCGTGCTGGCGGCAGGTGATACGGCGAGTGCCATGCAATTTCCGGCCTTCCAGCCGCTTGCCGACTCCGTGCTGGCACTGCTGGACCGGTACCCCGGTGCGCGCTTTTTTCTCGACCTGCGGTTCAATGCGGGCGGAAATCCCTCGGATGGTTTCGCCCTGGCGGAGCGCCTGGCGGCTATGCCTTTCGCAAACCTGCCCAACCGGTTGTATGTGGCCGTCAACCGCAATACCACGGGGGCTGCCGTTGAAATTGCCGCTGCATTTCAGGAAAAAACAAATGCCACCCTGCTGGGAGAAACTCCGGCGCAGCGGCCTAATCATACCGGCGATCAGCGCGATTTTAGCCTGCCCAATACCCGCATCCAGGTTTTTTACGGGACGCGCCCGGTGCAGGCCCTGCCCGGCGATCCGGCAGTGCTTCCCCTGGATAAAATTATTGAACAACCGTTTGCACAATTTCGGGATGGGAAAGACCCGGTGCTGGATTTTGTGCGGGGGCGTTGAACCCTAGGGGATGATCGTCCTGCACGTTACCTTGCCGGCTCAATCAGATTAAACCATGAAAAAAGTTCAATGTATCGCCACGCAACACCGCGTTGCGGAATCGGAGGCTGTTCGCGGCGAGTTTATCCGCCCCGAGCTCAAAAGCCTGATCCAAAAAGATCATCCCGACTTTAACGATGAAACGTACATTTCCAAAGAGGCGCTGAACGAATACCGCAAACGTTACCTCGCCGGCCTGATCCAACAGGAAACACAGGAAATTTCCGACTTGGAGAAGGAGGTGTTGGACGCCATGACCAATGACACGCTTATCGCCGACCGGCTGGTGTTGAACGGGAAGGAGGCCTTCACCCTGGGGCAGCGTCTGGCCGACCGGATTGCCGATTTTGGCGGGAGTTGGACCTTTATTTCCATATTTTTTGCCTTTCTGATGTTGTGGATGGCTGTGAATGTCTGGCTGTTGGCCAAGGGGGCATTTGATCCCTATCCGTTTATTTTGCTGAATTTGATCTTGTCTTGTCTGGCGGCCATTCAGGCGCCGATCATCATGATGAGCCAGAACCGGCAGGAGGCCAAAGACCGCCAGCGCAACGAGCACGACTACAAAGTGAACCTGAAAGCCGAGTTGGAAATCCGGCTCTTGCACGAAAAGCTGGACCACCTGATCGTGCATCAAAACCAGAAATTGCTGGCGATCCAGGAATTGCAAATGGATTACCTGGAAGAAATTCAGCGGCAGTTGAAAAAGAGTTAGCCTTTTAAGGCCTTCCGGAAAAAATCGTTCAGCGGCTTGCCGGCTTCGAAATACCCGGCTACGGCTTCGATGGCCTCCGGCCGGAGTGCAATTTCCGGATCAATTTCCGTCATAAAATAAAACTGCTTGTTGTACAAGGCCGGAATGCCCTTGGCCTGCGCTTTAAATTCTGGCGCCAGAATCTTGTTTTTTTCGCCTTTCAGTTCGCCGAATTTGGCTACGAATTCCGGCGCCTGCGTCAGTTTTTGAAAGGTTTCCGGGTTTTTAATAATTGCCTGGCGGACCTTGAGCAGGTTTTCTTTTTCCAGAAAATACGCGCCGCCGCCCAAACTCAGGCTCCCGTAACTGATCTGAAAATAGTAGCCGGGCTCCTGCATGGTTTTGCGGCCTTGCGAGGTAAATACAGCCGACAGGTGGGTTTTGTACGGCGTTTTATCCGATGAAAAACGCGTGTCGCGGTGGATGCGAAAAATGCTGTCTTTGGGCGTGGTTTGAAAATCCGGCTCAAATTTTTTTATCCGGGAAATGAGCGCGGCGACAAATTCCTCAAACGGTTTTTTGGCTGTTTTTTCAAAGCGTTTTTTGTTTTCGGCGAACCAGTCGCGGTTGTTGTTTTGCGACAATTCATAAAGAAATTGCAGGAAGTCGGCTGTGAGCATAATCATAGTTGTTTAACAATTTCATATAACCGTTTGTTACGGTTGGAGCATGCGCAGATGTGTCGAAATTAATGATCCGCTAAATTTTATCTTAAATATTCCGGGCATAAAAATAACCCTTTCAATCTACCGGTTTGATGCTACACCAAACGGCGTATGGAACCCTTCGTTCGCAACATTTATATCGTATTTATTCATTAAAACCTACCTGTTATGTCTAAAAAAATTGTAGTTCCAAGCCTGCTTTTCGTCACGTTGCTCATCGCTTCCTGTGACAAAAATACCTCGGCTAATGACGAAAATTTCAACAATGCATTTGCCGTATTTTTACTGATTGACGAAGAAAGTATCGACAACGGGAACGAACCCAACAATTTTTCCGATGTCGATGTGAACGACCAACTTGCCGATATCGGGTTGCGGCTCCCGTTGCGTTATTTTGAGGAAAATGTCGGAAAAACAATAGACCTGTACACCGGCCAGGTAGGCGATGAGGGTTGGTTTGCCCCGAAAACAATCCCGACGACCTGGAAAAACGCCGGCCCGACGGTGAACGGCACACAAAATTACCTGACACCCGGCCCCGGCCTGGGCGCCAAACAACCCGATGATGACCGCGAAGTGTTGCTCGATAAAATTCCGGACGTCACACCCTTGCGCGCTACGGGATTGACAACCCTGATCGGCCAAACGGTTCTGGCGGTCGTATACGACAGCGATATCAGTATCAATTACTCCCCGTTGAACGGCAACCTGATGGGGCACAACCTCGGGCTCGTAGCCTTCGATGTGCTTGAGGTGCATGAGCGTACCGACGGCTCCACTTCCTCGTTGCCCCGGGTGACGATACGCATCCGCAATGTTGCAGAAATCGCTGCGCTGCCGCTTTCCCTTTTTGTAAATGCACCCGTACCGCAATCATCCGGCGAGCCGTTCGATATTGCTCCTCCGGTAGTGGCGCCGGCCATCCAGTTAATTTCTGCGCCGTAGCCGTACCGGCACCGGTATTTCCCAACCATTTTTGGCTCATCGCTCCTCTGGTGGAGCGATGAGCCATTTTGTTGTTACGGGTTTGTAGGTCTAATACTCTAAAATAAACTTAGACAGGTTTTGCCCTGATTTAAGGTTTAGCTTTTGCCGCAAACGGTAACGGGCAACCTCTACTCCGCGCAGGGAAATACACATGAGATTGGCAATTTCCTTGGTATTCAAGTTTAACCGAAGGAAAGCGCAGAGTTTTTGCTCATTGGGTGTGAGGTCCAGGAATTCATTTCTCAACCGGGTTAAAAAATCACCATGCACCTGGTCGAAATGATGTTCAAATTGTTCCCAATCTTCTTGTAATCTCAGGTTTGTATCAATTTCTTTCACTATTTGCTCCAGTGCCTGTTTTGTTTCTACCCCTTTGCCCTTTCGCTTCACTTCTTTCAGGTCTTTTTTTATAGATTCTATAAAATCGTTTTTCACTACTAAATTCATAATTGAAGCCGCTAAAAGATTGTTTGTGTGCCGCAACTCACTTTTTACTTTCTCTTCTTCCAGTTGGCGGACTTTCAGTTCTTTTTGCTGTTCTATTTCAATAACCTCTTTTTGTTTTTCTCTCAATTCCCGTTGTTTTCCTTCTTCCACTTCTTTCGCTTTTTTGATATAGCGGTGTTTCTGAAATCGAACAATTTGAAAAATGGATAATACTCCCAGGATAAGATATAAAACCTTGGCATATATGCTTCTTTGGAATGGCGGCTTTACTTTCAGAAATAACGGCTGACTGGTTAAAACATCTCCAAAGTAATTTCGGGTTTGTACGAGAAATTCATATTCTCCTTCTATAAGATTAGTATATTCTTTGGTTGTAATGTTGGTCCATTCTCCATAATCCTGATCAAAGTTTTTCAAGAAATACCGGAATTGTTGATTATTGACTTCATTGAACTGAAAGGATTCTACGTGAAACTGCAAGACTTTTGCGTTATGGGAAACGACCAGTTTTGTAATATTTTCCGGCTTAACTCCAAAGGCTTTACGGGCATATAAAATACTATCTTCGGTAACACTATACACCTTGCTGATTACAAGCGGTTTTTCAACGGCTATACGATTTTCTAATTCAGGCTTATAGTGCAGAAAGCCTTCATTGGCATTAAACATGACTCCATTTTGCAAGTTGACCGAAATATTTAACAGGTCATTGTTAAAATGGTAGCGCAATTGATATATAGAGGAAGGCACAAATACATAGTTGTTGGCACTGATTTGCTTAAAGAAGCCAACAAGGTTTTCTGCAAACAAATGGATATTTTTTTTCTTATCCTGAATCAGTAAATAGACTTGTTGCTTTCGGATTTCTTCCGGAAAAATTTCTGCTTCAACGATCCGGTCTGTCGTTTGGTCCAGTTTGTATAAGCCGGTCTTTGTGGCTAAATAGATATCATTGTCTATGCTGGTCAATATAATCTGCTCATTTATAGCGTTGTTATTATTTTCAGAAACTTTGGTGACTGTTGCAGCAGACAGGTCTTCAGCAAGGATCAATTGGTACAAGCCTTTGTAAAATTGCCCTACCCAAATTCTCCCTTGCCGGTCTTCTTCAAAAAAACGGCTTGATTCGTTAAAACCCTTAATTTTTTGAACAGCTTGCAATTCGCTGTTCGCATTGATTTTAAAAAGATGCAGGCCGGAGTAGGTGCCGCCAACAGCAAAGCCGGGCCTGGATCGCAATTGTTTAACCTGCCATAAGCCGTCGGTGTTAGCCAGTTGTTTGGCGTTGCCCTTGTCCAAAAGAAACAGGCCGGTATGGTGCCCGGCATAGAGTTTTCCATTGATCTTTTGCAGGCCGTATGCAGGGCCTTCTGTTCCCGGGAGGAACACGCTTTGCCTGGTGTTTTTTGCCAAAAAATAAATTCCGTTTGAAGTGGTATAGTACGTGCCGTCGGCTGTCTCAAAAGCTTCGTATCCGCTACCCTGGATGTTAATTTCCTGGTTGATAAACCGCACCGGGGAATTTATATCAATCAGCGCTATGCCATTTTGCATGCCTACCCACAAATTGCCTGAATGATCCTGGAAGGCACGCAGGCAGGTATTACTGAGTAATCCATCGTCCTGCGTAATGTTTTCAATGGTTTGTTTTTGAAGATCGTACAAAAATAAACCGGCTGTTTGTGTTGATATGACTAAGCGGGAATCGGAAAGTTGAAGTACATGATTCACATATTTACCATGCAGTGCCTGAATTAAGTCGTCATATTTCTTGCTGACACCAAATGAAGTGAAAAACTCGATCTCCCCGGAGATATAGAACAAAAAATAACCTTCATCTTGTTGAATTACACCGGCTATGACCCGGTTTTTAGGACTTTGTGGGTAAGCAGGGATGAGTTCGCGGCCCTTTACCTCAAACAGCCTGCCCCGCGGGCTTTGGGTATATAATTTCCCATTGGCAAGAAAGGATCTGTCTAAGCCCTCGCTATGTTCAATCACCTCAATAGACTTGCCATCGTATACATAAATCCCTTGAAAAGTACAGAAATATACTTTTGAGTTGACAAGGAATACATCCCAAACTTCATCGAAGTCGCGCGAATCTGCGGGAATGATTGCAGTAAGCGATTTGTAATTCCAGTCCCCGCTAAAATATCCAAATTCACCTTGCGAGCCGACGTACAGCCGGTTAGTCGTATTGTCAAAGGCCAACGACCGTTCCTTTTTGCCGGGTTTGAACGCGTGTACCTCCCAATCATTTCCGTTGTAGGAAAGCACGCCTAAATTGTTGGCGACAAAAAGCGTCATGTCTCGGTTTTGCGCGAAATCAATGTTTTGAATTCCGGCTTTGTAGTCTCCGGGCGTGAAATTTTGGATGGGGTATTTTCCCGAAAATGCCTGAACCTGGCAACTCAATAAAACGGATAAAATCAGAGAAAAAACGCGCTTTGTGTCGCAAGTACAATATCCCATGTGCAAGTTTGTTGTTGACAAAGATATCTAATTATCAGTGGATTATGTTCAAAGAGACATAAAAATGATGTAGTCGTTTAGCGTAAATGATGAAATAATTGATGAAGTGTTTTATTGAATGTTTTGGTACAAACCACTCTAGATTTGGCGCAACTAATTGGCTTGCGAAATTTTATGGATACGCAGTTTGTGGTTTGCGAAACAGAATAGCTCCCGGAAAAGGTCCGGCAGTACAAAAGCGATGTGGTAAAATCAAATGGGTCGCTTGAAGCAGATACTTCCGGATACTTTGGGTTTTCCTTGCTGCCTGGGCTAAAACAAATTGTACCCTGAACCCGGAATACCCGGAAAAAAGTGGTTTGCGAAAAGTTGGAGGCAATTAGTCTATCGCCGGCGCGTCCGGCATTAAATTGAAAAACAAAGCGTAAAAGGCTTTCTAAACCATGATAAAAATGAAGAACATTTTACTAAAACTGGCTCTTTGCTTGCTTCCGGCTCTGGTGTTTTCCCAGGCTGACCGGGTAACACTGGTACAAAGTAGTGCAGGAACAAAACTGGTAGTCAATGGAAATGATCTTATGATCAATGGGATGAACTGGGATTACTTCCCAATCGGTACCAATTATTCGTACACTTTATGGAATCAATCCGATGATATAATTAAAGCAGCGCTCGACTCCGAAATGCCCATGCTGAAAAACATGGGCGTCAATGCAATTCGGCAATACACCGGGGTGCCTGCAAGATGGATTCAGTATATCTACGAGAAATACGGGATATACACCATGCTCAACCATTCCTTTGGCCGGTATGGACTAACGCTGGGTGGCGCCTGGGTAGGGAATACTGAATATTCGGATCCGCGCGTCCGCGATCTGCTGCTCTCGGAAGTAAAAGCAATGACGATGGAATACAAAGGCACGCCGGGCCTGCTTATGTATTTGCTTGGAAATGAAAACAACTACGGACTTTTTTGGGATGGTGCAGAAACAGAGGATATTCCTTTAGAAGATAGGAAGTCGACGATGCGTGCGCGTTTTATGTACAAACTATTTAACGAAGCAGTCGTGGAAATGAAAGCCATCGACACCGCACACCCGGTAGCTATTTGTAATGGCGATTTGCTTTTTCTGGACATCATTGCCGAAGAATGCAAGGACATCGATATTCTGGGTACAAATATGTACCGTGGCATTTCCTTTGGGGATGCATTTCAATCCGTTAAGGAAAAATTGAATAAGCCGATCATGTTCACGGAGTTTGGGGCCGATGCCTTCAATGCAATTGAAAATGCCGAAGATCAGCAAGCCCAGGCGTATTATTTAGTCGGTAACTGGAAGGAAATTTATGAAAATGCGGCGGGTTTTGGAAAAGCCGGGAATTCTATAGGAGGCTTCACCTTTCAATTTAGTGATGGCTGGTGGAAATTTGGTCAAACGCAAAATCTGGATGTTCACGATAATAATGCTTCATGGAGCAACGGGGGCTATTTAAACGACTTCGTACAGGGCGAAAATAATATGAACGAAGAATGGTTCGGTGTGTGCGCCAAAGGTCCGACAAATCCACGCGGCCTTTATCAATTGTACCCCCGTGCCGCGTATTACGCCTTAAAGGAAGTGCATTCCCTCCAGCCATATCAGGATGGCGTCACAGCGGAGACGATAAACGAACATTTCGGGCAAATCCAGTTGATGGATGCCGTTGTGAAGGCCAGAGGCGACAAGGCCGCTTTGGAAAGTGAACAATCCGGCAAAATACGACTCAGCCGCCTGAGCGCCGATCTTTCCACCTTCAATACAGGGGGGAGTTTGATATCCACGCCGGAGGAAGCCGATCCCGAAAAAGAAGTGTATCCCAACCAATTGGGCTTCGACCACATGCAGTCCTTTTTTGTCGGCGTGGCTGGAAATCCAACAGCAAACCTGCGCGCAAATGTAGAAGTAAACGTATTGGGCAATGTGGCGCAAAACCCCATCAACGAAATTTTTTATGAAAACCGCGGACGTCCCGTCGTGGTAAACACACCCAATGGTCCGGTAAACCTGGGCGATGCCAACCGGATTCAACTCTACCGGGCCGACATCAGCTGGAACCACAAGGACTTTGACCTGACCGGCTTTTACCGCACCGGGCACTATCACTGGGGGTATGAGGGCGATTTTTTCGGCCTGTATCCGGAAGCGAACTATGGCCCCAACATCGACATTTATAACGGCCAGGCGCCACTGGGGTTTGAGTTGGACGGCAAGCGGAAACTCAAAGGCCTTAGCATTGCGATGGGCCCCGAATTGTGGTGGGGCGCCAACCCCGCCATCCTGGTGAAGTACAGCCGTCGTATCGCAGGCATCGACCTGACCGGTATTTTTCATGAAGATTTGGAACAACGGGGCACAACGGAAAGCTCCTTTGCGATACCGGTGCCAAAAACGCGCAGGGCTACGCTGCACGCAAAAACAAAATTAGGCAGCCTGGGCTTTGAATTTGGCGGTATCTGGGGCGGGCAACCGCTCATTGACCGGACGTTCCAGATCGTTGACGGATCGCGGGGGGATTATACCGTTTATCAGGACAAGATCAGGCCGGAAGATAACTGGGGCGGCAAGCTGAAACTGACCTTTTCAAAAGGCAGAATCAACTGGTATGCGCAAGCCGCAGCAATGGCCCTCGTGGCAACCGGCGGCGCCGATTATACCAAAACATTCACCGGCTGGCGGTTGAAAGACAGCGGAAGCGGAAACCAATACAACTTCCTTACCGGGTTTACCTACACCATGGGCAATTTCCAACTGGCGCCCAACTTCCTGTGGCAACGCCCGATCGAAGGCCCCATCCCCGGCGACATGCAGGCGCCCGGCAGACCCCGGAATATCCTGGACGACCCGTTTTCCGTGCGGGTAAACCGCAAAACCACGGCCGGCGAACTCCTGATCACCTACGACCCCACACCGGCCACCTGGATGTACGACTGGGATAACGACAGGTCGGAAGATGCCAGGCTGGCCGTGAGTGCAGGGTTCGTCTTTCGGCACCTGCCTACCGTCCAGGATGCAGCCATCGGTATCCTGCCGGATGGCCGCACCACCTTTGCTTTCCCCGGCTCCGCACCTGCCGAGGATTTATGGGAAGCTTATGCGCGTATCGTGTCCAAGTTGAACCCCGACCTTGGGTTCATTGCAAACGTTTACGTTGGGAACGCCCAGGCCAACGGCGACGATATCCGCACGATCCAGCGCTTTGGCCTTGATTTGCGGATGGTGTATAAAAACATAAAACTGGTCTCGGCTGTAAAAATCAACGATTGGGGCCCCTATGATTACCACCGGGATTTCAACCTCACGTTCCCGCAGCAATTCATGCTGGATATCTCCACCACGCTGGGCAAACCGGGCTGGCTGGAACTGCCCAATACACAAATTGGCGTTCAGGGCATCTACCGTACCCTGAATCAGTACTCGCCGCGCTATTGCCCGACCCATTTCATCAATGCAGCCGGCGAATTGGAATGTGATCCGACTGCGCCCGGTTATAACAATGGCAACGAATGGGAAATCCGAACCTATCTGCGAATCAACATCTTTCAGTAGTCCATCCACCGAATAAATTTTCAACTGATGAAACATAAATATACCGATCCAATCATTTGTCTTTTCCTGGCTTGTACCGTGTTTTTTCTGAGCTGCGAAAGGGATTTAAATGACCTGGATCCCGCTACCTACCCCACAACTGCCGACGTTTTTATCGATGCTTTTAGCCCCGACCTGGGTTATGCCGCTTTTGGCGGCTCGGATGTACGGGCCTTTGATGTAGATACCGATGTGAAATACAAAGGAACCACCTCCATGCGTATAGCAGTCCCGGATTTTGACGATCCGGCAGGCGCCTATGCCGGCGGCGTTTACTACAGCAATACCGGTCGCGACCTGTCCGGCTTTAATGTGCTGACCTTTTGGGCCAAGGCGTCAAAGCCGGCTTCGATAGACATCATCGGATTTGGCAACGACCTTGGGGAAAACAAATACCAGGCATCTATTACCGGGTTGGAGGTGAATACCAACTGGAAAAAGTACTATATCCCGATACCGGACCCTGCCAAACTCAAGTCCGAGCGCGGCATGTTGTTTTTTTCGGAAGGCCCGGAAGACGGCAAGGGCTATACCTTTTGGATCGACGAAGTGCGGTTTGAAAACCTGGGAACGATCGCGCATGCCCGTTCCGGAATCATGAACGGCGAAGACGTAACGGAAAATGCGGAAACCGGGAACACGTTCACCATTTCCGGGTATGCCGTGGCGAACCTGCCAAACGGTGTCGATCAACGCGTGGATGCCGCGCCCGCTTATTTTGAGTTTGCTTCCACAGCCTCCGCAGTGGCCAGTGTAAACGCTTCCGGTGTGGTAACCGTGATGGATGCCGGCACAGCCGTTATCAGCGCTTCCCTGGCCGGAGCAGCATCGGAAGGCTCCCTGACCATCGTTTCCGCCGGGGCGCCTGTTTTGCCGCAAACGCCGGCGCCGGTTCCAACGGTTCCTGCCGATCATGTGATCTCAGTTTTTAGCAATGCGTATGATAATGTTCCGGTCGATTTTTTTAACGGCTACTGGCAGTTTTCGACGGCCCAAACCTTCGATGTTCAGGTAGCCGGAGACGACATAAAACGCTATACCCAACTGAACTTCGTGGGTATTCAGTTTACGGCGCCTACGATCAACGCTACCACGATGACCCACTTCCATATCGACATCTGGACGCCTGACCCGGTCGGCCCGGCCTCCGAATTTAAAGTGTTGTTGGTGGACCTCGGCGCGGACGGCTCGTTTGGCGGAAATGACGATTCATCGCATGAGCTAACCTTCAACAGTTCGACGCTGGCCACCCAATCCTGGATAAGTCTGGATATCCCGTTGTCCAGTTTTGCCGGCCTGGCCTCCAGGGCGCACCTGGCCCAGATCGTACTTTCGGGTAATCTGCCGAACCTGTTTGTCGACAACATTTATTTCTACGACAACGCCACAATGCAGAGTAGCCCGACCGTTGCCGCGCCTTCGCCGGCACTGCCGCAGGCAAATGTCATTTCCCTTTTCAGCGAAGTTTACAACAATGTGCCCGTAGATACCTGGCGAACCAGTTGGTCAGCCGCAACGCTGGAAGATGTCTCCGTGGCGGGTAACGCCGTAAAGAAATATTCCGCCCTCGATTTTGTTGGCATCGAAACGGTTAACAACCAGATCAACGCGGCTGGCATGACGCATTTTCATATCGATGTCTGGTCGGCCGACTTAAGCTTCTTCGGCCTGAAAATAGTCGATTTCGGTGCGGATGGCACCTTTGGCGGCGGCGATGATGTCGAGCACCAGATCAACTACGATATGCCGGCCAAAGGGCAGTGGATCAGTTATGATATACCCTTGAGCGACTTTGCCGGGCTAACCACCCGCAACAATATAGCGCAGTTTATTCTGGTCGGGCAGCCAACCGGAGCGAATACCATCTATGTGGACAACTTGTATTTCCATAATTAACCATAGAAAAAAATAGAAACAACGTCATGAAATATTTGAATAGGAAAGTGCATACTTCTTGGCTTCCGGGCATCCTTTCGCTCGGTATAATTTTTAGCCTGGCCGGTTGCAAAGCAGACGAAGAGCAAATGCCTGCGCAACGCAACTGGCAGCTGGTTTGGAGCGATGAATTTGACGGCTCCTCCGGCACGTCGCCCGACCCGGCCAAGTGGGTTTTTGATATCGGGACCGGAAGCAACGGCTGGGGGAACCAGGAATTGCAGTATTACACCGGTCGCCCGGAAAACGCGGCGCTGGACGGGCAGGGCAACCTCCTGATCACCGCCCGCCGGGAAACCTTCTCCGGCGCGCCGTTTACTTCGGCGCGCATCAAAACTCAGGGCTTGTTCGCGCAGGCATACGGCCGCTTTGAGGCCCGGCTGAAAACACCCTATGGGCCAGGCCTGTGGCCGGCATTCTGGCTACTGGGCGCGGATATCGAAACGGTGGAATGGCCACAATGTGGCGAAATTGATATCATGGAACTCCGGGGGCAGGAGCCGAATATTATTAACGGCACTGTTCACGGCCCCGGATATTCCGGTGGCGCGGCCATTACCCAAAGTTTCGCCTTAGTCAATGATCGCTTTGATGCTGATTTTCACCGCTATGCCATAGAGTGGGGCAAAGATTATATCGACTATTTTGTAGATGACACCCTCTATCAGCGCATTTCTCCGGATGACATACCGGGAGAATGGGTGTTTGACGATCCGTTTTTCATTATTTTAAATGTAGCGGTTGGTGGAACGTATGTTGGTTTCCCAACGTCACAAACCCCCTTTCCGCAGCAAATGACGGTGGATTATGTACGGGTCTACCAGGAAGTCAAGTGAGGGGGTGACTTCGAGTCACCCCCTCACTACCGGGAAGCCAAGTGAAGGGGTGACTTCGAGTCACCCCTTCACTACCGGGAAGTCAAGTGAGGGGGTGACTTTGAGTCACCCCCTCACTACCGGGAAGCCAAGTGAGGGGGTTACTTCGAGTCACCCCTTCACTACCGGGAAGTCAAGTGAGGGGGTGACTTTGAGTCACCCCCTCACTACCGGGAAGCCAAGTGAGGGGGTTACTTCGAGTCACCCC
>CAZAEZ010000044.1:0-30421 GCA_964484205.1 uncultured Saprospiraceae bacterium | reverse complement strand
GAGTCACCCCCTCACTACCGGGAAGCCAAGTGAGGGGGTTACTTCGAGTCACCCCCTCACTACCGGGAAGCCAAGTAAGGGGGTGACTTCGAGTCACCCCCTCACTACAGCGATAACTAAAAAAAACACGATAGAATGCCACAGGCTCGGAAAAAGGTAGAATTGAGTTCCGTAATAATCAACGGAGAACAATTTTATAAAATAACGGATGTCGATGAATTACGCCCGTTTTTTATGAGCATAGTCAGTGACTCCAACCACTGGATGTTTATTTCCAGCAACGGAGGATTGACGGCAGGAAGAAAAAACGCGGAATATGCGTTGTTCCCGTATTACACAGATGACAAGATCACGGAGTCGGCAGAGAACACAGGAAGCAAATCAATCTTCCAAATTCATAAAAATAACAAGATCATAGTCTGGGAGCCTTTTTCGGTGCGCTGTGAAGGGAAGTTTGGGATTCGAAGAAATTTATACAAAGCCGGCTATTGCAATAAAATTATTTTCGAAGAGGAAAATCCTGAACTCGGGCTCAAATTTCTATACCAATGGAGTTTTAGCAATGCATTCGGATTTGTAAAAAAATCAAGGATTGTTAACTATTCCGGGGAGTCTGTAAAAATTAATATTCTCGACGGGATTCAGAATATTGTCCCTTATGGCGTCGGCAGTGAACTCCAGAACAGAGCCAGCAATCTTACAGACGCCTATAAACGCAGCGAATTGGAACAAGCCTCGGGCCTGGGCATTTTTGCACTCAGCGCGATTATTGTCGATAAAGCCGAGCCAAGTGAAGCGCTCAAGGCCAATGTGGCCTATGCGCTGGGCCTGGAACACCCGGGTCATTTATTGTCCGCGTTGCAACTGAATAATTTCAGGCAAGGAAAAAGCATTATCCGGGAAACAGACGTAAAAGGCGAAAAAGGCGCCTATTTTGTGCATGTGGCGTCTGAACTGCCGCCGAATTCTGAAAAAGAATGGATGCTGGTTGCGAATGTCAATCAAAATCATGCCGGCATCATCCGCTTGGTCGAAACCATCAAAAGCGACCGAAACCTGGTCGAACGCATTCAAAACGATATCGACCTGGGTACTGAAAATCTGGTTAAGTTGGTTGCCGCTGCGGATGGGTTGCAGTTTAGTGAAGATATGCTTCGGGACTCCCGGCATTATTCCAATGTGCTGTTCAACATCATGCGCGGCGGCATTTTTGATGAAAACTATCAGATCGAGCGTTGGGATTTTGAGAATTACCTTGAAAAAGCAAACCGCTCCGTTTTTACCAAACACCAGGAATCCCTCCGGCAACAACTCCCGGACAAATTTCCGGTGTCGGCGCTAAAGGCGTTTTTGTCGCACGCCGCCGACCCCGACTTTATCCGCTTGGCCACGGAATATTTGCCGCTAAAATTCAGCCGGCGGCATGGCGATCCTTCGCGCCCCTGGAACAGGTTTTCCATCAATACCCGAAGCGAAATTGATGGTTCCAAAATTCTGGATTACGAAGGGAACTGGCGCGATATTTTTCAGAACTGGGAAGCGCTCGCTTACTCCTATCCCGAATTTATTGAGGGAATGATTTTTAAATTCCTCAACGCATCCACCTTTGACGGCTATAACCCGTACCGGATCACAAAAGACGGCTTCGATTGGGAGGCTATAGAACCCGACGATCCCTGGTCGTATATCGGTTATTGGGGCGACCACCAGATTATCTATCTGTTGAAATTTCTGGAATTCGCGACGGATTACTATCCGGAATTGCTGGATGGCCTGCTGGACAAAACCTGTTTCGTTTACGCAAATGTCCCGTACAAAATTAAACCCTACCGGGAAATACTCGAAAACCCGAAAGACACCATTGATTTTGACTTTTCCCTGGACAATCAAATCCGGGAACAACGGAGCGCGTTAGGCGCAGACGGCGCTTTGCTGCGGGATAAAAACGGGCAGCTTGTTCATGTAAATTTTATCGAAAAAATACTTGCAACCGTACTCGCCAAACTATCCAATTTTATTCTGGAAGGCGGCATCTGGATGAATACGCAACGGCCGGAATGGAATGATGCCAACAATGCGCTGGTTGGAAACGGGGTTTCCATGGTCACGCTGTACTACCTGAGCCGGTTTATGCGGCTGTTCGAAAAACTGCTCGCCGAAACCACGCTGAACGACATAGACCTCTCCGATGAATTGGCCGGTTTCTATCAACAAATAGAAGAAACGCTCCGGGAAAACCAGGGGTTGCTAACCAAAAAAGTCAATGACCGGGACCGGAAAAATATGCTGGATCGCTTCGGTAACGCTGCGAGCGATTTCCGGTGGCGGGTTTATACGCAGTCGTTTGGCGGCGGCAAACACGCTATCGCCCTGGAAAGGCTGCGCAGCTTTGCAGCACTGGCACAAGAATTTATAGAGCAGACTATTCGGGCGAATCGGCGGGAAGACAACTTGTACCACGGGTACAATTTAATGACTCCGGCCGCAGATTCCGTTTCGATTGAACATCTGAGCGAGATGCTGGAAGGGCAGGTTGCAGTTTTGAGCGCGGGCAACCTTTCCACGGAGGCAAGTTTGGCCTTGCTGGACGGCCTCAAATCGAGTTCGATGTTCCGAAAGGATCAGCATAGCTACTTGCTTTACCCGAACAAAAACCTGCCCGGTTTTTTACAGAAAAACACGATCCCCGCCGACCACTTGGTCCAATCCGGGATTTTGGAAAAACTGGCCGGCAAGGACTATTCGGCCATCCTTGAAAAGGACATGCTCGGGAATTATCATTTCAATGGAAATTTCAAAAACGCCGGCGATCTGGAAACCGCGCTGCATGCCGACACGCAATTTGATGCCGCGTTGACGGAAGCATTGCTCCGGCTTTTTGAAGCGACATTTCACCATAAGGCATTCACCGGAAGGAGCGGGACCTTCTTCGGGTACGAGGGTTTGGGCTCCATTTATTGGCACATGGTGTCCAAACTGCGCCTGGCGGTGCTGGAAACGGTTTTGCAAGCGCGGGAAGAAAATGCCGCCGCCGCCCAGGTCGGAAAACTGCTGGAACACTATTACGACATCACCGACGGCATCGGCGTGCACAAGTCGCCTGAACGGTACGGCGCATTTCCAACCGACCCGTATTCGCACACACCGCTCGGCAAAGGCGCGCAACAACCGGGCATGACCGGGCAGGTGAAAGAAGATATTCTGGCCCGGTTCGGTGAGCTGGGTGTTGTCGTAAAAAACGGTGCATTGCAATTCAAACCGGATTTGCTTCGAAAAAATGAATTTCTGTCGGCTCCGAAAACCGTGGCATTTTTTGATGTCGACGGACAACGGCAACAGCTGGAATTGCGTGAAAACAGTTTGTTTTTTACCTGCTGCCAGGTCCCGGTCGTCTATGTGCTGGCAGCAAAAGAAGGGGTGGCGGTTTTTTCCGGAAACGAACAGGTTTATCAATCGGAAACGCTGTTGCTGGATAGAAAAATTACGCATAAAATTTTGAACAGAAGCGGTGAAATCCAACGAATAACTGTGCGCCTGAACCCAGGCCGTCTATTGGATCAACCTAAAAAAGCAGATTAAATGGAGCTGGTAAAATTCTTTTTTGGCTCGTGTTCCCATCGGGTTGGTAGTGAGGGGGTGACTGCCAGTCGCTCCCTCACTTGGCCCTCCGTTCAGCTAAACGGGAACATGAACCTCTTTTTTATACTGCTGCTACTTGCCATGACTACAGGTTGTCAATCTTCAAAAAAGAAGTGGGAAGCCACGGGTTATGAAACCGCTGCGGGAGGAAATAAATTACAACAAATTAAGCCGGCAACAGCCGGAGCCGGCGCTTTGCAGATCGTGTTGAAACCGGAGGAGACCTATCAAAAAATCACCGGTTTTGGCGGCGCTTTTACGGAAAGTTCGGCCTACTTGCTGAACCGGCTTGGCGAAAGCAACCGGGATAAAATTTTGCAGGCATATTTCAGCGAGGCCGGCGCAAATTATTCGTTGACCCGAACGCATATCAATTCCTGCGACTTTTCCCTGGGCCAATATTCCTATGCACCGGTGCCGGATGATAAAAACCTGGATAATTTCTCCATTGATGAAGACCGCGATGATTTGATCCCCATGATTCAGGCGGCGCAAAAAATCTCCACAGACGGGTTTCGGATCATCGCCTCGCCCTGGACGGCGCCGCCCTGGATGAAAGACAACAACCAGTGGGTGGGCGGAAAATTATTGCCGGAATACCGCGAAACCTGGGCCTTGTTTTTTTCAAAATACATCAAAGCATACCGGGAAGAAGGCATAGAAATTTGGGGCCTTACCGTGGAAAATGAACCGCATGGCAATGGCGGCAACTGGGAGAGTATGTTGTTCACCCCGCAGGAAATGACCGACTTCGTGCAACACTACCTGGGGCCAAAGCTGGAGCAAGACGGCTTGAGTCAGGTCAAAATTCTGGGCTACGATCAAAACCGGGCCGAACTGAAAGCCTGGGTGGATGAAATGTTTAAAGACGCGAACTCCGCAAAATACTTCGCCGGAACAGCCATCCACTGGTATGAAAGCACCTACGATTTCTTCCCGGAAGCCTTGCAGTATGCCCATAAAAAAGCGCCGGATAAATACCTGATCCAGACCGAAGCCTGCGTGGATGCCGAAGTGCCCAAATGGAACGACGACGCCTGGTATTGGAGCAAGGAAGCAACCGATTGGGGCTGGGACTGGGCGCCGGAAGATCAAAAACACCTGCACCCGAAGTATGTGCCGGTATTTCGCTATGCGCGCGACATTATCGGCTGCCTGAATAATTACGTCGACGGTTGGATAGACTGGAATATGGTGCTGGACAAACAAGGCGGGCCCAACTGGTTTAAAAACTGGTGTGTTGCCCCGGTAATCGTCGACCCTGAAAACGATGCGGTTTATTTCACGCCGCTGTATTACACCATGGCGCATTTCAGCAAGTTTATCCGCCCGGGCGCTACACGAATTGGTTTTGAAAACCCCGATGACGAATTAATGGTAACGGCTGCGAAAAACACAGACGGTTCTATTGCAACTATAGTTTTCAATCCGACGGAAAAAGAAAAATTACTGAAAATAACCCTGGAAGAACAAGATTTCTATATAAAAATTAGTGAAAAAGCACTTCAAACCGTGGTGTTTTACCAGGGGGAAAGTGGTTTGCGGAAAATTGGAGGCAATTAGGCTATTGTCGGCGTGACTCGAAGTCACGCCGACAATACTACTGGACATTTTGTTTTTCGGACGCGATCAGACCTTCCAGGTTTGCGAAACCTGGAAGGTCCAACGGAAATGTCCAGTAGTATGCACGCCGACAATACGGCACAGCACGTTCAAAAACCACTTTCCGGTGGGTATTCAATCCAATAAATTAATAACAATGTCACAGTACCAAACAGCAGCGAAGGATAGAGTTCCGGTCATTCAGAAAGCCGCATTCGGAGCCGGCCACCTTGTCAACAATCTATTGCCCGGGGCTTTAGGCGTATTTTCATTTTTCCTGCTTACTGCCTTTGGAATGGATCCCTTTCTGGCGGGTTTGCTTGGCGGCTTGCCCAGAATTTATGATGCGATTTCCGACCCGATTATGGGATACATATCGGACAATACCAAATCCAAATGGGGGCGCAGGAGGCCGTATATTTTCGCCGGCGCCATTTTGAGCGGTATTCTATTCGCAGTATTGTGGCAATTAAATCCCGAAAATTCCCAGCAATATAATTTCTGGTATTTTTTGATTTTTTCGCTGATCTATCTGACCGGGAATACTATTTTTTCCACACCGCTGATTGGATTGGGTTATGAAATGACGTTCGATTACAACGAACGCACCCGGTTGATGGGATTTTCCCAAACCGTAAGCCAAATTGCCTGGATGATTGTTCCCTGGTTTTGGGTACTTATTGCCAACCCGGACCTGTTCGAAACCCAGGCTGAGGGCGTGCACAAGCTCTCCGTCGTCGTAGGTATAGCCTGCATGGTTTTGGGAATTCTGCCGGCTCTGTTTTGCAAGGAAGTTGATCAGACTAACCTGCAAAACCGGGATGAAATTACTTTCAGAAGTCTGTTGAAGAATCTGAAAGGCCTGGTTCGCAATATGGTGCTGATCTCAAAGAACCAACCGTTTATGCGGTTGTGCGGAGCCACCTTCCTGGTTTTTAACGGCTTTCAAATGGTGGCTTCTTTCAGCTATTTTATTATCGTTTTCTATCTGTTTAACGGCCAGTATGATGCTGCCGGCACCTGGCCCGCCTGGTTTTCCACCATCAGCGCTTTTGCGACGGCGTTTTTAATTATCCCGGTCATTACCTGGATGTCGAACAAGTTGGGCAAGCGAAAGGCTTTTGTCATTTCCACGGCTATTTCCATTGTAGGCTATATTTTAAAATGGTGGGGCTTTTCGCCGGAAAATCCCTGGCTGATGTTTGTCCCCGTGCCGTTAATGGCCTTTGGGATCGGTGGCCTGTTTACACTTATGATGTCTATGACCGCCGATGTATGCGACCTGGATGAACTGTATAACGGTATGCCGAGAAAGGAAGGAACCTTTGGCGCCATCTATTGGTGGATGGTAAAGTTGGGGCAAGGCCTTGCGCTGGTTTTGGGCGGGTTGGTGTTGAAAATGGTGGGGTTTGATCAAAACGCCGCTACGCAAACGACGGAAACCATTACCAACCTGCGTATTGCAGATATTACTATTCCGGCCATTACAGCTGCACTGGCAATTGTAGTCATGTGGAACTATGACCTCACCGAAGAAAAAGCCCACGAAATCAAAGCAGAATTGGTTAGCCGAAGAGGCGAATTATAAAGAAAAAATGGCTCATGTTCCCGTTTGGCTGAGCGGGGGCCAAGTGAGGGGGTGACTGCCAGTCACCCCCTCACTATCAGCCCGATGGGAACATGAGCCGAAAAAATATAGAAAAATGTCATACAGAGCAGAACGCTACCTTTCGTTGACCGACGTCAATGCAGAAAATTATCTCGCCGGTTTGTCCGCGCAGGAAATTCAGGATTTATTTCTCGAAATTTTAAACAACGGCGTTCACGGCTTCTGCTTCAGTGTGTATGAAGAAGGCCAGAAACCCGGCGACATTATTTCGGAGGAACAGGTGAAACGAAGAATGCAAATCCTGAAACCGCATACGCAGTGGATTCGATCCTTTTCGTGTACGGATTACAATGATCGCATACCGAAAGTAGCCAAGGCTTTCGGACTCAACACCCTGGTTGGGGCATGGCTCGGCAATGATCCGGAGGTAAACGAACGGGAGATAAACGGCTTAATCGAACTGGCCAAAGCAGGCCTGGTCGATATTGCCGCTGTCGGGAACGAGGTGATGTACCGGAAGGATTTGACGGAAGATGAACTGCTGCGGCATATCTACCGGGTAAAGGAAGCTATTCCGGAAATCCCCGTTGGCTACGTGGACGCCTACTACGAATTTTCACAGCGCCCGAAAATTACGGAAGCCTGTGATGTGATCCTGGCCAATTGCTATCCGTACTGGGAAGGCTGCCCGTTCGAGCACTCCCTGGATTATCTGAAGAAAATGTATTACCAGGCGGTGCAGGCTGCAAACGGCAAACAGGTTTTGATCACCGAAACAGGTTGGCCGAGCCGGGGCGAAAATCTGAAAGGCGCCGTCCCGTCGGAAAAAAATGCACTGGCCTATTTTATCAATACCCACATGTGGGCTTTAGCCGAAGACGTGCCTGTTTTTTATTTTTCTTCTTTTGACGAATCCTGGAAAGTGGGCGCCGAAGGCGAAGTGGGCGCTTATTGGGGAATTTGGGACAAAAACGAAAAATTAAAACTCCAAAACCCATGAACAGTTTTGCTGCATTAAAACTACAGCCGGCGAAAGGAATCTGTTATTCAGGCTTTCGGGAAGGGCAAATGCCGGGCGGTATCTATCCGTCGTATGCGGAAGTGAAAGAAGACCTGCTGCTATTGCAGGGCCATTGGAAATATCTCCGGCTCTATGACGTGGACCGGCACGGCGAAACCGTTTTGGAAGTCGTCAGACAAGAAAACCTGGATTTCAAAATCATGCTCGGTGCCTTCATTGAAGCGGAGATGAACAATTTCGGTTGCCCCTGGGGCGGCGGCGTGTATTCGGAGGAACAACTTGAATTTAACCGAAAAAACAATGTCAATAAAATTCGCAAGCTTATCACACTCGCAAACCAATATCCGGAAATCGTCTTTTCGCTATCCGTAGGGAACGAAGCCTGCGTCGACTGGACCGATCATTATGTGTCTGTCAACCGGGTCATCGAGTATGTGCAAATGACAAAGGAATCGGCCGGACAACCGGTTACTTTTTGTGAAAACTATGTGCCGTGGCTTACCAAATTAAAGCCCTTGGCCGCTGTCGTTGATTTTATTTCCATACATACTTACCCGGTTTGGGAATACAAAAAAATCCATGAGTCGCTGGAGTATACCAAAGAAAACTACCACGCCGTCGCTAACCTGTATCCCGGCAAGCCGGTGGTGATTACCGAGGCCGGTTGGGCAACGAACTCAAACGGCAGGGGCATCGACCCGGAACACGTCAGCGAAGAAAACCAGAAAATCTACTACAACGACCTCATGGATTGGTCCGGAAAAGAAGGCATTCTCACCTTCTTTTTTGAAGCATTTGATGAAACCTGGAAAGGCTCCCCCGAACCGCTGGAGCCGGAGAAACACTGGGGGGTGTTCCGCATTGACCGGACCCCGAAAAATGTGATGAAAACTAGCCTTAACGCTAATTAAACGCGCAATAATTTGACTTTAAATTTTTATACTATGAAATGTATTATCTGCTTTTTAATGCTACTTGCGACTGCCATCGCACAAGCACAGCCTACAACCAGCGCTCCTGTGCCGCCAACACGAAACCCATCGGATGTGATTTCGATTTACGGTGAATCGTATACCAATATCACCAATGTCAATTACAACCCCGGTTGGGGACAAAGTGGCACCGTAAATATTTCGTTTGACCCCGGGGATGGCAACCTGGCCATGGCGTACAACAATTTTAACTACCAGGGTACGGGCTTTGAAGCGAATCCTCAAAATGCCTCCGCCATGGAGTTTGTCCACATCGACATTTGGACATCCAATGCTACGGTGATAAAGTTTACGCCGATTGACAACAGCGGCATGGGCCCGTCAGAAGTTTTGGTGGATGTCCCCTTGAGTACCGGGCAATGGAGTAGTGTGGATTTACCCAAAAGTGCGTTTACCGGCATGTCCTGGAATTCCGTTTTTCAATTAAAATTTGATGCCAATGCCGGGGTTACACCCTGCGACATTTATCTGGATAACATCTATTTTTGGAAACCTGGCAGCGACCCTGGGTCAGATGCTACCTTGAGCGACCTTCAAGTAAATGGCGCGACCATTACCGGCTTTGCACCAAGTGCATTTACGTACAATTACGGGGTTCCGGGTGGGAATCCTGTTCCGCAGATTACACTGGCAACGCCAAGTAATCAAATGGCTACCGTGACGTCTATTACGCAGGCCACCTCTATTCCGGGGGATGCCACGGTGCTGGTGACCGCAGCCAACGGCACAACGACGGCGACCTACACCATATCGTATTTCTACAACTCCCCCGCTACGGCGGCGCCCACGCCGACCAACACAAATGTGATTTCGTTATTTAGCGATGCCTATACCGATGTGAATGTGGATGACTGGAACACGTCCTGGAGCCAGGCTGCCTATGTTGAAGATACAATTGCCGGAAATCCTACGAAAAAATACACCCTTTTAGGATTTAACGGCATCGAAACAACCTCAGAGCCGGTAAATGCTTCAGGTATGACCTACCTGCATCTGGATGTCTGGACGCCCAATATAACCACGCTCAATGTGAAACTGGTTAGCTTCTTAGGCGATGGTAATATGGGGCCCAACGGCGATTCAGAGGCAAATTTGAACCTGAGCCCAACTCTGGGACAATGGAATCAATTCCATATCCCGCTGATTGATTTTACGAATGCCGGGCTGGCAAGTTTGGATGATTTGAATCAATACATTCTCACCAGCACGCCCTTCGGATCGGGTATCCTGTTTCTGGACAATATGTACTTTACGACTGAAGTGGTAGATGTCGACGATGTTGAAAATCTGAAGCAAAAAGTGGTGGTGTATCCGAATCCGGCCACTACAGGCGCCACTGTTTTTATTACGTCAGATGTAAAAACCGTAGAAATCTTTAGCCTGAGCGGACAACGAATCATGACAACCAATCAGCCGGCTTTAAACTTGCATGGACTCGAAAGTGGCATGTATGTCGTGAAGATCACCGATGAAAAAGGCGTGATTTATACCGACAAACTCATAGTGAAATAGTGCAAGACACCTCGTCTGACGACTTCAAGTCGTCTGACGAGTAAGGCATAAAATGCATCGCCGAACCCTGTTCATCGCTCTCGCGCCGGACAGGGTTCTGTCTTTCTTATCCTGCCATCGCCCGCACAATCGCCACAAAATCGTCCGCCTTCAGCGAAGCCCCGCCAATCAAACCGCCGTCCACATCGGGTTGGCTGAACAATTCGGCTGCGTTTTGGGCATTGCAGGAGCCGCCGTACAGGATGGTGGTGTCATCGGCAACCGTTTGCCCGTATTTGCCGGCCAGCAGTGCCCGGAGCGCAGCATGCATTTCCTGGGCTTGTGCCGTGCTGGCGGTTTTGCCGGTGCCGATGGCCCAAATGGGTTCGTAGGCAATTACTATTTTTCGAAAATCGGATTCCGGCAAATGGAACAGCCCGGCTTTTAGTTGTTCCGCCACATAGTCCACATGCGTGCCTTTTTCGCGAATGTCCAGCGGTTCGCCGCAACAAAAAATGGGCAGCAAACCTTTAGCCAGTACCAGGTTTACTTTTTGTGCCAGTTGCTCGTTGGTTTCGTGGAAATACTGCCGCCGCTCGGAGTGGCCGATGATGACGTAATCGACGCCGACGGAGACCAGCATATCCACCGACACTTCCCCGGTGTAGGCGCCTTTTTCGGCGTGGTGGCAATTTTGCGCAGCCAGAAAAAAGCCATCGCGCGTTTTGATGCGTTTGGCGGCAGCCTGCAAAAACGGGTAGGGTGTACCAAAAACGACCGGCCCGTTCGGGTATCCGTCCAGTTTGTCAAAAACCGATTGAATCAAATCCAGCCCCTCTTCCAGGGTTTTGTTCATTTTCCAGTTGCCGGCTACGAGTTGTTGGCGCATTTCATTGAGTGATTGAGTGATTGAGTGATTGAGTGATTGAGTGATTGAGTGGCGTCAAAAGTACAAAATACTGTTCCACTGCTCCGAACCTCCTAGCTATTTCAATATAACCCCTGGCACTGTGGAAAATCACTCAATCACTCAATCACTCAATCACTCAATGATTCACTCAATCACTCAATCACTCAATGATTCACGCACTATCTTTACCCCCGGTTATGGCCAAAACGCAACAACAGAAAATTGTGCTCGGATTAAAAGTCCGCCAGTTCCGGCAGGAAAAGGGCTGGAATTTTGAGGAACTCGGCAGGCACACCGGGATTTCGGTTTCCTACCTGAATGAAATTGAAAAAGGTAAAAAGTACCCGCAGCCCAAGAATCTCCAGATTTTGGCCGACGCGCTGGGCATCACCCCCGAGTTTTTAGCCGCCCCCGAACTCACCAAACAATATGCCCCGCTGGGCGACCTGATCCAGAGCAATTTTTTGAACGAACTGCCGCTCGACCTGTTCGGCATCGAAGTCCAACAGGTGGTGGAGATTATCGCCCGCGCGCCCGACCGGGTCAATGCCTTCATTTCGGCCATGCTCGAAATTGCGCGCAATTATTCCCTGCGCGACGAGAATTTTTTCTTTGCCGCCCTGCGCGCCTACCAGGAGCTGCACATGAATTATTTCGAGGATATTGAACAGGCCGCCGACGCGTTTGTGCAAAAACACCAACTCCCGAAGAATGGCGGCGTGCCGGCCCAATTGCTGGCCGAAATTCTCGTTCAGGATTTCAATTACAAACTCGACGATACCACGCTCGATACTTTTCCCGAACTGAAAAGTATGCGCGCCGTTTTTCAGGCACGTAAAAAACGGCTCCTGCTGAACAGCCGCCTCAACGAACAGCAACGCGCTTTTCAACTGGCCAAGGAGCTGGGCTTCAATGTGTTGCAACTCAAAGAACGCCCCCTGGCTTCCACCATGCTGCGGATCGACTCCTTCGAGCAGGTCCTGAACAACTACAAAGCCGCCTATTTTGCCGTGGCCTTGCTGGTCAACCGCAGCGCATTCGTCCGGGATTTGCGCAACTTTTTCCAACAAACTGCCTGGAACGGCCAGTACCTGCTCAATCTGATGAGCAAATACCAGGCGAGCCCCGAGGTGTTGTTCCAGCGCTTCAATGTGCTCTCGCTCGATTTCGACCTGCACAAGGTTTTTTTCCTGCGTTTTATCCATGACACGGAGATCGACAAGTTCGATATCGACAAAGAATTGCACCTTAACCGGCGCCACCAACCCCATGCCTCCGGCCTCGACGAACATTACTGCCGGCGCTGGCTGTCCATCACGCTGCTGCGCGATTTGCAGGCCTATCAAACCGAAACCGGCGACTACCGGCGGCCCATGTCGGGCGTACAACGCGCCTTGTTTATGGACACGCAGGAGGAATACCTGTGCGTGACGGTGGCCAAACCCGGCTACCCGACGGTCGACCGCAATGTGAGCGTCACGCTGGGCATTTTGCTCGATGACCAATCCAGGGAAATTATCCGTTATTGGGATGATCCGGCCATCCCGCGCACCCTGGTCAACGTAACCTGCGAACGCTGCGCACAGCAGGATTGCGCCGACCGGGTGGTGCCACCCATTGTTTTGCAAAAACGCGAAGCACGCCGGCGCATGGGCGAGGCTATCCGAAAACTGACCGAATAACATGATCATTGTCCAGGACAAACTCGTCAGCGACGAACTCATCGAAGAACAGTTCATCTGCAACCTGAACGCCTGCAAGGGCGCCTGCTGCTGGGAAGGCGATTCCGGCGCCCCGCTGGAAGCCGCCGAACTGCCGGTGCTGGACTCCATTTTTGAAAAAGTAAAACCCTTCCTGAGCCCGGCAGGTATCCAGGCTATCGAAACGCAGGGCAAATACCAGTGGTACGAAGAAGGCGAAGAGTACGGCACGCCCCTCGTGAACAACGGCCCTTGCGCCTACATGACCCTCGACAGCACCGGCACGGCCCAGTGCGGCATCGAGCGGGCCTACCGCGCCGGTGTGATCGATTTTCAAAAACCGATTTCCTGCCATTTGTACCCGATCCGGGTGGAGAAAAACGAAAAAACGGGCTTTGAAGCACTCAACTACAACCGCTGGGACATCTGCTCGGCGGCTTGCGAACTGGGCGCGCGCGAGCAAATGCCCGTGTACCGTTTTTTGCGCGAGGCGCTGATCCGGAAATACGGCGAAGAATTTTATGAGGCACTGGACGGCGCAGCGCAGTTTATTCAGGAAAAACCGGCGTAACGATTTTGAACGCGGATGACGCGGATTCCGCCGAGGCGGAAAACGCGGATTGCCGCGGATTTGCCCTCAATGGATAGAAAAAATCCGCGCAAATCCGCGTTTCGCCGAAGGCGAATCCGCGTCATCTGCGTCCCATCACAATTTGACCAGCTTGCCCCAATGCACAAAACCACCCACCTGCGCCCGGTAGCCATACACGCCTGCCGGTACTTGCCCGATCTGGATTTCCAGCCGTTGCCCACCCTGTGCCTGACTGGCGCCTTCAGCCAAAATACGTCCGGTAAAATCGAACACCTGCCACTGCAACGGCCCGTTCAGGTCGGGACTGACCCGCAGCCAGGCATTCCCGGTAGCCGGATTGGGCGCCAGTTGGATCAGGGTTGCTTTTTCCGGCCCTGAAACGCTGCTGCTTGGGCTGAAACACAGTTCCAGTGGCCGGTAGCTTTTGTCCGGGGTATAGCCTTCCGCCTGCAGGCGGTTTTGTTTGAAATCCAGGATGGCATCAACAGCAATAGTTTCGGAGGCGGAAATTTTCAGGTAAAACAACAACTCGCCGGCCTGAAAATCCACCGCTGCGGCATTGCTCCAACTGCAGGCCAGATGGCTGTTCAACAGGGCAAAATTTGAGGAATCGAATTTCGGGCCGGGTACCACTTCGAGCAGGTTTACAGGCTGCGCAACATTCAATTCGAACTGCAAACCCAACAATGCGCCCGACGAATCGGCTGTAACGGGTACCAGCACAGTTTCGCCCGCTGCGAGCAGGCGGTTTTCAACGCCCAGGCAAAAATCTGAACCCTTCGCGAGCGTTTCCGTTTGCGGCAGCGTATCCTGCGGTAAAGCGCTGCAACTGACGTCGCCAATTTTTATCGAAGTAAACCGGACGCTGTCGGTAGCAAACGTGAGCTGAACCATTTCGGGAAAAACCGAAGAAAAGGGATTCAGACTGTCGGGAAAACTGTAGTCTGCCGGGATAAAACGCCAGGAAGTATTGTTCGGCAACTCGTCGTAGATGCCCAGGAGCAGCTTGCGCAATTCGACCAGGTCGTCGGCACTGACCGAGCGGCTGTTGTTGGCATCGGCGGCGATCAATTTGAACGGGCTGTCGAGCGCACTCGAATCGCCGGCCAGGTACTGTTCGATCAGCGACAAGTCGTAACTACTTAGCCCGTTTAGCGGATCGCCGTCTTTACCCAGCGTAAGCGTGTATTCACCCGCCAGGGGGATGCCCATGCGGTTGAAGAGCCTGCAGCCGGCATCGTTTATCGAGTCGTTCAAGCCGAACAGCGAGCCGGGCGGCAGAGCCGGGTGGCTGCCCGACAAATCAAATTCAGGTTTCAAGGGGAAATTTTCGCCGCAGTAGTCCGTGCAGATCGCAAGAATTTTGGTATAACTCGAACAGTATTGGCTGTTGTCCGACACGCTGATGGGGGTTGTGCAAAATTCCGTGTTGCCGGCAGCATCGCGCACCCAAACCTCGACCATGTGCTGACCGATATCCGAACAGTCGTAGGTAACGGCGTGGTTGGGCATGCCGGTAGAATCCAGTGGAAATCCCGAGCCGGCGCCGGCATTTCGCACCCCGAACACCAGGGCATTGAGCGCGGTGTAATTATCCGCGGCGTTTTGCAAAAAATCAGTATCCCAAAGCTGGATCATCCGGGTCGGCATCAGATTTACCGAAAGACCGTTCAGGCAGGTCAGCGTCGGCTTTCCGCAATCGTGGATAACGATTTCCGTGGAACAGGTTTCCTGATTTCCACCGGCATCCGAAATCGTCCAAACCAACTGGTGTTTGCCGTACGGCAGTTGGAGCGTGGCCCATTCGTCGGGTGCTTGCTCGGTGTTCCAGCCGATACGGTACGTGTGCACATTGCCGTTCGTGGTGGTTTGCAGTCCGAAGCGGTAGTTTGCCTCCGGATCCACCGGACGCAGGTCGAATACCCGCCATGCCAGCTGCGCCGGGTCGGGGTAATTGTTGTACGGCACATACGCGGCAGGTATGCCGGCCAGGTTGTCGGATGCGATGCGCGTTTCCGGTGTGCCGTCGCCATCTAGATCAAGGAGCAATTCAAAAGAAACGCTCAGGGGATCGGCGCAGTCAGTTTCGACCATGAGCGGCAGGTCGACTTCGGCGTCGGCCAGATTCTGGGTTTTCGCAGCGGGGTCCCACCAGTCGATGTAGTGCCAGAGGCCGGGGTCGTTGTCCGTTTGGTCGCAGACGTCCAATTCCGGTGGCGGACAGGTTTTTTGAAAACAGGGTGTTTGCGCAAATGCAGTGGAAAACAGGGCGCTGCCGAGCAGAATGGACAGGAAAAGTGTAGGGATTTTGTTCATGAGACGGGAATTTTTTGGTGAAAGATCAGATTAGCAAAATGAGGTGGGAGGTTTACAAAAATAAGCCTTCAGGTCAGACAATAGCAAGGGCCGACTTGACTGGCGCTATTTCCCAAGCATAAAGTAATGCTTAAGTTGATGGCTACGGGGGACAAGTGAGGCGGTGACTCAAAGTCACCGCCTCACTACCGCTCGAATAGAAAAAATCCGCGCAAATCCGCGTTTCGCCAAAGGCGAATCCGCGTCATCAGCGTTCCAATGCAGGAAATCCCACCACTACCTGCAAACTCAGCCGATCCCGCGATATCCAGGGCGACCGCAAGGGTCGCCCCTACGGCGCGGATCAATAAAATAAAAAACGCCTAACTTTGTAAAAAATACCTGTGATGAGCATACTGCAAGTCTCCGTGACCGAACAAGACCTTAAAAAATTCGGTCTGGACAAGACAAATATTTCTTTTGAAGAATTGCTGGATAAAATCAGCACCGAACTGGCGCGCCAGGCGCTTTATACCTGCCAGGATATTGCCGACCGGGTAGGGCTTTCGCGTATGACATTGGAAGATATCAATGCTGAAATAAAAGCCGTGCGCCGGAAAAATGCAAAGCCTCATTCTTGATACCAATGTTGTTGTTTCCGGATTGCTTTCCAAAAACAGCCCTCCCTCCCTTATTCTTGATGAACTGGTGCTGAACCGTAGGGTGGAAATTTGTACTTCAGACGAAATAATGGCCGAATACCTGGAAGTTCTGCGGCGCGATAAGTTTGCCCGATATCCTGATTTTATCACCCGTGCGGAATTTCTGCTCCATCACCTCCATCAAATTTCCCTTAAATACACTCCCGATACGCAGATTGATCTTGTTGCCGACAAAGATGACAATCGCTTTCTCGAGCTTGCTATTGCCGCTCAGGCAGATTTCCTGATTACAGGAAATACCAGTGATTTCACCATGAAGGCTATTGGCCAAACTCAAATAGTCACTCCCAGGGAATATTACCAACTGTATTGGCCTGCGGAATAATTTACCGCTGTTGGTCGGCAGGGATCTTGGTTAAACGACGTGGCATCACCTGGGTGTCCGCAAACTGGGGCAATCGTATCCAGGGTGACCATACATGGGCGACCGCAAGGGTCGCCCCTGCCGGGTTCGGGTAAACCGATTTTCCCGGTATTGGAAAATCATCTGCATTGTTGGTGGTGGAGAAAGGTTTTCAGGATAAAAATGCCCAGCTCACAGACAGGCCGAATAACTCACCTCCTCACTGCAGGGACAAGGCAAGGCGGAAGCCTAAACCGTTGCCACCGAAGTCCGGTCGATCATCTCTGCGAGTAGCGGAGCGGCAGCACTATGAATCGAGGTACCAATTGCCTCCGTGGTACACATGGCCATGGCCCGAATCATTGGTTTGCTTTTGGTTCAAATCCACAGATACGCTAACGGGGTTATACCAGAAAGAAAGTGGTTTGCGAAAAATTGGAGGCGATTAGATTATTGTCGGCGTGACTCGAAGTCACGCCGACAATATGCGTGGCATCATCACTTTTGCAAACCACTTTACGGCGGGCATATTTCTAAGGAAATGGATGCAAATTGGCCCCAAGCAATCCACGCCAATCCGCGTTTCCCGACTTGTCGGGATCCGTGCTTATCAGCGTTCCAATGCAGGAAATCCCACCACTACCCGCAAACTCAGCCGATCCCGCAGCACCCGCCCCACAGCCCAGTCGTAGGGGCTGTTTTGAAAGTCGTGGAGGTTGTTCAGGCCGTAGGAATACAGCAGTTCGGGCTGGATTTTCCAGCTCCCCACGCGAAATTCGGCGCCAATGCCGAGGTCGAAGGCAAAGCGTTCCGGCAGCAGGTTGAGTGCAGTGCCCGAGCGGCCGTCGGCAAGATTCCACGACGCCCGTCCGCCAAACAAAATCAGCGCTTTGGCCGGCAAGCGCTGCAATTGGTTGCTCAGGATAAAGTGAAAGGGAAGTTCAAGATCGGCAAAGCGGTACTGGTCTTGCCGGAATTGCCCGTCGGGCGTCTCAAAACGAATGGTGTTGGAAAGAAAGGAAAACTGAAGCCCCTGCCGCACATCCAATGCGGCGAATACCGGCCATTGTGCCCAAATGCCCAGGCTGCCGCCGGCGCCGGTCAGGCTTTGATTGGGGATAAACGGCCTGCCGGTCTGGAGCGGTTGCCGCTGGATATTCAAGGTTTGCAATTCGGCGCCTGCCAAAAAACCAAAGGAAAAGGGCCGGCTCTCGGCTGCCTGTTGACTAAACAAGCCCGTTGCACTGAAAAGCCATACTGCGAATGCGATTTTTTTCATGCTTATTTGCACAGCAAAGCGCTGCAAACTTGTTTCCTTCGCAAACAATGCCCACTCCAGGAGTTTTTTTATTGATGCTAATTCGCTCGACCGGGTTGCCTTTTGACAGCCTGGCTGCCCTGGCCATTGATTGGAAGACCGCTGAACAGGCGCTGGAGGTTGGGCGGACAAAACGCAGCGAAGCGGCACCGGCCCTGCAGGCGGCATTTGATTCGGCCTTGCAGGCCCTGGACGATTCGCCGCAGCGCACGCAAGTGTACAATTGCCGCAAAGCCTTTTTTCAAAAAGCAAAACTGCCGGATGATCAAATTTTGGAACATTGGGCTGCTGCCGAACAGCCGGCACTGAAGCAACTTTGTGCGGCAGTTGCCAATTTTCGCCAGGCTGAAAAAACAGAAATCGAGGCGGAAAATGCCTTTGCGGCTGAATATGAAAAAACCGTGCTGCGGGGCTTTGCCGAACTTCAAAAAATGGCCCAATTGGAATTGTTCCAACGCGCGTTGTTGTTCGCCAGCCATTCCCTGCTTGGCCAACTCCCGCGGTTTACCGGGCAACCTGCCGCACATTTTGGAAAAAAAGAACGCCGGGCCGCATTTTCCATCCTGCAATACGTCGCGCGCATGGCGACAAAAACAACGCCGCTGGGCTATTTTAACACCGTTTCGGTGCAAGCCCTGGCGAAAGACCCGGATACGTTGCCGTTTGGGAAAACCCTGGTGGTGCCCAATGTCGCACTGCTGGAGGCGTTTTATGCCGTTTTGTTGCAGGCGCCGGAATTTTATCGCGCGCTGCCCGTTCGCCTGAATCCCTGCATTGCCGCATCTGGAGCAGGACGGTACACCTGGTTGTATTTTGACGGCGAAACCGAAAGTTTTCAGGAGGCGGAGGCCACGGGACTGCTCCACCTTATCGTCGAGATTTTTTTGGAAAACGCACGCGAACACCCGTTTGAACGATTCCTGGACCAGTTAGGAACTGCTGTTGAAGCGGAACGCTCCGATTTGGAAACCTACGTTTTGAACCTCACCGAGATCGGTTTTCTGGAGTGGGTTTTGCCGGAATCGGGCCTGTCGGCAAATTGGTGTGGCGCATTGTACCAGTTTTTGGGATTCCTTGCACCCACGCCCCTGATTGCGGAAACGGCGGCGCTGTTGCAATGGCTGCGCAATACGGCGCGCACACTGCCGTATCAACCGGTCGAGGTGGCAATGGAAGCGCTGGAAATAACCCGGGAAGAACTCAGGGCTTATTTTGACCGGTACAGCCTGGCATTGCCACCAATTCCAGCGGAGCAACTGTTTTATGTCGATGTGGAGCAACCCATGCCGGCGGGTATTCCGGAAACAACGGTCCAGCAATTGGTGGCAGATTTAGCCGACTGCTGGGCTAAACGTCCGGCAGCGACTTATCCGGAAACACGGGCCGCCTGGCTTGAATTTGTCCGGGAAAATACGGTCGGGGGCAAGCCGGTTCGTTTTCTGGAACTTTGCCGGGCGTATTTAAAAAATACCCATTCTACGGCGAGTACTCGTCCTACGACTTCAAGTCGTAGGACGAGTGCCAGGCCCCGGCAAAAAACCGGCGCCCTGATCCAGCCGTTCCAGGAAAACGGCAGGTGGTATGCTGTCGTCAACAGTTTGTACCCGGGCGGCGGCAAACTGTTCGCCCGCTGGCTACCCTTGTTCTCGTCGGAAGTGACGGACGCTGTGCAAGACTGGTTTCAACGTGGCCCGCAAACAACTGCCGTGGTTCAATTTCCGTGGCAGGGCTTTTTTAATGCAAACAATCAACCGCAGTTGGCGGCGGATGAGCTGCTGGTGCCCGGGGGCCGCACTACTCGTCCTACGACTTCAAGTCGTAGGACGAATAGACCCGGGGAAACCTGCCTGCTGGGCAACCTGGAAGTGCAATGGGAAAACGATGCGCCGGTCCTGCGCGACGGAGCAACCGGCCGGCCGGTCGAGTTGGTCGATTTAGGCCTGGAGGCGCCGGAAACGCGCCCGCCGGTCATGCAATTGCTGTGGCAACTTGGTGTGCCCTACGTATCCTCGGCGCAGTTGCTACCGGATAACCCATGGCATGCTCTGGAAAACCACAAGGTGCTTCATCGCGGGCGTTTAATTTATCGGGAGCTTGTGTTGGCCCGGGCAGCCTGGCTGGTTGAAGCGGCTGTCTGGAAATTGTGGTTGGAATCAGCAAATTCGGAGTTTGATTTTTTTAAAAAAATCAGAGAGATTCTGGCCCGATTGAGTGTGCCCCGGCACTTTTTTGCCCAACTGGGTGCAGCAACGCCGCAGTATTTTGACGGCGACAGTCCCTTGTTTATGCAGTTGTTTCGAAAAAACCTGGAGCAGGGTGGGGTGGGGGCACTCCTGCTTACGGAAATGTTGCCTGTGCCGGAGGGGAAAGCGCGGGAAATTGCTGTTGAATTTATTGCCTGGGAATAACGGAAAGTAGGATGCCTTGCGGGCGCTTGGAAGGTGTATTGTACCCACCGAAACGTGGTTTGCGAAAGGGATGCTGCCGCGCATATTGTCGGTGTGACGTCGAAGTCACACCGACAATACAACCCAAAATTCGGGCGATATCCTCGCAGTTATTTGTTCTCGATCAAATCGATCAGCCGGTTCAGCTCGCCGTCATTCTCAAATTTGATGGTGATGCTTCCCTTTCCTTTTTCAGTGCGTTTCAGGTCGACCTTGGCGCCGAAGTAAGCGCGAAACTGATCCTGAATATTCCGCAAGTGGTCGGGCAGGCGTTTGTCCGCTTTGGCTTTTTTGCCGGAACGATCTTCCTGCCGGCGGGCGATGAGGTTTTCCACCGCACGCACGGAAAGCCCCTCCTGAATGATCTGGCGCAGCAGGGAAAGTTGAAAAGCGATATCGTTCATGCCGGCCAGCGCGCGTGCATGGCCCATGCTGAGCTGGCCGTCTTTGATGGCTTGTTGGATATCGACGGGGAGTTTGAGCAGGCGCAGGTAGTTGGTGATGGTACTGCGTTGTTTGCCCACGCGTTCGGAGAGTGTTTCGTCGGTGAGGTTGCACTCTTCCTTGAGCCGTTGGTATGAAATGGCTACCTCGATGGCATTGAGGTCCTGGCGCTGGATGTTTTCGATCAGCGCCATTTCCAGCATTTGCTGGTCGTCGGCCAGCCGGACGTACGCCGGGATTTCAGTCAGGTTGGCCATTTGGCTGGCCCGGAAGCGCCGCTCACCGGAGATCAGCTGGTAGGCTTTGTCGTGCAGGCGGCGTACCGTGACGGGCTGGATGAGGCCATGGACCCGGATGCTGTCGGTCAGTTCATCCAGCGCGGTTTGATCAAATTCGGTACGCGGCTGAAACGGGTTGGCTTCGATCTGGTTGATGGGCAGCATGGCTACCGTGTGCGTCAGCTCACGCACTACATGTTGCGGGTTTTCCTGTACGGCCTGTTCCAGTTCCTGCGGGTTGGCAAGCAGGGCGCGGATGCCTTTGCCGAAGTCGGCTTTATTCAATGTCTTTTTTGCCATTTTATCTGCTTGGTCAATTTGGGTTGCGCTTTAAAAATTCCTCGGCGAGGTTGAAGAAGTTTACGGCGCCCCGGCTGCTCACGTCGTACATGGCTACGGGCACGTGCTGCATGGGCGCTTCTGCCACACGGGAATTCCGGTGGATGATGGTTTCGAACACGTAGTCATTGCTGCTGTTGCGCACTTCTTCCACGATGGCGTTGGCGAGGCGCAGCCGGCTGTCGTACATGGAGATCAGCAGGCCTTCGACCTGGAGATCGGGGTTGTAGCCCTGTTTCACCAGGGCGATGGTGTTTTTCAGTTTAGCCAATCCTTCGAAAGAAAACATTTCGCATTGCACCGGGATCAGCACGGTATCGGCCGCTACCAGGGCGTTCACCGTGATCAGGCCCAGCGACGGGAGGCAATCGATGAAAATGAAATCGTAGTCCTGATTGACCTGCTGGACAATATTGCGCAGCAAAAATTCACGTTTGGGCTTGTTTACCAGTTCGAGCTCGGCGCCCACCAGGTTGATGCTGGCCGGCAGCAAGTACAAGTTCGGTGTTTCGGTTTTCAGGATTGCCTCGCGCGGGTCCGTATCATTGACCAGGCAATCGTACAGGCTGAGGGTTTCTTCCGTTGTTGCAACGCCAACGCCGGAGGAGGCGTTCGACTGCGGGTCGGCATCGATCAGCAGGACCTTTTTTTCCAGAATGGCCAGCGAAGCAGCCAGATTGATCGCGGTAGTGGTTTTGCCAACACCGCCTTTTTGATTGGCGATCGTAATTATTTTATGCATAACAACAGAATGAGTGGCTGGTAAAAAAATGAATTGGCTGGCCATCACGGCGTGTTGAATAGTAGCCGGGAAGGCCTTTGATTCCGGGCAAAGATAACCGCAGTGTGGAGAAAACTGTGGGCAAGTTATCCACCCCGATCTGGGGATAATTTGTGGAAAAGTGTTGGTATGCTTAAACAGACGACCCGGCAACAGCTTGTTGCCTGGGCCGCATCCGGTGGTACTGTTCCAGCAGGCGCCGGGTAACCTCGAGGTTGTCATAATTTTCAGTACAAAAAACCTGTGCGCGGCGGCCCAACTGCACCAGGGTATCCCCTTGATTGGAACACCATTGAATGGCGCGCAGGAAATCTTCGGGCCGGTCGGCGATCAGGGCCTCCTTTCCGTTTTGTGCGTCGATACCTTCCAAGCCAATGGAGGTAGACAAGATCACTTTTCCAAGCGCCATGCCTTCCAGGATTTTAGCCCGCATGCCACTACCTGCCAGCAAGGGAACGACCATGATGCTGTGTTGATTGATGAATGCGGCGGCATCCGGTACTTCGCCGTGGATGTGCACGCGGGGAAGTTTGAGCCGGTGCAGCCAATCGGGCGTGTTGCGGCCTGCGATGTGGAAGTGCAGGTTTGGGAAATTTGGTTCGAGCAGCGGTTGCCAGACCTGTTTCAGGAACCAATCCAACCCTTCGATATTCGGCATCCAATCCAGCGAACCGATAAAGCCCAGGCTGAGCGGGCGCTGAAAACTGGCCTCATCCGGCTTGTAGTCCTGGCAATCCAACCCGATCGGCATAGCCATCGCCGGTTTATTGAGCCCCAGGTTTTGGAAGCGCCGGACATCGCGTTCGGTAATGCCCACAAGGAGGTCGCAGGCATTCAGTTGGCTGACTTCATATTTTTTCAGCCGGGGGGTGATGGTGTTCAGGTACCATTTTTTCAAGGGGTTGCTGTTGGCTGCCACCCGCTCCCAAATCTCGTGCTCCACATTGTGGGTACGGAGGGCGACCAGCGCGTTGGAGTATTTCCGGATAATGGGGATATAGGGCGCCAGGTACAGTGTTTCCAGTTGAATGACGTCAAATTGATCCTGTTGCAGGATTTCCATCAATTTATTGGCAAAATCTTCGTTTTCAAAGCGTTGGATGTGAAAAGACCGGTCGGAAAATAAATTGGCAAAGGCGGCCAGCGGTCGGATGTGGTTGTCGATATTGACGGTATGAATGGCACTGTAATGATCAAATCCGTCCGGGAGTTGAGTGGGGTCAAACCAGTGTTTGCTGGTGTTCATGGCCAGCAGCATCACATCGTTATCCAATTTATGGAATGCCCGGGCCAGGTACGTAACAGCGATACTTTCGCCGTCTTTCAACGGATAGGGGAATTTTTTACAGAGTTGCAGGATCTTCATAGTGGCGGTGTTTGTTCAGGTGCTTTTCAAACCAAAGCAGCCCAGAACCCGGGCGGCGAATGTAGGGCAGAAAGACCAATCCTTAAAAATCATTCTGTTATGTTTTTATCAATTTTCCGGGCAGTGGTGTTCTTGTGGCTATCTTTGCCCGGTTTTGCTGAGGAAGTTGTATGTGTTTTGCCGGCGTTAATTTCTGTGCACAACTTCCTTTCCGCTTCGTAAATCGTAATTCGTAAATCGTAAATCGTCTGATGGTATTATTACAAGCCCAAAATATTCACAAGGCATTTGGGAAGTTAGAAATTCTGAAAGGGGTAAACGTTGCGGTTTCCAGGGGAGAAGTGGTAAGCATTGTCGGAAAATCGGGTGCAGGAAAAAGCACGTTGCTGCATATTCTGGGGACCCTGGACAAAGCCGATCAGGGCGAATTGCGGATCAACGAAACCCTGGTTCGCAGCCTGGGAAGCCGCCAACTGGCGGGCTTTAGAAACCGCCACATCGGGTTTGTTTTTCAGTTTCACCATTTGCTTCCCGAGTTTACGGCCGAAGAAAACGTGTGTATCCCCGGATTTATTCAGAAACGCCCGGAAAATGCCGTCCGGAAACGGGCTGTGGAATTGCTCGATTACCTGGGTTTGTCCAACCGGATTTCGCACAAACCCTCCGAATTGAGCGGCGGTGAACAACAACGGGTGGCCGTCGCCCGCGCCCTGATCAATCAACCGGATATCATTTTTGCCGATGAACCTACCGGTAACCTCGACAGCGGTGCTTCCCAGGACCTGCACCAACTGATCCGGCGGCTCAGCGATGAACACAACCAGACATTCGTAATTGTTACGCACAACAAAGAACTAGCCGACCTTTCCGATCGCTGCCTCGAAATGCGCGATGGCTTATTAGTCTAACTTGTAAAAACGATGCTCCCTAGAATTCTGCTGCCTGCTCTGCTACTTTTTTTGGCTTGCCATTCTACCACCGGTGTTTCGGCAGGAGGCGCGGCTGTTGCCCTGGCCGAACGGCCCAAAAATATCATTCTGCTTATTGGCGATGGCATGGCAACCGCGCAGGTGTCGGCAGGCGTTTACTGGAAAAGTCCCGGCAAGTCGGTTTGGGAGCAGTTCCCGGTAGTAGGTTTTCACAAAAGTCATTCCCACGACGAACGCGTCACCGACTCCGCGGCCGGTGCAACGGCCTTCGCTTGCGGGCAAAAAACAAAAAACAACGGGATCGGAATCGTCCCACCCGATTATGGCCCTTGTGTGACCATCCTGGAAGAGCTGGATGCCCGCGGCTGGGCTACCGGCATGGTTGTTTCCAGTTCGGCTACCCATGCTACGCCGGCCAGTTTTATTTCCCATGTTGATATCCGGGCATTTACCGAAGCGATCGCCGACGATTTTTTAAAAACACCGATCGACTGTTTTGTGGGTGGTGGCAAAGGTTATTTTGATGACCGGCCGGATCATAAAAACCTCCTGGACTCTCTGGAAGCACGGGGCTATGTCATCCGCACGGGCTATGGTTTCAATCGACTTCCGCTGAATGGATCGGCGCCGTTTATGCTCTTCACCGCCGACCGGGAGCCAACATCTGCCTCGAATGGCCGCAATTACATGCCTACGGCTGTCGAGAAAGTGTGTTCCTATTTGGAAAAAAGAAGTCGCCGAGGCTTTTTTCTCATGGTTGAAGGCAGCCAGATCGACTGGGCCTTACACTCCAATGACCCTAATTGGCTGAAATCCGAAATGATGGATTTTGATGCGACGGTCCAGGCAGCCCTGCGGTTTGCCGAATCCAATGGCGAAACCCTGGTTATCGTTACCGGCGACCACGAGTGCGGGGGCATGGGGCTCAATGAAACCGGCCGCTGGCAGTTTGACCCCACGTTTACAGCCCGCCTGCATTCGGCAACCATGGTGCCAGTATTTGCCTTTGGCCCCAAAGCAGACCTGTTTTCCGGGATTTATGAGAATACCGCAATCTATTATAAAATGTGGGCTGCCCTGGGCACGAATAAAGTCGAATCAAAATAAGAGTATGCTGTCTGACAACTTGCTTATTTGTCCTTTGCCAAACCACCCGGCGGTGAAAATTCTTGCGTACTTTTGCCAACCAGTAAATTGATACTGCTTATTCCTCCCCCCGTTTTCAGGCTGCTCAACCGTTAACCTAAACGCAAAGCCAACCTTGCCACTTATCAAATCAATCTCCGGTTTCCGGGGCACCATCGGAGGGCGCCCGGGTGAAAATCTTACTCCGCAGGATATTGTTGAATGTACAGCAGGCTTCGGCCAGTGGATCCTGGACACTACCGGCAACGCCACGATCGTGGTCGGCCGCGATGGCCGTATTTCCGGCGAAATTGTCAGCAACCTGGCCATCAGCACCTTGCGCAGCATGGGTATTTCCGTGATCGACCTCGGGCTCAGCACTACGCCGACGGTTGAACTGGCCGTCCCGGAGGAAAACGCCGGCGGCGGAATTATTTTTACCGCCAGCCATAACCCGCAGGAATGGAACGCCCTCAAACTGCTCAACCACAAAGGCGAATTCATCAGTGCCGAAGACGGCGCTGCCGTGCTGGCGCGGGTGGCTGGGGGAAATATTGTCTATGCCCCGGTTGACAAATTGGGGGGCTATCGCACCGAAACCGGGTACATTGCGCAGCACATTGAAAAAATACTGGCATTGCCGCTTGTGGATGTTGCCGCGGTTAAAGCCAAAAAGTTCCGCATTGTGGTGGATGCCATAAACTCCACCGGCGCGCTGGCAGTACCACCCTTGCTCGAAGCGATGGGCTGTGAAGTAAGCTTGCTCAACGGCGAAATTAACGGCCATTTTGCCCACAACCCCGAACCGCTGAAACGCAACCTGGGCCAATTGTCGACGGAAGTGCGCATGCAAAAAGCGCAGTTGGGTATTGCCGTCGATCCGGATGTCGACCGCCTGGTGTTCATGTGTGAAGACGGCGAATTGTTCGGTGAGGAATACACCCTGGTTGCTGTTGCCGATTATGTGTTGTCAAAACGCGGCGGCGGGAACACCGTTTCCAATTTGTCCTCCACCCGCGCCCTGCGCGACATCACCGAGAAGCACGGCGGCGCCTACCATGCCGCCGCAGTGGGCGAGGTCAACGTTGTTCAAAAAATGAAGGCGGTGAAAGCCGTAATCGGCGGTGAGGGCAATGGCGGCGTTATTCTGCCGGACCTGCACTACGGCCGGGATGCCCTGGTGGGTATTGCCCTGTTTTTGAGCCATTTAGCCCATTCGGGCAAACAAATTTCAACCCTGCGGCAAACCTACCCGGACTATCAAATGGCCAAGAACAAACTGGAATTATCGGCCGATCTGGATTTAAACAAGATTTTCGAAGCACTTCGCGCCAAATACCGGAATGAACAAATCAATACGGAAGACGGGCTGAAAATCGATTTTGAAAGCGGCTGGGTGCATCTGCGGCCTTCCAACACCGAACCGATCGTTCGGGTGTACGCGGAAAGCAAATCTGCCGTGATTGCCGAAAATTTGGCGCGCAAGATTATGCAGGACGTACAGGGGTTTCGTTAGAGGGTATTTTTTACCTTTGCAGGGCTACAAAACACAGTACACCCTTACCTGCCGAAAGGCACGATCCACCACCCAGATTTATGGAAAGAGTATATTTTGACAATGCCGCCACAACCCCAGTTTCCGAAGCGGTTATCGACGCTATGATCCCGGTTTTACGCGAGCAGTTCGGCAACCCTTCCAGTATCCATGCTGAAGGGCGCAGCGTTCGAAGCCTGCTCGAAACGGCTCGAAAAACCGTTGCACAATGTATCGGCGCCGGCACTGCCGATATTTTCTTTACCTCCGGCGGTACCGAAAGCAACAACATGGCCATCAAATGCGCCGTGCGCGACCTCGGTGTGCAGCGCATTATCAGCAGCCCGACCGAGCACCATTGCGGCCTGCACACGATCGAAGCCATGGAAAAATTTCAAGGTGTTGAGGTGGTCTGGCTGCCCGTGGATGCGCGGGGCCGGGTAAGCCTGGAAGCCCTCGAACAAACACTGGCAAGCAATCCCGATAAAAAAACACTGGTGTCGCTGATGCACGCCAACAACGAAATCGGCACCATGCTGGACCTGGAGCAGGCTTCCGCCATTTGCCGGCAACACGGCGCCTTGTTCCATACGGATACCGTACAGTCGGTCGGCCACTTTCCGATCAATGTTCAGCAAATCCCGGTCAGTTTTCTTTCCGGGGCTGCGCACAAGTTTCACGGCCCGAAAGGCGTCGGTTTTATTTACATCAATCCGGATAATCCGATCCAGCCGTTTATCGACGGTGGCGGCCAGGAGCGCAACATGCGGGGCGGCACGGAAAATGTGTATGGCATTGTGGGGCTGGCCAAAGCGCTTGAGCTGGCTACTGCCGAAATGGATGCCCGCTCCGGGCACATTCAGGAAGTGCGGCAATACCTGATGGACCGGCTCCTGGAGTCCTTTGAAGGCATCCATTTCAACGGCGACTACGATGGCCGGTATTTGTACACCGTGTTGAATGTGTCTTTCCCGCCGTCGCCTAAAAACGAGATTTTGCTGCTCAGCCTGGACATCGCCGGGGTGAGCGCCTCCGGCGGCAGCGCCTGTTCCAGCGGCGCGGAAGCCGGCAGCCACGTGCTCACCGCAATTGGCGCCGACCCGGAACACAAAAGTGTCCGTTTTTCCTTTTCGCATTACAATACCCGCGCCGATGTTGATTTTTTGATGGAAAAACTGAAATCAATTTTGCCTGAACTGGTTCGGGCTGAAACGGTGGTTGGCGGGTGAATAGCTAACCTGTCAGGTCAAATTTGGGATAAAAAAAAGCGGCGCCGAGCGCCGCTTTTTTTTATCCCAAATTTGACCTGACAGGTTTTAAAAATCTTCAAAATACGTCCGCGCCAGCCGCCCGACATTTCGCTGCATGGTTGTAGCGTCGTGGTAATTATCTCCTTCAATCTGAGAACCGGCATTGCGCTTGTACAGGTCAACCTCCCAGCGCGGGTTGTTGATTTCTCCCCGTGCGTTGGAATGCAGCAGGATAAAGTCGGCGCCGGCCAGTGTCGGGTTGTAAAACAGGAATTTGACGTTGGTCTGTCTGGTTTTTGGAAAATCGTAATACACCCAGATTTCATACGGCGGCGCGCTGGGGTCGTCTTCCACACGGATGAGGTCGTCGGGGCGGCCATACCGCATGTACGTTCGGCCGCGGTCGGTTTCGAAGCCGTAGCGGAAACCGCTGTGAAATTGCAGGTCGGCAGCGCCGGCTACTTTCATGTAATCGAGGTAGGCTTTTTCGGGATTGTTCGGGTCTTCCCGGACAAAATGGCGGAACAGGAAAAACCGCATAGCTTTCAGGTCGCTGCCCTGCAGGATGTTTTTCAGCATTTCCGAGTCGTCGCCCAGTATGAGCGGGGAGATCGCGCGCAGGCTGAACCGCAGGTTTTCCTCATTCAGGTCGTTTACAAATTGTTTTTCCACCACATCGGCGGTTAGAGATTCCTCCGGGACATCGAGAAAGGGGTTGGAGCGCTGGAATTCAACTTTCCGGCTTGCCAGCAATGCATTGAATTCGTTGCGCAGTTCGACGGTCAGGAAATAATTGCCACTTTTCAATTTGCTGATGTTCATGGGCACTAAAATCGCGTCGATGGCGGAAGGTTTTTTGCGCTGGCTCCCGGATGAAACGATTTCCGTTACGCCGTTTTCCAGGTTTTTTTCAACCAGGTAGCGAATCAGGTAGGCTTCTTCCTTCACTACCCTCCCGGTATGATAAATTTCGGCATAAAAGGCAAGCATCGTGGCCGCGCGGTCATAAAACCGGAAGGGCAGGGGCTCCAGAAAATAGCCGTTTTTGGTGAATGGGTTGTCCGAATCGTCCGGTTTGTAACTGCGCAACAACAATAACTCCGAGAGGTACGCCCCGGCGCCCAGGTCAACGGTAAACGGAGCATTGAAGATGCCGGTGTTGCCGGCATCGTGCATGTCTTCAAAGGTAATTTCGAGGCTGTAATCGCCCGGTTTCAGGTACATCCGTTTGACATCGAGCAGATTTTGCGGGTTGCGCACCAGCGGACTGTTCAGGCGGTATTTTTCGAAGCTTACCACGTTTTCCCCCTGTTTGATCAGGATGAGGGTTTCCACCCCGGCTTGCAGGTAGGTGCTGTCAGCGGGTTTGAAGCTTACGGAAGCAGCGGCAATTTCGATGTTGATTTCCAGGTAGGGTTTTTCCGGGGTTGCGTAAACGCAGTAGGCGACACCCGCATCAATAGCGCGGGTAAGGCCGGGCAGTAAAACCAGCAAGAGTACCGCCAGGTGCAGAAATTGTGTTTTGTTTTTCATAGCAGAACCGTTTTTGTGTTTAAAAAAGCAGGCTTGAATGTCAGGTTTCCAAAACGAGGCAGGAAAACTAGTTTTTGGAAAAGTCAGGCTTTCAAACCTGAATATTGGGTTAATTTTCCGAAAAGGCGAAAGTCGAAAATCGAATAGGACAATTTTGGCGA
>CAZAEZ010000043.1:0-47534 GCA_964484205.1 uncultured Saprospiraceae bacterium | reverse complement strand
TTTGAGGCAAAAATACGATTATTGATTATCAATACTTTAGATCAAAACAAGTCTAGTGTGGTTTTTTGGGGTAAACGGGTTTTGTTATTGGCGATTGGTGATTTATACGCCATGCAATGGCGGGAGTACGTCCTATTTTACATTTTACCCGCCACGGAATGGCGGGAGAGCAAAAGTTGGTCACAATCAAAAAAAATAAAAAATGGATATTCTGAAAGACACATTTCTAAAAATTATATCAGATATATTTGAACCAATTGAGAGCGAATTTAAGCAAATAGTTAAAAATATAATTCTTGAATATACAACAGAAGAATTCAATAGGAATTTATATGTAAAAACTATATTATACAGAACGACCCCTGCTGGCCCAAAGTGCTCAAAAGCTAACCCAAACCACAATGCGCTCGTGAGCGTTTGCAACGCGACACGTCCCGTCGGCAAGTCTCTCGACTTTCGATAAAATAAAAACAACTACTACACCGAAAATAAAAACCCAACACGCTATAAAATTCCGGGCCAGTTTGGCATGGTAGAGCGGGTAATCATCGACATACAAAGTCGGAAACTTGATGACAAATCGTGCCTTGCTCTTCCAAGTCTTCAGACTCAAAAGCCATATCTGTCGAACTTCCCCCGAACATCCAAATCAGAAATGCGGACAAAGTCCGCTCGATATTTGGGCGAGTTGGAAAACTTCGCCCAGCAGGTGTTTTTTACCACTAAGCCCACTAAAATCATTACGCTCTTTGGGTGATCTTAGTGCTTTTAGTGCGCTTAGTGGTGAAATAGTAATTTGTGAGGCTGTCCCTTGCTCTTCCAAGTCTTCAGACTCAAAAGCCATATCTGCCGGACTTCCTCCGAACATCCAAATCAGAAATGCGGACAAAGTCCGCTCGATATTTGGGCGAGTCGGAAAACTTCCCCCAGCAGGGACCTGGATTTCTGGACGCAGGCGCCCATAGCGGCAGAGGGCCTGTGGGCACAACAAAGGCAACCGCCCTAATGTCGAGCGGCGAAGGCGATTCCTTGCAGGAACAAAAATTTGAGCTACAGAAAAAAAACGGGAAGTGGTTGATTACAAAAATCTACTGCGAATAGGAGGGGTACTGAAGGCCGCCAAACAAGTCCGGCGTATTTTGTGGCGGATATACGCATACAACAGGTTTCAATCAATACACCAAATCAGACAAAAAAATGAACAGTAGAAACTGGAAAAATTTTGCATTTGAATTCCTTTCAATTTTTGTTGCCGTGATTTCCGCATTTGCCCTCAGCAACTGGAACGACAACCGGAAAGACGGTATCGCAGAATCAAAAATTTTGTCAGAAATATTAAACGGCCTGGAAAAAGACAAAAAAGATGTTGAAATAAACCTGATGGGACACGAGCAGGGCATAAATGCGTGCAGGTTTTGGAGAGGCATAATCAAAAACGAAACGCAAAACCTGGATTCATTAGGGCAACATTACCTGGCCCTGACACGGGATTTCACCTCAATCCAGAACACTTCCGGCTACGAAACACTCAAATCAAGGGGCTTTGAGCTGTTGCGGAATGATTCATTGCGATCAAAAATAATCGCACTCTATGAATTTGATTATCAAACCTTGCAGAAATTGGAAGAAGATTATTACGAACTTCAATTTCAGGAAAACTACTTCTTCGAGCTAAACAAAGCATTTGCCCCAAATTTTATTTACGACAATAAGGGAAATATCATAAGCATAAAATTGCCACTGAACCTTACAACGGCTGAGAAGAATATTCTTTTGAGTTACTTGTGGAAGATACATGTAAACAGGTTATTTGTAATGACCTTTTATAATGAAGTAAAGACTAAAATTAATGAGCTGCAAAAAGAAATTGAATTGGAATTAAAACGATAGATATACCTAACGAAAAATCGTGCTCAAAATAACAGCCAACATGAATAATCACGATGAATGTATTGCAAAAATGACCTTTGCATCGGTATATCCGCACTACTGCTCAAAAGTGGAGAAGAAAGGCCGGACGATAGAAGAACTACATACCGTAATTGAGTGGCTGACCGGTTTTGACGACAAAAAATTGCAGGAACTCATCGAAGAAAAAGTATCCTTTGAAACATTCTTTCAACGTGCAGCTTTAAACCCCAATGCCCGCCTTATTACCGGGGTAATCTGCGGTTACCGGGTGGAAGACATCGAAAATCCGTTAACCCGACAAGTACGCTACCTGGATAAATTGGTAGACGAATTGGCGAAAGGGCGCAAAATGGAGAAAATACTACGCGCTGCTTAACCCGACGCTAAGCCCGGCCCCTGCTGGCTCAACATGTTCGAAAACTACCAAATAACCACCATGCGCTCGTGACCGTTTGCAACGCGACACGTCCCGCATCAAGTCTCCCGACTTTCGATAAAATCCAAACAACTACTACACCGAAAATAAAAACCCAACACGCTATAAAATTCCGGGCCAGTTTGGCATGGTAGAGCGGGTAATCATCTGCCGCACTTCCCCCGAACATCGAAATCAAAAATGCGAACAAAGTCCGCTCGATATTTGGGCGAGTTGGAAGACTTCACCTGGCAGGGGAACTTGCTGGATTTTTTTATAACCGACGAGCAATAACCGTTAAAAGAAAGATGGTCGGGACAAAAAGATGTCCCGACCATCTTAAAAAAAATGGAAATCATGAAAATGACGACTTCTATACTTGGTTTATTTTTTTTCTTGAGTGCTTGCCATAAAGAGCCGGTGCCCAATCCGCCCCCACCCCCACCCGCTGCGCCCGCACTTAAGGTGGTCTGGCAGCATCCGCTCAGCCCTGACACTGCTGATATATCAGGAGATGCTTGGCATATCTGGCAGGGCAATGTGGTTTACACGACCAATTTTACTAACCCAGGCGGGCAAATACATTGCCGCAGCGCATCTACTGGCGAATTGCGTTGGAAACGCGATGACTTAAATACTGGATGGACAGACAGAAGAATTGTCTCCATCAAGGACAAGACCATCGCTGCCACCGGACGCAACGTATATTGCATCGACAACCACTCCGGGCAGTTTGCTTGGGAAACAGACTTGCGACCTTTTAATCATAACGGACGGATTTTTGCCATAAATGATTATGTGTACGATGCGCATTGTCCCAACAACGCGCCCTATTTTCAAAGCTTGTCTCTGGCACGTGCCCATCATTCCGCAGGGCAATGGGACACTCTTTTCACCCTGCCGCACGACAACAACTATTACCCATCCTTATCCTCGGTTTCCCTGTGGATTAACCCGCAGGGAGATTCGATATTGATGGTTCCTCTGAACATGCTCGGTGATCTGGCGATATACGGCGCCAACCAAGGGAGGGCTGATTTGCACGCTTTCAACCTGCGCACCCGCAAGATGGAGTGGTCGCTCAAGGATTTCGACACATTCCGCAGCGGATGTCCCATCTACCCGCCCGTCATCGCCGACAACAGGCTGTACATCAATTGCAGCAAAGCGCTTTACTGCATTGATTTGCTCAGTGGCACGGTGCTGTGGTCGCGCGACTTCCCCAGCGCCTGGGGCAGCGACATCCGCTACAACAGCCTCAAGGAATACGGCAACACTATCCTGCTGGTGTCTGACCACACCGACATAGCCATGGCCATCAGCAAGACCGACGGCAGCACGGTGTGAGAAAACAAAGAGGTGGGGTCGTCGGCGGATGAACTCACCCTGTTCGAGGGGATATTGTACTACACGTCAAGGGCTACTGGTCGTTTGTATGCGATAGATGCCGCCACAGGCAAAACAATCTGGAACATGGGCAGTCCGAACAGGACGGGTAAAATCCCTGCATCGTTCAGTTTTCAAAGCCTGTGCATTGACCCGGCCAGTCGCCGCCTATATGTTACTGATACATATTTTATCTTGTGCGTGGAGTTGCCGGAGGGGTGAGAAGAAAAATAACAAAAAAGCCTGACATGAAATTGATTGCGAGATTTTCATTTTTCCTGCTGTTCTTGTCCTCTTGCCAAAAAGAGCCTATGCCCGTCACTCCGCCACCTCCACCCGCTGCGCCTGCACTTAAGGTGGTCTGGCAGCATCCCAGTTGGTCAGGAGGATCAGCGTACCGTCCGGCCTAATCCGGAAACAAAGGTTGTAGCAGTTTTTTCCAGTCGCGGCCATCGGAGTCGCGGCGATCAGGGCGCCTTTTTGATCCAGGTGATAAAGCGTGTCCCGCCAGGCCAGAAAGATTTCTCCATCGCCATTGATCGCACACCAAATGTTGTTGGTGCTTTGAATGTGAACATACGGTATTGTTACCCGCCAGCCCTTCGGCTGTGGAGAAAAATTCAAAACTGAAATTTTGTGCGGAACTACCTAAAGGATGGAGCAGGTGGATGGTCAGCAACAACCATAGCAACCTGGCAAAAAATCCAGCAGTAAGTGCTTTCCTTCGTTTGTAGTGGACCATATTCAGAAGCGCTCCGGCTGTGCCTGTCACCTCAGACAAAGGTATCCATTTTCATGAAAACCAGATCAGCGCTAACCCGCACGGTTTTCGCTTGGGGAACCTGCCTCAGGCAGCGCAGACTGGTTGATCGCCTCAGGCCCGCCGCTCCTGCCGCGCACGCGCCCAGGATTCGCGGGGCATATCCCCCACTCCACTGCCCACCCGCGATTTATCCGCCAGAAAACATTCCTGCAGCAAACCGGCCAGCAACGCATTGTCGGCAGACACACCGGCCAGGCTGTTGTGCAGGCAGTTCAGGAAGGCCTCGTTTTCCCGGCTGCTGCTGATGGATACACGAAGGGTGTTGTACAGCAGCGGAAAACCCGACGTGTTCAGCACCCGGATACCGGCGGCTTCCAGGTCGGCCAGCAGCTGGGCGTAGCCGGCATCGTCGAACACGCGGATGAGCAGGAAATTGCCGGCGGATTTGAACACTTTGAGCGTCTGGCGGTCGTAATTGTCCGTCAGCAGGCGGCACATGCGCTCCCGCTCGGCGATGATCTCCCGGACCTGCCGGCGCGAGGTTTCCATAAATTCCGGCGTGAAAAGCATCTCCCGCGCGAAGATCAGCGAGAAATGGCAGATCGAAAATTGCAGGAGCAGTTTGCGCGCCACGGCCGCCGTTTTCGGCGCCGCGCACAGGTACCCGAGCCGCAGGCCGGCGATGGGAAAGGCTTTGGAAAAGGAGCGCAGCACGATCAGGTTTTCGTATTTCCGCACCAGCGGAGCGATGTCCATTTCACAGAATTCGCAATACACCGCGTCGAGAATGATGCAGGCTTCCGGGTTGTCGGCCAGCAGTTTTTCCAGTTTCGCCGCATCGAAGGTGTTGCCCACGGGGTTGTTGGGCGTGGTGATGATCAGTACGGAATTGGCATCAAGTTTCGGCAGGTTTTCGTAGTCGTACTCCAGGTCCGGCGTCAGCAGCCAGGACTCGTATTTGATGTTGTAGGTTTGGCAGTGGTAGTCGAACAGCGAATAGGAGGGCTGCGTGATGATGATCCGCTTTTGGTTGAGCGCAAAATAGTCGAGCAGGGTGGTGATGATGCTGGCCGAACCGGCGCTCAGCGCGATGTTTTCCGGCTGGAGGCCGCAATAACCGGCGATTTTGGCTTCGATATCCCGGTAGTCGGACGCCGGGTAGCGGTTCCAGTTGGCGTTCAGCAGGCAGTTCACCACCTGTTGTTTCAAGGCAAAATCCACGTCTTCGGTTTGTTCGTTCTTGTCGAGTTGGAAGCGGGTGGATTTTGTGTTGGGCGCGATGCGGGCGCCGGCTTTTTGGAGTTGTTCGTTGAATATGTTGGTTTGCATGACTTTAGTTTTGTTTTGTGTGTCAACCCCACCCCCATCCCCTCCCCCCGCGGGGAGGGGGGCCTGATTGCGCTTTACTATTTGATTTCGTAAACGGTATCTGGACTTAGTTCGAGGGCAAGCCCCCCTCTCCCCTGGGCTTTCGATTACCCAAAAGTTGATTGATAATTTTAGAATATGTAAAAAGCCGAATTGTAGAATTTTATGCGTCATTTCGCTTCGTACGATTCAACCCCACCCCCATCCCCTCCCCCAAAGGGGAGGGGGGCTTGCTCTCAACACTAATTTTGACTGGAATGAGGGCAGACACCCCTCCCCTTTGGGGGAGGGGATGGGGGTGGGGTTGAACCCGGCGGAGTGCCATGTTCCATAAAAGCATTCAAGTTTCACACATTCGAAAAAATTCAATCAACTTGTGGGTAATCGGAAGCTCCCCTGGGGGAGGGGATGGGGGTGGGGTTAGCGATCAATTAGCATACAGCACCGCCAGCACCGTCTCCTCCTCAAACCGAAAACCCAGAAAACCCTCCGAACGCTGCTCGATCGCCACGCCGCAGGTTTCCCGAACCGGCGTTTTCAACAGTTCGTTCCGGATGGCAAAGCGGTTTTCCTGCAGCCGTTCGATCCAGTGGGTGGCGGGTTCGTGTTTTTCGAAGCGGTCTTTTTCTTCTTTGCCGATGATGTCTTCAATCTCCCGGCCGAAGAACAGTTTCAGTGCGTTTTTATCGGCATTGTCGACCTGTTCAATCCGGTCGATGACCTGAAAAATGCTGTAGAAGTGCTTGTAACAATTCTGAAACCGGGTATAAAAATCAGGTTCATAGTGATTCACATTGGGCTCGATCAGCACGAAGGCCTCGGGGTTGAGCGCCCGCACGCGAGCGATGGTTTCGCGGCGCATTTGCTCCGACTGGATATGGTGCAGGGCCAGGGAAGCGTTGACGATAACCGCGCCGGACAGGCCCTCGATGGCCGCCAGATCAACATTTTCCACGGCCTCGCAAATGCCGGTAAAGCGGATTTCAAAAGGCGCGTTTTTGTTTTGTTGCAAAATGTTCGCCTCCGCCTGCGCAAGCGCTTCGCCAAAGGGCTCGATGCCCACGATGTGCAACGTTTTGAGCCCGGGCAGGCTTTTCGCCAGTTCGATGATGTGCAGTACCTGCGTGCCTTGTCCGATACCGATATCCACCAGGTTTATTTCCTCCTGGTCGCGCATCGCCTCAACAATGGCCTGATTTGCGATTTGCTGGCTGTACTTGACAAAGGGGAATTTCTCGATGAGAATGTTGAACAGCTGGATTTGCGAAATCTCGTATTTGCCCAGATAAATATTCCGGCCGATGGCTTCGGAGTGTATCCGCTTGTTCAGCGCTTTCAGGAGCAGGGTGGCCAGCAGTTTTTGCGAATCGGTATCCATGCCTGCTGCGCAGTGGACAAAAAAGGCTTCGATTTCGGTTTTCATTTGGTCGTCCACCTGGTTGGGGGACAGCCGCATAAAGCGGCAGAGGGTTTCGTAAATATCGGGTTGAAAGTTCGTTTGCATTGCCTTGTTTGTTTGAATGCTTAATAGCCATTTGTTTGATGAAGCAAAGGTGCGCCCCGCCGTTGCGCACGCCAATTTTTTGTCTTTGAAACAGGCGGCTCAAAAGGTAAAGCGTGGCAAATTCCGAATGAACCGCACCGGCATGGGCGGCGCCGGAATTGCTGTACATTGGCGGCCGGTTTCTTCAGGCGCTAAACCCCAAATTGCACCTCCCGGAATCAAATCCGCGTTTTTCCGCGTTTCGCCAAAGGCGAATCCGCCTCATCCGTGTTCAAATACTGCTCGCCAGGAAGCGTACCCGATGTAGAGGAGTTCGAACGCGGATACCACGGATTCGCCTTCGGCGAAACGCGGATTTTCGCGGATTTGATCCCGGTTCGGCCAGTTCAACACACATTTAAATCACCGCACAAAAACAACCAACAGCCATGCAGCATTTTTCCAAACTCCTCTTTTTCCTAGCCCTTACTATCTCGGCAACCGCCCAAACAACCAGCATTCACCCCCTGGCGATCGGCGAAGTGGTGACCATGTCATCCGCCGTTTTGCAGGAAGACCGCCGGCTGAATATTTACCTCCCCGAAACGTACGACATGACCAGGGCATACCCCGTGCTCTACCTGCTGGACGGCACGCTCAATGAAGATTTCCTGCATATCGTCGGGCTGGCGCAGTTTTTCAATTTGATGTACACCATGCCCGACTGCATTGTAGTCGGCATCGCCAATGTAGACCGGAAACGCGACTTCACCTTTCGCACCGAGCGCCGGGATTTACTGGAAAAATACCCGACAACCGGGCATTCTGAGGCATTCATTCAGTTTCTCGAAACCGAGCTGCAACCCTACATCCAGGCAACGTACAAAACCACCGACACGAAACTCCTGATCGGCCAATCCCTGGGCGGCTTGCTGGCAACCGAGATTTTGCTGAAAAAACCCGCCTTGTTCACGCACTACTTCATCGTTAGCCCGAGTTTGTGGTGGGACAACGAAAGCCTGCTGAAAGCCGCTCCGCAATGGCTCGAAACGCAATCCGCCCCAAACCGCTACGTGTATATTTCCGCCGGAAAAAAGGAAGACCGGATCATGCGGCGGGTAGCGAAAAAGATCGCCCGGCTGCTGCGGCAATCAAAAAGCCCGGGCATGCGCGTTGTGCTGAAAATGATGCAAGCAGAAGACCACGCCACCATTCTGCACCAAAGCATCTACGCGGCTTTCCTGACTTTGTACCCGCCAAGATATTGACGGACCCGGACGGCAAGCCGGCACACCAAAGACCAAAAAATTTATCAGTCCACCAAAACAAGCCATAACACCATCACTATGAAAATTCAAAACCTGCTCATCAGCTTCACCTGCAGCATAACCATCCTTTTGGGCACCTGCAACAACAGCCCTGCCGGCGACGGCGCCAAACAAGCCAATGCCGACATCCCCCGCCTGTACGCGGACTACTGCTCGGGCTGCCACGGCCGGCAATTGCAACATTTTAAAATGCTCAAAAGCCATAAAAACCGCACGCTCGACGAACTGGCTGCCGCCATCAGCAACGGCGACACCGACAAGGGCATGCCCGCGTTCAAGGTTTCCCTGCCCGAGAGCACGATCCGCGAACTCAGCCTTTTTATCAAAAACTACGACTACGAAAAAGACTACATCGCGGAGGTAAAAGAGGCGGGCAAAGGCTACACCGTGGAGGTCGTGGTCGACGGTCTCGAAATCCCCTGGGGCATGGAGTTCTTGCCCAACGGCGACCTGCTGATCGCAGAGAAAAAAGGCGTGCTGTCCCGCTTTTCCAAAACAACCGGACTGACGCCCATCAAAGGCCTGCCCCCCGTGCGGGCTGCCGGGCAAGGCGGGCTCATGGATTTGAAATTGCACCCGCAATACGCGGAAAATGGCTGGCTGTACATTTCCTACAGTTACATCGACGCCGGCAATCCCAGAAACGGCAATACCGCCATCATCCGGGCCAGGCTCCAGGGCGATGCGCTGGTCGATATCCAGGAAATTTACCGCGGCTACCCGGCCGTAAGTACCAACCACCACTTCGGCAACCGCATGGTTTTCGACCGGGAGGGCTACCTGTACTTTTCCAATGGCGAACGCGGCCGCCGCGACGACTTTCCGCAAACACTCGACAACAGCAACGGCAAGGTCCACCGCCTGCACGACGACGGCAGCATCCCCGCCGACAACCCTTTCGTCGGGCAGCCCGACGCGGCGGAATCGATTTACAGCTACGGCCACCGCAATCCGCAAGGCCTGGCCCTGCACCCCGAAACGGGCGCTGTTTGGGAACACGAACACGGCCCCCGCGGCGGCGATGAGATCAACATCCTGAAAAAAGGCGCCAACTACGGCTGGCCGGTCATCTCCTACGGCATCAACTACAACGGCACGCGCTTCACCGACCGCACCGAACAGGACGGCATGGAACAGCCCCTGTTTTATTATGTGCCCTCCATCGCGCCCTGCGGCATGGCCTTCCTGACCGGCGACGTGTACCCCGACTGGAAAAACAACCTGCTCATCGGCTCCCTGCGCTTTCAGTACCTGGAGCGCCTGGTACTGAAAGACAACCTGGTCATCCACCAGGAAAAAATGCTGGAAGAACTGAACAGCCGCGTACGCGATGTGCGCATCGGGCCGGACGGGTATATTTATGTGGCGCTGGAAGGACCTGGGCGGATTGTGAAGCTGTTGCCGAAGTAGGGGGGGCGTGCGCATTGTCGGCGTGACTCGAGTCACGCCGACAATAGCCTAACTCGAATTTTCGGCGGAGCGCCAGCACCGCGTGCTAACGGCCGTTGGGTCCCGACCCGTCCGCTATGGCTATTTTACTTGATCAGAATATTATTTACTGAATTAACGGAGGCACACCTAATTGTCTGAAAATTTGCAGACCGGCCAATAACCGACGGGTCATCTGTTTTTTTGCGATCCTGGCCTTTGATCGGTAGTAACTTTGGGTTAAGTTTGTTGCCCTAACATAAATCACTTTTGACCAGATTTTCCCTGCCATATTATACGTTGTGCGCTGCCCTTGCTCCGGTGTTTTGCCGGGGGAAGGGTAGCGTGGTTTTTGGAATTTTTTGACTCGATAATCTATTAATTCATCAAATACATAATAAATAGCTTATGCACCAAAATTATTCAACACAATAAAAAACAAGTTAAAATGAAAGTAAATTTACTTTTCCAGTTCTTGGCTTTAACACAAATCCTATCAGCCCAAACCTATATACAAGCACCACAGCTCTTGCCGTTTGAGGGCGTTCGGTATAGTTCGATCGCTTTTTCGGATGTGGATGGTGACAAGGACCAGGATGTTCTCATTACGGGGTCGAATGGCTCCGCTCGAATTGCAAAACTTTACATCAATGATGGACAAGGTAGTTTCACAGAAGATGCCGGCGCTCCGTTTGAAGGTGTTGAGTATAGCTCGATTGCCTTTTCTGATGTGGATGGTGACAATGATCAGGATGTACTCATTACAGGTTGGAATGGTTCCGCTCGAACTACAAAACTTTACATCAATGATGGGCAAGGTAATTTCACAGAAGCTACTGGCACCCCGTTTGAGGGCGTGGAGTTTGGTTCTATTGCCTTTTCGGATGTGGATGGCGACAACGACCAAGATGTACTCATAACAGGTCAGAAAAGTTCATATATTGAAATTTCAAAACTGTATATCAATGATGGAAAGGGCAATTTCACCGAAGCCATCGGCACTCCGTTTGAGGGCGTGGAGTGGAGTTCGATTGCATTTTCGGATGTGGATGGTGACAACGACCAGGATGTACTCATTACAGGGCGGGATAGTACAGGTATTCGTATCGCAAAACTGTACACTAATGATGGAAAAGGCAATTTCACTGAAGTCACCGGCACCCCGTTTGAGGGCGTTTTTAGAGGCTCGATTGCCTTTTCGGATGTGGACGGCGACAATGATCAGGATGTACTCATTACAGGGCAGGACAATTCAAACACCCAACAAATCTCGAAATTGTACACCAATGATGGACAGGGGGGGTTCACCGAAGCCACTGGCACCCCATTTGAGGGCGTTTATATAGGCGCAGTCGCCTTTTCGGATGTAGACGGCGACAACGACCAGGATGTACTCATTACAGGGTGGACTGGCTCTGATCTCATTTCGAAACTGTATATTAATGATGGACATGGGGTTTTCACCGAAGCCACTAGCACCCCATTTGAGGGCGTTTATACAGGCTCGGTCGCCTTTTCGGATGTAGACGGCGACAACGACCAGGATCTCTTCATTACGGGAGGGATTAGTTCAAATACTCAAATCTCAAAACTTTACATCAATGATGGAGGAATATCTTCAATAATTAATTTAGAATTTGGAACCACATTTGATTTTACACTATTTCCCAATCCTGCGAGTTCGAATACCGTGAGCATAATGTTTGAATCAAAAGAATTCGCAAGCGCTACCATATGCATGTACGATTTGAACGGCCACCTAATGAGTCAACAGCATAGACAAACTGAAGTTGGAAACAATACTTTTTTAATTGATATTCATTCTTTGGAGAAAGGAAGATATATCCTTGAACTAAATGACGGAAAGAGAATAGAAGGACGTATGGTTGTCATCCAAAGAAATTGAATCATGCTGGCCCAAATATCGAGCGGGAAACCGCGCTGCCCCAAAGTGTTCAGATATCTACCCAAAACACAATGCGCTCGCGAGCATTTGCAATGCGACGCGCGACGTAAACAAGTCTCCGACTTTTCTTAAAAAAAACTGCCGGGCAACGCCCGAAGCCCCGGAAGCACAGAAGAACATAAATCGCGCGGCTCATATTCCCATCGGGCTGATAGTGAGGGGGTGACTGCGAGTCACCCCCTCACTTGGCCCCTCGCTCAGCCAAACGGGGACATGCGCCAATCTTGCAGGGAGTATTTCACAAATGCCGCAACAAAGCCAAAAACACCAGACTCCCCAAGCCTGAAACCCACCATGCTTAACCACTTCTTTCATTAACCTTTCAAAAACATGAAAAAACGTCAAGTATTGACCTGCTTCTTTGCATCGCCATCCTTCCACTGGCCAACTATTCCTGCAAAAAGGATTCAACCAAGGGCTGTACCGATCCCGATGTCGTCAATTATAACATGAATGCCGAAGAAGACGACGGCAATTGCACCTACCCTGCCGATATGCTGACCGGAAACTGGAATGTCGCTGGGACCGAAACGGTCACCGGAAGTTCCGCCATGTACACGGCAGTGGTCACCAGAACAAACGATACCACTATCCTGATCACTGCTACGCGTAGCAACCCGCCGGTGTATTTCTTCGCTACCAACCCGATGACGGTCGATTGGTAAGCCAAAACACTGGAACGGGCCGGCACCACAGTGAGTGGTGTGATCACAAATGAAAATAATTTCGAGGTAAATTATGTGTACGGCGCCGGGGCTACGGTTTATTCAGTCAAGCAGAAATTCAGCAGATAGCAAGCAAGGCGTTTTGAAGATTTTTTTTGTGCGTGGAAGCCGTGTTTGGGGTCAAATCCAAATACGGCTTCCACTTTCATCTCTCAAGCTAACTTTCATTTGTTCGAGGCCGCTTACACTAAAAAACCAAATAGTTTGCACAAAGCAATCCCCCCGCATACCCACTTTTGCTTTACTTTCAGCTGGTTGAAACCCGGTAACAATCCTTTTTTTGGCAAAAAAATTTCAACAAACACCTGGAGCCATGAAAACATCCACCTCCCCCCAAACCTATGCGCGCACTGGCGGAATCCTTTATTTGTACATCATCATAGCCGCCCTGTTTGGCGAACTCTTCGTCCGGGGAAGCCTCATCGTGCCGCACGATCCAACGGCTACCGCCTCGAATATCCTCCGTTCCGAAACGCTGTTCCGGCTTGGCCTGGCCGGCGAAATGCTCACCTGCGTATGCGATGTCGCGCTCGCTTTGATCCTGTACGTGCTGCTCAAGCCGGTCAGTCGAAACCTGGCACTGCTCGGCGCCTTTTTCCGGCTGACCTTTATCGCCATCTACAGCGTAGCCAAACTTTTTGAACTGGCCGCACTTATCGTACTGAACCCGGAAAGTCGATTCAGCGGTTTCGAGCCGCAGCAAGTACACGATCTGGCCTACATGGCCTTGCAGGTGCACAGTTACGGCTATGGGGCAGGACTGCTGTTTTTCGGCTGCTGTTGTGTGGTATTCGGGGAATTGATCCGCCGGTCCGGGTATCTGCCCCGGCTCATCGGCATCCTGCTGGTCATCGCGGGCGTGGGGTATGTTGTGTTCAGCGTCGCGCAGCTGCTGGCGCCGGCCTTTGCCGGCAAATACATTTTCCCGGTTATAGCTTTGCCCGCTTTCATAGCCGAACTGACACTCAGCCTGTGGCTGCTGGTGAAGGGCGTCGACCTCCGGAAATGGGCGGCGGCTGTACACACTTAAGCACTCATTTTTCAGCATGCCTTTCGACAACATCGAATACCTGAAATCCGGCAACAACCGCCAACGCCGCGCCTACCGCATCCTCACCCGCCACCGGGTGCTGGAAAAACTGAAGGCCTACGACCCCATCCTCACCGGCACCATTCCTATCGGCATCGACATCAAAAGCAGCGACCTCGACATCTGCTGTTACTGCCCCGACCTGCAAGCCTTCCGGGCAACTGTCGAGGCCGGCTTCCGCGACGCCCCCGGGTTCAGCCTGCGCCAAAAATCGAAGCAGGGGCAGCCCTGCGTGATCGCCAATTTTGAACTGGAGGACTTCCCCATCGAAATTTTCGGCCAAAACATACCCACCAGGGAGCAAAACGCCTACCGGCACATGTGCATCGAGCACCGCATTTTGCAGGAGCGCGGCGCGGCTTTCCGGCAGCAGGTTATTGCGCTAAAAAAACAGGGCGTAAAAACGGAACCCGCGTTCAGGATGCTGCTGGGATTGACGGGCGATCCCTATCTCGAATTGCTGGCCTTTGATTCAGGTTAGGGAAGTTTTGGCGATCAAAGGTTAAATCTTCCCTTACTCTTCCAAGGCTTCAGACTCAAAAGCCATAGCTGCCGGACTTCCTCCGAACATCCAAATCAGAAATGCGGACCAAGTCCGCTCGATATTTGGGCGAGTCGGAAGACTTCGCCCGGCAGGTGTTTTTTACCACTAAGCCCACTAAAATCATTACGCTCTTAGGTGATCTTAGTGCTTTTAGTGCGCTTAGTAACACTAAAAAAATAACTTCTCAATTAGAATGAATCAGATTCCTCCCCCGCAGGGCGGGGTCGGAATGACAACGGTTGCGAACCTGAAAGGGAGGGGCGACAAACGCCGATAGCGAAACATTTCCTGGCCCCTCCCTTTGAAGCCAAACTGATCGGGCAAAACGTAAGGGTTCCGCCTGGGGGGCGCCACCATGCAGCCTACGCCTGAATCTACCGCCCCCCACGTTCTTTCCAAAGACCTTGTCATTCCGACCCCGCCCTGCGGGGGAGGAATCCGGGTTTAACAAATCGTGACTTTATTTTTTAAGCTTTACTTAGTGGTGAAATAGAAATTTGTGAGGCCGCCCCCGAATTGGCATTTCCCCCCAAAAAAAACTCTTCCCCGCATTTGGCCGGTCCATCCGGTGGAAACAGGCATTCGGTAAGCTAAAAATTGACTGTGCCGGCAGCCTGCACCCACATTTGTCCCATTCAACGGATATTCCCTTGAAACAACTATTTCACTACAAAATCAATTTTACAGCCCCAATCCAGAATAGAAAGACGCCCAAAAAAAACCGCTTTTTTTCAAGCATTCCACCGACTTTTATTGCATGAAAAACTTGTATTTCCTGAACGCTGCTGTTTGCCTGTTGATGACCGTGGAGATTCACGAGGGCTGCAACAGCACACCGCCGCAGGCGGTTAAGTCCGTTTCGCTTGAAACGGCCGTCTGGCAACTGACGAATATCCTCACAGACGCCGGTACGATGCAGGTGCCCGATACCCTGCCGGTGCCCATCACCATCAAATTTTCCAATGGGGAAATTGAAGGTTTTGGCGGATGCAACGGCTTCGGCGGCAACTACACCTACCGGGGAGATCAATTGCGTATCAGCGGGATTATGCATACCGAAATGTACTGCGAAGGCCGGTCGGAGTGGGAAAACAGGTTTTTCCAACGACTCGAATACAGCCGCGCATACCGGATCATCGACGAAACGCTGGAAATTGATAGCGGCGAAATGGGCGGGCTGAAATTCCGCTTGAACTGGAAAAAACGGAAGGGCTAACATATCAAACACGGCATGGCAAAAAAAATCGCCCTCCTGCTCGCCGGCGCACTGAGCGCCGCCGCCCTGCCGGCCCAGGTAAACACCGACAGCCTCTGGCGGGTTTGGCGCTCCGGCAGCCTGCACGACACGACCCGCCTGCGCGCCCTGAACACCCTGGCATTCAACTACACCCACAGCCAGCCCGACTCTGCCCGGCTCGTGGCCGAATTGCAGTTGGCTTTTGCCCGGGAAAAACAGTTGCCGGTCTGGCAAGCCAAAGCCCTGAACAGCATCGGCCTGGCGTACCGTGTTCAAAGCGATTACCCAAAAGCCATTCAGCGCTACGAAGAAAGTATCCGCCTGCTCAAACAGGCCGGCGACCGCAACAACCTGGCTTCCGTGTACGGCAACCTCGCCGATGTGTACCGCATCCAGAGCGACCTGCCCAAAGCGATCGACTATATTTCAAAAACCCTCGAACTCGCCGAAGCTACCGGCGATCGCAAAAAAGCGGCCCATGCCTACGTCAGCATCGCCACTATGTACTACGAATACCCGGGCAACGAGGGCAAAATCCTGGAATACCTGGACAAGGCCCGCGTCATTTATGAAGCCCTGAAAAGCGAGGTCGGGCTCACGCTCGTGTACGGCAACCTGTCGGCCGTGTACCTCGAACGCGGCGCTTACGACAAAGCCATGGAATTCAACGAAAAAACCATGGCCTTGCAGAAAAAACAAGGCAACACGCTCGGCCTGGCCACCTCGCTGCACAACCGGGCCACCATTCTCGGCTACCAGGGGCGCCACCGGGAAGCCATGGCCGATTTTAACCGGGAAATCGAAATCTTCTCCGACCTGGGCGACCTGGAAGGCCTGGCCGATGCCTACAACAGCATGGGTGAACTCTGGCTCCACCAGGGGCGCTACATCCTGGCCGTCGATGCCTGCGAAAAAGCCCTGCAAACGGCCCGGCAGATGGGCGGCCCCAACCTGGAAGCGCAATACGCCTGCGAGTGCCTGTACAACGCCTACCTCGAACAAGGCAACTACCGGCAGGCTTTGCATTTCCTCCGGCAAACGATGGACCTCAAAGACAGCCTCCAGCAGTACGAAACGGCGCAGCGCCTCCAACAATTGGAAGTCGAGCGCCAAATTGCGTTCGACAGCCTGAACCGCGCGAAAGAAAAATTCCAGGTGGAAATGGCGCACCAGCAAGCGATCCGCCGCAAAGACCGGACGGTCAGCCTCGTTGCTGCCGCCGGGCTGGGCCTGCTCATTGTCGCGCTGGCCTTCTGGGTGCGCATGCTGTATTTCCGGCGGCGTTCGCAACGGCTGCAAGTGGAATCGGATGCCATGGCCAAACAACAACTGCTCAACGAAGTGGCGCTGCTGCGCACGCAGGTGAACCCGCATTTCCTGTTCAACAGCCTGAGTATTCTGACCTCCCTGGTGCAGGTGGATGCGCGGCTTGCCGAACAGTTTATCGACCAGCTCGCTCGCTCGTACCGCTATATTTTGGAGCAAAAAGAAAATTCACTGGTCAGCTTGCGTACGGAGCTGGAGTTTATCCAATCGTATGCTTTTTTGCTGAAAATCCGTTTTGAAAACAAATTCGATGTGCACATCGACTTGCCGGAGGACGTGCTCGACCACTGCCGCATCGCCCCGCTGACCCTGCAATTGCTGATCGAAAACGCCGTGAAGCACAACCGGATGTCCGTGAAAGAACCGCTCATCATTACCGTCTCGATCGAACAGCCGCAAACACTGCTGGTGCGAAATCCCCTGCGCCCGCGCAGCACCCCGGCTGTTTCCACCGGCATGGGCCTGCAAAACATCATCAACCGCTATGCCCTGCTCACCGACCGGCCGGTGTGGGCCGGCGAACGGGAGGGGGAGTTTGTGGTGCGGGTGCCGTTGATGGATTGACAGCCGTACTCACCACTTCACCACCCGCGCATTTCCCAACACCGCATTGCCCGAAATGTCCAACAGGGTACAGCCATACACGCCCCCCGGCAATCCGCTGAGATCAATGGCAAGCGTGGCATCCGCATTTTCGGCGGCCAGGCCTGAAAATTCGCGCACCAGCTTCCCGGTCGAATTGAAAACCAGCACCCGGTACTCCCCTTCGGCAGGCTGGTTGAGCCGGATGTTCAGCGGCCCGGTGGTCGGGTTGGGCGAAAGGGTTATCCCGGTATCGCCGGTTTCTGCAGCGATGTGGATAATTTTTGAATACTGGAACGAGCCGTCCCGGTCCACCATTTTTAAGCGGTAGTACTGCGTGCCGTCCCGGTTTTTTTTGTCCAAAAAGCCGTATTCGGCGGCTGTGCCTTTTGTTGGCAGTTGTGCTATTTTTTCAAAATTATTGGAAAACCGGCTGTGCTCCAGGTCAAAATGCGAAGCGTTGATCTCTTCGGCGGTTTGCCAGCGCAGCCAGTTTCCCTGCTCCGTACGTTTCCCTTGAAAATCCACCAGGCTGATGGGCAGCGGCGCGGCGGGAATCACGGCGTAATCTTCCGTTTCACCCGACGACCATCCCGAGCCCTCGCAGGGGTCGGGCGTGTAGCCGGGGCCGTATTGCAGGCGGATGCGCAGGCGTACTTCGCCGAGGTGGGCATCGGGCGGCACCGTCACGTTTTGCGACCAGGGGCCCACACCGGAAAAATTTGCCACCTGCTCGGTGCTGCTCAGGATGCCGTCGTTGTTCCAGTCGATCCAGGCGCCCAGTTTGGAATCGGCAAAGGCCCAGTTGGAGCTTACCGTCAGGGTGTAGGTGGAATTTTGGTTGACGGTGGTGTTCAGGTGGGTGTAATCGCTGTAGCCGGTGATGCTGGGACAATTCCAGCCCGGGTTGCTTTGGTTGTTGTCGATGGTGTTGAAAACCACCCGCCGGATCAGTTCGTTTTGGCCGCCCCAGTGGGAGGGGATGCATATCTGGTTGACGCAGGGGTCGCCGCCGAAAAAGGGTACCCGGTGCAGGAGTTTTTGGGCCATCGTGGCCGCCCGTTCGTTCCAGGTGCGCGCCATGTCGGCGGTAGCCGGGTCGCCGATGGGGTTGCCCTGGTTGTCGTTCACATCGGGGTTGGAGTAAAAGTTCACGCCGTTGCCGCACATATGCGTGGTCCAGTTGCCGTTGTTGTAGCCGTGTGCGTAGGGAAAAACCCCGTTGCCGGGGGAGCAGTGGCCGCCGCCGGCGTTGTGGCCGATTTCATGGCGAAAAGCCGTGGGCAGGTTGATGCTGTTCACACTGGAATACCCGCCGATGTAGCCCCAGCCGCCCGCTTCGCCGGCAGCCCCGGTGGGCGTTTGGAACACGGCGACCAGGTCGGGCGCGTAGGTTTCGATCTCACCGGCAAACCAGTCGTAACAATCGTCGAGCACACTGGTGACCACGCCCGGGTTGTTGGGCGTAGTGCCGGTACCCACCAGGCGCAGGTAGGTGGACGTGACCAGCGAATTGGTCAGGCCATTGTTCACCGATTGCACCATCGACAGCGCGTGCGCATTGATGTCGCCGGCAACGGTAGCCGCCGAATTTGAATAGCCGATGAAAATATCGATGACATACTGGCCGCTCTGGTCGGTTTCGTCGAGGCAGCTGCTCCCGCAAACGGTGCGTTCGTGCACCGGGTTGTGTTGCGCAGCGGCAACTTTTGCGCGCAGCGATTGGCAGTCAAATGGCTCGTTTTTACACTCGCGGATGCGGTATTCGCCGGTGTTTGCCGTGGGCAAAACCTGAAAGTAGCCTTTTTCGGTTTGGATGTTGACTACCAGTTTGTTGGTTTCCGGATTAACCACCACGACCGTGTTGCTGTATTGGTCTAAATGGTCGAAGCGGGTGTCGTCGGCCCGACCGGTCCATACTTCAAGGCCGTTGAAAAACGGGCCTTCCTGCCGTTCCAGCCGGAGGGTGTACTGCACATCGTCGAAGAGATTGAACAACAATTGGCCCGACAAGTCAATTGTTGCACTGCCGGGGAATGGTTGCAAGGTTGTTGTCCTGGCTCGTTTTTCATCCGGGCCGGCTTCCGTCTCAGTCGTTTGGGTGTTGGAGAACAGGTCGTGCGGGGTGAGGTTGAGATTAGGGCTTGTACCACCTTGCGCATGCAGCAAACCGGATAGCAGCAAGCAAACAAATTGAACCGCGACGGGCTGAATGGATTTCATAATGTGCAGATTAGTGAAAAAAAAGAGCGTGTTTAAATTTTGGCGCCGGGCAGCGGCGGCGAATAAAGTTAAAGCAACTTGGTGAAAAATCTTTTTCTGCGCTTAAAAACCGGAACCCCGTTCCTGCTCGTATATCCATCGCAAAACCTATTTGTTCAAATTTGTAAAAGATGAAAATGATGAAAAAGATGATCTACCAGGCTGCATTCATGCTGTTGGGCCTTTTCCTGAGCGTGCACACTTCCGCGCAAATCGTATTAAACGGATTGGACGACGGCTCCGCCGGCTCGCTCCGGCAAGTGATCATGCTGGCGCCGGCCGGCAGTGAAATCACTTTTGGCCCGCTCGTCACCAACGTAATCCTGATGGCTGAAATTACCATCGACAAAGACCTGGTCATCACCGGACTTGAAGGGGACGGAACCACCCTGGACATGCAGGGTAACGGGCGCATATTCAATATCACTGCCGGGACGGTTGCCCTGAACAACCTCAGTTTGGTAAATGGTCTGGCCGATGATGGTGGTGGCATCTACAATGCCAATGCCTCCCTGACACTGACCAATTGTTCCATCAGCCAATGCACCGCCGACGGTGCCTCAGGTTCGGGCGGCGCAATTTTCAATGCCGCAGGTGGAACCTTGACGATCATCGATTCTGAAATTTCTTTCAATCAGGCCAACCGCGCCGGCGGCGGTATCGAAGACCAATCCGGCGCCGGGCTCGGTGTAATTTTGACCAATGTGGTTTTGAATAATAATAACACCGGCGTAACTCCTGCGACACCCGCTCCCGGAAACGGCGGTGCAGTCCATATCACCGGCCCCGGCGATATCCTGGTCACTAATTGTACCGTGAACGACAACACAGCCGCGCTGGAAGGCGGCGGTCTGTGGAACGGCACGGGCACCATGACGGTCAGCGGCGGCTGGATCGACGGCAACACCGCAGCCGGCGCCATGGCGAACGAAGGCGGCGGCGGCCTGTTTAATGCCGGCGGCACGCTGGTGGTGCAGGACAGCTGCGTAATCACCAACAATATGGCCACAGGCGCTGCCGGCTCTGGTGGCGGTATTTTGAACGATCTTGGCGTATTGTCGGTATTCGATTCGGAAATTTCGGGCAACGTATCGGTGCGCGCCGGTGGCGGCATTGAAGACAATTCGATGGCGGGCAACACACTGGTATTGACCAACGTAACGCTGTCGGGCAACAGCACGGCCGCATCGCCGGGCAACGGCGGCGGTTTGCACATCACGGGTCCGGGCAATTCGATGATCACCGGCTGCACAGTGACGGACAACACAGCCGCGCTGGAAGGCGGCGGTCTGTGGAACGGCACGGGCACCATGACGGTCAGCGGCGGCTGGATCGACGGCAACACCGCAGCCGGCGCCATGGCGAACGAAGGCGGCGGCGGCCTGTTTAATGCCGGCGGCACGCTGGTGGTGCAGGACAGCTGCGTAATCACCAACAATATGGCCACAGGCGCTGCCGGCTCTGGTGGCGGTATTTTGAACGATCTTGGCGTATTGTCGGTATTCGATTCGGAAATTTCGGGCAACGTATCGGTGCGCGCCGGTGGCGGCATTGAAGACAATTCGATGGCAGGCAACACACTGGTATTGACCAACGTAACGCTGTCGGGCAACAGCACGGGCGCAGCGCCGGGCAACGGCGGCGGCCTGCACATCACCGGCCCGGGCAATTCAACCATAACCGGCGGCATTTTCAACGACAATTTTGCAGCATTGGAAGGCGGCGGCTTGTGGAACGGTACCGGCACGATGACGGTTGCCGGCGCTACAATCAGCGGCAATACGGCTGCCGGCGCGACGGCCGGCGATGGCGGCGGCGGTATTTTTAACAACGGCGGTACCGTTAATGTATCCATGTCGACAGTTTCAAACAATGCCGCCACAGGCGCTGCCGGCTCGGGCGGTGGCATTTTTAACACTACCGGCGGCAATTTTATGGTCATGCTTTCCACGGTATCCGGCAACAGCGCAGCTACCGGCGGCGGTATCCTGCATGCCGGCAATGCCTTCGCGATCAATGCTTCTACAATTGCCATGAATACTGCAACGGCTATGGGCGGCGGAATCCATGCCGGGCAAACCACACAATTGAAAAACACTATCGTCGCCTCCAATACCGCTATGGCCGGAACGGATGTGGCCGGCATGTTTACGTCCGATAATTACAACCTGATCGGTTCCGATGATGCCGGTGCTTTCCCGGAGCAAGCGGGCGATATCGAAGGCCAGGATGCCAAACTGATGCCTTTGAGCACCAATGGCATGGCAACCGCTACCCACCGCCTGGATATTGGTTCGCCGGCTTACAACAGCGGCGACCCGGCCGACAACTTTGCCGATCAGAGTGGACAGGCTGTTTTCGGCGGCCGGCGGGATATCGGTTCGGACGAAGCGCAGACCAATCTGACGAACACCGTTGTGGTATCGCTTTCGGAAAGCGGCATCCGCGTTTTCCCGAATCCGGCACATGGCCAGACGACCGTTTCCATTCCCGCGACGTTCGGCTCGAACACCCGGCTTGAATTGTTTGAACTGGGTTCGGGGAAACTGGTCCGGGAATACAGCGGTGTTTCCGGCACGGCACAGCTTGACCTTGGCAACCTGAACGCCGGGATGTACACGCTCCGCATCACATCGGATAGCCTGATCACGGCAGGAAAGGTAACAGTGATCCGGTAGGCGTATGGAGGGGGAAATCCCGTCGTAGAATATTTTATTCAACACGGAGACATGGAGGCCACGGAGTTTAATGCTCCGTGGCCTCGTATGTTTGTCGGGTTATGGGGGTACTCGTCCTACGACTCCAAGTCGTAGGACGAGTAGAGTACCTCAGTGCCCTCCGTGCCTCCGTGGTGAAAGTTTGGAATCATCCAGCTTGTACGAGAACAGATGATACACCCCCAAATCGCACGAATCAGGCTACCCCAATTTGCTGCCGCCCGCCCCGGAGCAACAGCCAAACCGTAAACGATAATTCGCCGACCACGCCGGGAACGACAACGACCAGCATGAATACATTTTTATAGTCGGCATAGTTTGGCAATAGAAATTGGGCAAAACTGTCGATCAGATAGCCGGCGCCGGCCAGGAGCAGCAGGACGCCGATAAATTTGGGGATAAAACCCGATTGCAGCGTCAGCGCCCCAAGCGCCAGCAAATGCACGCCAAAAAAGAGCAGTCCTAACAGCCAGGTATAATTGAAAGCAGCCAGGGCGCGCATCACTTCGGTTTGGAGGTATACTGCCGATGCTTCCTGCAAATAGGCATGACTACCCGTCAATTCGAGTACATCAAACAACTGGAACAGGGCAACGCCAAAAATCGCGCAATTCACCAGGCGAAACCAGGCCATAAAAAGTGCCAGCGGCTTGTTTGCCGATTCCAGCAATACATACAGCGCCCAGGTAAGCACCAGATCGAACAGCACCATGACGATGAAGCAAAAAACGCCCAGCCGGTATTGCCCGGTATTGCCGGTGATGTTGGCCAGGGTAGCGGCGGCATCATCGGGAACGAGCATTTTTTCCAGGATGAAGAAATTGGCGAAAATGCCGGTGAAAAAAATGACGAGATAGCCCAGGCCGGCGGCCAGGGCAATTTTTCTTAAAGAAATCGTGGTATTCATTTTTGCTGATTTTAAGTGACCCAAGAGCTAAGAGCCTGTTGCAAAGAAACTCCCTGCCCGGAGAAGTGTTCATTTCATGGGAATAGCCAATGGCCGCATCGGCGACCCGCTGGCTCCTTTGAGTTTGAGGGATGCGCCGATAAAAACAAACTCGTACACCGCATCATCTGCCAGGCTTTCCAGGTTCATTTGTTCGATAAACATGACGCCTTTTTCGGCCAGGAGGTAGGTGTGCACGGGCACCCAATTGTCTTCCCGCTCCGGTGGAAAGGCTTCAAAACTGAGGTTGTCGGCGCCCAGCAGCATGATCTGCTGATCTTCTACCAGCCACCGGGCGGCTTCCAGGTTGATCCCGGGGTATTGGTCCAGGTACGCCCCGGCGTCCTGGTAATGCATAGCCTGGCCGGTTCGGATCAGGACCACATCACCTTTCCGGAGCACGGTGTTTTGTTTTTTAAGAGCGCCCTGGAGGTCGGCGGCGGTTATCCGGTAGTTTTTGGGGAGTTGTGGTACGTCTTTGTAGGCCGGCATGTCGATCATTACGCCCCGGGCAATGACGGGTGGAATAGTTTCGGCGCCGGTTTTGCGCCAGCCTTTGTCGCCGAGGTGTTCCTCCGGGGTGTAGCCGTTCCAGATTTTCCCGTCCAGTCCAAAATGGTTCAGGGCATCGATATGCGTCCCCATATGGGTGTACATGGAAATGGCATCGCCGGTGTAGCTCACTTTCCGGTTCATGTTTTCACCCATGCCGTTGGGGTTGTCCACTACGGTTCCGTGCGGGGTGTGGGTCAGCCAATACTGGTAGGGCGGGTCGCCCAGGGCATCGAAGCTGGGCATACCTACAAAATAATCCACGCTGAGGTCGTACACCTGCCCGCTGCCAATGGCAGATAGTGCCGCCAGGCGCGATGCATCGGTCATCATATTCAGGGTGCCAATTTCATCTTCGGGGCCCCAGGGGCTTTTCCCGACAACTTCGGTGCTGTCTTGTGAAAAAGTGAAAACTGCAGGGAAGATTCCTAAACTTAAAAGCATTATTTTCTTTTCCATCGTGCTGTTTTTTTGTTAAAAAATGAATGCAGGGCAAAGGAAAAGGGAAACGGACAGGTAAAAATTAACCTAGGTTAAGACTTTGCCGGTAACCCGGGAAAACACAACGCCACGGCGGCGCATCAGGCGCCTTGCCGCAGGTTGGCTTTCATCCTGGACAGAAATTCCGGCGTAATGCCGAGGTAGGAAGCAATTTGTTTTTGCGGTATCCGCAGTTCGGCATCGGGGTATTTTCGGATAAAATCCCGGTAGCGTTCTTCGGCTGTTTTGGAAATCATGTGCATCACCCGCTCTTGCTGGGCGATGAAGGCATTGATATGTAAAATCCGGAAAAACCGCTCCAGTTTGGGGACTTCCAACAACAGGTTCTCCATGGCATGTTTGGAAAGTTGCAGGACTTCGGTGTCTTCCAACGCCTGCAAAAAATAGTTGCCGGGTTTTTGACTGTGAAAGCTGTACAGGTCGGAAACCCACCATTCCTCTATGGCAAACAGCGTATTTTTTTCAAGGCCTTTTTCATTGATGTCGTATAACCGTAATAGTCCGCTGTGTACGAAATAGGTGTATTTACAGATCTGGCCGGACTGGATCAAATGGCTGTCTTTCTTGTAGGTTTCGGCCACGAGATTTTTCCGAAGTAAATCGAACTCCTCGTCGTCCAGTTTTATATGCCGGTTCAGGTTTGCTTTAATTCGATCGTACATGTGGAGTAGAATTTCGGTTTTTTTTTTGATTGCGCCCTCCAAGTTAGCGCATGCTGGGGATTACCGCCGGCGCCCCCAAATGCTCAACCTGTCAAATTGGTTCTTTTCAGAGCCGCGCTTCGCCTATCGGGTACGTTTTTTAAACAGAAAAGCGCAGTTCCTTAACGTCTACCAACTTTAGCCTCAAATGCGCGTACTTTTTTACAACGACTACTTCCACCCGCTTGGAGGAGCGGAAACCTACCTGTATACAACCGCATCAGCGTTAAAAGCCAGGGGAGTGGATGTCAGGACGGTGGCCTTTGACCGGTCAACGTCATTGCGGGTGTGCAATTGGGTCAGCGGCTTTTGGACAACCAGGTTCAGGCATGCCCGGCCGATCGCGGCACTCACCCGGGCCATTGAAACGTTTCGGCCGGATATTATCCATGTCAATAAAAACTACCTGTACACCCGGAGTATCAACGCGGTGTTGGCGAAAGCCGGCATTCCACTTGTGCAGACTATTCACGATTATTATGCGCTTTCCGATCATTGGAATTTAAAATTCAAACTCAGGCAATTGGTATTCGGGTCGAGCATCCGGCCGGCCAACTATATTATCCCCAGCCAGTGCCTGTTTTCCCGAGTCAAAACGAGTCACCCCGGTCTGGTTACCTATATCCCGCATTTTGTCGACAGCGACCTGTGGTACTACAAACGCCCGGACCCAACAATAAACAACCGCCTGCTTTTTGTAGGCAGACTGGAGCGCTCCAAGGGGATATTTACCCTCCTGGAAGCGATGCGGATGCTGAAGCAACAGGTGCCGCAACTTACCCTGATCTGTATCGGCAACGGTGTGCACAAAGAAGCCTTGCTCCGGTTGATCGGCCAATATGAGCTGCAACATTGTATTCTTTTGACCGGCCACCAATGCTGGCAGACGGTCCGGCAGCACTTCCATAATTCCACGATTCTGGTGTACCCGTCCCTGAAACCTGAACTTTTTGGCCTGGCCGGAATTGAAGCCCAGGCCTGCGGAATACCCGTGATCGCCAGCGACGTGGGCGGTGTGAACGAATGGTGCCAACACAATCAAACCGGTATTTTAGTGCCGCCGGATAACCCGGAACGCCTGGTGGCTGAAATTTTGCGGCTGCTCCGGGATCCGGAGTTGCGCCTGGAATTAACCCAGCGGGCGCGGCAAGCCGTCGAAGCCCGTTTCAATAAAAAAAATGCAATCGATCAACTGTTGGCATTGTATAACGCGCTGTTATGATCAATACGAAATTAGTAAAACGGTATGTCGCTTTCCGCGAAACGGTATACAAACGGTTTTCCAAATATCATCATATCGAAAACCTGGAAGGACCGAATGTGCTGGTGCTGTCGCCCCATCCCGATGATGATGTTTTTGGCTGCGGCGGTACGCTGGCGAAACATAAAAGCCAGGGGCATACGGTAAAAATAGTCTACCTGTGCAATGGCGATAAAGGCTACGATAAAACGAACAAAGCCGACATTGTCGAAATCCGGCGGCGCGAGGCCATTGCCGCTGCCGGATTGCTTGGGATTGAACCCGATGCTCTCATTTTTTTAAACTGCCCCGACGAGCAACTCAAACCGGTCGAATCGCTGATCGGACCAATCCGCGACCTGGTCGGGGCGTTTTCACCCGATCTGATTTACCTCCCCTCTTTTTTGGATAATCATCCGGATCACTGGAATACCAATCTGATCTTGCAGGCTACCGGGATCAAAGGGGTAAACATCTTCGCTTTTGAAGTGTGGACGCCGATAATTCCCAACCGGCTGGTCGATATTTCGGCCTTTGCCGAACAGAAGTGCAAAGCCATTCAGGCCCATCAAAGCCAATTGCGGCAATTGGATTATCAACAGGCCGTATTTGGTCTCAATCAGTACCGCGCCAAATTGTATTCAAAAAAGAAAATGGACTACGCAGAGGCATTTTTATTTATGCCGGTGGAACGCTACGTCGGGCTTTACCACAGGGCAAACGCATTAAATTTCAAATGACTTGTCCGCCCCATAGCCATCAACTTAAGGCGACCAGGTTTGAAATTCAATTGATTACATGATTGCAGATTACATGATTACATGATTGTTGAAGTAGTACACCATAGCGGCAATGTTGAAGTGTAGGTTGCTTTATGAAAAATGTTGAGCACACTACGGGTACTTCAACAATCATGTATTCATGTAATCAATTAATCGTCAATCTGTTCCTACTCAATATTCCTTAAGTTGATGGCTAATTCCCGTTCACACCCTGCAATTTCACCATGTTATACGCTCCTTCCTTGCCCGGCCGGTACAGGATGAGCAATCCGCCCTCAAACCGGTAGTTGAGTTCTACCGGCGTTTCCCGGTGCTCTTTTCCGGTGATCAGGAGGCGGTGGTTTTGGGTGTCGAGTGTCCAGGCGCCGCCGTCTTTTCGCTGGCCGTTGGTGAGGGCCAGGTAGTTGCCGTCGGGGAAAAACTGGAGTTCCAGGCCAAGAAGGAAATCCGCCCAGTTGCCGTGGAGATGCCGGGCGCTTAACGTGTCGGGGTGCGGAGCGGTGTAAACGATGCGGCGAATTTCCCGGCTACCCGTATATCGGCCGGTATTTCGAAAAACAGAAAAAATGCCGCTTCGGCGATCCACCCAGTTGCCGGCAGTGTCGTACCGGTAGGCGTAGCCGGCCCGGTAGTTGACCGAGTCGTTTTCGAGGGTTTGAATGATCTGCACCGGGTCGCCAAACTGGTTGCGGCGGTGTGTCCAGGTTTGCAGCACCTTTCCGCTGCTGTCGCGGGTGGTGCTCACTGCGAGCGTGTCGCCGGTGAATACCGTGGTGGTGTATTGGGTCGGTTGCGCGGATTTCGGGTACTGCGTTTTGATCCAAATGATCCGCTCGAGGCTGTCCGTTTGCACGTCCATATCCTGATCGAATTTTTTCAGGAGTCCCGATTTTTTTATCCGGATCAATTTGCCGGCGGCATTGTACAGGTGCTCCAGGGTTTCACGGACTTTTCCATCGGCGTCGTACTCGGTGCTTTTCCACAAGCGGCCGCCCTGGTATTGGTGTGTCGTGCGGGTATTGAAAATTTTGTCGCGCCGGGCAATGCCGGGGTTTTTAAGCCAATGTTCGTCCAGGCGGCCCGCCTCGTCGAAATGGTAGATGAGGGTCCAGCGCGGGTTTATGTCCTGCTTCCCGGTTGAATCGACTGCGTAGGAAGTTTCTTCGATCATGCAGGGTTTGCCGTGAAATTTTGGCGGCTGGGAAAATAACGCCGTGGCAGCCAGCAGTGGGAGTAGTAGAAACAACAGGCGCATCGGCGGTTGATTTTGGTCGCAAGTTTACATTTTTTTCGGGGCGTGTAACTGCAGCGCCATCTGATACAGGTCAAAGCCCGGCGCCCAAAAATCCGCCGCCGTTTTTTCCAGGGTAAAACCGTTTTTTTCGTAAAATGTATGAACGTGCTGGCTGGTCCGAACGATAACCTGGCGTATTGCCGGGTCCTTTTTCAGCAAATTCAGCCGGTGCCGGAGCAAGGCACTTCCGATGCCTTTTCCCTGAAAATCCGGGTGCACGATATCCCAGGAAATCCGGGCCAGTTGCGCTTCGGGGAAATAATTGATGCCGCCGGCGCCGACGATCTGCCCTGCTTCTTCCACTACGAAATAGTCCTCCAAATGCCGGTCGAGGTAGTCCAGCAGATCCGCTTCTTCGGTTTCGGCGAAATACTGCGGGGTATTGAGGCGCAACAAGCGGATGACCTGCGGTTGGTCGGCATGCATGTAGGGCCGGATCATGATTTGCAGCGGTTGTTCCAGGTGATCATTTTTTGTTTTAATTTATCAAAAGGGGGGCATGTTCCTTCGGACGCAAGTGTCGGCGTGACTCGAAGTCACGCCGACACTACAACCCGTTGCCTCGAAGTCACGCCGACACTACAACCCGTTGAAAATAAGAGCCCAGAACATGTCCAGGGCAATCAAATTTTTACAAACCAGCTCAGGGTCACCCAATAAAATCCTTCCGCAGCGCCGTCCAGAAAGCCGCGGATGCGGTAGTCCAGGCCGGCTTCCAGTTTGTTGCGGTCGGTGAAGCTGTAGCCGAGTTGCGGGACCAGGCGAATTTCGAGATCGTGGTCCGGGCCCTGAAACGCATTCAGGTACTCGTGGTTTATTTTCAGGTAAAATTCACCGGGGTCGGCGGCTTCGCCGTTCAGGGGCAGTTCGGCGGCGATCCGGTAGCGTACCCTGAATTCGGGCAATGCATCCGTTTCGAAGGTTTGGTCGGTGGCAATGCGGTGTGCCAGGCGAAAGCGGCTGAAGCGTTGCACCAGGGTGAATTGCTGGATGGCGCGGTGGATCACCCGGGTGTCGCGGAGGCGGATGAGGTAGCCTGCGGCGATGCTGTTGTTGAGGCCTGTTTTTTTGGCGCCGATGAGCGAAAAGTCGGACAGCAGGTAGTCGAAGCCGGTATCCGATTCGCCGCCGGAGCGGTGTTGGGCTGCGCGCTGGCGCGACTCCCACTTGGCGTTCAGGCTCCAGCCTTTTTTCAGCCCCAAATTCAGGTTGACGGCCGGCAGCGTACCGGCTTGCCAACGGGACTGTGCCTTTCCTGCCTGTAGAGCGAACAGCAGCAGGATGGCCGGAAAATATGCGGGCAGTTTAATATTCAAGGTTGTCGGAATTTCTGAAAACAATTGCTTCAAGCGCATGCAAGGCGCCCTGTTCGTCCAGGGTAATTTCGTATAAATGCACCCCGTCCGGCTTTTTCCCTTTCACCACCAGCTCGTACCGGGTAGTGAACGCCGCTGCGGGTTGTTGGTTTTGGGCCAGTTTAAAAAGCGCTTTGGGGTCGCCGGAGTATTGGATTTGAATTTTCCGGATATCGTGCCGGACAAACAGGGAGTCGAGCGTTGCCGTGATCCGGCTTTGTGTGTGCGCCGATATGTCGTTCCAGCGGTGTTGAATTTCAATGTCCTGCAAAACGCCGCTGGTGTCAAATTCGATACTGTAGCGTTTTTTATCGCGGCACACCTTGGCTTCGATGGAGTTGCCCCGGAGGTTTTCTTCGAAGTACCATTTTACTTTTTTCTGAAAATGCAGGGAATCGACAAATTGGCGCGCCGCGGCCGGCGCCGCCTGCGTTTTTATCCGATATTCCCGCTCGTACTTGGTTTGGCCGGCGGCCGTGGCCAGGGGCAGGAGAAATGCCAGGCCGCTTAGGAAATACAGGATAGTTTTGGTTGTCATAGTGAATGATTTTTTTGGAAGACGTGGTCGTATACCGAATGAAAAGCGGTTGCCGGTACTGGATTGGTTCAAATATACGACTTGCCGCCTGAAATGCCGGGAGTCGTTCCTAAGGCCCTATTTTCACGCCATGATCTGGCCGCTATTATTTGCCATCGGACTGGCACAGGGTATTTTCCTGACCGGCGTTTTTTTACTCCGGAAAAATGCCGACCGGTTGGCCGCCCGGCTGGTGGTGGCTTTACTGGTGGCTTTTACGCTGTCGAACTTCGATGATTTGCTGCTGGCTACGCGCTGGTATGCGGCGTTACCCTGGATGTTCGGCACTTCGCTGGCGGTTTTTTTTACCTACGGCCCCTTGTTTTACCTGTACGTCCGGGCAACTACCGAACCGGATTTCAACTGGCATGGCGCGCAATGGTTGCATTTTTTGCCCTTTGCCGGCTGTTTTTTGCTGTATTTTCCGGTGCTGATCATGCCGGCGGATTTGAAGGTTGCCATGCTCGACGCTTTCCTGGCCGGAGCATACCCGGTGCAGGCCTTCGATATCGCCCTGGCCGGGCTGAAAACTGCACAGTTGGGCATCTATGGCGTACTGGCCTTTTTTCAAATAAAAAAAGTCCGGAAACAGGAAAACAACCCGGTGCTACAATTGCCACTGCAACACCGGGCCCGGTGGCTAGCCCGGTTTCTTTTTTTGTTTGCCCTTATTTTTTTAGCCATGCTTGCCCTTGCGGCGGTCATGGCGCAAAAAGGCGTTTTTGTACAAGCGGCTGGTTTTGGCTTCACGCTGTTCAGTTGCGCCATCATGTACGCCATCGGCTTCACCCTGGCGCTCCGGCCTGAACTGGTGACGCCGGGTTTTGCCGAAAAATATACCACGGCACGGTTGCAGCCCGACGCGGAGGAGCAACTGCTGGCGGCGTTGAAATACCGGCTCGACATCGAAAAAATCTTTACAAACCCTGAGCTGAGCCTCGACAGCCTTGCCGGCCAATTGCAGGTTGCCCCGCACCGCCTGTCGATGCTGATCAATGCCCGATTCGGAAAATCCTTCAGCGAACTGATCGGCGCGTGCCGTGTCGAGGAGTTTCTCCGCCGGCTCAACGACCCGAAGCATGCCCACCTGACCTTGTTCGGACTGGCGCTCGAAGTGGGTTTCAACAGCAAATCGGCGTTCAATGCCGCGTTCAAAAAAGTTACCGGGAAAACACCTTCCGAGTTCAGACGCTAGCGCAACAGCCCACTGTTTTTTTTGAAAAAGTTTGTCCGGTTTGATAAAACCGGTCGCCCGGCAGGCAGCCTGCGCGCTTCTTTGTCCGGCAATTCAAACATTTTTCAGATAAACATGACCCGATTCATTTTTTACCTCATTGCCCTGCTGCCGGCATGTCCGGTTTTTTCGCAGGCAGCAGCCGATACCTCGATCAACAACCTCCGGCATCCGGCCGATTATCAAACGGCAAGCTGGGGCAGCCTCTCCTACACGAAACAGGGCAGCGGCAAACGCCCCATGCTTCTCCTGCCCGAAGGCGGGTTTGCGGGCTCCGTTTTTCAACCTTTTATGGAGGCGCACCAGGCGGAGTTTACGTTTTACCTGCTTCAGTTGCCGGGTTTTTCCGGCACAAACGCCTATCCCATGCCGCCTGCCGGGGAAAGTTACAGCCGCCAAAACTGGATGAACGGGGTGGTCGCAGGCATTTTAAACCTGATCGATGCGGAACAGCTCGAACGGCCCGCGCTGCTGGGCCATTTTTTGATTTCCGGCCATATTGCCCTGCGTATGGCTGTTGAACACGGAGATAAAGTCGGCAAGGTGCTGGTTGTGGGCGCGCCTGCGGCGTTGAATTCGCCGCCGCCTTACGATACCCTCGGCTACGCCAACCGGGTGCGGTTCACGGATCAATACCTGGCGCCCATGTGGTTTAAAACCCTGAGCCGGCAAACCTGGCTGGACGGAAATTTTCTGCCCGAGGCGTATGCGCTCGATTCGATTCAGGCACAGCGGTATTGGGAAATGGCCAATGCCGCGCCCCTGCCTGTGTTGATCCGGTATTTGTGCGAAGTCTGGGGCTACGATTTTGCCCGGTATCGGGAAGCGCAGGCGCCGGTGCTGGTGTTGGTGCCCGGGTTCCGGACCGATCTTCTGGCGAAAACCTGCAACCGCTACCTGGAAGCATGGGCCCTGGAAAAATGGCAGGAAGTTGCCGCCGGGAACGGCAAAATCCGGCTCGAACAGGTGCCAAATGCCGCCTGCACCATCATGTCCGACCAGCCGGCGGAATTTGAGCGACTGGTCATGCAGTTTTTGTACCGTTGATCATGCCTGCTTCCGGTGGGTTCTGCTGGTCAAAATTTGAACACGTTTTTGTTCACGGGCATTCAGTCCTGCTCAGGCTTTTCCGAAATTCCGATCAAGTCGCTGGCAAGGGTTACCACATCTTTCCAGGCGCCGGAGGTGTTGGCGAGCACCACCACGACCGTTTTGCTTTTTGGAATGAGCATGATTTGGGTGGCGGCGCCGGTTTGTTCGCCGCTGTGCCCGATCACAACGGATTCGTGGGGCGGCGGGCCGTACAAAAACCAACCCAGGCCGTAGGGGTTGCCCGCTTTCTGGTCAAACTGGCTTCGGGTCATTTGCTCGAGTGTCTCCGCCTTGATCAGCCGGTTTTCCACGACGGCATTTCCAAACCGGATCATATCCTTCAACGTGGTGTACAAGCCGCCGCCCGGCACCCGGTTGCTCAGGTTGTTTTGCGTTGCCGCTTTGGTTTTGCGTTTGTATTTTTGGTACAGGCAAGACCGGTTCTGCGAATTTGCCGGGATTTTCTCCACACCCGTATGGGCCATTCCGGCCACATCCCAGATGTTTTTTTGCAGGTATGTTTCATAGCTGTGACCGGAAACCACCTCGATTATACGGCCCAACACAACGTAGCCATAGGTGGTGTAATAAAAGGACGTTCCGGGCTGGAACAGCAGATCGCGGTCTTCGAAGACGGCCATTGCCGCTTCCAAATCCGGAAAATCTGTTTGACTCTCGGCTTCTTTGTCCGACTGGTACTGCCCGATTCCTGAAGTGTGGGCCAGCAGGTGGCGTACAGTAATTTCCCCGGCTTTCTTTTTCGGAAAATCGGGCAGGTAGGTTTGGACCGGCAGGTCCAGGTCGATCCGCCCCTGCTCGACGAGTTGCATGATCGCCACGGCGGTCATGGATTTGGCAATGGATGCGGTGCGCGTACGGGTCGAGTCGGTGAACGGCGCCTGGCCTTCTGCGCAGCGGTAACCCGCTGCATTTTTCCACGCCGTTTTTCCCTGAACGGCATAGCCCGCCGCCGCTCCGGTTACCCCCGATTGGGAGATCAATGCCGCCAGGAGTTCGTTGGCTTCGCGGGCTTTGGGGCTTTCCTGCGCGTGGCCGGGGTTGGAAAACAACAGGCAGATCAGGAAAAACAGGATGGTTTTGGTTGTCATGTCGGTTGATTTTTTTTTGTGTAGTTCAACTACTGGCGCTTTATTCCCTGGCCGGGTTGCCAGCCGGACGGGAATAACCGCATTACTTTACCTGCTTTTGAACAACCGGCCCTGTCTCCCAAACCAGGATGGTTCCGTGTGCATCCGAGCTTGCGATTTGGCGCCCGTCCGGACTCCAGTCCACCCCCCAGAGCAAGGCCTCGGAAGCGCCTTCGCCCAGCGGTTCGCCGTCGATCGACCAGATGCGCAAGGCATCGCTGGCGGTGGCCAGGCGGTTGCCGTCCGGACTCCAGCGGAGGTTCCGGTATTCGGCTTTGCTTCCGGCAATGTTGTTGATTTGCTGACCGTCGGGGCCCCAGAATTGCAGCAAGGGCGGGTACTTTTTTTCGTAGTCGCCATAATCGCCGGTTGCAAAAAATGCACCCGTCGGATGCCAGGCCACGCAAAGCATCAGCACTTCCTCTGGGCGGGGTGTAATTGCCGTGATCTTGTCCTGATCCACATCGTACAGTGCGATATGGTGCCCTACCGTGACGATGCTGTTTTCGGCAGGGTGCCAGTCCAGCCCGGTGATGGATTTCTGCCGGAGGTCGATCGTTCGAATCCGTGTGCCGTCTTTGGAAAACAGGCTGAGCTGGCCTTCGTTGTCGCCGACGGCCAACAGCGACCCGTCGGCATTCCAGCCGATGGCGCGCGCGCCGTAGATGGCTGTGCCGTTCAGCACAGTCCGCTCGCCGGTTTCCAAATTTAGCAGGAACGGCTTGTCGGGCGAAAGCTGGGTGGCTACGGCCAGCAGGGGCAGGGAGGGGTGCCACTTCAGGCTGGTGATCGTGTATTTTACGGGGAAACTGTCGATGGGTTCGAATTGCGTTCCCGAAAAAATGCGGAGCGCATGTTGCTTGCCGCCGGCTGCAACGAAACGCCCGTCGGGGCTCCAGGCCACCGTCCACAGGATGTCGTCCGGGGCATCCTGTGCCGGCGCCGGGCCGATGTCCTTGTGATCGAAACTCAGCACCTCCCGGAGTATCCAGTTGCCGTTTTCCTGCAGGTACAGGTGGGTGAATTTTGCGATACTCGTGGGTACATCCGGTTTGCCGGGTTCCCGGATGAAAAATGCGTGCACGCCGTTTTGGATGGCGCCGTAGAGCTGCCCGTTATTGTAGAGCGGGTACACCTCCAGGCTGCCGGCCACCAGTTTGCGGATGGGTTTTTGATTGGCATCGGCGCAGAGGTTTTTTTTGACGTTTTCAAAAAAAACGGTTCGGTTTTGAAAACCGCCCTGGTCGTGAAAAAACACCAGGTCGGGGTGCACCGCCTGTTCGAGGTAATCCAGGTCGCATTGGTTGAAGCCACGCTCGAAGAAGAGGCTGTCCTGTTGTTTCAGGCTTATAAAAAGCGGATCGGTTTGGGCTACCTGGGCCTGGAGGGATGTTGCGCTCACGAGCACGCACAAAAGGGAAATTGCGATGTTGTTCATAGCTTGAATTTATGAAAATCAGGATGTTTAAGGAACGCGGATGAACGCTGATTCGCCTTTGGCGAAGACGCGGATTTTCACGGATTTGTTTTCCGTTTATTTAGGTTTTGCAATTCTGTTTTAACGATTAAAAAAGAGACAGGATTGACAAGATCGACAGGATTTTCTCATGGCGGCTACGCCGTCATTTAGTGCGTGAAAGTCGGTGTAGTCGGCGCTGATTATGTAAATCATGGTAAAACTGGCACACTAATCTGTGTGTGGGATCATTGGGTTGCCTTTACCCTGCAGGCTTGTCCTGTCGTAGCGCAGCGAAGACACCTACACAAGCAAAATTTGCGTGATGTACCTAAAAAACGGAGCTCTTAAAGTTGCTCGGGTACATTTTGGAGCATGGAACTTTTGTGGATGTCTCCGCTACGCTGCGACAGGACAATAAAAGGGAAGATCGCGCATGCATTTACCCTGATTCGCATAAATCATGTAGATCCCGTCAATATGCTACGTTTAGGCAGTAAATCCCCGAAAGACTCTACTTCTCCTCTTTTTTAGTTTTTAACCGTAAACACTTCGATCGCCCGCTCCTTTCCTTTGAGTTGAAACGAACCGAGCCGGGTGAAATCAAAGTGGTTTTTGGCCATTTCGTAGGTGTTTTCTCCCAACAGGATGTTTGTGTCGTAGTCTTTGTTGAGTTGCTCCAGCCGGGCGGCGATGTTTACTTCGTCGCCGATGACCGTGTATTCCATGCGTTCGGCCGAGCCGATATTGCCGGCCACAACCACCCCGGTGTTGATACCGATGCGGGTGTTCAGGCGGCGGTTTTTTCCAAAAGTCTGGGTTTGGGAGGCTTCTTCGATGGCCAGCGCCGCCCGGATGGCATGCACGGCGTGGTCGGGATCGTCGAGCGGGACGTTGAAGATGGCGAAAATGGCGTCGCCGATAAACTTGTTCACCACGCCGTGGTGCTCCTGCACGATCGTTACGAGGACCGAAAAGTATTCGTTCAGCATTTCGATCACTTCCTGTGGCGTCAGATCTTCGGCGATGGTGGTGTAGTTGGCAATATCGGTGACCAGCACCGTGCACTGTCGTACTTCACCGGCTACGTTGACTTTTTTGTTCAAAATGGCGTCGGCCACGTCGCGGGTCACGTATTTCCCGAAGGTATCCCGAATCAGTTCGCGCTCTTTGAGGCCAACGACCATGCCGTTGAACTCCTGGGTCAGCACCCCGATCTCATCGGTGGTGATGACCGCGGCCTGTGTGGAAAAATCGCCGGCGCGCACCTTGTTAACCTCGTCGAGCAAGGCGTGTATCGGTTTGGTAAACGAGCGCGAAATATAGATCAGGGAAAAGACCATCCCGATGAACACGATGATCCGGTCGGGCAAAACGGCCTCCACCGGCGTCATGTCGGAAAACTGCGAATAGGTTTCACCTGCGTGGGTGACGATCAGTTCCAGCGTGACCAGCGCCGTGGGAAAAAAGCCCAGCACGATGATGGTGACGAGCAGGGTCGTCCCGATGCGCCGCTTTCCGGTAGGATAAACAAAGCCGAACAGCGCGAAGGCTTTCGCTTTCAGGTCGAGCGTAAAATCGTTGACCACAAACCAGGCGATGAAGGCCGGCAACAGGGCATACACGTAGAGAATAGACGGGATTGCGATGATCCACATCGACGCGGGGATTTCTTCCATGGCAACTTCGCCGGTATCTATCGGCGAAAAATAGACCACCAGGAGCATGAGGCCGTAATAAATAACGCCAAGGCAAAATATCCAGACTGCCGAGTACCAGCTCAGGTTTTGGATGCGCTGCCGGGCCCGCGGGGTATCCCGGCTTTGGTCGAAGGCCATTGCGACAGGTTTGTACAGCCACCGGGCGCCGAGGAAATTGATGCCGCCGAACAGCAGCACGTGCACCGCCGCGAGTCCGAGAAACAGCTCCAGCGTTTTGTGCGCCGGCAGGTACGCCGCATCGAAAACCACCACCAGGAGGCAGAGACTGAGCATGGAGCGGTAGTAACGTTTTTTCATCGGCGTCTAAGCAGTTTGGTTGGGCGCTAAAGTTATGACCGGTTTCGCGCAAACGCGGCCTGTTCCGAAATAGCGTACCGGGTGAACAGAATAGCTTTCATGTGTTTGCTGCCATACTACGGACCATTTTGTTTTTCGGACGCGTCCAGACCTTCCAGGTTTCGCAAACCTGGAAGGTCTATAGGAAATGTCCGGTAGTATAGTTTGCTGCAATTTCAAGTACAACATTCCCGGTTTTTTCGCCGGTCAGCACATAGCGGAAGGCGTCGGCGGTTTCTGCCAGCGGGTACGTCCGGTCGATCACCGGCTTGAATTTCCCCTCGGCCATCAGTTTTTCGATCAGGCGCACACTTTCCGGGATGTTGACCGGCACCGGAAATTTGACTTTTTTCCGGCTAAAAAACGGGGTGAACAAGGCGTAAAAAATGTTTTGCGCCATCCATCCCAGTTCCGAGGAAATGTAGGTGCCGCCGGGTTTCAGCAGGGGCTTGCATTTGCTGAACGTGCTTTTGCCGACGGCGTCGAACACGAAATCGTATTGCTGGTCGTCTTTTGTAAAATCTTCCTGCAGGTAATCAATCACCCGGTCGGCGCCGATGGCTTTTGCCATGTCGATGTTTTTGGTGTTGCAAACCGCCGTGACTACCGCGCCCGCGTCTTTGAGCAGCTGCACGGCGGCCGAGCCGATGGCGCCCGATGCGCCGTTGACGAGCACCTTGTCGCCGGGGCGGAGTTGGACTTTGTTGATGAAATTACGGGCGTAGTGGGCGCCTTCGATGCCGGCGGCGGCTTGTTCGTACGAACAGTTTGCGGGGATGGGGGCAATGCCTTTGGCGGCATCTATGGTCAGGTATTGGGCGTGGGAAGCCAAGCCGTTGTCGTCGAAGCCAAACACGCGGTCGCCTGCCTTGAACCCGGCGACATCGGCGCCGACTTCTTCGACCGTACCGGCAAAATCGGTGCCCAGGACCGGGTTCCGGGGTTTGAACAACCCGGTGAAAAAGCGCATGATGAAGGGCTTGGCCCGGAGCATGGCGCAGTCGGTGCGGTTGACGGTAGCGGCGTGCACGCGCACCAGGATTTCGTTGGCTTTTGGTGCGGGTTTTTTCACGGTTTTCAGCTGCAGGACGTCGGGCGGGCCGTATGTCTGGTAAATGGATGCTTGCATTTTCATGGCTTCGGTTTTTTCAAAAAAATGATCGGATGCGGGCTAAATACCGCAAACTGGCGGGGGTGGCAGGGGGCTTTTCGACGGATTTAGGGATATTTTCGGCGGGGCGCCATCCTCATTCCACGCCATTGGCGTGAGAGGGGCTGGGGGTATAGCCATCAGTTTAAGGCTTGATTTTTCGTTTTTTAAAGTCAAAAGTCAAAAGTCTAAAGTCTAAAGTCTAAAGTCTAAAGTCTAAAGTCTAAAGTCTAAAGTCAAAAGGAAGTTCCCGAAGCTGGCATGCCGGGAGCTTCTGTCGCCCCCAAACCTCCTTTTTCGATGCTACTTCCCTTTTACATTTTGACTTTTGACTTTAGACTTTTGACTTTAGACTTTTGACTTTTGACTTTTGACTTTTGACTTTAATAACACTACACTTCCCATAAGTTGATGGTCCCGCTATTGGCTATGAGGGCCGGGGGTGGGGTCGAACCGGTAAAGTGCAATGTTCCCCCTCACTTCCAGGGCCCATGTGTCGTAACATTCAACAACACCGAATCCTGCAAGCGGAACAGCCCGCCGGAGCAGCCGAACCAAAGTCGCCCGCTGCTATCTTCCAGGATGCTTTGAATGCCGTAGGACATGATGTCTTTGCGGTCGGTTTCACTGAACAGTGTGAAATTTTCCCCGTCGAAGCAGTAGGCTCCCCGGCCGCCGGCGCCGATCCAGACATTGCCCGCTTTGTCTTCGCCAATGGCGTAAATTTCGGTATGGTGCAGGCCGTCAACATTCGGGAACTGCCGGAACGACCGGCCGTCGAAACGGCTCAGGCCGCCGGCGCCGGTTCGTTTGGCGGCATCGGGATGGTCTCTTTCCGCAATCCTGGAACCGAACCAGATATTCCCGTTGCGGTCTTCCAGGATGGCCTGTACGTTGTTGGACACGAGGCCGTCTTTGCGGGTGTAGTGGGAGAAGGTTTTCCCGTCGTATTTGCAAGCGCCGTAGCCGTCGCGGCAAAACCAGATGTTGCCTTGCCGGTCTTCCAGAATTTCGGTGACCCAGTCCATGGTGTTTTGGTAGGACAGGAGATCAACCGCCGGCGTCGGAAGCGGGAAATCCGAAAAGCCGGCGCCGTCGAAACGGCAGACGCCGCCCCAGGTGCCCACCCAGAGCGTGCCGGTTTGGTCGAACAGCATGGTGGAAACGCGGTCGTCGCAAAGGCCGTTCCGGGTTGTGTAATTGGTGAAGCTGGTCCCGTCGAAGCGGGAAAGCCCGGAATGTGTGCCGAACCAGAGGTCGCCGGCTTTGTCCTGGGCGATGCTTACGACGGCGTTTCCAACCAGGCCCTCGGCGGTGGAAAAGTAGCGGAGCGTGTCGCCATCGTAGCGGGCTGCGCCTTTCGCGAGGGTGCCGAACCAGAGCACGCCGGATTTGTCCTGGAAGGCCGTTACCACGTATTCGTCGATCTGGGGAGCGGGCGTGCCGGGAAAAAGGTTGGGCACCGGTTGGGGTTTTGGGCTGGTTTGGCCGGCGCAGGCGGTGATGGTAGTCAGGAGGGCTAGGAGGAGGTAGCTGGGTAGGGTGTTTTTTTTGAGTTTGTACATTTGTGTTGGTTTGGATCCGGCAAGGGATAGTTCGTGGCTTTTATTCCCCTTCTTTATCGTTTATTATTTTTTTTATATTTAGCAACTCGGTCGTTTCCCTCTCTGGTTAGTATCCCCTCTTCAACGCCTTTTCTCAGATCCCTCGTAGCGGTTGCGGTTGAGATTTTTGGAAATATTTTGAGGTAGTCTTTCCTTGTGAAACCACCTATGTCTGTTTGGTCCAGGAAGTAATTTAAGCGGTCCATATCCGTAAAATTCTCCTTTTGGGTGTCCACTAATTCCGTTAAACTCAACCTTATCTTACCTAATAAGTATTCAACAAATTTTGTGGATAGTCCTTCTTTATCACATTGGCCCAACACTTTGTAATATTCCTCCTGGCTCTTCTTGATCTCTTGCTCAATCGGCAAATATTCAAACACGGGATTTGCCTGCATTAATATCACCGTCTGCCATAATCGCCCCATCCTTCCGTTCCCATCCATAAAAGGATGAATAAATTCCATTTCATAGTGGAACACACAACTCTTTATGATTAAGTTATCTTCTCCTTCTTTAAGATATCTAAACAAGTTTGTCATCAAATTATCAACATTCCATCCTGGTGGAGCTAAATGCGCAATCCGGTCCTCTTGAACCACCCCGACTGAACCAGTCCTGAACTGGCCTGGCATTTCCACCAAGCCAGACATCAATAACCTGTGCGCCTCCAAATATGATTCCTTCGAGAAGGCGTCAAAGTTTGAAAGGTTATCATATGCCTGGATTGCATTCTCGACCTCTTTGATGTCCTTGGAAGGGCCTATTACTCGTTTATGGTCAATTATCGCTGTGATCTGATCTTCACTCAAAGTATTCCCTTCTATCGCCAATGAGGCACGAATGGTCTTGACTTTGTTTTTTTTCCTAAGTTCTGTCTGAGGCTTCCTGAGATGTGTAGCATCTACAACGCCCAACAATCTACCAATATCGATGGAGAGGTTGATTATTTGGGGAGTTCCTTCGTAATATTTATGCACCATGATGCCATCGTTTGATCGCATCAAAGGTACATATATTAACAAGCGTTACCAAAAATCAACTCAAAATCAGATCGTATTTGATCTTGTCAGATTGAACCCAACTACCGCACTCCCACCATGAAGTAGCGGCTACATTCAATTTCAAGTCGTACTCCCGCCATAACAGGGCGTATATTCTGGCATTACCCCCAATCGGAAAAAATCCAATTCCCCCCCAGCCAACCCCAATCACGTTTGCCCCAACAAACTTAACCCTAAATCCCAGCCCATCAACCCTTCGCCCGCCAAAAAACCAACGATCCCCGCCCTTAAACCCGCCCACCCGGCCATTCACCGAAAATGCCGGGATGACAATGCCCAAGCGGCTACTTTTCAGGACTTGTGCTCAGGCCCTCTGTGGTGCTCTGTTTGCTCTGTGCAACTCTGTGAAATAAAAAAAGTGTCACAGAGATGCACAGAGGAACGGAGTTTCACAGAGCCTGTCAAAAAAATTGATACTGTACCAAACTCATTCTAAATCGTTCGCTATGAAAAAAATTACCACACTCCTCCTGCTGTTTTGCTTGCCCGCCGCCCCGGCCTTGTACGCCCAATTGATCTCCCTGCCCGACGGCGGGGTGAACCAGAAATCCTGGACCGGCCAGCGCCTGGGCGTCACCGACATCGAGATTCGCTGGAATGCGCCCGGCGTGAAAGGCCGGGAAGGCAAGGTCTGGGGCACCCAGGTGGCCCACTACGACTTTGTGGACATCGGTTTCGGCACGGCCAAGGCTTCACCCTGGCGCGCCGGCGCCAACGAATGCACCACCATGGACTTCTCCACCGACGTGACCATCAACGGCAAACCACTGGCCGCGGGCAAGTACGGCTTTTTTATCGCGCTGTACCCCGACTCCTGCACCCTCATTTTCAACCGCAACCCCGACGGCTGGGGCGCCTATTTTTACAAACCGGAAGACGACGTGTTGCGCGTGACCGTGCGGCAGCAAAAAGACCAGCCGCAGTCGCGCGAATGGCTGACGTACACTTTTTCGAACCCGACATCCGAGTCGGTGGAAGTCGCCCTGGAATGGGAGCGCTGGCGCATCCCCTTCACCGTCGGGGTTGATCTGAAGGCGACTGCGGTGGCCTCCATCCGCCGGCAGCTATCCGGTGCCATGGGCTTCGACCCGCCCAGCATGCAGGCCGCTGCGCAGTGGTGCCTGACCAACGATGTGAACCTGGAAGAAGCGCTCGTTTGGGCCGAGCGCACAACAAATCCGCGGTTGGGCGGGGTGCAAACGTTTGCGGCATTGTCCACCAAAGCCGGGCTGGAGCGCAAACTGGGCCGCACGGCCGATGCCGACAAAACCATGGCGGCTGCGCTTGAAGTTGCAACCGTTTTCGACCTGCACGGCTACGGCCGGCGCCTGATCGGCGAGAAAAAGTACCCGGAAGCGCTGGCCGTTTTTCAGAAAAACTACGACAAACACGCGGGCGCCTGGCCCACGCATGTCGGACTGGCCCGGGGCTATTCCGCTGCCGGCAATTTGAAAAAAGCCCTCGAACATGCGGAAGCCGCGCTGAAAGAAGCGCCGGACGACCTGAACCGGAAGAGCCTGGAGGGGATGATTCAGACGCTGAAGGAAGGGAAGGCGATTGCGCAGTAAATGCACGCAGGGCTGCATTTCGGATTCCCTTGCACCCCGTTCGGTATCGCGGTACCGGGCGGGTTTTTTCTTAACCCTCTAATCTTCCCGCCTTCCGGCAAAGGCAACTCAAATCTTGGTTCAGGTCGAAAAATTTGGATTTAGTCCTGCGATAATTTTTGTAGTTCGGATTCCTACCTATATTTGCCAATGAATTGAATGTTCGGATTCCGAACCAAGCATTTTTCAAACTAAATCTTCTACCTATGTCCAACAACATTCCAGGCTACAGCTACGGCCAGGCCGCAACCGCACCGGTAAGCCTCGCCGATCTCGAACTTTTGAAAAAAACCTTGTTGTTCACCGACGACGACGTCCGGAACCTGCGCCTTGCCGGCGATGTACTGGCCGACCAAACGGAGGCCATTCTCGATCTCTGGTATGGCTACGTAGGCAGCCACCCGCATTTGTTGCAGTATTTCAGCCACCAGGGCAAGCCCGATATGGACTACCTCGGCGCGGTGCGCAAACGTTTCGGGCAGTGGATCGCCGACCTGTGCAAACGCGACTACGATCAGGCCTGGCTGAATTACCAGCACGAAATTGCCCTGCGCCACCACAGCGCAAAGAAAAACTGCACCGACGGCGTAACTGCCGCACCCATCATCCACTTCCGCTACCTGGTGGCTTTTATTTTCCCCATCACCTTCACGATCAAAGGGTTTTTAAGCAAAAAAGGACACCCGAACGAACAGGTGGAGGCGATGTACGCCGCCTGGTTTAAAGCCGTGACGCTGACCGCCCTGTTGTGGTGTTACCCTTATGTCCGGAAGGGCGAGTTTTAATTTTTACAAAAATTAATTCGGATTACTAATTTTGTGGGGCGGCGCAGTTGTTGCGCCGTCTCTTTTTTTAACCTTATGGCCGACAGCATATTTGATCCGCAGGCGCAAGCCGGCAACCCAGACCTGAAAATCATCGCCGCTTTTGAGCGCCTGAGCGAAGGCTTCCGGGTTTTGATCTGGGAAAAAGCAAAACTGCTTGGTATCAGTCCGATACAAATCCAGATACTGATTTTTGTACATTACCATAGCGACGCGGCCTGCAAGGTGAGCCATCTCGCCCAGGAGTTCAACCTGACCAAACCAACCATCAGCGAGGCGGTAAAAGCGCTGGAGCAAAAAGGGTACATCGAACGCCGGACCGAAAGTACGGATGCCCGCAGCCATACCATTCACCTGACCGAGGCAGGCCGGGCCCTCGTCGCACAAACGGCGCAATTTGCCAATCCGATGCTCGGCAGCCTCGCCCGGATTTCGGCCGTTGAAAAAGGCGTGTTGCTCGAACAGTTGCTGGGCATTCTGGAGCAATTGCAGCGCTCGGGCATCATTTCGGTGCAGCGTATGTGTTTTTCCTGCCGGTTTTATCAGAAACGGGGTGGCGTGCACATCTGCCAGTTTTTGAACAAGGCACTCCAAAACAATGATTTGCGGGTAGATTGCGCGGAGTACGAGGCGGCGGGGTAGATTTTGGCAATTGTACCGTCGGCGCTGGTGCAGATGCGTACGGTTTTGTTGATGTTTTTTGAAAGAATGATTTTACGAGCATGTTGGGATGCTCGGAGTGAAAGCTGCCGATATCGCCAATCCACCAATTTTCTACAGCAAATTGTAAGTTGTGTTCTTTGCCATTGTCGTCTACCATATACATTCGAAAGCAGCCTTCGACTATAAATGAGTTGAATTTGCAGACATCTCCCTCCTGGAGTATGAATTGCCGCCGCCTTACTTTTCGCTTTTCCCGTAGCAACCATTGCATCGGCTCCGGCCGAAGGCCCGCCAATTCGTAAAACGGCATCGCAGTGGTCAATGAGTTTGACGGCTATGGGATGAAAAATGTCGTTGAAAATTTGATCCCCGATCTGTTTTGAACCTGCCGCTTCAATGAGGGGCAGCGCAAACCATTCGCCTAAGACCGGCATGTGCCCCATTCGGTAGAGCTCCAGTGCGGTGTCGGTCATGGTTTTTACGTTGGCTGCTATACGTTCCGGGATGTCGTTTGTGCCGGAGCGGTAGGGGCCTGCGACGAGGATTAGCAAGGGTTTGTTGTTGTTTTTCATGGAGTGGTTGGGTGGTGTTGGATTTTGATAGGCGGCATCAGGCGGACTTGGGTTGTCTGCATTGCGGGTTGTTGTATGGGAGTAGGCAAAATCACCAAGTGCGGGGCGATATCTCGGTAGTATCGACCAAAAAGTTGGAAGTTTCCGGCCCAGCGTGTAAGCATTCAGTCTTTCCAAAAATGTTTCCTGTTTACCTGCACAAGGTAGGCGTTGTCCTGTAGCACCAGTTCAACGGGCAAAATGTTGTTTTTGGTCCTGTCGGAATCATAGGAAAGGTAATAATTGTACAGGGTGGTAGAATCCAGATTGCATTTCAGGGTCGCCAGACTGTGGCTGATGGAAATCGAGTCGCCGAACACGTACATCGCTTCGACAATCTTGAGGTACTTAACCGTTTCGGGAGCGGTATAGGCATACGCCGCATTGAAATCATGTCGCTTCAGGCAATCGATCATGTCCGTAAGCACCTTTTCCTTCGCCGCTCTGATTGTTTTGGCATGACCCGCCTTAATCCGCCGGTCAACGGCATAACCAACTAAAGAACAGACAACGATCACCAGCACGATTGCAGCAAGCTGATACGGCATTGACATTTTGGCTTTAACCGACTGCACTGCCGCCAGCGCACCTGCCCACCAGCGTGCCTTGCCGGCGCCGGCAGTACTTGTCCTAACGGGCTGTTCCATTGCAGGCGGATTCCTCTTGCCGTTTTCCGGCGTTTCTGCCTCCCCGAATTTTACGGTCACCCCGAGCACCAGACCGTTGATCGCTTCATATTTTTCCTTACAGGCAGGGCAACTAAACCGGATGTGCAGCTTGGCAGGAATGTTCAGTTTGGCATTGCATTTCGAGCAATAGATTTGTACCTTTTCCATGCTGGCGGGGTATTATTTTTTAGGCTTTTCGTCTTTTTTGTCCTGGTCGCCGTAGAGGAACATCGCAATGCCGGCGCCGGCCACAACGGCGCCAGTAGCGGCAATAATTCCTTTTTTGCGGTTCCGTTTGGCCATTTTCGCCGTCATATATTCCCGGTCTTCAAATGGATTGCCGTCCAGGATGATGTTCAGGTCGCCGGAGGCCAGGCTGCCGAGCAGGCCGCAGACGTCATGGCTGGAATGCATGGCGCTTTCCAGGCGATTGAGCGCGTGCAGGCTGTTGAATTCATTCCCTACGCCTGTCTGGGGAGTTGAGGAGGCAAATGCGGAGTTGCATCCCAACAGGAAAATATTGATGCGCAATTCCTGGGCAAGGGCTTTGATATCGCTGATCCGCATCGAAAAAACGACTTCCGACCGGGCATTCCGCCCGACGAACATATCCTTTTCAATATGCCCCAAAACGAACAGGGACTTTCGCTTTTTCGCTTTCAGTTTTTGCTTAAGCGCCTGCATGTCGCTGCTGAAAAACTCCGTGTATCGGCCTGAAAACGACGATTTTAACTTTGCTTGCGTGCTGTAGTCCAGCACAAAGGACAGAATCTCGATTTCTTCCTTTAAAAATTTTCGCCGCGCCAGTTCTGCCATCAACTGCTCATACGCCCCGAGTTTGTCCATCGGCACCAGCAGGTTGCTGTTGCATTCGCTTTCGACAAATTTCCGGCCCTTAATCGAGACGACTTGGTAAATCTTTCCGTCCAAAAAATAAACGCCGGCCTGGTGATCCTTCTCCAACAGCGCCTTGGTATTGGCATCGAGAATGCCGGTCTGTGCGATCTTCCGGTGGTCCTGGTATGCTGCTATCTGTCCTGACAGGGTGTTCCCATGAATTCCGATTTGTACAAATTTTGCCGCAAACTCCCGCTCGACATCGTGAATTTTATCTTTGGCCGCCTGGTTCAAATCGCGCACGGCGGGCAAATTATTCGACCGCTGAAATTTCCACAGATTCTGGCCGTAACCCAGCGTGTAAAGCCGTTGGTAGTACGCCTCCCGCTCGGCAATTTCCAGGCGCTTCTCAGCCTCCTTGGCAGCCTCCTCGGCCTTCCGCTGTGCTTGTGCTTCGTCCCGTCGTGATTGTTCTGCGTACAGGCTCGCTTGTTCTTCCCGGGCTGTTTTTTGACTTTCCCAGATTGTTTTCTGGATGCCATCCTGCATGAATTGATTGCTCGAAAGGCTGTAATCATCAATCCAGGCTTCCGCCCGGCTGTTTTCGGTACCCATTTGAATATTGCTTTCAAACGATAAGCGGACTGGGTACGGCGTCAGGTTGTGAAATATGAGGGATTGGTGGTCGGATACTAATCTTTCTGCCAATTCATTTCCGAGATTTTGCCTCAGAAATGCTTTGCCATCCTGACCCTCTAGCGTATTACCGCGTACTTCTATCAATCCATCCCGGATTGCTTGCTGTAAAGAGATTGGAGTTGTTTTTTCTGGTTTAAGGACTGTTACGAAGGCTGACTTTGCCCCGCCTATTACACTGCTGTAAGATACTAAATGGTTCGGCGGCTTTAAATCTTCATTGAGGCAATAAGATGTGATAGGACGGCTAGAATTAGGAGCGATGTCGTATTTCCCTTGCGGAACAGCCATTGAAGATTCCGGGCCAAATTGACCCCCTCTACCGGACGATACTGACCCCCCTG
>CAZAEZ010000042.1:0-48148 GCA_964484205.1 uncultured Saprospiraceae bacterium | reverse complement strand
CAATCAACTTTTGGGTAATCGAAAGCCCAGCGGGGAGGGGGGCTTGCCCTCAAATTAATTCTCGATTTCGTTTGCGCAATCAAAAAGTAACACGGAATCAAGCCCCCCTCCCCTTTGGGGGAGGGGATGGGGGTGGGGTTGACTCTACGAAACGAGAAAATTCATTTTCGTCAATTTGTGTGTCATGGACAGACTTGAAGTCGTAGGACGAATAAAAAACACTTAAAAAAATGAAACACACATCCGTCCTAAATTTCGCTTTACTTTTTTGCCTGCTGGCAAATGCCGCCTGCAACCAGTTTTCAGCAGAAAAATCGACCGCCCAGGCCAAATTCACTAAAAACCCGACCGTCGAAATCCCCGAACTACTCGACCGCCCCGAAGCCCTGCGCTACGGCGCCGAATGGGATGCCGTGCAAAATATGTACGGCGCCCAGGTGGCCGCCTTGCGCCAGGACCCCGCCAACCCGGAGGCTTACCTCAAACTCGCCGAAGTATTCATCCAGGAAGCCCGCATTACCGGGGAGCACCCGCACTACTACCCGGCCGCGCTTCAGGTGCTGGAGCCCGTGGTTAAAAATTTGGAAACGGTGGAAAACCCCGATATCCGGCAAAAGGACCTGCTGTTCCGCGCCCTTAGCCATGTCGCCGGTGTGCAATTGAGTTTACACGATTTTGGCGCAGCCAAAAAAACAGCGGAGCAGGCCGTAGGCTTGAACCCGCACAACGCCTTCATCTACGGCTGCCTCGTGGATGCCAACGTGGAACTGGGCAACTATACCCGTGCGGTTGAATATTGCGACAAAATGGTGGGCACCCGTCCCGACCTGCGCTCCTACTCCCGGGTGTCGTACCTGCGGGAAATCCACGGCGATGTACCCGGCGCCATCGAGGCGATGGACATGGCGGTAAAAGCCGGTTACCCCGGCTACGAACAAACCGAATGGGCCCGCCTGCAACTCGGGCATTTGTACGAGCGCTATGGCAAACTGCAGGAGGCCGAAAACCAGTACCGGATGTGCCTGGCTGTACGTGAAAACTATCCATTTGCCCTGGCGGCATTAGCCGGGTTGGAGGTGAAAAGTGGGAATTTCAAAAAAGCAGAGGCAAAACTCAAGCAGGCGGCAGCCATCGTTCCTGAAGTCGGTTTTTACATTGACCTGGCAAAAATTTTCCAAAAAACCGGCCGCAGTGCCGAAGCCAATACGCTGATCAAACAAGTGGAAGAAATGCTGGCCGAAGACCTCGCCGCCGGACACAACATGCGCATGGAAATTGCCCGCTTCCACCTCGACCTGACGCGCGACTACGGAAAAGCCCTCGAATACGCCGAGGCAGAATACCTCAGCCGGCCTGAAAACAAGGATGTTAACCAGTTGATGGCCTCCGTCTATCTGACTCGTGGCGACCAAAAAAAAGCCGTCCAACACCTGAAAAAAGCCTCGGCCACGGGGTGTAAAAACCCGGAATTGGTTGTGCTGCAAAAGAAACTGATGTAGCCGGTAAAAAATTTTACCCCGGCGACCCCGGGAGCGCATTCATTCGTCCTACGGCTTTGAGCCGTAGGACGAATAGTACACCATACTTACATGAGCCCCCCCCAATACCGTAATTCAGGACGGGTTATAGGACAACCAGGGCGTTTCGGGGCAAACCTTACACAGCAGTCTGTCGGCTTTTCGGTTGATGGTTATAGGACAACCAGGGCGTTTCGGGGCAACCGGGCGCCCTGCGTTGTTTTTGCCCGTGAAGCGAGGGGGTGACTGCCCGTGAAGCGAGGGGGTGACTGCCCGTGCAGCGAGGGGGTGACTGCGCGTGCAGCGAGGGGGTGACTGCGAGTCACCCCCTCGCTACCCTACGGACCGGATTACAGGCATAGCACAGGCTATATCTTTAAGGATGGTATTTTGACCCTGAATTCAGGCCAGAATTTTCCGGATAAAATTCACTTAAAAAAATCTGAACGCAGCCTTACTCCAATAAAATAAGCGTTCGTGAAAACCATTGCCCGCGAACACGCAGCTGCAAGCGGTAAACACCCGCCGGCAATTCCCGCAAATCCAGTCGAAGCAAGGCCGCTCCCGATTTCAGTTCCTCCTGCCGCAACAACCTGCCATCGAACCCGGTAATTCCCCAGGCCGTGATAGGTGTTTGATCCAGGGATCGGACAAACACCACACCGGTACTCGCATTTGGATACACCAGAATACCGGCCTTGGTTTCCTTCGGATCGACCGAACTGACAAGACAGCTATCCACCACCTCCACCGTAGCAGAAGCCATGCATCCGTTGGGCAACACCGATAACAGAGTATAGCTGCCTGCCTCGACAACGGTTAGCGGGTTGTCAGTGCTCATTCCGGAAGGCCCCGTCCAGGTAAACAGGGCATTTGCCGGCACAATGGTAGCCAGCAGGGAAAGTTCCGGGTTTTCACAAGTCAGGACATTGCCGCCGGTCACTGTAAGCACCGGCGCTGCGGTATCGGCTTCCACCTGAAATTCGGCAACTGCCGTGCAGTTGTCGGGGCTGGTTACGGTCAGTTGGTACATGCCGGGCGAAGGCAGCGCAGGATCAGACAAATCCGAGGTAAAGCCATCCGGCCCCGTCCATAAAAACGTACAGCCCGGAATATCCGTTTCGGCTAAAACCGACACCGTCGGATTGGTACAATCGATCAGCATTTGCCCGGAAATCGCGACCTCCGGGTTTTGCGGAGCGGGCACTACCAAAATCGAAATTTGGCTGTGGCAGCCGGTCGGCGTTTCGGCTTTGAGAATATACCAGCCCGGGGTCGATACCTCGAGGTGCTGACCCTGCGCTGTGAATTGGTTCGGGCCCACCCAGTTGAAAATTACATCCGGAAGACCCGCGCTTGCATCGAGCAACAGCACCGTATCGCCGCATTCCGGCGCCTGTTGGACGACATCTACGCCTGGAATTGTAAAGTTGGCGAACACCCGTATGGAATCTTCGGTGAAACAGCCGTTAACCGGATTTATCAGCCGGAGAATATAACGGCCCGTATCGCCGACGAGTGGCTGGGGTTCATTGGCGGCAAACCCGTTGGGGCCCGTCCATGCGTACCATCCGTTTTCAAACAGCGTTTGCACTTGCAAAAAAGTCTGCGGTTGTGCGCAATTCAGCGTATCAGCCGACAAAGAAAACTCCGGCGCTACCAGGTCGGCTACCACCACCACCGATGCCGAGCTGGTACAACCGTTTTGCCCTGTGGCTACAACGGAATAGATTCCAGGTTGGGAGATGAGCGGTTCGAGCTCCGTTGACTGGAACCCGTTCGGGCCAGTCCAAAAAACGCTTTCGAGGCTTTGCGGGGAGGCGAGTTGCAATTTGAAATCGGGCAAATCGCAGGTAATGATCCCGGGGGCGTGCACGGCCACCATGGGCGGCATGTTGTCCTGGAAAATTTCCACCGTATCGCTTGTCGTGCAACTGGTGCCACCGACGGTGAGGAGCACTTTAAGAATATACGTGCCCGGGCTCGTTACCTGAAGTTGAGGAGCAGTGCTCAATAATTGGCCAGCAGAATTTTCCCAACGCAGCAAGCCAGGAGTAGGAGCCGCGCTTAGGGTGACTTGCGGATTAAGGCAGGTAAGCGTTCCGCCGCCATTGATTTGCGCTACCGGATTCAGGAATGCCAGATCGAACGTGATCACGCTGTCACAGCCTGCCGCGCTGGTCAACACATGCGCATACGCGCCGGGATCGCAGTACTGGGTACCGCCTATTTCAAAACAATCGCCTGCGCAGCGGAAAACATTTCCCAGCGGATTAACAATGGGTGGAAGCACCGTCAGCTGCTGCCGAACCAGGCTGTCGCAACCAAAATAGCTGCTATAATTATACCCATAAATGCCCGATGTGTCGGCAGAATCTCCCCAGGGCAATGCATAAGGAACATCTTCGGCGCAAACCGTCACATCCGGCAATACCGTGGCCGGAATAAGCTCCGCAAACACATCGATAAAAATTGGCGCTGAAGGCGGTATAAAATAATTGATCGCGCGCACACTAATGAATCCCGCACCAGCCTCCAGGGTAACAGCGACATCTATCCCTTCCGGAACATTTATCAGGGCCGGTGTTGGTTTGCCATTGAAGGTCGTGCCCGGGGGGCCCGTCCATAGGAAAGCCGCTGCCACAGGCGGATCATCCAAGGTGTAAAATACCGTAACATCCGGGCAGGGATTGTTGGGTCCGATGATGGCAGGGTAATGAATCGTGTTTAATGGGATACCCGCGATGGAGTCCTTTACAAAATAGTATTCGCACTGGTCGCCCGACCAGCCATCCACCATCAGGAAATAAGCCTTGCCCGGGTAAAGACCGTATGCGGTTAACGAGAGTTCCTGCGATTCGCCCTGCGGCATTCCGCCATTACAGGCAATTGGATAGGACTGGCAATCCTCATATAAAGCCAGTTGAAGGCCGTCATGTGCCACACAGTTTTGCGCCTGTACTTTGATCGTTCCGGCATTACCCCGAGCCACAAATGCAAACCATTGATCGTTGTGCACACTCCCGCAGGTAAATTGGGCCAGCGACGGGGTAGCGTTAAAATTATCAAAAATAATGTAAGGCGGTGGCAGGTATGGCCGAACACAAGCCTCCTCACAGGTTTCCACCGGAGGATCGAACCAATCGGAGCAAAGCGGCGGGAGCAAAGGATAGTCCAGACAATCATCCGGCAAATACACTGCTGTACTTGCCGTGCAGCCATAGGGCCCGGTTACCGTCAGCTGAAAACTTCCTTTTTGTGGACGGGAGATTACGCGGTTATCCGAAGAAAACTGCCCGAGCGGCCCCGTCCAGTGGTACTTGATCGCAGTGGGGTGCTCTGCTCCGGCGAGCGTACCCACCGGATCGTCGCAGGTAATCGGCTTCACCACGGTGGCCTGCGCTACCACCAGTACGGTGTCGCAGTCGACGGTTTGGGCAAATAAATTATTCAGGTAAAAATTGGCGGCGCCAAAAACCAGGCAGCACAACAGGCGGGCAGGAGGCAGGCAGATTTGCATTGGGAAGTTAATTTCCTCAAAGATTGCCTGAGAGATACTTTCGCTGCTTTGCATTTTTCAAGGCCAAGCTTGCTTTCAAACTTTCACCACGGACACATAATTTTGCCGCATGGTCAAAAAACAGGTTCGAACCTGCGTTCAAAATTCAGCGGACGAACCAGGCCAAACAATCCGCTGCCCAAAATTCTCCCCGTCAAATTTCCTGGAAAGCGCATCGGATTGCCTTATTTTGTAGTCCTAGCGACTGCAATTCAGCTGCATTAAATCTGCAACAACCATGCGAAACAAACTCCTGTGGGTTTTCCTGGCCGTATTCTGCTGTTCATCCTGCGCCAGTTATAAGCGGCATTACGCAAAATCGGCCGCCAACTGGACGGAAAACCGGCCCGATCCGGGTTTGACCCGAACCCACACCATGTACCTGATCGGCGACGCCGGTTACCTTCCCGAATCGGGCGAAAATCCGGTGCTGCGGTACCTGACCGACAACCTGCCCAAAGCCACTTCAAACGCCTCCATTCTTTTTTTAGGCGATAACATTTACCAGCGCGGCCTGCCAGACAAGACCGACACGAAAAACCGCGCCGCCGCCGAGCGAAACATGAACGCGCAACTGGATGCCCTCACCGGCTTCAAAGGCGAAATTCTTTTTGTACCCGGCAACCACGACTGGGGCAACGGCCTGGATGGCGTGCTCCGCCAGGAAAAATATGTGGAAGAATACCTCAACAAACAACGCGGCGTAACCGATGAAGACGAAAAAGGCTGGAAAAACTATTTCGTGCCAAACGACGGCTGTGCAGGGCCCGAGGTTATCGAACTCGACGATCGCCTCGTAGTGGTGGCCATCGATTCGGAATGGTACCTCACCGACTGGGACAAGGAACCCGGCATCAACGACGGCTGCGATATAAAAAGCCGCGCCCATTTTATGTTTGAAATGGAAAATGTGCTGCGCAAATACCGGCGCCACAACGTCGTGATTGCCATGCACCATCCGCCGTATACCAACGGGCCGCATGGTGGAAAACACAGTTTGAAAGAACATATTTTCCCACTGACCCAACTCAAACCCAACCTGTACGTTCCGCTGCCCGGCCTGGGGACGCTGACCGCCTTTTTGCGGGCGTCTATCGGCAGCAGGCAGGACATGGCCAACGGCTCGTATAAGGCACTGATGGGCGCTATTTTGCCCGGCGCAAAAAAGAACGGCAGCTACATTTTCGCATCCGGCCACGAACACGCACTTCAATACCTCGAAAATGATGCACAGCGCTTTATTGTGAGTGGCTCGGGGTCCAAAACAAGCCCGGTATCGCTGGGCAAGGGCGCCCAGTTTGCCTACGGCGCTCCCGGTTTTTCAACCATTGATTTTTATGAAAACGGCGAAGCCTGGGTACATTTCTGGACGCCCAAAGACAAGGGCACAGCCGTGGAAGAAGTTTTCCGGAAGCGTATTCTCCCGCCATCCATCCCGCTCGATGAAACGGAGGTGTTCGATTTTTCCGAATACGAAAAAGGGCTGACCACCGTGGAAAAAACGGTGATCCAGGACACTCTGCATGCCGTGGGAGGCCTGCACAAATTTGTATTGGGTACACACTACCGCGACGTTTACCTGGGCACCTACGAATTCCCGGTGCTGGACCTGTCGACCCACCTGGGCGGGATGACCCCCATTCAGCAGGGCGGCGGCAACCAAACCAACTCCCTGCGCCTGAAAAGTGCCGGCGGCCACCAGTACGTGTTGCGCGACCTGACCAAGGACGTATCCCGCCTGCTGCCGTTCCCACTGAACAAAATGACGGCGGCGCGCAGTGTTGCACTCGACAATTTTCTCTCCACCCACCCCTTTGCCCCCCTGGCCATTCCCGTTTTGGCCGATGCCGCACAGGTGTACCACACCAACCCGCGTATCGTGTACGTGCCCAAACAACCGGCGCTGGGCCTGTACAACGAGAGCTTCGGCGGCAGCGTCTACCTGTTTGAAGAACGGGCCGGCGGCGACTGGAGCGAAACGGGCGTTTTCGGCAATTCGGAAAAAATTATCAGTACCCCGGATATCGTAGCCAAAACCCTGAAAAACAACAACCACAAAATCGACCAACGCTGGGCCGTGCGCTCGCGCCTGTTCGATTTGATCCTCGGCGATTGGGACCGCCATGATGACCAGTGGCGCTGGGCGCGGTTCGAAGACGGCAAACGCAAGTTTTACCGGCCGGTACCCCGCGACCGCGACCAGGCGTTTTCAAAATACGACGGCCTCGTCACAGCGATCAGCCGCCAAACGATGCCCTTCCTGCGCCAACTGCGGGTGTACAGCCCAACCATCAGCAATATGAAATGGGCCACCTGGAGCGCCCGGCACTTCGACCGCTCTTTCCTCAATATGATGAGCTGGCCCGAATGGCAGGCCGAAGCGCTGTTTATCCGGGAAAACCTGACCGACGAGGTGATTGAAAAAGCGTTTGCCGTTTGGCCCAAACGCGCCTACGACCTGAGCGCCGAAACGATAATTGCCAACCTGAAAGCCCGGCGCGACAGCGTGGTGTCGATTGCCCGCCGCCGCTACCTCCTGCTGTCAAAAGAAGTGGACGTGTACGGCACCGATGAAGATGAACTGTTTGAGATCATCCGCGAATCCGACAAAAATGTGCGGGTGCGCGTTTTCGAAACCAATAAAAAAGGGGAGAAAAAAGACCAGGTGTTCGAACGGCTTTTCCTGGCCGACGAAACGAAGGTGATCAACGTGTACGGCGTTGGCGACGACGATATTTTCCAGGTTTCCGGCAACGTCAACCAAAGCATAAAAGTGCGGCTGATCGGCGGGCAGGGGAAAGATCTGTTTACCGACAACTCGCAGGTGATGGGCGCCGACAAACTTACCCTGGTGTACGACGACAAAGAGGAAAATACCGTGCAGGGTAGCGGCGAAACCAGCGACCGGCGCACCAAACAACGCATTTACAACCTGTACGACCACCGGGCGGCGCACAACGAATACGGCTACACGGTGCCGCTCCCGATCATGGGCATGAACCCCGACGACGGCTTTTTCGTCGGGCTCAACCTGTCCAGAACCACCTACAAATTCAAAAAAGACCCCTACCATGCCCAACACAAATTTGCCGGGAGTTTTGCCTTCGCCACCAATGCCTGGTTTTTGCAGTACGACGCCGACATCCTGAATGCTTTTGGCTCCTGGGATTTTATGCTGGAGTCGCAGTTTTCAGCGCCCTCGTATGTGTTGAATTACTTTGGCTTCGGCAACCGCTCGCGCGCCGATTTTGAAACCAACAAAATCAATTATTACCGCGTGCGGCAAAGCCAGGTGCACTTGCTGCCGGCCCTCAAAAAACGTTTTGCCGGCAACAACGGCAAATTCTACTTCGGCCCGCTGTTCGATGTCCGCGACCTCGAAGACACGCAGGACCGCTTTATCACCAGCGATGCCGCGGGGTTCAGTGCGGAAGATTTTGAGCGGCAGTATTTTGGCGGCGCCATGACGGGGCTTCATTTCAACAGCCTCGACAACTGGCTCAACCCGCACCGGGGTATTGCGTTCAACACCACCTTGCGCTACCTGAACGACTTGGGGGATTCAAAATACAGTTTCGCGGCCCTGCGCACCGATCTGGCGATTTACAAACCGCTCGACCTGAAAGAGTCCATCATCTTCCGCACGCGCATTGGCGTGCAGCATATTTTTGGTGAAAATTTCGCCTTTTACCATGCCCCAAACCTGGGTGGCGGCGAAACGCTGCGCGGTTATCACGCGCAGCGTTTTTATGGAAAAACCGCCGTCTGGCAAAATTTCGACCTCAGCGCCCGGCTGTTCAGCACCTACAACCGGATACTGCCGTTCACCCTGGGCGTTTTTGCCGGATTCGATTACGGACGGGTTTGGGCGGAGGATGAGGAATCGGAAAACTGGAATTACGATTTCGGCGGCGGTCTCTGGCTGGCGCCACTGGACGGCCTGACGCTGTATTTCGGTATTTTCCAGCCAAAACAAACCAACGAGAACGGCCCGCGCCTGTTTTTCCGCCTGGGCGCCGGGTCTGATATTAAACACTGACGTATGAGCTTGTTTGCCAAACTGGAAAAATGCTACCGCCCGCTGCTGGCAACGGCCGAATCGCCGTTTAAGTTTCACTCGTTCAAACGCCTGCATGAGCATCTGGAAATTTTGCAAAAAATTGCCCGCGCCGAACAGGTTGCCGAACATGAACTGGCCATGCTGGAAACAGCCCTCGGCCTGCACTTTGCCAGCCAATGGGAAAACAACCTGGCCCCGGAAAAAGGCCTGGCCCTGGCTCAAAAACGACTGAAAGGAAAACTGGAAGAATCCGAACTGCCGGAACTGGCCGCCGCCGCAAATCTGGTGACGGAAGCCCGCCAACCCGAGCCCCATACCTCCAGCCTGGTGCTCATCCTGCTCGATACGCTGACCGCTTTTTATGCCGACCCCAAGTTCGAAAAGCGGCTGCGGGCGTACTACTCCGAGTTGGACAGAACCAGCGCCAGCGGCATGGAAGGCGATATCTGGTACCGCGGCATAGCCAAACAGATGCAACACCACCGCTACGCCACGCCCTTTGCCCAGGCAACGTTTGACCGCGGCAAATCGGAAAACCTGAGCAAATTCAAAAAAATGCTCAAAAAGCGGTCGCGACGCATGGACGAAACGCTGGCGCAGTCGATGAAAGTCGACGAGCGGGAACTCCTGCAACTGAAGAAAAAACTGGCCAAAGTGCAAAACGTACCGGAACGCGGCACGGAAACCTGGTACCGGCTGGCCAGCACCAATTTGTACACCCGCCGCCAGATCGTGGACAAAAAATCCGGCATCCTGCTGGCCGTCAATGCCATTATGCTGGCGATCGTCCTGGGCGGCCTGTACCCGTTTCTGGCAGACGACCCGAACCTGGCGTACGCACTTGGTCCGCTGGTTTTGACCAACCTGCTGTCCATCGCTTTTGCTATTTTTGCCACACGTCCCAAACTAAACCCGGGCCGCCAGGAACGGGATGCCGTCGAGAAAAAGACAGCCAGCCTGATGACATTCGATGATTTTTACAACATGACACAGGCAGAATTTGAATGGGCGGTGGAACAGGCCACACATGATCGGAGTTTCCTGTACGGCACCATCAAACGCGATATGTATCGCCTGGGTGTCGACCTGGCCAAACGGTACAAGCATATTCAGATTGCCTACCATGTTTTTTTAGTTGGCATCATTATTTCGGTAATCATGTTTGGGCTCTGCCACCTTATTTTTTAAATTTTGGCTATGTTGGAAAAAAGTTTTCTCCCGGTCTTGATGCTCTGCGCCTGCACCTTGTTTTCGCAATCCAGACCGGAGTATTTTCCGGACGATGTGGACGCTAACATCAGCGTCGCCGAAATCCGCTGCTTTTGCAAACCCGGCGTTCGAAACAAGTCGCGCTCCAAAGGCCTGGAACTTTCCTACAACCTGGTTGGCCGGGGCTCCTATAAGCCGGAATCGCACAGCAGTTCCGGGCCCTTGAGTAAATACACCAACCTGCAAAGTTTTCGGTTCAGCCTCAAAGCGCCCATTCTGAACAAACCGGGCATCAAACTTTTGGCGGGCTACCGCTATGTCACCGAATCGTTTGCCTTCAGCCAGTACGGCCCCGATTTCAGGGAAACCTTCGAAGCGATGGACAGCAGGCGCTTCAACAGCCATTCGCTGGATGTGCTGTTCACGAAATCCTTTGATGAGAAAAAGTATTTTTCGCTCCGCATACGCAATTCCTGCAATGGCAATTACTCCGGCGTGGTACTTTTCAACGACCGGTACAACATTTACAAAGCCCTGGCTCTTTTTGGCGTAAAACGTGATGAAGACAAGGAGTGGGGATTTGGCGTCAACTTCAGTACCGGCTTCCGCCGCCGCACCAGTATTCTGCCGTTTATCCTGTACAACCGCAATTTCAACCCGAAATGGGCCATCGAATCGGCCTTGCCCGCGTTTGTTTTTGTGCGCCACAACCTCGCCGGCAGCACGCTGCTGTTGGGCGGCATCGAATACAACGGGCAGTCGTACCGCCTGGATGTCGACCAAAACACCCCGGCGCCCCTCGACTACGCGTTCAACCATTCGGAAATCCTGGCTTCCGTTCAGCTCGAGCAACAAGTGTCCGGCTGGATATGGGTAAACCTGAAAGTCGGCTACCAGTACAACCTGAGCAGCGATTTTGAATCGAAAAACCTGAACAGCGAAGCGTTCAAAGTGGAGCCCACCAACGCGCCGTTTTTACGCATCGGGTTGTTTTTATCGCCGCCGGCGCATTTTGTGAAGTAACGCGAACCTCCGGTTCGCGCACAAAAATCGCCTCTCCACTGCACAACCTGATTCGCGCAATTTGCAATAGCTCGTGAATTTTTGCTGTTGACGAGGACGTCAACAGCGGCATGAATTTTTTACTGTTGACGAGGACGCCAACAGCGGCATTAAACGGAAGGGTACGCCACCTCCACCTCCGCAAAATCAAATTTTTCCACGTCAAACAGCCCAAGGTCCGTCATTTTCAAAGCCGGAATAACCGGGAGGGCGAGAAAGGAAAGCGCCATAAACGGCGCCTTCAGGGCGCACTGCAAGGTGTTCTTCGTCCAGGCATCCAGTTGGGCATAATTCCGGGCCAGCGCATACCCATCCATCGGGCTCATCAGGCCGGCAATGGGCAGCGGCAACACCCGGGTATCGCCGGCGCCGTTGGTGGCGCACACCCCGCCGCGGGCTTCGATGATGGCATTGACGGCGGTGCACAGCGCCATATCGTCGGTGCCAACCGCCACGATGTTGTGCGAGTCGTGCGCGACACTGGATGCCAGTGCCCCGCGTTGTATGCCAAATCCGCGCACAAAACCGATCGCGGGTGGCGCCGACGGCGCATACCGGTTCACCACCGCAATTTTCAACACATCCTGTGCCGGATAGGGCAGCAGCAGGCCTTCCTGAAGGTGTGCATGCCCCTCCTCGCTGCCGGTCACGATCTCGCCGTCCCAGGCGCGGATGAGGCGCACAACGCCCGTTTGGTGTTTGGACGGCAGGCGAAAATCGTCGTGGTGGCGCGGCAGGGCTGCAAACTGATTGGGCGTACCGGCCGCCTGATGCAGAAGCCGGGTTTCGCCCTTTTCGGCCACACAACGCCCGTCGATCCAGGTTTCCAGCACCCGAAATTCGGTCAGGTCGGCCACCCGGATAAAATCGGCAGGGTCGCCCTCCCGGAGCAGGCCTACCGGCAAGCGGTAGTGTTCCACCGGGTGTACGCAGGCGGCGCCCAGGGTATCGAACAGATCGCAACCTTTGGCCAGGGCTCTGGCCACCAAACGGTCGATATGGCCGTTCAACAGATCGTCGGGGTGTTTGTCGTCGGAGCAAAACATGATCTGATCCGGAAATTCATGCAACAGCGGCCACAGGGCTTCAAAATTGCGGGCCGCACTACCCTCCCGGATCAGGATTTTGACGCCCAGCAGCGCTTTTTCCCGCCCTTCTTCATAGGTAAAACACTCGTGGTCGGTGCTGATACCTGCGGCGAAGTAGCGCCGGGCATCGTCGCCGCGCAGTCCGGGGGCATGGCCGTCCACGGGTTTGCCCAGGCGCTTGGCCGTGGCTATTTTAGCCAGCACCCCGGCATCGCCATGCAGCACACCGGGAAAATTCATCATTTCCGACAGGTAGCCGATGGCCGGGTTGTGCAACAACAACTCCACCGCAGCAGCATCCAGCACCGCGCCGGCGGTTTCGAAACCCGTAGCCGGTACGCAGGACGGGGCGCCAAAACAAAATTTGACCGGCGCCCGGTGCGCATCCTCCAGCATAAACTGTACCCCGGCAGCCCCCAGCACATTGGCAATTTCGTGCGGATCGGAGACCGTGGCCACCGTACCATGCACCACGGCCATACGCGCAAATTCCGCCGGAGGCAACATACTGCTTTCAATGTGTACATGCGCATCCACAAAACCGGGCAATACGTACCCGGCATCGGCAGGAACGCGGTCGACTTCCCGGATACGGCGGATATGGCCGTTTTCAAGGGTAATCTCGGCAGGGTAAATTCGGCGGTTGTGCAGGTCGACGAGCTGGGCGTGCATGTGCGGATTTTTTTTCGCCAAAGATATGAAATGGCTTTTAGGTTGCCGGTTTAGAGGTTTCTGGTTGGAGGGTTGTACAATTTCCGAAATGGTGAACAACCTTCCAACCAGAAACCTTCTAACCAGAAACCTTCTTTTTAATACCTTTAGCCAATGAATTCGCCGCTTCTGCTTTTACATGGCGCCCTGGGTAGCGCCGGCCAGTTTGACAAACTGATTCCCCTGCTGCCGGCCGACTGGCACATCCACACGTTTAACCTGCCAGGACATGGCGGGGCGCCTTTGCCTTCCGACTTTTCAATACCTTATTTTGCGGAGGCGGTGCTGCGTTTTTTGGATAAAAACAACATCCCCCGAGTACATATTTTCGGATATAGCATGGGCGGGTACACCGCCATGCAACTGGCTGCGAAATACCCGGAACGGATTCAGGGTATCGTAACCCTGGGCACCAAATTTCACTGGACACCCGAGATCGCAAGCCGGGAAGCGGCGCTGCTCAATGCAGACAAGATCGCGGCGAAGGTGCCGGTATTCGCCGAACTGCTCGCCACGCGCCACGCACCGGTCGATTGGCGGGAGGTGTTGCGCCGTACTGCCGGGCTGTTGCACGATCTTGGCAACGGCGCGTCCTTGTCGGCGGATACCGTACGCGCTGTTTCGTGCCCGGTGTTGATCGGTTTGGGCTCGGAAGATCACATGGTCACGGAAGAAGAATCCCGGGAGATGGCGGCGCAGTTGCCGAACGGCCGGTTTGAACTACTGCAAGGTGTGAAACATCCCCTGGAACAGGTTGATCCGGTTTTTTTGGCGGAATGGTTGATTGCTAACCTGTCAGGTCGGATTTAAACCCCGGTAAGCCAGGTCGCGACCTGGCTTACCGGGGTTTAAATCCGACCTGACAGGTTTTAAAATAAAAAACCGAAATTTGTAACACCATCCCGAAAGCCGGTGTCCGAGTAAAAACAACTGGCAAACGCCCACGCATGGCACCCACATTAAGCGACGAAACACTGATCCAACAGGCATTACAAGGGCGGCAATCCGCCCAGGCGATGCTGGTGAAACGTTATGAAAAATACGTGTTCACCTTGTCGGTGCGTTTTGTCAAAAACCGGGAGGATGCCCTGGAGGTGGCGCAGGATAGTTTTGTGCGCATGTTTCGCTACATGGCCGACTTTCGGGGCGATTGCAAATTCACGACCTGGCTGTACAAAATCGTGTACACCACTTCCCTGAATCACCTGCGCAAACAAAAACCCGAAATCCTGTCGCTCGATGATGCCGAGCGGCCAATTCAGTTGGAAGATACAGGCACAGCCGATGCTTCGGCCGGACTGGAACAGCATGATCGCAGCGCGGCCCTGAAACAGGCGATCGCGAAGCTTTCACCAGACGACGGCGCCATCATCACCCTGTTTTACCTGTATGAACAAAGCCTCGAAGAAATTTGTCAAATTATGAACCTTACCCTGACAAATGCCAAAACCAAACTCTGCCGGGCCCGGCAACGGCTCAGAACCGTGCTCGACGGCGGAATTGGTGTAGAATTTGAAGCGTAACAGTACCGCACCTGAAAACCGAAATGAATAAAACAGCAGCATTCAAACCAGTAACCTGGCAGAACTATGGAAAATAATTTTTTGCTAACCGACGACCTGCTCTGGGATTATGCCGACGGTTTTCTCGACACGTCGGAAAATGCCCGGGTAGAAGCCTACCTGAAGCAGCATCCGGAATGGCAGCGCCGCCTGCAACACATCCTGGATGAAAAACAAGCACTGGCAACCCTGCCGATGGAATCGCCCGACCCGGGTTTTACCGACCGCGTCATGGCGGCCTGGGCCGCCGAACAGGCGCAGGCCAAAACAGCCAAAGGCAGCAGCGACTGGATTATCCGGTTCATCGTGCTGGCATTCGGGCTTTTTGTACTTACTCCGGTGGTAGTGATGCTGGTTGCAGCCATGCAGATGGCCCCGTCGGAATTGCCCGGCATTGCGCTGCCCGAACTTCCTGCCGTCGACTGGATGGCCTGGGTGAATAGCCCGGTTTTGCTGTACGGTTTATTGTTGCTGTTCGTTGTTTCGGGGTTGCGTTTGGCGGACAAAATCTTCCAACACCAACGGTTGACCCATAAACTGGCCTGAAACGCTGCATAATTTCTATTCCACCGCAATTTGCCTGACAACTCATGGAGCGCGAAAAAAGACCGAAACATTTTATCCAGCAGCCGGAATTTCCCGGCGGGCCGAAGGAACTGACGAAGTTTATTTATCAAAACCTGCGTTACCCGGCCGCAGCCGCAGCCGCCAAAATCGAGGGAACCGTTTATATCGAATACGACATTGATTTCAAGGGGAATGTGGTAGACACCCGCGTGTTGCAGGGTTTGGGGCATGGCTGCGATGAAGAAGCCTGCCGGGTGTTGCGCCTGCTCAAGTTTTCGGTAGGCCGGAACCGCGGTGTACGGGTGTTGTTTCACAAAAAAGCAAACATCAAATTCAAATTGCCCGTTCCGGCTAAAGCCCCGGCGCCTCCGCAGCCGGGAACTGTCGTGCAGTATACCTACCAGTACACGACGCAAAAACCCGCCGAACCGGCCCCGGAGCCGGAAAAACCGGGCGCCACGTACGCCTACACCATTACCATTGGCGGCAATTCCTGAAGCGCACAAAACGCCGCGGGGAAAAACCTAGCTCGAATGATCCGCCACGATCAGCCACTGCCTGCCGATTTTTTTCCAAAGCAGCGTAAAATGCCCGCCCACGTCACCGGCCTTTCGCGTAAGCTGCCATTTGCCAATCACGAAGGCACTTTTTCGGGAAAGGACATCCACGGATAGGATAGTGAATTTCAATTGTCCCATGGTTTCCTGGTCGGGATACCCTTTTTTGTAATTCGCCAGCGTCTGTTGCCAGCCATAGGTGAGGCCGCTGGAGCCGATAAATTTCAGGCTGTCGGAGGGCCAGTATCCGGCCATGAACGCCTCCAGGTTGCCCTGGTTCCAGGCTTGTTCCTGGGCGTCCATGATGGCCAGGATGGCGCGTTCGGCCTTGCCCGTTTTTTGGGCGAAGCCCGGGGTTTGCAAAAAAAGGAGCAGGCTGAAAAAGAAAAACTGTTTCATAATTTCTAAAATCGGTTGGTTAGCGCTGAATCACCAGCCGGCTTTGCCGGATTTCTCCCGCGCGCAGGTATTGCAACAGGTACATGCCGTTTTCAAACGAAGCAATGTCGAGCCGGTAGTCGCCTTCCGGGACCGGCGTGTTGAAACGTTGGCGGCCGTTCAGGTCGAAGAGTTGCAGTTGCCCGTCGGCAGGCAAATTTTTCAACAAAACAACACTGCTCGCCGGGTTGGGCTGTATTTCCAAAGCCAGCATTGCCGGTGCGCCGGTGCCGGTGAAAACATCGATCTGCCGGTAGCCGAGGAAAAAGAATGCCGTATTGGTAAGGGCAGGCGTCACGCAGCCGCCGTGATCGGCGGTGGAGTCGACATCAGTGGCGACCAGATCAACAGCGGCGCGGGCCAGCATCGAGTCGCGGGCAAGCAGGCTGTTCCGGAACGGCACCTGGTCGTCGGCCTTGCAATAAAAAATGCGCGTCGGCGCTTCCGGCGCCCAGGCGTACACGTCGTTTGCCCGAAGGGCGACATTGAAGGGATGGTCCGGATCGGTCGTCACATCCTGCACAATAGCCGGCTGCAGCATGCGGAATGGTTTGCTGGAGCCTTCGTTGGCGATAAGCAGGCTGATCAATTGGCTGTTCAACTGGTTGAGCGTGAGGCTGCCATCGGAAAACTGTCCGATTTTCGTGGCGTAAGGTTCCTGGAAAACGTCGGATAGTTGCGTGTACAGGTTTCCGTAAGCGGCCTGGTACGAGACGATGGTATTGGGCAGGTAGGCCGGAAAATAGTACACCGTGTCTGACAAGATCAGGTCGCGCATCACCCCGGAAATGCTGTAAGGCCCCGATAAGTGCGCTGCTGCGGTCACGGTGTAATTGGCCGACAGGTTCGTTTCCACTTCGCGGTGCAGGGCCATGGCGGCGTGCCCGCCCTGGGAATAGCCGGTGATAAATAGTTGCTCGTTCGTATGGGTGTTGAATTGGCTGTTGAATGCCGGCAGGGCGGCCAGCATGTCGACGGCGACCGAGGCTTCCGATTCTGCATGCACGTAGGGGTGTACCCCGTCGGAAATCCCAAGGCCCAGGTAATCGGGCATGAGGGTGGTAAAGCCCAGGCCGGCAAAAAGCAGGCCGATGATGCCTTCGCCGTTGGTGAGTACGTTGAACGACGGCACATCCAGTTTGGAACCGGAAGTACCGTGTTGGTAAACGAGGCGGGGGAATACCCCGGAGGCATCGTTGGGCACGACAATCAACCCGGAGACGGTGTCGGGTTGGCCTTGCAGGCCGGTAGTTGTGTACGTAATCCGGTAGTAGTTGACATCATATTGAATAAACGGGATGCCGAACTGGCTGGTCAGTTGGGCTTTGGTTCGGGAGCCTAACAACGTGGAAGTCACGAGATTTTGGCTGGACAGGGTGACTGTAGTTTGCAAAAAAAGGAGCAGGAGCGTAACGGGTAGTTTCATGTGTAAACTTGTTTTTTTTAGAATTGTACGACTATCGGGCGCAATTTACAAGAGATGTTGGTCTAATTCCGGGAGGCTTCTTACCTTTGGGCCCCGAAAATCATGATACCAAACTACAATGCAGATTTTCGGAAATGCTGGATACCGGTCATGCTGCCGGTTTCCAGCATTTTTTTTATACACTACATTTTAGTCGTCCTACGGCTTCGAGCCGTAGGACGACTGCATTAATACCACCGTTTTATGCCAAAAGACAAGTCCATCAAGTCCATTCTGATCATCGGCTCAGGCCCCATCATCATTGGTCAGGCCTGCGAATTCGACTATTCCGGCTCCCAGGCCAGCCGCTCCCTGCGGGAAGAGGGCATTCAGGTCGCTCTGATCAACTCCAACCCGGCAACGATCATGACCGACCCGGTGACCGCCGATTTTATTTACCTGCGTCCGCTGACGCCGGAAAGTATCGAGCGGGTAATTCAGGAGCACCGGGAAAATCCCGATCTGCCGGTGCTGGATGCCGTGCTCCCGACCATGGGCGGGCAAACAGCCCTCAACCTCGCGATCGAATGCGAAAAACTGGGCATCTGGGAAAAGTACGACATGCGCATGATCGGTGTGGATACGGCAGCCATTGAAACGACCGAAAACCGGGAGGCCTTCCGGAAGCTGATGATCTCCATCGGTATCGACGTGGCGCCCTCGATCATCGCCAACTCGTACCTGGAGGGTAAAGAAGCGGCCCAAAAAATTGGTTTCCCGCTGGTTATCCGGCCATCCTATACCCTGGGGGGCTGGGGTGGCGGCTTCGTCATGGTAGAGGAGGAATTTGACGAGGCGCTCAAACGCGGGCTCGACGCCTCGCCCTCACACGAAGTCCTGGTGGAAAAAGCCGTGCTGGGTTGGAAGGAATTTGAACTGGAATTGCTGCGCGATAAAAACGACAATGTCGTCATCATCTGCACCGTCGAAAACCTCGATCCAATGGGCATCCACACCGGCGACAGCATCACTATCGCGCCGGCGATGACCCTTTCGGACACTGCCTACCAGCGCATGCGCGACCAGGCGATCCAGATCATGCGGGCGTTGGGTGAATTTGCCGGTGGCTGCAATGTGCAATTTGCCCAAAATCCGGAAACGGAGGATCTGATCGCCATCGAAGTGAACCCCCGGGTGTCGCGTTCTTCGGCGTTGGCTTCCAAGGCCACGGGCTACCCCATTGCCAAAATTGCGGCCAAACTGGCCATCGGCTACACGCTCGATGAGTTGAAAAACCAGATCACCAAAACCACCAGCGCTTACTTCGAGCCTACGCTCGACTATGTGATTGTAAAAATGCCGCGCTGGAATTTTGAAAAATTTCACGGCGCCGACCACCGGCTGGGCTTGCAAATGAAATCGGTCGGGGAGGTGATGGCCATCGGACGCAGTTTCAACGAAGCCCTGCAAAAAGCCTGTCAGAGCCAAGAAAACAGCCGCAACGGACTGGGCGCCGACAAAAAAGAATGGATGCGCACCGAGGATATCCTCGAACGCCTGGAAAAAGTGTACGACGACCGGATCTACCGGGTCAAGGATGCATTGCGGTTGGGAATCCCGTCGCGGACGGTGCAGAAAATGACCGGTATCGACAGCTGGTTTATCGACCAGATCAAAGACCTGGTAAAAATGGAGGACCGGCTCCTGCGCTTCAACGTGGCGGAGGATATTTTGCCCGACTTTTTCATGCAACTCAAGAAAAACGGCTACTCCGATGCGCAAATCGCCTGGCTGCTCCGCATCACTGAAAAAGAAGTGACCGCCCAGCGGAAAAAACTGGGAATCCGGCGGGTGTACAAAATGGTGGATACCTGCGCTGCGGAGTTTGAGTCGAAAACCAATTATTTCTACTCCACCTTCGACGATAAAAACGAGAGCATCCGCACCGACAAAAAGAAGATCGTGGTGCTGGGCTCCGGGCCCAACCGCATTGGGCAGGGCATCGAATTCGACTACTGCTGCGTACACGGCGTGCTGGCGGCGAAGGAAGTCGGTTACGAAACCATCATGGTCAATTGCAATCCGGAAACCGTTTCCACCGACTACGACCTGGCCGACAAGCTGTACTTCGAACCGGTGTACTGGGAGCACCTGGAGGAGATACTCGAACTGGAGCAGCCCGACGGTGTGATCGTCCAACTCGGCGGCCAAACGGCCCTGAAACTCGCCGAAGACCTGCATAAAAACGGCTGGAACATCATCGGCACCTCCTACGACGACATGGATATTGCCGAAGACCGCGGGCGGTTTTCCGACATGCTCAAAGAACTGGGCATTCCGTATCCGAAATATGGCGTAGCCCGCGATGTCGACGAGGCGCTCGGCGTGGCCGCCAAAATCCCCTACCCGTTGTTGGTGCGGCCGTCCTACGTGTTGGGTGGCCAGCGCATGAAAATTGTGATCAACGACCACGAACTGGAGCGGCACGTACTCAGCATTTTCAAACATATGCCGGACAATCGCGTGTTAATTGACCAGTTTCTGGAGCGGGCCCAGGAGGCCGAGATCGACGCTATTTTCGACGGCGACGAAATCCACATCATGGGCATCATGGAGCACATCGAACCGGCCGGTATTCACTCGGGCGATTCATCCGCCGTGCTGCCCACATTTTCCTTGTCGGATAAAGCCCTGGCCACCATGTCGGAATACGCCGAGCGCATTGCCCGGGCGCTGAATATTCGCGGGCTCATCAATATCCAGTTTGCCATAAAAAATGATGCGGTGTACGTCATCGAGGCCAACCCGCGCGCTTCCCGTACCACGCCGTTCATTGCCAAAGCTTATGGCGTGCCTTACCTCAACATTGCCACCAAGGTGATGCTCGGCACACACAAGCTGAAGGATTTTAAAATGGAGAAAAAACTGGATGGCTACGCCATCAAAATTCCGGTATTTTCCTTCGAAAAATTCCCGAAAGTGGACAAGCGCCTTGGGCCGGAGATGAAGTCTACCGGGGAGGCGATTTACTTTATCAAGGATTTGAAGGACCCGTATTTCCGGGAGTTGGAGCGGAACAGGAGTATGTATTTGTATAATTAATCGAGCTCACTCCAGCCGAAACCGCATCGGCAGCGTAAACCGCACCTTCACCGGGTGCCCATTCGCCTCGCCGGGCAGCCATTTCGGCATACTCGCCACGACACGCAGGGCTTCTTTCCCGCAGCCTCCTCCGATGTCTTTCAAAATATTCACCTCGCGCACGCGGCCGTCTTTATCAACGACAAAGGCAAGCGCCACTACGCCCTGGATGTTGTTCTCCCGCGCCAGAGGCGGGTACTTGATGTTTTCAGCAAGATACTTGAGCAGTTCAGCATCGCCACCAGGAAAGCCCGGCGGCTTGTGAATGTCGAACATTTCGTAAACCCGGTCTTCTGTGTGGGCTTTCGGTGCTTCCACAAAAGTTAGTTCTTTTGGATTATCGTCAAGGCCCGGAGGCGCATCGTCATTGCCTTTTTCGTTCGTTTTACCCACCTCGGCATTTGTCGTCACGAGGTCTTCCACCGTTGGTGCATTGTGATCTTCCGCTTCACTATCGCGCACCACTACCGGCGGCACATACTGCATGGTTGAGCGGGTAGGTGGCGGAGGCGTTAGCGCTGGTGGAGGCGGCGGTGGCGGATTGTCCGGGTCGATGTCTGGTGGCGGCCCGGGTTCATAATCCGTCGCTTCGTTGACTTCAACTGTCCTGTCGACAAACTTTGAGGATAGATACGGGATAGCGAAAAACAAAAAAATCAGGGCAAATCCGTAGGCCATGGCACGGCCGATGGACTGGGGGTATTGCCGCCGGAGCTGGTAGGCGCCATAGGCTTGGTTGCGGTTTGCAAAAACGATGCTGAGCATGTCGCTGTGCGTGATTTCTGGTTGGAATTTCATGGTAATAAATTTTAAAGGTGAAATAAATAGCCGGCCAGCACCTGCTGCATGCAGCTGTGGGTTTGATGTTGAACCGGAAATGAAAAATGGATTAGTTACCGGGCTGCTGCCTGTTGCTTCGGATCAAAAGACAACCCGGAGCCGGGGTTTTGAAGGAAGGCCAGTTCCTGTTCGGAAATATCCATCAGGACGTAGTACGCCACGTTGCAAATGTTCATTTCGTCCAGGGCATCAACGACGTTTTTATAACTGGCTTCCCGGGTCGGTTTTATCAGGACGGTTAGTTTGGAAACGGACTTCAGCAGGCCGGGCTGTTTCGGGTCGGGTCTTTCTGACGGTGGCCATTGGGCATCTACGCGTTTTTTCTTGTTCAGGATTACCCGGCGAAGCCCTTCGGCGGCATAGCCGGTAGAGTCGAGCCTTGGCTCCGTGATGCCTTCGTAATAGAATACCTGGTTGTTGCCGGCAAGAAGCAGGGTCAGCACTTGCGATTCTTTTCGAAAATCAGGCAATTTCGGTTGGTCTGTTTCCGGCATTACCAGTGGCATCACGCTTGGTTTGACCAGCGCGGTGCTCAGCATGAAAAAGGTAATGAGCAGGAACGCCAGGTCGACCATGGGTGTCAGGTCCACCTGTGCTTTTGGAGGGTCTGAATTGCTGCGTCGGCTACTGGTTTTGAATGCTGCCATGGTTTTGTTTTTGAAGTGATGTACTACTTGAAAGATGCAAGTCCGGCCAGTTCTGGTGTGAAGCAACCTGTTGTTTTTCAGTTTTTTACACAAAAAAAGCGCGTTGTTGAAATACTCAACAACGCGCCTGGAATATTCTAAATGACAGCGTGAAAAATCATTCCAGTCGGAACCGGACCGGCAGGGTGAACCGCACCTTTACCGGGTTGCCGTTTGCCTCGCCGGGAATCCATTTTGGCATGGTTTCCACAACGCGTACGGCTTCTTTGCCGCAACCGCCGCCAATATCCTTCACGATATTCACATCGCGTACCTTGCCGTCTTTACCTACGACGAAGGTCAGGGCTACAACACCCTGAATATTGTTTTCGCGGGCCAGCGGCGGATATTTGATATTCTCTGCAAGGTATTTCAGCAGTTCACCATCACCACCGGGAAAGCTCGGTGGCTTTTGAATATCAAACATCTCGTAGGTTTTATCCTCCACTACCTTTGGCGCTTCCACGATAGCGAGTTCCGAAGGGTTCTCGTCAATAGCGGGCGGCGCTTCATCGTTGCCTTTTTTTGTTTCGGCGCCAACGTCGGCCTTGGTTTCGATTACCTCCTCGACGGTGGGCGGTTCTTCATCGACAACCTCCTCGTCTTTTTTAACGATAGGTGGCACGAACTGCACCGTCGAGCGCGTAGGCGGCGGCGGTGTAGGCGGCGGTGGCGGTGGCGGTGGCGGCGGGTTGTTCGGGTCGATATCTGGTGGCGGACCCAGTTCAGCTACCACGTCGATCGGTTTGTCCTCTTTTTTGAAAGCCCCGGATACTTTTGAGGTAATGTAGGGGATTGCAAAAAAGAGAATGATCAACGCTAAGCCATACCCCAACGCCCGACCCATAAACTGAGGATATGCACGCCGAAGTTGATAGGCGCCATATTCTTTATTCCGGTCGGCGAAGATGATATCCAGCATATCCCTGTAAGCGGGTGTGCCTTTTGCTTCAGCCATAATTTCTGTTTTTTTAATTGTGACGTTAAACGGTTGTCAAATTTGCACTACTCTGTCGTGGCGGCAGCCTGTTCTTCAATGGTGAATTTCAGGCCTCCGGCAGGATTTTTAATAAATTCTTTTTCCTGATCGGAGATGTCCAGCAAAACATAAAGCGCTACGTTCGTAATCTTCATTTCATCAAAGGCATCCACGATGTTTTTATACCGCGCTTCCTCCGTCGGTTTGATGATTACGTTGAGTTTTGAAATGAACTTCTTCTGTCCCGGATTTTTCGGATCATCCCGTTCCATATCGCCCCATTGTTGTTTCACCCGGTCTTTTTTGTCCAGAATAACCCGGCGAAGCCCTTCGGCAGAATAATCCGTAGAATCCAGTTTTGCATCGGTAATGCCTTCGTAATAATAGATTTGATCATCGGCGCCGAGAATCAGGGTTAAAACCTGCGATTCTTTGGTTGCCTGCAAATCTTCTTCCTCGACATCTTTTTCCGGCATTACGACGGGCATGATGGTTGGTTTAGCCAGCGTGGTGGTCAACATAAAAAACGTGATGAGCAAAAACGCCAGGTCCACCATCGGTGTCAGGTCAACCCGTGTCGATAGTTTTTTCGATCGGACCTTCCCACCTTTTTTTCTCGCACCGCTATCCGCGGTTTGCATCTCAGCCATATTGATGTACTGTTTAGGTGATGAAATAGTGTTTAAACGGACTTTGCGGGTCTGCTACTTTTCCAACTCGACATTGAGTTTGCTCGGATCCGTTTCCTGACTGGTGATCAGATTGAATTTGTTGACGTTTATATCCACCAACGTATTGATTATCCGTTGAATCGCCGGATAAGGTGTGTCGGCATCTGCTTTTACCACGATAACATATTCATCGTTAACCACGCCCTCCTGCTTCATTTTGAACTGCGCAAGGCGGGCATTGTGTATCCAGGGTCCCAATTCGTTGTTGGTCGAATCGGCGGGTACCCCCGGCACCGTGAGTTTATTGCGCTCGGTGGAGGGCAAAGCCAGCCAGCCTTTCAGCTGATTGCGCGGCACGCCAAACGCTCCTGCAATGGAGAAGCGCAACATTTCTTCCTCATTGAGCCCCATCGGGTACTGTTCGTTCATATCCTTGATCAAAGCCAGGCGGGTATGCTGCCCGGCCATATCCAGATAAACTTTCCCTTCCGGGTCGACCAAAATGGTGAGCGTACCTTGTTCCGGCAATTTGGTTGTCGAAATTGAGGATGGCGTGTCTACAATCACCGGCTCCTGCGGCTTTGCTTTGGCCGTCAGAATAAAAAAGGTGAGCAGCAAAAATGAAACGTCACACATGGCCGTCATGTCGACGGATGGCGAGTGCCGTTGTGGTTTATGTTTTGGCATAATACGTTAACTTTTAATTGAGTACGGGGTTACCTCCCAAACTCAAGTTGAATGATTAGCCGTGCTGCGAGGCGTAGGTTTGCGTCAGGCTGTAGCCTGCTTCGTCGATCCGGTAGGTCATGCCGTCAATACGCGCGGTAAAGAAGTTGTAGAACAGGATGGCGAAAGCAGACGTACTGATACCGAGTGCGGTGTTGATCAGGGCCTCGGAGATACCGGTAGCCAACGCCGTGGAATCCGGTGCACCGGCATGTGCCAGGGCCGCGAAAGCCCGGATCATCCCGAGTACCGTTCCGATCAGACCAACCAGGGTACCCAGCGATGCGAGGGTTGCCAGAATGTTGAGGTTTTTCTCCAACATGGGCAATTCCAGGGTGGTCGCCTCTTCCACTTCTTTTTGAATAGCGAGAATTTTCGCGTCGGTTTCCATACCGGCTACTTTTTCCATTTCGCCATACTTAACCAAGCCGGCACGTACTACATTGGCTACCGAGCCTTTTTGCTTGTCGCAAGCTGAAATTGCGGAATTGAGATCGCCCTTGTCGAGGGAAACCTTCAGGCTTTTCACAAATTCATCAATTTTGCCTGCGCCTGCTGCCTTGTTCAGGGTGATAAAGCGCTCAATGATGAAAACAATGGTGACAAAGAACATACCGAGCAGGATGGGTACCACCCAACCGCCTTTGTAAATAATACCCATGTAGTTGCCTTCAATGGGGTCTTTGGATGGGTCATTGTCCACAAAGTTGGAAGGGTCACCGAATACAAACATGTAAACTACGGTTGACACAATGAAACACAATGGGACGGCGATATAAGGAAAAATCGAACCTTTACCTTGTTGTTTCTGACCAGGAGTGTTTTTTGCTGCTGTCATGCTGCGTTTTAGTTTTGAATTAATGAATGTTGATTTGACAGTACTCCTTGCAGAAGAGACGATTTGCTCCGGAATGCTTTTTCCCGTTTCATTTTGAACCGTCCGGCTTTGTTAAGATGCAGCCAAACGGCAAATTGGTGTGTAGCAACAAAAAAAAATTGCCGGAGCAAAAAAAAAGGCCCTTTCTGCAGAGGAAGCGGCTTTTTCACGGCGGTAAAAATAGTGTAAGCCGTACAATTTCCAACAAAGGCTTTTGGAAAATCCTGATTAAGCCACAATTAATTATTTGTTTTTTCGAAAACAAAACACCAAAAACCTATTCTGAACGCACGATCCGGCGAATTTCAACTAACTTTTCCAGGAGCACACCCAGCTGATCCAAAGGCAACATATTGGCCCCGTCCGACTTGGCTTCCGACGGTTTGGGGTGGGTTTCAATGAAAAGACCGTCGACACCGCTGGCTATTCCGGCCCGTGCAATCGTACCGATCAATGCCGGCCTGCCACCGGTCACCCCGCTGCTTTGATTTGGCTGTTGCAACGAGTGGGTGCAGTCGAGCACCACCGGGCTCCCGAAAGCGCGCATCACCGGGATGCCGCGAAAATCGACGATCAGGTCCTGGTAGCCGAATGTAGTCCCGCGCTCGGTCAGCCAAACATTCGGGTTGCCCGCCTCGATTACTTTTTCCCGGGCAAATTGCATGGCTTCCGGGCTCAGGAACTGCCCCTTTTTTATATTGACCACCTTCCCGGTTTTGGCGGCTGCCTCGAGCAAGCTGCTTTGCCGGCAAAGAAAAGCGGGAATTTGCAGCACATCCACATAGGCCGCAGCCAGGGCAGCTTCCGGTTCGGTGTGAATGTCAGTGGTTACCGGGATGTCGAATGTTTCCGACACCTTTTTTAAGATATTTAAGGCCTTTTCATCGCCGATACCCGTGAACGAGTCGGCTTTGCTGCGATTGGCTTTGCGGTAGCTGCCTTTAAAAACATAGGGTATGGTCAGTTTGTCGCAGATTTCCCGCACGGTGCCGGCAATATCCATGGCCATTTGCTCGCCTTCGATGGCGCAAGGGCCGGCGATGAGAAAAAAATTCCCCGAGCCGGTGTGTTTTAACTGCGGGAGCTGTTTTTGCCAATTCATGGGTCGTATTGTTTTTGCGGCGAAGGTAAGAGCATGTTGGGGATTTTTTGCCGGAGGCAAAAAATCCCCAACATGTTCTAATCAGTATTCCGCAGGCTGCAGGTTTGCGCACAGGCTTGGCGGCAACGTTGTTGCATCGGCGCTTTGATCCGGCGATTTCGCCGAAAAACAGCAACTTTGCAGCTTTTCAAAAACAATTTTGCGTTTCAAGCGTCAATCCTCAATTAAATACCGCCACCGCTTTTACAGCCACCTCGCATTATGCAGTTTCTTTTCCCGTTATTCCTGGCCGCCGCTGCCGCAATTGCCATTCCGATCATTATTCACCTGTTTTATTTCCGCCGGTTCCGGAAGGTGTATTTTACCAATGTGCGCTTTTTGCAGGAAGTGAAAGATATCACCAGCAACCGGCAAAAACTGCGCAACCTGCTGGTGCTCCTGATGCGTTGCCTGGCCATTATTTTTCTGGTATTGGCCTTCGCGCAACCCTTCATTCCGCGCAGCTCCGAGGTCAAACAGGGGGAAAAAGCAGTCAGCGTATTCGTGGATAACTCGTTCAGCATGGCGGCGCTTTCCAAAGACGCGCCGCTGCTGGAGCTGGCCAAACAACGGGCCCGCGATATTGTAACGGCCTATGGCCCTGCCGACCGGTTTCAGATTCTGACCACCGATTTTGAAGGCCGCGACCAGCGCCTGATCGGCAAGGAAGACGCGCTGTTGCGCATCGATGAAATCCGGATCAGTCCCGCCACCCGCGTGTTGTCGAAGGTGCTCACCCGCCAGCAACAGTGCCTGAATACCGGCAAAGCCGAAAATAAAATCGCTTTCCTGATCAGCGACTTCCAGGAGAACATCAGCGACCTCGAAACGTTCGCAGACAGCCTGCTGGAGGTAAACCTGGTGCCCATGCGCGCCGTGCAGGAAAACAATATTTCCATCGACTCGGCCTGGTTTGAAAACCCGGTGCAGATACTGAACCAACCCGCCAAACTGCTGGTAAAAATCAGCAACCGCGGCGATGAAAATGCCGATGAAGTGCGCCTTTCCCTGCGGCACGACAAACAATCCAAACCCGTGGGCGCCATCCCGGTCCCGGCCCGAAGCAGCCGCCTGGATACCGTGAGTTTCAATATTCTGCACCCGGGCTGGCACGAAGCCAGGCTTTCGGTGACAGACTTTCCGGTGCAGTTCGACGACGATTATTTTCTTTCGTTCTATGTCGCCGAACAAATAAACGTGCTGTGCATCAACGGCCAACAGCCCAGCAAATACCTGAACAATGTTTTTGCCGGTGCGCAGTATTTTAAAATGGACAATGCCGACGTGCGTGCGCTGGACTACTCCAAATTTGGCAACTACCAACTCATCATTCTGAACGAACCGGCGCTGATCACCTCCGGGTTCTCGCAGGAACTCAAAGCCTTTGCGCAGAACGGCGGCAATGTGCTGGTTTTTCCGGCTCAAAATGCCGATTTAAACACCTACAACGGCCTGTTGCAAAGTTTTGGCGGCGGCTCGCTCGGCGCCTACGAGCCCGTTCAACGCCAGGCCAGCCAGATCAACACCGAAGAGTTTGTTTTTCAGGATGTTTTTCTGAATAAAAGTGCCAACCTGCGCCTGCCGACGACCCAGGGCAATTTTAAAATCACACCCAATCGCGGCGAATATATCCTGACGTACCGCGACGGGTCGGCCATGCTCAGCAAGTTTCCAGCCGGCGAAGGCGCCCTGTACCTGTGCGCCGCGCCCCTGGATGAAAAGGTGAACGACCTGGTGCGCAATGGAGAAATTTTTGTGCCGCTGCTGTTCAAAACAGCCATTGCAGGCTCCAAAGGCCGGCAGATCGCCTACACCATCGGAAAAGACGAGGTGCTCGAAGCCAAGCACCAGCCTTCCGCCGCCGGCGAAATATTGTACAAACTGCGCCTTGCCGGCGATGAAAACCGGCCTTCGGCAAACGGCGCCGAAGCAACACCCGGCGAAACCCGGGCGCCTGTCGAATTTATCCCCGAACAACGGATCCTGGGGGCGAAGGTGTTGCTCACGCCGGGCACCCAGATCCGGGACGCCGGCTGGTACCAACTCCGCCTGAATTCCGACTCCACGCTTGCCGAATATGCATTCAACTACGACCGGCGGGAGAGCGACTTGCGGTACCGGAGTTCGGAAGACCTGTCGGAACAATTGCCTGCCAACATGAAAGTTTTAGCCGAAAATGCCGAAGCAAACTTTACCCAGGTGGTCAATGAAGAAAATCAGGGGGTTGTGCTCTGGCGCTGGTGTTTGATGTTTGCCTTGCTGTTTTTGGCGCTGGAAGTGCTGTTTTTGCGGCTCTGGAAAGTGTAGCCCCGGTTGATTCCGTAAACCTTGCAACCATCCGGCCGGGTGAACGCGTCCAAGTGGGAAATTTTTTTTCCGCTATGACAACACTACAAATAACAACCCGCCTCAAGACCTTTGACATTCCGCACAAGGGGCTGCGCAACCTGCTCGCCCAATTGAATCAGCTGGCCGGCAACATTGATTTTTCAGATAATGAACAAGTTGACCGATTGGAGCAGACCGGCAAACATTTGTTTCTCCTGTTAACCGAACATGCCTTCATCGAGGACGAATTTGTGTTGAAAGCCCTGGAACAACGGTGTCCGGGAGCCAGTTTGCAAAACGCCCATGAACACGAGGTCATCACCGAGCAACAAGCCAGGCTGGAAGCCATGTTGCAGGAGTTGATCCGCTGTGCCCGCCAGGGAGAAGCGGTCGGCCAACTTGCCGAACAGTTTTATTTTTCGCTGAACCATTTTCACAGCGCCTACCTGCTGCACATGCTGGAAGAGGAGGAAGCAACCCAGCAACAACTCTGGAAGTATTTTTCAGATGCAGAATTGATGGAAACCCGCAACCGGATTTCCAAAGAAATGCCCCCGGAATCGGCATTGCTGTGGTTCCGCTATGCAGCTCCGTTCTTGAACCCGCAAAGCCGGCTTCAATGGTTGCAGGGTGTAAAAGCGGCGGCACCGGCAGTTTTTTTTGAACAGGTTTTGGTCGTGTTGGAAGCAGTGCTAACCGAAAAGGCATACCGGCAAGTGACCGCTGGTTTGAACTAGCACAGATGAATTGATTTACGATTTTGGATTAGGGCTGTTAAGAGAAATTTAGAACGCTGTTTGTAAAGCATTCCCTCTGCGCAACTCTACGTGAAATGCTCTACGGCTAAAATTTTTAGTAGAAAAAGATTTCTCTTAACAGCCCTAATTGTAAATCGTAAATCAACTCTAATAAACCGCCGAAATAACGCTGCTTGTTAAAGCGCCCCAAACCGCCCGGGGTCCACTTCCCGCATCAGCGTGTACACGGCTTCAAACACATCTTCCACCTGCGGTTTGCTGTGGTAATCGCCGTCTTGTCCGTAGCCGGGGCGGTGGTCTTCGGCAGCAATGGCCACCGGCGCCGAGTCGAGGTAGCGGTAGCCGCCCTGCTCGTCGAGCACCTGCTGCATCATGTAGCCGGAAGCGCCCCCCTGGAAATCTTCGTCGAGGAAGACGACGCGGTTGGTTTTTTGCAGCGATTTCAGGCAAACATGCGGCAGGTCGAAGGGCAGCAGGGTTTGCACGTCCACGAGTTCGACGGAGATGTTGTGCTCGGCCAGCAACGCGCAGGCCTCCTCCGCAATGCGTACGCAGGAACCGTACGTGATCAACGTGACGTCGGAGCCCTCGCGCAAAACATCGGGTACGCCCAGCGGCACCGTAAACTGGCCGATATTGTCGGGGAGCGCCTCCTTGAGGCGGTAACCGTTCAGGCATTCCACCACGATTGCCGGATCATCGCCGCGCAAAAGGGTGTTGTACATGCCGGCGGCCTGGGTCATGTTGCGGGGCACGCAGAAATACATGCCGCGCAGCGAGCCGAGCATCATGCCCATCGGCGACCCGGCGTGCCATACACCGACCAGCCGGTGCCCGCGGGTACGGATGATCGCCGGCGCCGCTTGCTGGTTGTTCGAGCGCCAGCGCAGGGTGCACAAGTCGTCGGACAAGGGCGAAAGGCCGTAAATCAGGTAGTCGAGGTACTGGATTTCGGCAATGGGGCGCAAACCGCGCATGGCCATGCCGATCGCCTGCCCCATGATGGTCCACTCCCGGATGCCCACGTCGAACACGCGTTCGATGCCGTATTTTTCCTGCATGCCGCGCATGCCCTGGTTTACGTCGCCGATTTGCCCCACATCTTCCCCAAAGGCAAACAGCGCGGGTTCCTGCCCGAAATTGGCATCGAAGCAGGCATTCAGGATTTCATAACCGTCTTTTTGCGGCGCATCTTCGGCGAATTGCGCGGGTACGACGGGTACCTTCAGGGCCGATTTCGGCGTATGGCTGTACAGGTGTTCCGTGTACCAGCGTGTTCCGTTGGATTGCTCCTGCCGGCAAAATCCGGCAAGTTGGTCTTTGGCCGCACTCGTTTGGCCGGCGAGGACAAAAAGCGCCCTGCGGGCAATTTTGAGCAGTTCGAAACGCAGCGGTTCGCGGGAACGTTCCAATTCTTCGATCAGGGTGGAAAGCGCAGCCTCCGGGTGTGCTGCCTGCGCGGCCTGAAGCAGGCCCTGAAGCGTTTGGCGCTGAGCGCCAACGGCATCGTGATAATGCCGGAACGCGCGTTGGGCAGCAGCGGTTGCCTCTTTTTTTGCTTCTGCCTGGATGGTTTTGATTTCTTCGGCGGTCGCGATGCCGGTTTCGATCATCCAGTCGGCCATGCGTTTGTTGCAATCGTAGGCTTCTTCAAAAGCCAGCCGCTCGGGCGATTTGTACCGGCGGTGATCGCCGGAAGTGGAGTGCCCGAGCTGCTGCGTGGTTTCTTTGATATGAAAAAGGGCGGGTTGGTGCGTTTGGCGCATGGTTGCCACTGCGTCCTGATACATTTGGCAAAGGCCGGGGTAGTCCCAGGCTTTGCCGATATGGATGCTGATCCCGTTTTCGCCGCCGAAACCACTGAGGGCTTCCGAGATACTCTCTTTGGTCGTTTGGTATTTCTTCGGCACGGAAATGCCGTACCCGTCGTCCCAAACGGAGATGGCAAGCGGGACCTGCAGCACGCCCGCCGCGTTTACCGTTTCCCAAAAAACGCCTTCGGAGGTGGAGGCGTCGCCGATGGTGCAAAAAGCGACTTCGTTGCCGTTGTCCGACAGGTCGGCGCACAGTTCGGGTTGTTCCCGGAATTTTTTAGAGGCAAAAGCCAAACCCAGTGCGCGCGCCATCTGGCCGCCGGTAGGCGAAACATCCGCCGAGATATTGTACCGGTTTTTCAAGTCCAGCCAGGCGCCCTGCTCGTCGATGAACGGGGTGGCGAAGTGGCAGTTCATCTGCCGGCCGCCCGAGAATTTGTCGTTTTCGGGGTCGCCGTACAGCTGGCCGAAAAAATCGTCGAGGGTCATCAGGTCAAGGGCCAGCATCAGGGTTTGGTCGCGGTAGTAGCCCGAGCGGAAATCGCCTTTTTGCCAGGCTTTTGCCATAGCGACCTGGGCTACTTCCTTGCCGTCGCCGATGATGCCGAAGTTTGCTTTGCCGGTCAGCACTTCTTTTCGGGCAAGAATACTCGCCTCGCGGCTGATGCAGCAAATCCGGAAATCGCGCAGCACCTCTTCGCGGGCGGCTTTTGACAGCGTAGTTTTTTTCTTGGAACCGGATGTGGAGCGGGGCGATGACGATGTCTCAACCATATCGTGTACTTGTAATTTGAAATGTCTTTTTCTGAAATTGCCGGGCAGGCAGCGGTCTTTTGGGCTTGCTGGGTGTTTCAGGCAAAGCTTGTTTGGCTAAAACCCCTGAACTTTGCCATTGTTCCAACATTTGTTTGGATTTCTGCCTGCAAACTGGAATCGCCTGCAAAGATACAACATTTCCACCAGCCCTTTGCCGAACATCGTTCTGTTCTGCGGTTGAAATTATGCCCGGCCTGATGGATAATTCGGTGCGAAATTGACCTGGAAACACTGTGAAAAACGATGCCCCGATCGCTCTTGCCAGTACCGGTCTGAATGCCGTTTCTTTTTTAAAACAAGAAGTAATATTGGCTATTCCGGTATAAAGAAAATTATAAATTTTTTATCCCTTGGATTGAGCAAAGGTTTTTTTGACCTAATTTTGCGCCCTGATTCCAGAACCACCATAATTTAACCAACAGACTCGTTGCTCATGGCAAATGAATCAGAAGTACGATACAGCGATCAGGACTTGCAAGAATTCAAAACACTGATCGAATCCAAGATGGCAAAAGCGCAGGAAGAACTGGACTTCACCCAGAAACAGATCGACGAACTCAACGAAAACGGATTTAACCAGCAAGGCGGCGATTGGTATGATGACTCCACCGCCCACACCGACCTCGAACTGCTCCAGCGTATGGCTGCCCGCCAGCTACGGCATATTCAGGATTTGAAAAATGCTTTGCTGCGCATCGAAAATAAAACGTACGGGATTTGTACCGTTACCGGCCAACTCATCAGCAAGGAACGCCTGCGCCTCGTCCCGCATGCTACGAAAAGCATCGACGGCAAGAATATTGCAAACGCCAACAAGGAAACACCGCCTGCCGATTCGGCAACCACCGATCCGTTCGGCAACGACGGTGGTTTTGGCCGCCCGGCGCCCAAACCGGTCAGCGACAAGGTGCGGATACCGGCCGGCAAACTGCCGCGTACGGGCGCCGAAGACTGGGAAATCGGCAGCGATGCCATGGAAGATGCCCGGCTGCGCATGCAAAAGCCGGAAGAGGATGAAGATTAATTAAACACACTTGATCCGTACAAAAAACAAATCGGGCCGCCTGTGGAGAACAGCCGGCCCGATTGCTTTTGCGTTTGTTTTCAATTTTAGAAAAACTCACAAGCGAATGACATTTCGGACACTCGTTGGCAACAGCGGAACGTCCGGTTCTTGCCCGTCTTTCTTTTGTTTGTCCCTCGGAATCCGGTCCAGCAATTCCCCGATCTCGTCGTACCGGATTTTGCAGCGCACGCTGACCAGGGCAAATGTTTCTGGTTCGCGCACGAATACCACCAGTTTCCGGATGCTGTTTTTCCGCTCCTTTGCCAGCACGGATACCCGGGTGTTGCCATCGCGTACGAAAAGCAACTCTTCCAGATTCCGTTTTTTGGCCTTGGTAAAAAAACGGCGCATGTCCAGATCGCTGACCGGGTTCGGTTCGTCTTCGAACACGAGCACCCGCACCTTGCGGACTTTGCGCAGCAATTTCCGGTCGGCCTTTTCGTCCAAAAACCAGGAGCCCGCATGAACGGCCCAACGCGGCGCGGTTACTGCGATAGCACCGTCGTAGTCTTTGTATTTCCAGTAAAGCCCGTAGTCTTGCGCCTGCACCGCGGCAGCACCCAACAGACTTAAAATCAAACCAATAAGTAATTGTTTCATAGTTCGTTTGGTTAAACAGGTTTAGCAGATTTCCGGTTAAAACGGAAGGTTTTTAAAAGCCCACCTCCCGTTTTAACCGGAAATCTGCTAAGCCCGGTAAATTAATCTTTTTTGATTTTCTCCAAATGTTCGGCGCCCTGAATATCCAAGCCTTTGGACAGGCTGGAAATCTTGTCCAGGTCGATCGTGCCGGTCAGGCTGAGCAAGACAAACTCATCGGGCGCGCCAACAAGCAACAACAATTCATTGATGATGTTACCGCTGTCTTTTACCCAGATGCGGACGTTTTCTTTGCCGTCGCGCACGGTGAGCAGTTCGGCGTATTCACTGGTTGGCACTTTGCTCAGTGCCTCCTTGTAGAGGCTCACACCGTTGTCGAGGCTGTCGGAGGTAAGTACCCGCAGGCCGGTGAGGCCACCGACCACTTCCCGAATATTTTCCCATTCGGGGTCGTCGGTACTGATTTTGGATACCAAACTGAACATTTTCGGGCTTACAAAAACAACCGTAAACCGCTCGTCTTCCATGTACTGGCTAAAAAACCGGTTAATGGCGTCGTTTTGGGCAGGCGCTGCAGCGGCAAACAGGTAGAGCAACGGCAGCAAAAGGAGCAACTTTTTCATAGCAAAATTTGTGGGTGAACAGGTATGATCCGATGGTGCTTAACCATTCGTTTCTTTTTTCTTTTTGAGTAAAATATCGACGTGATCCACTTCCTGAAGGCCTTTCTCCAGGGTGTGTTTGCTTCTGTTTATTTTTGAAGAAACCAGTGCCAACGCCGCTTTGATTTCAGCCAGCGCCGCTTCCGGGTCTTCGTAACTGTCTTCCAGTGCCGGTTCGGGGGCGATACTCCGGGTTTTGCGGACGACTGCTTTGCGGGCTTGCTTTTTTGGAATTTTAGATTCGGCAATTGGATTTAAGGCCGGTTCAGGGGTTGGCGTGAATTTCGGGGGTGTCGAATGCTCCGGTTTTTCCCGGGGTTGCTCTACGGCTGCCTGCTCTAGCCGGGCCGGTTGTTCCCGCTCACACATCCTCCAAAAAGCGCCTGCCGTGAGCAATACGGCTACGACTGCCGCGGCAGCAAACCGAAACCAGCGCAAGGGGCGGCGCAGGGGCATTGGCTGCCGGTTGCCGGACAGCTGTACCGCTTGCTCGGCGTGCAAAGCCAGGAAATACGGCGCCAGGGGCTGATAGGTCTCCGGAATGTTGCCTGCACTGAAAAAAGCCTTGATCTGGCGTTCTTCGTCCAAGGTCGTTTCCCCTTCCCAGTAGCGGTCGAGCAGGGCCTGTATGTTTGCTTGTTCTTTCATGTTCAACTGTTTTGGGTCTGTACGGGCTCGGCGGCAAAAACGCGTTGCAATTGCAGGCGAACGGCCTTCCGGGCCCGGTGGAGGTTTACTTTTACCTGATCCAAACTGATGTCCAGTACCTGGGCAATTTCTTCATAGCTTAATTCTTCTATATCGCGCAGGTGCATTACCAGGCGTTGTTTCTCCGGTAAATCTTTCATAAACTGGCGTACCTGGCCGGTTAAATCCTGTACTTCAATCTGGCGGGCCGGGTCGGCGCTATCGGTTTGGTGTTCGACTTCCTCATCGATCGGTGCCGTGCGACGCTGGGCCCGGTCGCGGGTTTTGTCCAACGAACGGTTGCGCGTCAGGGTCATGCACCAGGCTTCCCAGTTCCGGATAGTCTGACTTTGTTCGGCCGGTGTTTTCCAAACTTTTTCAAGCACCTCCTGCACCACATCTTCCGCTTCATGGATACTTCCGGTAATCCGCAACGCAAAGCGGTAGAGCTTGTGCCGGATGGGAAATACCTGCTGATGGAAAATCGTCCAGTTCATAAATTTGGGTGGTGCGCCTGCGCCCTTGCCGTTTTATTGTACTTGGCGGCATTTGAAGGAAAGACGCGGCTGAATAAAACTTGTTACAACCGAAGGCTGTTTTTCTGAAAAAAAAAACAATTCCACGCATCGGAAATGCAAATTCGTGCAGTAAAAATATTTGGAAAGCGGTATACTGCCCTGTACTTTTGAAAACAATCAGCTATTCGCTCGAACCGTTATTTCTTCAAAAACAATGTTCTATGAAAAAAATTATCTTTTCCATCGGCCTGCCCGCACTGTTGCTCTGGTCGTGTGCCGATTCGGATACCGGCCAGGTGCAAAAATCTACCCCATTGTCGCTGGCCGGTCTGGAGTTGCAGGCATCCGAAAATCCGGAATGGGCCTATGAAAACCTGCGTTTATATCCGGTTTGCGCCGACGAAAAGGTGCTTAACGCCGCGGCTTCCTTGCCCGCATTGGCATCCCTGGCCGAAGGCATGAACACTTCCGGTTTCCGGATTACCGAGCGCAAACAATTTGGCCGGGAACAAAATGCCTGGTACAACGCCCTCACAGTGCAAAACAAAAGTAACAAGACGATTTTCCTCATGTCGGGCGATGTGGTTACCGGTGGAAACCAGGACCGTGTGATCGCCTATGATGATGCGATACCGCCCGGCACCATCAAAAATATCGATGTTTTTTGTGTGGAAGCGGGTCGTTCCAGCTATTACGATCCGGAAGCACCGGAAGCGGAAAAACAGATCGCTGCATTCCGGGGCTACTACAACGTGGCCAGCCCGCGTGTCCGCAAGGCCGTGCACCAGGGGAATCAGCAGGGCGTTTGGAAGGCAGTGGACAAGGTTACTGAAGCCAACGATGCAGCTTCCGCTACAAAAACCTATGCCGCCCTGGAAACGGAAAATTCCCACAAGGCCCGGCGCGAAGCGTACCTGAATTTTTTTGAAGGCAAAATGGATGCACTACCCAACGCCGTCGGGGTGGTTGCCGTTTGCAACGGCAAGGTGATCGGTGTCGATATTTTCAGCCAGCCGGCCTTGTTTCGCAGCCAGTACAAAGCGCTGTTGCACGGCTATACGGCCGAAGCCGTTGTTGCCGGAAATGACGTCCAAAGCCCGGATGACAAGGCCGTCGAACAAGCGTTCAGGCAGGTAGCCCGCTTGGCACAAAGCAACTCTGCCGCTGAAGGTATTGCCGGAAAATTCAGTATCGATGGCGCCTGGGTGCATTTATTTTTGAAATAATTGCGCCAGACGAAAGGTTTTTAAGTCAAATGGTTTCCGGTTTGTCTGTTGGCAGGCCGGAAACCATTTGCATTCCATGCGGTTATATTCGGCAGCATCCTCTATTTTTGCGACGCCCCCATCTGCCATGTTCACTCGTTCACTCAACTACGCATCGAATCGTGGGAAACAATACGCAACTCGACGACTGGCGCCTCGAACAGGAGGAATGGCTGGAAGCACTGGAAGAAGTCATAGAAGCCCAGGGTAAAGAAAAAAGCGCCGAATTATTCCAGCGCCTGCGCTACCTGCTGGCGCGGCATGGGGCAGCCAATGGCGGCCCGGCGCTGAATACACCCTATAAAAACACGATTCCACCCGACGACCAGCCGGACTATCCCGGCGACCTGGAACTTGAGCGCCGGATCGAAAACGTGATCCGCTGGAATGCCCAGGCGATGGTGTTGCAGGCCCAAGACAAAAATCTTGCCCTGGGCGGGCACATCGCCACCTACGCGGCCTGTGCAACGATGTTGGAGGTATTGTTCCACCACTTCCTGCGCAAACGCTCGGAAGAATACGGCGGCGACCTGTTCATGTTTCAGGGGCACGCTTCGCCGGGTATTTACGCCCGGGCGGTATGGGAAGGCCGCCTGGATTTGCAACAAATTGCCGATTTCCGGCAGGAACTGCTCGATGGTGTTTCAAGTTACCCGCACCCGCGGCGCATGCCCAAATTTTGGCAGGCGCCAACCGTGAGCATGGGCCTTGGCCCGATGACGGCCGTTTACCAGGCGCGTTTTTACAAATACCTGGAAACCCGCGGGCTAAAACCCAAAAACGGCGGCAAGGTCTGGCACTACATCGGCGACGGCGAGATCGATGAGCCTGAAATTTACGGCACCATCGGTGTGGCCTCCCGGGAAAACCTGGACAACCTCATTTTCGTGGTGCACTGCAACCTGCAACGCCTCGACGGCCCCGTGCGCGGCAACGGCAAGATCATCCAGGAAGTTGAACGCCATTTTTACGGCGCCTCCTGGGATGTCATCAAAGTGGTGTGGGGCAGCGAGTGGGACGAACTGCTGGCCAAAGATGAAGACGGCGTTTTGCTGGCCCGTTTGGAACAAATGGTGGACGGCGACTTTCAGGAAATCACCAACCTCGACGGTGCCGGCGTGCGCAAAAAACTGGTCGGCGACGATCAGCGCATCGCGGCGCTGCTGGCCGACTATACCGACGATCAACTCAAAGCGATGCGCCGCGGCGGACACGATGCGCTGAAAGTATATGCCGCTTACGAGCAGGCCGTTCGTGCCAATAAGCCGGTGGCAATTATCGTCAAAACGGTGAAGGGCTACGGCATGGGCAAAGCTGCCGAAGGCAAAAACAAAGCCCACCAAACAAAAGATATCAGCGCCGACTCCCGCGTGGAAACCAAAAATCGCTATGAAATTCCGATCAGCGACGAAGAGGCCAAAGCGGCCAAATTCTGGTATCCGGGCCCGGAAGATCCGGCCACAAAATACCTGCTCGAACACCGCCAGGCACTGGGCGGCTTTTTGCCCGAACGTTCGGAAGATTATCCCCAATTGGAACTGCCCGGTGTCACATTGTTTGAAAAACAACTCCAGGGCAGCGAGTCTGCCGGGGGCAAGGCATTTTCCACTACGGCGGCCATGATCGATATTATGACCCAACTGATCCGCAACAAGGAAGTGGGCAAATACATCGTGCCGATCGTGCCGGATGAAGCGCAGACTTTCGGGATGGAGCCGCTGTTCAACTCCGCACAAATCTGGAACCAGAAAGGGCAGCTGTACACGCCGCTCGAAATTGGTATTTCAGTGATCAAGTACAAAGAATCCGCCACCGGGCAGGTCCTCCAGGAAGGCATCAACGAAGACGGGGCCACCGCCTCCTTCACCGCAGCCGGCACGGCCTACAGCAACCACGGCATCCCCACCATCCCGTTTTATATTTACTATTCCATGTTCGGTTTTCAACGCGTGGGCGACCTGGTTTGGGCGGCTGCCGACATGATGTGCAAAGGTTTTTTACTCGGCGCCACCGCCGGCCGTACCACCCTGAACGGCGAAGGCCTGCAACACCAGGACGGCCATTCCCACCTGATTGCGCAAACTGTACCTGCCGTAATCAGTTACGACCCTGCATTTGCCTACGAGCTGGCCGTTATTGTGCACGACGGCATCCGCCGCATGTATGTGGAGCATGAGCACAAAATGTACTACATCACGTTGTACAACGAAAACCTGCCGATGCCCGCCATGCCGGAGGGCGTGGAGGAAGGTATCAAACGCGGCATTTACCGCTACCAGCAGTCGAAAAAGAAATCGGCACAAGCCGGTATAAAAGCACACCTGCTTGCTTCCGGGATTATCATGGACCAGGCCCTGCAAGCGGCCAAAATCCTGGAAGGTGAGGGTGTCAGCACCGACATCTGGAGCGCAACTTCCTGGAGCGAACTCTACCGCGACGCCAATGCCTGTGACCGCTGGAACATGCTGCACCCGGGTGAAAAAGAAAAAGTGCCCTACCTGCAACAAGCCCTGAAAGGCGAGGATGGCGTTTTTGTGGCTGCCAGCGACTGGGTGAAACTCACCCCCGGCTGCCTGGCGCCCTGGATGCCGGTCGATTTTACCGTGCTGGGTACCGATGGCTTCGGCTTGTCGGAAAGCCGGGAAAGCCTGCGCGACTACTTCCAGGTGAGCGCCAAATACATTGCTTACGCAGCCGTGCAGTTGTTGCACCGGCAGGGAAAAGTTAGCGACAAGGCGGTGAAGGATTTTATGAAAAAGTATGAAATCGCGGCAGACACGATAGACCCGATGGCGGTTTAGGCACTAAAAATAGAACACCGTGAAAATCTACCTCCTCCTGCTGTTTTTTTGCGCAGCAACAAAATCATGCACGCCGGAAAAACAACCACCTGCGCCGACCCTGGAACTTACGGGTCGTTGGACCTGGGTGCAATCCAGCTTCATAACCCGCGGCATGTCACAACCTTCCATCACTACACCGGCCTCCACCGGAATAACCATGGAAGTAGAATTTTTGGCTGGCCAGAATCTCAAACTCTACCACAACAATACCCTGGTGAACTCCCAAGCCTACGAATTGTGGCAAACACCGAACAGCCCCGAGTATATCCTTGAACTCGGCGATCGTACCCTCCAACCAAACCTGGAGGAAGGACCGATCTACATCACCGGCGATTCCATCTTGTACATTGCCGGTGGCTACAACGACGCCGGTGCCGGGCAAACCTGGCGCCGGGTAAAATAATCCGGTTCATCTTGTAATTTGAGCCCCGAAATGCAAAAGCCCGTCCGAATCGCTGTAATCGGCTCGTCCACTGCCGCAGGGCAGGGTGCAGAGCCCCCCGAAAAGGCCTGGGTAAACCTGTACCGGGCTTACCTCAAAAGCCTGCATCCGGACAACGACGTGATCAACCTGGGCCTCGGCGGGCTGCAAACCTTCCAGCTCCTGCCCACCGGGTTTGCCGTGCCGCCCAAACGGCCGCTCCCCGACCCGGAACGCAACATTACCAAAGCACTGCTTTTTCAACCCGATGCCGTGATCGTGAATGCCCCGTCCAACGATGCCGCCGCGTTTTACGGACCGGAAGAACAACTGCACAATTTCGACAGCATTATTCAATCCGCCCGTGCCGCCGGCGTACCCGCGTGGATCGCAACAACCCAGCCGCGGGTTTTCAGCGCAGCGCAAATAGCTATTCAGGTACAGTTGAAGGACGCCATTTTAAGCCGGTATGGTACACAGGCACTCAATTTTTGGGATTGTCTGGCTACGCCAAAACATCTCCCCGACCCGCGTCTCACCCTCGGCGACGGCGCCCACCTCAACAATGCGGGCCATGCGCAGATCTTCGAACAGGTGAAAAACGGGAAACTGCCGGAGGCGATAGCAGCCTGGAAGAAAAAAATGGCCCTGTCGGCGCAACTGCCCGCCGGACCGGTTTTGGAAATTCCACGACTAACCGTGGGCAATGTCTGGATCGAAGTGTACGACGCACAGGCGCGATTGCGCTATCGCGGCGCAGGGGCATTGCCCATGCAAATTCGAAACATTCGCAGTAGAGCGGGCCAGCATTGGGTGCGGATAGCCGGCACGAATTTTAACCGGTTATTACCCTGGACGAAGACTGCTTAACTCAAGTTATGACCGTTTAGTATAATACCCGGTTGGCTAGGCTGGGAGCCAAGTGAGGGGGTGACTGCAGTCACCCCCTCACTAATACACAACTTGGATTAAGCAATCAAACAATTCATTCCTTACCCGCCGCCGCTTTCCGTTTTTGCTTTTCCAGTTTTTTAAAATACCGCCGAAACAAAAAATTGTGCTTCAGCGCTTCCATGTTTTCGCTGAAGCGGGCGGTGCCTTCTTCCAGACTCCCGAGGGTATTTTGAAGGCGTGCGGCGGCGAGGGAGTCTTGCATGAGCAGGCGCGCCGGGCCCTGCCCTTCCTGCAGGTCGGTTTGAACGCCGCGGACTACCTGGTTCACATCGGTGACCAAATTGCCGGTTTGTTGGGTGAGTTGGCTGAGTTGGGTTTCCAGGGCATGCATTTCGGACACGACCTTGTTCAGTTCATAGGCCATCGCGGTATCGCGCAGGAGCGCGCCGATGGTACCCTCGCCCTGCCGGATGTCGCCGACAACCTGCCGGAGATCAGCCATCGTTCCGGCTGCCGTCCCGGTTGCCAGCCGCAGGTTGCCCAGGGCCGCTTTCAGGTCGCGCGAAAGCCCGTCGTCGTTGAGCAGGGTAGTCAGTTGGGTGCTGTTGTTAATCCGCTCAATGGTTTCCTTCAGGCCTTCGGAGATGACCAACACGTTTTGATTGGTCCGGTCGAGGGTGCGCAGCATTTCCTCGGTGCTGACATCTTTTTGGGATTGCAGGATGTCGCCGGGCTCGATCAGTGGCGCCGGGTCTTTGGACGGCAGGAGATTTACCACCCGATTGCCGATCAGGCCGTCGGTGCCGATGCCGGCCAGGGCATTTTTCCGGATCACCTGGCGCATGGGGTCGTTCAGGGCGAGCGTGACCACAACCAACGTGTCGTTCACGAGTTGGACCTTCTCCACAATGCCGACCACGATGCCCGAAACGCGCACGTTGTTGCCGGGCACCAGGCCGCTGACATTTTCAAAATGAACCTGGACCTCGAAGCGGTCGCTGAAAATACTTTTGTTGCGCCCGAGCATGTACAGGAAAAGAATCAGGAGCCCGAGTCCGATGAGGACAAACAAGCCCAGTTTTATGTTGTCAATTGTTCGTTTAGCCATGGCGTTCAGTCAAAAAAGGCCCTGACCTTGGGGTCAGTTGAAGCCTGAAGTTCGTTAAATGTTCCCTGGGCATAGCACTTGCCGTCGATAAGCATGATGACGCGTTCGGCGGCAATTTTGGCCAGTTTCAGGTCGTGCGAAATAACCAGGGAAGCGGTATGGTATTCTTGTTGCACCTGCTGGATCAGTTCGATGATTTCCATGCCGGTGATGGGGTCGAGGCCGGTGGTGGGTTCGTCGTACAGGATGATGGCAGGCTTGAGGATGAGGGTACGGGCCAGCGCGATGCGTTTGCGCATTCCACCCGACAATTCGGCAGGCATCATTTCGGTGGTATGCGCCAGCCCCACGCTTTGCAGCACCTCGTGCACCCGTTCGTCAACTTCCTGTTGCGGTGTTTTCAGCCAGTGCCGCCGGAGCGGGAATTCGAGGTTTTCGCGTACCGTCATGGAATCGTACAGGGCATTGCTTTGAAACAAAAAACCGACCCGGGCCCGCATTTGGTCGAGCTCGGTGTAATTCAGATCGGGCACATTTTCGCCAAACACATCAATCCGTCCGGCATCGGGGTGCAACAACCCGATGATGCATTTGATCAGTACGGATTTGCCCGACCCGGACTTGCCCAGCACCACGAGGTTCTCACCTGCGTAGAGCGTCAGGTCGAAGTGGTCGAGCACCACATTGTCGCCAAACGCTTTGCAGAGTCCCTCCACCCGGATTACGGCTTTTTTTGTTTCCATGGTAGTCGTACTAGTAGTCCCAAATCAACTCCGCAACCTGCACAGCCAGCAGGTCCAGGATAAAAATCAAAACAGAAGACATGACCACCGCCGAGTTGGCCGAGCGGCCCACGCCTTCCGTACCTTTTGTGGAATAATAACCTTTAAAACAGCCTACAATACCAACAGCAAAACCAAAAAAGAAGGTTTTGACGATCGCCGGAATGGCATCGTAATAAGCCAGGTTGTCGATAACCTGGGTATAAAATAATTGAAAACTGAGTACTTCGTAAATGTTCACCCCGATCCAGGAGCCGTATAGCGAGATGGCGTCGGCCAAAACAACCAGTACCGGCAACATCAGGGTAGCCGCCACAGTACGGGTAACCACCAGGTATTTGAACGGGTTGGTACCCGACACTTCCATGGCGTCAATTTGTTCGGTCACCCGCATCGAGCCCAACTCCGCCCCGATGCTGGAACCTATTTTACCGGCAAAAATCAGCGCGGTGATCACCGGCCCGATCTCCCGGATAATTGCAATGCAAACCATAGCCGGAATTTGTGCTTCAACACCATACCGCACCATACTTGGCCGCAATTGCATGGTCAGCACCAAGCCCATGATAAACGCCGTCAGGGCAACCAGCGAGAGCGATTTGTAGCCGATGACAAAACATTGGCGCACCAATTCGCTAAATTCATAACGGGGGCGAAAAGCCTCCCGGAAAAAACGGAGCACAAACCGGGTCAATTCCCCGATTTCATGCAAAAAAACGCGACTTTTAGCGACGGAATTCATGTAAATCCATTCATTTGTTCCTCCGAATGCCATTCAAATTTGTGCAAAGATAACCCGGCATCGCAACAGCCTGCTCTTACTCCGGTCATTGTTTCCCATGCGCTATATCAACCTCATTGTTGCCCTCCTTTTTTTTTCTGAACCCCTGCAGGCGCAGTCCTGGCAACCGGATGCACCCAGTTTGGACAGCCAACCGCTTCGTCTCGTCGTCATCGGCTCCTCCACAGCAGCAGGCGCCGGCGCCTCCCCCATCGACAGCGCGTGGGTGCCGCGCTTCACCCGGTTTGTACAAGAGATGAACCCGGACAACACGGTAATCAACCTGGCCATGGGCGGCTATCAGACCTACCACCTGATGCCCACCGGCAACCCGCCGCCACCCAACCGGCCCTGGCCCGACAGCGCCCGCAACATCACCAGAGCCCTGGCGCACCGGCCCGACGCCATCATCGTCAACCTCCCTTCCAACGACGCGACGGCCGGCTACAGCGCCGCAGAACAACTGGCCAATTTCGATACCATCGTCGGTGAAGCCCGGGCCGCCGGCGTGCCGGTGTGGGTGTGCACGACACAGCCGCGCAATTTAGGCCCTGAGCAGGTACGCGTCCAACTGGCCGTCCGCGATTCCATATTTTCGCGATACGGCGACTTTACGCTCAATTTCTGGGACCAGCTGGCTACGCCCGGGGGGCTTCTGGATGCCGGGTTTGACGCCGGCGACGGCATTCACCTCAATAATAGCGGCCATCGGTTGTTGTTCCTGCGCGTGGTGGAAAAAAACATCCCGGCCGCACTTTCACTCTCCTCGCCTGTTTTTGCCAAAAGCAATCCAGCGCACCGCTTGCATGGCCGGGGTTATAAATCGACCGGCGGGGTGTTGCGCGATTCGTTTTTGATAAAATTGGCGCAAGGCATGGATTTTACCGGGCGGCCATTCGGGCCGGTATTCCTGCTTGCAGCCCCCGATCATTCGGACTTTCAGCTCGTTTCGGCCTTGCCCTGCCCGCCGGTTTTTGTAGAAATAATGGACCGTACCGGCCAACGGATTTACCACACTACCAGTACATTTCCCGTACAACTCGATGGCAAGATCGCTCCTCCTGGCATGTACTGGATTCGGGTGCAGGGGCCGGCTTTTTTACAGGTATTAAAATGGGTAAAGTACCGGTAGAACCGACTACCGGGTAAAGTTTTTCGTTTACGTTTGAAATTACGAGCGTGTTTAAATTTTCACAGCTGTTTACTTTTTTAGTGCTGTTTGGGGCAGATCAAAGGGTCGTGGCACAAACCGTTCGCCCCTTTCGCCTCGTGGTGATCGGCTCCTCAACGGCGGCGGGGGCCGGGGCAAAGCCGGTTTCGAACGCCTGGGTAAATTGCTACGAACGGTACCTGAAATCGGTGTATCCGGCCAACCAGGTGATCAACCTGGCCAAACGCGGACACACGAGTTTCCATTTAATGCCCAACGGTTTTGCACCGCCCGGCGGCCGGCCAAAACCGGATACCCTGCGAAATATTTCCCGCGCGCTGGCGCTGCTCCCGGACGCGATTTTAGTCACCCTGCCCTCGAACGACGTGGCTTCGGGAAACAAGGTCGAAGAGGTATTGGCAAACTTCGATGTGCTCGTAAAAACGGCCCGGGAATGTGGTGTCGACATCTGGTTTTCAACCACCCAGCCCCGCAATTTCAGTTCGGAAAAAATAAAAATGCAGTGCATGCTCCGCGATTCCATCCTGCTGCGGTACCCCGACCATTCGGTCAATTTCTGGAGTGGCCTGACAACTTCCAAAGGCAAATTGCGGGAAAAATTCAATGCCGGCGACGGCATCCACATCAACAACGCCGGGCACCGCGTGCTCTACGAATCGCTGCAGGCCAACAAACTGTCGGAGCGCATTCTGGCGCCCCAGCGAGAATTATTCCGAACCGACAAAGTATGGTCGCAGGCCATCCCGCTAAACCTGCACACTTTTCGCCCGCCACCGCCCAAACCCCGGTCTGCCGCGCGCCGCGTCGGTACCATGCTTTTGCGCGCCGACCAACCCAGGGAAGGCGTCACCGTGGAAATATTCAACTCGGCCGGAAAGCGGGTGCGCAAGGGCGTATACAACCTGCCGGCTGTCCTGAAAACTGATTTCGGCCCCAAAGGTGTTTACTGGATTCGAATGCAGCATGCCTCCTTTTTTCAAATGAAAAAATGGATAAAGACCGAATAGGTGCGGTTTTTTACCTTTATGCCATTCGAGCCCTGTTTCTGATGAACATCGCACCAGATCTATTGCGCAATTACGGAGCGACCCTGAAAAAATTCAACCGCCGGGAAGATGTCTTTCGCGAAGGCCAAACGGCGTTTTACTACTTTCAAATACACACCGGTCTGGTAAAAATGGTCAATCACGGTGAAGAACACGATTTCATCCAGGGCATATTCACCGATGGGGAAAGTTTTGGCGAGCCGCCGATGATCGGCCGCTTCCCGTACCCCGCCAATGCGACGGCTATTTTCGACACAAAGGCGTTTGCGCTGCCGCGCAAACAATTCCTGGAACTGCTGCGCACACACCCCGACATTCACCTCCAGTTTACCATAAGCATGTGCCAACGGGTGCACGATAAAGCGCGGGTGCTCAAAGCCATCAACCTCGGCAGCCCGGAAGAGCGCATCCTCGCCATTATTGACCTGCTCAAATCCAAACTCTCCCGCCTGAAATATGGTAAAAACGGACACTTCACCGTGCCGGTAACCCGGCAGGACATTGCCGATATGACCGGCCTGCGCGTGGAAACGGTTATCCGGAAAGTCCGCTTGCTGGAAGAACAGGGCTCCCTGCAGATTGAGGACCGGAAAATTCTCCGGGCTTACGATTGACAGCAGGCGCTTACCGGCCTACCCAGGCCAGCCCACCGCAACCACCCCCGATCCTTCCAGCGATACCGATTCGCCCCCGTCGTTGTACAAGCGGCATTTCCAGCGAATCCGCAGTTTTTTGGTCGGCAGGCCGTTTTCATTTTTGTCGTAGTCCGAAACTTCAAGCAGTTCAAAAAAATTCGCGGGGAAGGGCTGCGTGCCCCGATCGCTGCGCCAGCGCAGGCCCTGCGCGTCGATCCACTCGATAATCGGACCAACGGCCTTTGCCGAAACCGGGGTGGCGGCGGCCTCTACAAGCCCGCTGTGGTACACCTGCGCACTGTCGGGTAAATTGCGCATGGAAACCGTCGCCGTGCAGCCCCCGCCTGTAGCGTTCACCGTCACGGTGTAGCTTGCGCCGGGCTCCCAGTCGGTTTGAATGCTTTCCGTAGTATCGCCGGTATTCCATAAAAAAGTATAATTCCCGGCAGGTTCCGCCTCGGCAACCAGGGTAAGCAGGCCCGCGCTGTCGCGAGTAGTCTCCATGGCTGCGCGCAGGCAAAACTGATTTTCAGCCGTGAAGAACAACTGACGCGTTTCCACTGCAAGTCCGTTTGAAAAATGCGCCGTCTGGTACACATCCAGGGTAAGATTTTTGGTGTCGTACACGACCGGCGTTCCATCCAGGACAAATGTGCTGTCGAACTGCCAAACCACCTCCGGTGCAGCTACCGGGCTTGCCGTGGTATAATTCAGGGTGGTTCGGTAAACCAGGGAGTCATTACCCGGCCTGTAAAACGGAAAAATACCGGTACTCCAGGTCGAGTCGAACACGGCCCCCTGGGTGTAATTCCGAAGGATAAACGTCAGCGTGCCCGGGCAATCGGCTGCAGGGCAGGTTGTTGCGGCAAAACTGCCGGAAAACTGCCAGACCTCGCCGGCGCCCTTTTTCGAATTTGTGAATAAATACACATCGTTCAGGCCCGCCGTCTGGGTCGCCGGTTGGTTGTTGAGTTGGTAGTCTACCTGAAAAACGGGGTCTTCTGCTACGGGAGGCGGAAGGTCTTTTTTGCAGGCGCTGAAGAGGAGGATAGCTGAAAAAATGCAGAACCGTGTCAACCCCACCCCCATCCCCTCCCCCCGCGGGGAGGGGGGCTTGGCTCCCACTACCAGGTTGTTGAATGGAAGGGGTACAATAT
>CAZAEZ010000041.1:0-48232 GCA_964484205.1 uncultured Saprospiraceae bacterium | reverse complement strand
CATGCCCCCGGTTCGTGAAGGTTTATTTAATTCAAATTTGAAAAGGTCAATTTGAAATTTGAAAAGTTTGAAGCCGGCCGGCAAAAAGCCGGCGCAGCAGTACAAAAATCAGCAGGCGCAATACCGGAGCATAGTAAAAATCCGACCGTTTGATCAAGTGCAGCGGAGGAGGGCTGAGGTGCCCGTTCTATGGTACGAACCGCTTGTCGAGCAGGGCGTAAAGCGGTTGCGACCAGGCTTCGGCGCTGTAGCGGAGGTACTGTTTGGGGGTTTTCAGGGTAAATGCTTTTACTTCTTTGACGAAATGCATCTGGTCGAAATAGCCGTTGGCGTAGGCCAGGTCGGTGAGCCGCAGGCCGGTTTGGCGCTGGTGGCAGATAATGGCGTGATTGAAGCGCACGATCCGGGCGAATGTTTTGGGCGTAAGCCCGACATACTGCCGGAACAGGCGTTCGATCTGGCGTTCGGACAGGTGGAAGCGCTGCATCCAGTCGATGGCCCGGTATTGGCCGCAGCATTGAATAATGCGTCCGGCCATTTGCATGGCGGTGTGGTGGTGCCGCGGTGCAGGTTGCAGGTTTTGGGTTAAAAACCGGTTCAGGATTTCCGCCAGGGCGTGGCTGCGGGCGGACAGGCTCACTTGTGTAGTCGTTTGCCGAAGGCCATGTTCGAAGACCTCTGCGGCTGAAATGACCTGATCACGGAGGCGCACCATGGGTATTTGCGTAAACGCGCTCAGGCCCGCCGGGCGGAAGCGCACCCCGATGGTTTCCACCGTAGTGCCGGGCTCAAACTGGTACAGCACCGGCCGGCTTTTTTGTCCGACGACCACAGCCTGGTTGCCCGTTATCAGGGTGGTTTGTTTTTCGATGTCGAGGCGTTTGACGCCGGTGCTCAGAAACATCAGGCCGGTGTTCCCGTCGGGTACCACCACTTCTTCCTGCAGGCCGGCTGTGCGCAAAACCCAATAGTTTTCCACGAAGGGTTGGAGGCTGGGGTGTGGCTGATATTCGCGGTAGTACATGGCAGTTGCTGTTTGTTCACTACCCGAAAATCATGCACCGGTGCCGTTTTTTGGAAAAAAATGGATGAAATGGCTGGTTTGGGGTGTTTGGGGGGATTTCCTTTTCCAATTTCAGATTAATACTACTTTGCCACGAAAATTATTTGTGCCGAATATTGTATTCAGATGGCTCCCCCGCAGAGCGGGGTCGCCATGACAACATTTTTTGTGGAAACGGCCTATCAGATTTCTCGCTCCGCTCGAAATTCCCACGGTGCTTGGTGAAATTTCGAGCGGAGCGAGAAATCTGTTGAAAAAGTTACGCTTAAACGGGCTGTCATGGCGACCCCGCTCTGCGGGGGAGCCATCTGGGTTATCGTGGCAAAGTAGTATTGACCTGTCAAACGGAAATGAACGGGATTTATAAGATTCGCATGAGTCATGCGAATCAGGGGTTAAAAATGTAGAGTTCCCAATAGCAACCGTAATTTTTCAACCGCCTAAAGTCCGGCTAAACTGCGGGCTCCCGTTCAAAAGGCGGCAAGAGCAAATCGGGCGTTTCCTGGAAGCAGCGAAACAGGTCGGCAATAAAATGCAGGCGGTCGTACAGGTCGGCCCAATCTTTCGCGCCGGTGTCCTTCAAACTGTCCGGTGTGGGGTCAATTTTTTTTAACAATGCCAGCAGGTCGGGGTTGGTCAGTATTTTCAGATTGGGCGGGAAATGCGCCTTCAGGTCGGCGCCAAGGTGCAGGTGCACGCCGGTGGGCAAACCCAGTTCCATCAGGTGCGCGCTGAGGAACAGGCGGATCTGATGCCGGGCTTCCCGGGCGAATTTTTCGATGGCCAGATCCAGCGGCGTGGACATATTAAAAATGGATTTGAACAGCCGGCCGATTTCCAGTATCCAGTTTCTCTTTGGGAAAAGCGCCCGGATCAAATTTGTTTTGAACAGGCCCGGATCAACCACCGAGGCCTCCAGCGCTTCGGCAATTTCAGGTTGCAGGCGGGTTTGTTCGTGAAAGCCGATTTCGATGTTTGCCAGCAAAATGTGCTCGGCTTTTTTCTTTTTATCGGGCTCAAAAAAAGCCCGGTAATACCGCCGGAATGCCTGCTTCAGATAGCGTTGCCCGTTGGGCGGGTCGCCGGCTTTGAGGCTGTCGCAAAACCGGGCGATGTTGGTTTCGTCGAAGTGTTGATCTTTTCCGCAGGCGTCGATAAACCGGGCAAATTCCCGGGCGATTTCCGCAAACACTTTCCGGTTGCCGCGGGCAACGGCGGCGGCGGCGCGGTCCATGGCGGCCTTGGGGTTTGCGGTATCCCAAACCAGGCGGGTGATGGCCTTTTTGTCCATTTTAGCGCCCCTGGCGAGGGCGCCTTTTGCGATGTTGTACATGATCTGACCAAGTTCAGGCGCGGCAGCCAGTTTGCTTTCCAGCGCCCGGATGAGGTCTTCGTTGCGAATGGTTTGGCCGGCTTGCCTGGACGCCCAGGTGGCAAACGTACACCAGTTGGCACAGCCCCCGATACGGGTTGAAAGCAGCCGGGAGAGCTCGTAATAACTTTGGGTGATTTGAAAATTACGGGCAACGGGGTCGGGCATTGCCGCAATCCGGTCAACAGCTTCGATGGTGGTCAGCGTGTGCATCAGGTATTGTTATGTACGTTGTCAGAAATAACGATGGCAGGCCTTAAAAAGCAAAAACCTGCCCTTCCCGGGCAATGCGAAAACCTTGCTGCTCCACGAGCTTGATTTCTTCAAAATTCCAGAGCATGGGGTTGGTATGGTTGAAGTGGATGAAGTGCACGCGGGCTTTTTCAGCGGCCGTCAGACCCTCGAACAGGCGCATGGATTCCTCCATGAACGGGTGCGGAATTTCGGCCATATCGCGGGCGAGCTCGCCGTTTTTATAAAATGTCGCGTCGAGGTAGGCGGCATCGGCCGATTTGATTTCCTGCACAATGTCGCGGTCCCATTTTTCCCATTTATCGATATCGGGAATGAACAGCACCTTTTTCCCCTGCACTTCAATGCGATAGCCGGCGGTTTCGGAATACTCGTCGCGGTGCGGCACGGTGAATGGGGTGATCCGGATATCGGACGCCAGTTGGACCGCCGAATCGGCCTGCAAGGGCCGGATCGAAATGTTTTCCAGGCCTACCAGCTGGCTCCAGGGTCCGTTGTTTTCCAGGAAAGTTTTCATGCGTGGCAAGGCATACACCGGTACCGCGTCGGCGCCCTGGGCTTCGCGGCCGAGGTACATCAGGCCGGTGTAGTGCCCGATGTGGGCATGGGTGAGGAAAATGCCGTCGGGCGCGCTTTTTTCCGGCATGCCGGCTGCCTGGCGCAGGCGTTCCCACTGGTCGGTGTAATCAGGTGTCGCTTCAAACAGCCAGCAGCTGCCACTGCGGCGGTCTACGAGTGCCAGGCAAGTGGGCGTGCGTTTGGGCCGTTGCCCGGTCCAGTGCAATTGGCAGCAGGTTTTGTTGCAGTTGACGTGCGGATAACCGCCGTCTTGCGCAACGCCGAGCACGAGCAGCGAAACATCCGGCAGGGTTTCCGGTGTGTTGGATTGGCAAGCGGAGAGCAGGGTGAGAAAGAGTAAAAATCGGAGCATCGGATTCAGCGGTGTAAATCGCCAACCAAGTTACAACAGCTTTCCGTAAAACAAGCCGCAGCTCGTATGTCCGGTATTGCCCATCGGGCCGGGTAGGGGTTCAAATTCCAGGCGATTGTACAGGTGGTTGGCTTCCTGCATGGCGGCGATTGTTTCGAGGTACATGTAGCGGAAACCGCGGGCGCGGGCTTCGGCTTCCAAAATGGCCACCAGTTTGCGCCCCATGCCCTGGCCGCGGGCTTCCGGAAAAAAGTACATTTTTTTTAGTTCGCAGGTGTCCGGATCGCCGCCGCGCAACGGAGCAATGCCGCCGCAGCCGACAATTTCTCCGTCGGGTTTTTCCAATACTAAAAAATAAGCGCGCGGATGGTCATAGGCTTCAAACATAGCACTGACCTCGGCATCCTGAATGGAATAGCCTTCCCCCACGGCGCCGTATTCGGTCATCACCGTGCGGATAATATGTGCCACGCGGGCATTGTCTTCCGGGCGGATGGGGCGTAGTTGAAGGGTGGATGCTGTTGGCATGACTGTGCGAAGATACGCGCCTGCTAACCTGTCAGGTCAATTTTAACGCAAAAATCCGGCGCCATGGCGCCGGATTTTTGCGTTAAAATTGACCTGACAGGTTTTGGTTGGCAGCACGCTGGCGCCGCTGAAGGCGGGGGAATAAAAAATGAATTTCAAAGATTTTCGAGTAGATCGGGATTTTGCCTGTTATCCCAAAAATGGAGCAATTGGACTTGCGTATCCGAAATGCGGTAAAGCAGTGATGTTTGTTCCGAAATAACGGCTTTCCGGATATCAGGTCGCATGGAACTGGCAGGATAGGCTCTTGGAAATGCAGTAATAATTTCCACTACCGCATCTGTTTTGTCCAGCATGGACAATGCCGAATCGGTACCAAAATGTGACTCGATAAATGCCAGCTATTCAGCATATTCCTCTTTCGCTGCAGGCGACCAAACTATCGGCAAATTCACGACTTATATTTTTTCCGGAATTCCTGCATAACCGATTCATGCGGGATGCCTTCGCCGGCTTCCAATTCCCGGATCGACTGTTCAATACGTTCTTTTTGCGCTTTTGAAAGTTCGTTCCAAAAATCCAACTCGGCATGCAGCAATGCTTCAATCAGGCGAATCAAATGCTCGTCGTTGAGCTCTACGAGCGCATCAATGATTTTTAACTTCCGGCTTTCCAAACTGGTGGTCATAACTTGCGATTTTTGTCTCTTATCTGTTCGACAAATCTATACATTCCCAAAACTGTGTGATAAAAATAGGGCTGTTTTTTCACAAAGCAACCGTCGACCCTTGAGAAATAAAAACCAGCCGCTCAGGGAAGATGTATTCCACAGGGCGGCTGGTTTCAATTTTTTTCTCGCCGACGAACCGTCGGCGTTACACCGCCGCCAGTTTCTTCGTCACCACTTCCTTCCCGTTCATCACCGACTTGCGCCCAAACAACAACCCCGCCCCGTCGGCATCCACGAGCACAGTGTCGCCTTTGACGTAGTCGCCGGCCAGCACGTGTTTGGCCATTTCATTGACCAGTTCGCGTTGCAGGGTGCGCTTGAGCGGCCGTGCGCCGAACTGCGGGTCGAAGCCCTGGTCGACGAGCTGCTTGGCTGCCGCTTCGGTGAGCTCCAGTTGGAGTTCCTGCCGGTCGAGCAGTTCGCGGATATCGCCGAGCAGAATATCTAGAATGCGCTGCATCTGATCCTTCTGCAAGGGGTGGAACACGATCACCTCGTCGATCCGGTTGAGAAACTCGGGCCGCAGGTTTTCCTTCAACGCATCCATTACTTCGTTTTTGGCCGTGTCGAGCAGCTCATGGCGGCGGTTTTCGGGCATGTCGTGGTAATCCTCAAACACCTCCATAATGCGATCGCTGGCCAGGTTGGAGGTCATGATGATGATGGTGTTTTTGAAGTTTGCCTGGCGACCTTTGTTATCCGTCAACTGCCCGTCGTCGAGCACCTGGAGCAGGATGTTGAACACGTCCGGGTGCGCTTTTTCGATCTCGTCGAGCAGCACGATCGTGTACGGCCGGCGGCGTACGGCTTCGGTCAACTGGCCACCTTCGTCGTAGCCCACGTAGCCCGGCGGGGCGCCCACCAGGCGGCTTACCGAATGCCGCTCCTGGTATTCCGACATGTCGATGCGGGTGATCGCTTTTTCGTCGTCGAACAACACCTCGGCCAGGGCCTTGGCGAGCTCGGTTTTACCTACACCCGTCGGGCCGCAGAAAATGAACGAGCCGATGGGTTTATCGACATCGCTCAGCCCGGCGCGGTTGCGGCGGATGGCATCGGACACAGCCTCCACGGCTTCGTCTTGCCCGATCACGCGCTTGTGCAGTTCGTCTTCGAGGTGCAACAGGCGTTCGCGTTCCGATTGCATCATTTTCGAGACCGGAATGCCGGTCCAGCGGGCCACCACATCGGCAATATCATTGGCCGTAACGGTTTGGGTGGTCATGCGATTTTCGGGCGCCAGTTCGGCGAGTTTTTCCTCGGCGGCACGCAGCATGGCTTCCTGGGCAGGTATGTCGTTGAACTTCAGTTTGGAGGCCTGCTCGAAGTTGCCTTCGCGTTCGGCCCGCTGGTACTGGAGTTCCAGTTCCTCCATCTTGAGTTTGCAATTCTGGATGGCCTCCACGATCTCCTTCTCGCCCTGCCATTTGCCGCGCAGCGCATCCAGTTTTTCCCGCAACTCGTCGATCTGCTTGTTCATCGCCGAGAGCTTGCGCTCGTCTTTCTCGCGTTTGATGGCTTCGCGCTCGATTTCCAGCTGGCGCAGCTTGCGGTCGAGTTCGTCCACTTCTTCGGGCACGGAATTGAGCTCCAGGCGCAGTTTGGCGGCAGCCTCGTCCATCAGGTCGATGGCCTTATCGGGCAGTTTGCGCTCGCTGATGTAGCGGTTCGAGAGTTCGGCGGCGGCAATCACCGCCTCATCGAGAATCTGCACTTTGTGGTAGTTCTCGTAGCGTTCGCGCAGGCCGCGCAGGATGGAAATGGTGTCTTCCATGCCGGGCTCGTCTACGTACACCGACTGGAAGCGGCGCTCGAGGGCTTTGTCGCTTTCAAAAAATTTCTGGTACTCGTCGAGCGTGGTGGCGCCGATGGTGCGCAGCTCACCCCGTGCAAGTGCCGGCTTCAGGATGTTGGCGGCATCCATAGCGCCCTGGCCGCCACCGGCCCCGATGAGGGTGTGGATTTCGTCAATAAACAAAATCACCCGTTCGTCGGATTCGACCACTTCTTTGATCACGGCTTTGAGCCGCTCTTCAAATTCGCCCTTGTACTTGGCGCCGGCAATGAGGGCGGCCATGTCGAGCGAAAATATTTTTTTGGATTGCAGGTTCTCCGGCACGTCCTGCCGGAAAATTCGCCAGGCAATGCCTTCCACGATGGCCGTTTTACCGACACCGGGGTCGCCGATCAGGATGGGGTTGTTTTTTTTGCGGCGGCTGAGAATGTGGAGCACGCGGCGGATTTCCTCGTCGCGGCCGATCACGGGGTCGAGTTTGCCCGATTCGGCCATTTCGTTGAGGTTGATGGCGTATTTCTGCAGGGCATTGTACACGTGCTCGGTGGTTTGGTCGGTCACCTTGCGGCCTTTGCGCAGTTCCTTGACGGCAGCGCCCAGGGCTTCGAAGGTGCCGCCTTGTTCGCGCAGCATACGGGCCGTTTTGTCATTGCCCTTGGCGATGCCGAGCAGCATGAGTTCGAGCGAGATGTACTCGTCGCCGTACTCTTTGAGCAGCGTTTTCGCGGCAGCGATGGCCTTGTTGGCTTCGTTTGTAAGGTACTGTTTGTCGGCGCCGGCTACTTTGGGCGTTTCCCAGATCAGCTTGTCCAGGTCTTCCTCAAAGCGCGCCATCGAAACGCCCGCTTTTTTGAGCAAAAAATCGGTGACGGAGTCGTCTACGCTAAGCATGCCCTTGAGCAGGTGCGCCGTATCAACCGCCTGCTGTTCGTAGCCGGCGGCGATTTGTTGAGCCTGGAGGATGGCCTCCTGGGCTTTTATCGTGAAATTGTCGTAGGTCATAGCTATTTAAATGTTCGTTTGCGCGGCAGGCTCTTATTTTGTTTGCTGAGGCAAACAAAATAAGAGCCTGCCGCGCAAACGAACACTGTGGTTTAAAACTTGAGGAAAAAGTGAATGAACGGATTTACGGCTTGGTTATAGCAAAAATATTTCCAGTTGGCCGGGAGTTGGTTTTTTCGGAAAAAATGGCGGGTTGGGGTGGGGTGCTGGTGTCAAAATGGCAAGAAAAGTTGTTGCGGGTGGATATTTTGGCAGGCTTCCGGCGCATTTTACATACGTATCAGTCCGCAATAATGGAAACTACCTGGTGCAGCGTCCCGAAGTTGGTTTTTAACCAGACGACATACGTCCCGCTTCCATCGGGCCGCAGGTCGGTGGAAAAGCGATATTCGCAGGAAGGGTGTTTGCCGGTCCAAAGCACCCGGGGTATATCTCTTCCATCAAAACGACCAAGCTCCAGCCGGCACAGGGTCGAGTAATTCAGATCGACCGCAATATGTACAAAATCCGAACCGGGATTTGGGAAAACCTGCATTCGGCAAGACGCTTCGGGAGCGGGAATGAACGGCCGTGGTTTGGTAAATTTGGCCATTGCTGTTGCAGGTCCAGCCCTTTTGCTGGTTCAGGAAAAAGACATCGTCGTACCGGGGCGCCGACGGTATATCGAGTGTTTGCCAGGTTTGGCTGAGACCGGTTACGGGTAAAAGAAGCGAGATGAGTACTGTTTTCCAGGTTTTCATGTAGCGAAACTAAAGTTTTGAACTAAACTAGAAGCATCATTTTCATTATTAGACTCCGGCCCCTCAGTAACGCCTAAAAAACTACTTCACGATTTATAATACCGGATTCCTCCCCCGCAGGGCGGGGTCGGAATGACAAGGTCTTGGGAAAGAACGTGGGGGCGGTAGATTTCGGAAGTGGCTGTATTGCGGCGCCCCCAAGCGTAACCCTTGGCATACTACTGGACATTTTGTTTTTCGGACGCGCTCAGACCTTCCAGGTTTGCGAAACCTGGAAGGTCTAACGGAAATGTCCAGTAGTATGAACCCTTGGTTTTTTTACGATCATTTTGGCTTCTATGGGAGGGGTAACGAAGTGTTTCTTTTGCAATATCTGTCACCCCTCCCTTTTGTGTTCGCAGCACATGTCATTCCGACCCCGCCCTGCGGGGGAGGAATCTGAATTTATTCTAATCGGGAAGTTGTCTTTCAGGCGTTTATCAGTAAAATGTCCGGCAAAGACAATTAAGCGGTCTGCCCGGAAACCCGCCTGTTTTTTTTGATAAATTTGAATGTATTATACCAGAAAGAAAGTGGTTTGCGAAAAATTGGAGGCGATTAGGTTATTGTCGGCGTGACTCGAAGTCACGCCGACAATATACGTGGCATCATCACTTTCGCAAACCACTTTAGGGCGGGCATAAAATGAAATAGTCACAATTAAAACCGAATTTATGACAACCAAAATTACTTGCTTACTCGCCTTGATGCCCGGGTTCCTTTGGGCACAAATTCAATGGGAACATACCTATGACAGCCCTAATCTGGAGCGCCGGACGCTCGACCCGCTGGCCGAAATCCACCAACTCGACCTGTCCACCCTGGCCTTGCAAGCAGGCATGTACTGGATACAATTAACCGATCAGCGGGGACGCTCTTTGGTTACCTTAAAATGTATTTTGACCAGGTGAGGGGGAACGCTGCTGTGGCAATTCTTGTATATTTGAATGAAAATCCGTTCGATACATGAAATCCCCATTCCCCGGCATGGACCCCTACCTCGAAGGGTATTTGTGGCCCGACGTACACAACGAACTGGCATCGGCGATCAAAGAATTGCTCGCTCCGCAACTTGCGCCCAAATACGTAGCCCGCATCGAATTGTACACAGCCGAAGACAGCAGCCCGGAATCGGAAGTCGGGATCATGTATCCCGATGTGGAAGTGCTCCTGCGCAAACAGGAACTAAAAGAGCCGGAAGTAGGGTATGAAACCGGCACGGCCGTTTCCAAACCGACCCTTGTGCTCCCGAATACCGTATCCGTGCCGGTACGCATTCCGGTGGTGGAAATCCGCGATGTGGCGAAAAACCGCCTGATCACGGCCATCGAAATCCTGTCGCCGGTAAATAAAAAGCCACCCGGCCTGGAGCGCTACCGCGAAAAACGCCTCGATCTGCACCGCGCGGGTGTGCACTTGCTCGAACTCGATCTGATTCGTCGCGGTACCCGGGCGCTTGCCCATCCCCGTTTGCCGGAGACACACTATTTGATGACGCTCCTGCGCGCGGGTTCGCAGCATACCGAGATTTGGGCGATCAATGTACAAGACCCGCTTCCGGTGCTCCCCGTCCCCCTGCTGGCGCCTGACCCGGACGTGCCGCTCGATTTGCGGCGGGCACTGGATATCATTTATGAACGCAGTTTGTACGAGCTTTCCATCGACTACAAAAAAGACCCGCCGCCGCCGGCCTTTGACGCGAAAACACGGGCCTGGCTGCGCAAACAAAAATGGAGCGGCGGATAAATCAGTCAACCTCCGTTTTCGAGTAAAAAAACGGCAATTCAACATATTTAAACATTGAGAAGTCCTCCTTACCACGCCAATGTGCGGGTTGGCTCATTCTTCGCTGCGCGCCATTCAAAATCCGATAAATTAGCACAGGCCTTTTTTACCATTCAAATTGCATCAAATGAATTTCTACTATCGCTGGATTGTTACCGTATGTGTTTCATGCATAACGATTTACTCTTCCTTGGCGCAACCTTGCAGGCTTGTAGCCGATGTCCGCATGGATTCCAGCAACCAAAGTGCGCTTGTTTTTATGGACGAGTTTACTGTGGTGGGCGACCAAGTGTATTTCAGCGGCAGCGAGTGCCAGCAGAGCCCGGAACTATACATATTGGATACTAAAAAACGCGAAATCCGGATGGTGAAAAATACCTGGGACCGGGATGCGGATCCCTATTATGCGTACTGTGGCGTCGACCCTGTGTGGTACTTCACCCGGCCCAGAAACCTCTGTGCGGGAAAGCAAGGACAGGTTTTCTTCACCGGCTTACATGCGGAACTTGGTAGTGAGCTGTGGGTTACCGATGGTAGTATAGACGGCACGCAACTGGTCAAGGAAATTGCACCGGGCGGAGCCAGTAGCTTTCCGAAGAATTTAGTCGCTTTTCAAGAGGGCATACTTTTCACTGCTGAAGACGCACAAAAACGTAACGGCTTGTGGTTTTCCGATGGCACGGAGGCCGGAACCCTGTTGATTCAGGATATGGCGGCGGTCAACATCGATAATATCTATGAGCTGACCGTTGCAGACAGCCTGGTTTATTTCAGGGCATACAGTTCAAATGGAAGTTCTGGACTGTGGCGCACGGATGGGACAACCCTGGGGACATTTCAGATCGAACAGATGCCTGGCGGCGCCAGCGGCGGCAGCCCGGGTAACCTGAAATTTGTTGGTGGGAACCTGTTTTACAATAGATTTTACACGCAGACGAGCTCAACCAAAGTTGAAACATGGGTAACGAATGGCAGCCCCGGCACCGCGGTCCAACTTCATCCCGGCGATACGATGCCGTATGGTCTTGCTTTTGGCGGCTTTACCGAATTGAACGGCAAGGTTTTATTTGCGGCGTATACCTCCGATTTTGGCAATGAAATATGGCAAACAGATGGAACACCGGATGGTACTACCCTGCTGAAAGACTGCTATCCAGGTGTGGGAAGTGGTGACCCAAGGAGCCTTACGCGCCTGGACAATCGCTTACTGTTCGAAGCGGCTGAGCCTGGGCAAAGCCGAACAATCTGGTCGACCGACGGGACGGAAGCCGGCACACTTGTCTTGAACAATTTCACTTCCGGAGGTAGAATTATGACGCATGGCAACAAGGCCTATTTTATCGCCCGGAGTCCGTTCCATTCAAACTGGACGATCTGGCAAACCGACGGCACTTCGGGCGGAACGGAACTGTTGGGTGGTGCATTTTCAACAGTTCGGCATGCATTTGTTTTGCAAAGTGGTTTAATGGTGCTCTATGCCAGCGGGCCGGATAATGTATATCGCTGGTGGCTTAACGATCTGAATACCCAAATTCTTGAACCGTTCAAACCGGTGTACGTCGACAATGGTGGCGGCCTCGATTTTGGATTATTTAAAAAGATTGCTGCGTTAGGCGACCAGATTCTGTTTGTTGCGCACGACGGAAACTCCGCCCAGGTTTACCGGGCCGACAAGGACAAACCGGGCGCCATTTCGTTGACAACATTCCAGCATCCGTACTATTTTTCCGGCCCTCAGTCGTTGATTGCCAATGGCGCCCGGGGATATTTTCGCGTCCAGGTTGGTTCTAACCCCATTGAAATGGAAATTTGGTCAACTGACGGAACAGCTGCCGGCACCGGCCCGTTGCCGTTCCATGCCGGCGGATCAGCAGGGACAAACAGCGAATGGAATATTGCCGGTGCGTTTAAGCAGGATCTCATTTTCAGGGAGCTGCGAAGCGATAGTGCTATTCTTTGGCGATACCGGCCTTCAACCGATAGCTTCCTGTTGCTCCAAGCCTATTCCTCTTTTTCATATCCGACGTTTATCCAGGCAGACGATAAATTTTATTTTACAGCAAGTCAAACAGCCGGCAACGAAGAACTCTGGGGGAGTGATGGCACACCCACGGGTACGTACCTGATTAAAAACTTCACACCTGGCAACGGCGGTGGCGCCCGAATTTATCAGTTTTACTTCGACGGCCAATTCCTGTATTTCAGAGCTGATGACGGCCAACACGGGCGGGAACCATGGCGCTCCGACGGTACGCCGGCCGGTACATTCATGCTGGCTGATATTCATCCCTACGGACCATCCAATCCCTATGATTTTACGGCCTTAAATGGTTTGGTTTACTTCATTGCACGCGATACGGTTCAAAACGGGACGCTTTGGCAAACGGATGGTTCCACTGCCGGTACTGTGTTGGCAACCCAATTACCACCTTCTTCGGACATGTTAACAGGCTTTGCCGGAAGGCTCTTTTTTGTAGCAGAAGACAGTTTGTACGGGAAGGAACTATGGACCTCCGACGGTACTATTTCTGGCACCCAATTATTTCTGGATATCCTTCCGGGAAAACATTCCGCACAGCCGGATCAGCTTACGGTTTTCGACAGCCTGCTTTTTTTTACCGCTTTTTCGCCCGAACATGGCCGCGAACTATGGCAAACCGACGGCACACCGCAAGGAACAAAAATGGTGCAAGACATTATCCCAGGCCCCGGCAGCAGTTCGCCGCTCGAATTTTCCATACTGGCCGACCGCCTGTATTTTTCAGCCTATGCACCGGATTCCGGAAGGGAACTCTGGGTGTATGCTCCAGCTGGCACCACTCCTGTGAAAGTCCAGCCGGAGAATCAGGTATCGAACTTCAGGGTTTTTCCCAATCCAACAAGCCGCTCACGCGGTATCGTGATCCAGCAAACCGGGAGCACCGCATCCGTACAACAAGTAAGGCTAATGGATGCCACCGGCCGGCCGGTTCGTACCTGGGCTATTGACCCGGAGCAGACGTTCAACCAGCTTGACCTATCCGACATCAGTATTTCACCTGGCTTGTTTTTCCTTGAGTTAGCCGGCAAAACAGGTACAACTATTGAAAAGGTCAAATGCTTGATTTTGGACTAAGCGGTGCCTTAAATTTCAGAACATGCTGTAAACAAAAATTGAGCGGCTGACTCAAAGTCAGCCGCTCAATAGCGCAACAATCAAATCCCCTACCGCACAATTGTCACATCCCCTTCGTACAAAATCTCCTGCCCGTCGATAAACTCGATCACGGCGTAGTACGCAAATACCGCCGGGTTCAGTTGCTGGCCGCGCAGGGTGCCGTCCCAACCGTAAGCCGGGCTGTTCGGGTCGAAGTTGTAGTATTCGTACACCAGTTCACCCCAGCGCGTGAAGACCTGGAAGGTTTTGACCTGCTTGACGCTGACCGGGTCGGCGTAAATTTTAAACAGGTCGTTTTCGCCGTCGCCGTTGGGTGAAAAGGCGTTCGGGATGTACACATTCGGGCGCCGGTCTACGATCAGCAGGAGCGACGCATCGTCTTCGCAGCCTTTGTTGCTGATGACTGTGATCCGGTAGCGCGTCGTTTGCAGCGGCGAGGCCAGCGGATTCAGGCAGGTGTCGCAGTCGAGGCCCGCAGGGGGCGTCCACTGAATCAAGCTGAGGTCGCTGAGCGGCACGCTCACAGTTGTTTCGATCTGATAGCTGCCGCCGAGTTTGATCGTCACCTGCGGCTCGACCATCACTTCAAACACCTCCGGTTCCAGAATCGTCGCGCTCGCAGTCGTTTCGCAGCCGTTGGCATCCTGCACCAAAATAGTGTAATCGCCCGGTGGCAGGTTGGTGAAGAAACTTTGCGTCGTAAACGTCTGCCCGTTGTTGATCGAATAATTCAGCGGCGGCTGTCCGCCGATCACCGTGTCGATGATAATGCGGCCGCGGTCGCCTTCGCAGGGCGGTTGAACGACATCCAAAACGGCCACCGGATCATCCGGATCGATCACCACCTGGTCGGAGTCGGTACAGCCGTTGCCGGGGTTGGTTACCAGCAGGTTATACGTGCCGGGCTGGTTGATCTCCGGCGCCGAAGTGTTGGCGCCAGCCGAAATAAAGCCGTCCGGTGTTGTCCAGGCAAACGTAAGGCCGGCAGCCCCGGAAGAGCCCGATCCGTCGAGGTATGCCGTTTCTCCGTAACAATCAATGCTGAAGGGCGCCCCGGCACTGGCCACCGGGTAATTGAAGTCCGCGTTGACCTGGGTGCCCAGGCTGTTCACGCAATGGCTGACCGGGTCGGTGCCGATGAGCACGTAGGTACCCGGCGTGGTTACGCCAATGGTTGCGCCGGAGCCCAGGATGGTCGTGTCGGTTCCCACAACCGAAGCCCAGTTGAACTGGATGCCCGGAATGGAGGAGCCGCCGGAGAGTGTCACCGAACTGGAAATACAGTTCAGCGTGCCCGGCGGGGTGATCGACAGCGGCGGGTAGCCCAGGTTTTCATTAATTTCAATCACGGCGGTATCGGCGCAGAACGTCAGCGTGTCCAGAATGATAAACTCATAAATCCCCGCCGCGTCAATGGTCAGCACCGTGCCGACAGCATAGCTGGCGCCGTTGTACAGCCAAATGGAATTGGCATCGCTGGTGCCTTTGATGTCGCCGGACAAAATGATTTCACTGATAGCGCAATCCAGGATCGAATTCGGACTGGCCACAATTTCCGCTTTCGGGTCGTTGGTGAGGTCGTCGACCGTGACGGCTGTCGTATCGGCACAACCATTGGCCTGCACGATCAGGGTGTACAAACCGGCACTGCCGGCATTGATCGTTGCCTGCGCAGCGCTGCCGATAATCTGGCCATTCGCCGTGCTCCACTGGAAGGTGGAGCCCGGTATGTCGGAAGCGCCGGCAATGGACACCTGCGAAACCGCGCAATTCAACGGACCCGGCTGCGCCGCCGAGGCCACCGGTTTTTCCTGGAAAACAATCGGCGTACCGGCGGCAACTACCGTGCAAAAATGGCTCAACTGGACGTTGCCCGTGCCGTCGTCATTGCCGGCTGCCGCCGAAATGTAGTACGTGGTACCGTAGCTCATGGTGGCAGGATCAAAGCAGAACGTCGGCTGGTCGCTGCGCGCCAGTTCGTTCACGATTTGCGTGCCGGCGCCTTCGTGCAGAATGAATTGCAGCACATCGCCCGGCTCCAAAAACTGGCCGATGCTGTTATAATTTGCCGTCTGGCAACCCGGGCCGCAAAGCGACAACGTGTTACCCTGCATGATCCCCAGTTTGGTTTCGCAGTTGATAATGCTGATGTTGAAATTACAACTGGCCGGGCAGCCGTTGGCATCGGTTACCGTCACATCGTAATCGCCTACGCCAAGATTGTCAATCGCAAAGGGGCCGGTCGGCACGTTGCCTTGCGTACTTCCCGGCGTCCAGGTGATGGTGTAGGGCGCTATGCCGCCCGTGATCGTCACGCTGGCCGCGCCGTCGGTTGCGCCGGGCATGGTCACATTGCTCGATTGGGCGCAGGCCAGTTGTACGGCTGCTGCCGGTTGGTTTATCGAAAAATCCACCGTCGTGGCGCAGCCGGCTGTATCCGTCACTTCGACGCTGTAATTCCCGGCCAGCAAGCCTGTCGGGTCTTCCGGACTGCCGGGAATGTCGGGCGTCCATTTAATCGTGTAGGGCGCTGCGCCGCCGGTGATTGTCAGGTCGATTGCGCCGGTATTTGCGCCAAAACACAAAATATCGACAGTGGTTCCGTTGACGGTGGGCGCTCCCGAAACATCGCCGACGGTGAAAGTCGCCGTGTTGGTGCAAGCGCCGCCGCCATTGACGGTAACGGTGTAGGTACCCGGCGGCAGATCATTCAGATTGGCCGTGTTTTGGCCGCCGGCCCAGGCATACGTGTAGGTCAGTGTTGTCGGGGTCACCGCTGTGATAATATTTCCATTATCCACCACACAGGAACTGTTCGGCACTGTCGAGCCGGTAATGTCCGGGATGACGGTGTCTTCCGGTACGGTGTAGACGGCTGTCGACGTGCAACCGTTGGCCCCGGTTACGGTGACGGAATAGGTGCCGGACGCCACACCTACGAGGTCTTCCAGCATGGCATTGTTCGACCACAGGTAGGTGAACGGCGGGTTGCCCACGCTCACATTCAGGTTGATGCTGCCGCTGTTTTGGCCGCAGAGCGCCGCTGCAACCGTGTCGGTAATGACCGGCGGTTGAATGTTGTCTCCGACGGAAATAGTTGCCGTGTTGGTGCAGGAGCCGCCGCCGTTGACCGTCACGGTGTAATCGCCCGGCGCCAGACCGGTCAGATTTTGGGTGGTCTGCCCGCCCGACCAGGCGTAGGTGTAGGTCAGCGAAGCCGGAGTCAGGCTGAGCGTAATGGCGCCGTTTGCCGCCAGGCAGGAACTGTTTGCCGTAGGCACGGCGGAAATATTCGGCGTGACTACATCTTCCAGTACCGTGAAAGTTTTAATGGCCGTACAGCCATTGGCGCCGGTCACGGTCACCGTGTAGGTGCCCGGCGGGAGGCCGCTGATGTCTTCGGTGGTGGCGGTGTTGGACCACTGGAAGGTAAACGGTCCGCTGCCGCCGCTGAGGGTCAGGTTGATGTTGCCGCTGCTTTGTCCGCACAGGGCAAGGCCGACGCTCTCCGAAATGGTCGGCGGCAGGGCGTTGTTGGTTACACTGTAACTGGCCACATTGGTACAGGTACCGCCTGCGCTAACCGTCACCGTGTAGGAACCTGGCGCCAGGCCGGTCAGGTCTTCCGTAGTGGCGCTGGTCGACCAGGTAAAACTGTAACCGGGGCCGGCGCCCGGCGTTGCGGGCGTCAGGGTAATGTCTATGCCGCCGTTGTTACTTACGCAGGATGTGTTCGCTGCCGGTAAACCGGCGATGGAGAAGTTGATCGTGTTTTCCGGCACCGTTGCGCTGGTGGTGGCGGTGCAGCCGTTGGCGCCGGTTACGGTAACCGTGTAACTGCCGGTCGGAATATTCGCCAGGTCTTCGGTCGTTTGAGTGCCCGACCAAAGGAAGGTGTACGGCATGGCGCCGCCGCTGACACTCAGATCAATGGCGCCGTCTGTCAGGCCGCAAAGCTCGGGTGTAACCGCCTGGCTCAGTGCCGGGAAGGTCAGGTTGTTGTTGACGACAAAAGATGCCGAGGCGGTGCAGTCGCCCGATTCGGTGACCGAAACGGTATACGTTCCGGCGGGCAGGTTGCTGATATCCTCGGTGGTGGCACTGTTTGACCACAGGTAGGTGTAAGTGCCTGCGGGCGTCACCGTCAGATCGATCGAACCGTTTGGCGCAACGCAGCTGGTCAGCGCTACCGTGGCGCCGGTCAGGCTGAACGTGGAGGCGTTGTTCGGCACGTTGAGCGTCGTGTCGGCGGTACAGCCGTTGGCATCGGTGACGGTGACGGTGTAATTGCCGGCCAGGATGCCATTCAGGTCCTCGGTGGTGGCGCTGTTCGACCAAAGGAACGTGTACGGCGCTGTGCCGTCGCTCACGGTCAGGTCGATGGCGCCGTTATCCAGGCCGCAAATGGATGCTGTGACTGTCGGGCTGATCACCGGGTCGGACGTGTTGTTTAGCACCGTGAAAGAGGCCGTCGAACTACAGCCGCCGCCGGCGTTAACCGTCACGGTGTAGGTGCCGGCCGGCACATTGCTCAGGTCTTCCGTAGTGGCGGTATTCGACCAGGTGTACGTGTACGGCGCTGCGGGGGTTGCGGTTATGTTTACCCCGCCGTTGGCCGCCGAGCAGGAGGTGTTTGCCGTGGTGGTGCCGGTAATGTTGACGGCGATATTGGTGTTGGACACCGTTGCGGAAGCCGTGGAAGTACAATCAAAAAAGTCGCTGACCGTAACCGTGTAGGTACCGGGCGCCAGGTTGTTGAGATTTTGGCTGGTGGCGCTGGTCGACCACAGGTAGGTATACGGCGCCGAGCCGCCATTGGCGCTCAGGGAGATGGAACCGTTTGTTTGCCCACAAATCGCCGGATTGGAAGACAGCGATACGTTTATCGGAACGATGTTGTCAATCAGGTCGTAGGTAGCCACCGCGCTGCAACCGACACCCAGCGAGACCGTGACCGTGTAGGTGCCGGCAGGCAGGTTGAAAATGTCTTCCGAGGTTTGAAACGTCGACCACTGATAGGTGTAATTGAAGCCTTGCGGCGCGATGTCGATGTCGATAAAACCATTGGGTTGGGTACAGGAGTAGTTGTCTACGGCTGCGCCGAAAATTTCAATATTGATCAGCTCGCCGGGCACATCGGCAATCAGCACGGATGTACAGCCCACGGCAGAGGTCACCGTTACGGCATAGCCGCCGGCCGGCAGGTTGGTCGGGTCTTGTGAGTTGTTGCTGCCGGGCAGGTGCGACCAGTTGTAGGTGTACGGCTCTACCCCGTTGAACGCCTCCAGGTCGATTGCGCCATTGGCAAACCCGCAGGTTGCAGGTGTTACACTGAAAAACAGGACCGGCGGTTCGGCGGCATCGTCAACCACGAAAGTTGCCGTTTCGGTACACACGCCACCGGCGCTTACCGTAACGGTGTAGGTACCGGGCGCGAGGTTTGTCAGGTTGGGCTGGGTGCTGTTGTTCGACCAAAGGATGCTCAGGTTTGGCGGGTCAAGGTCGAGCTGGATGGCGCCGTTATTGGTCACACAGGAGGTTTGCGGGGTTACCTCGCCGGCCAGTGCGATCGGGATGTAGGTATTGTCCAGGAAGGTCGACGCTTCGTTGGTACAGCCGTTTGCGCCGGTAACCGTCACCGAATAGCCGCCTGCCGGAAGGTTACTCAAATCCTGCGTGGTGGCATTGTTCGACCACAAATACGTGAATGGCGGCACGCCGCCAAAAACGGTCAGGTCGATACTGCCGTTGTTTTGCTCACAAATCGGGTTGGTGGGCGTAAGTACGGGGTCTGGCGGGCTGGGGATATCCGGCACAACAAACGATGCGACGTTGGAACAGGAACCGGCGCCGGATACCGTGACGGTGTACACACCCGGGGCCAGATTGGAAATGTTGGGTGTGGTCGCATTGGTCGACCATAAATACGTGTACGAACCGGGCGGCGTCACGCTCAACACGATACTGCCGTTGGTAATGGTGCAGCCGGTGTTTGGATTGATCGTGGCGTTGATATTGATCGGCGGATTGTTATTGGTCAGGTCGATGCTGGTCGAAGTGGAACAGCCGTTGGCCCCGGTGACGGTGAGGCTGTAGTTGCCTGCCGGGATATTCGTCAGGTCCTGCGTGGTGGCATTGTTGGACCACAGGTAGGTGTATGGCGGCACGCCGCCGGATACCGAAACATCGATCGAGCCGTTGCTCAGGTCGCAGGTGGAGGGTGTAGTTGTGAAATTGATGGTCGGCAGGTTGGGCATGTCATCAATGGTGAACGACGCCTCGGCGGTACAGGTACCACCTGCGCTGACGGTCACCGTGTAGGTGCCCGGGGGCATGTTGCTGAGGTTGGGGGTGGTTTGGCCGCCCGACCAGGTGTAGGTGTACGAGCCGCCGGGTTGCACGTTGAGGGTGATGCTGCCGTTGCCGGGGGGCAGGCAGGAAGTATTCGGTTGCACCGTGGCGTTGATGGTGATGGGCGGGTCGTTGTTCGGCACATTGATGTTGGCCGTGCCGGTACAGCCGTTGGCGCCGGTGACCGTCAGGTCGTAGGTGCCTGTGGGGATGTTTGACAGGTCCTGGGTCGTCGTGCCGTCGCCCCACAAATAAGTGTACGGCGCTACGCCGCCCGACACCGACACGTTGATGCTGCCGTTGTTGAGGTTGCAGGTTGACTCAACTACCGTGAACGTTACGTTCGGCTCGTCGGGATTGTCGTCGATGGTAAAACTGGCCTCGGCAGTACAGGAACCGCCCGCACTGACGGTAACCACGTAGGTACCGGGTGGGAGGTTGCTCAGGTTGGGCGTTGTTTCACCGCCACCCCACAGATAGGTGTAGGAACCGGGGGGTTGAACATTCAGCGTGATGCTGCCGTTGCCGGGCGGCAAACAGGTGGTGTTGGCCACAACCGTTCCATTGATGGTAATGGGCGGATTGTTGTTCGTCACGGTAATGTTGGCCGTGCCGGTACAGCCGTTGGCGCCGGTGACCGTCAGGTCGTAGCTGCCGGCCGGGATATTCGTCAGGTCCTGGCTGGTCGAGCCGTCACCCCACAGGTAAGTGTACGGTGGTACGCCGCCGGAAACCGAGACGTCGATGCTGCCGTTGTCCAGGTCGCAGGTGGATTGCACCGTGGTGAAGGTGACCATGGGCTCGTTCGGATCGTCTTCCACGGTAAACGACGCCGTGCCGGTGCAGTTGACACCCTGGGTTACGGTGAGCACGTAGGTGCCGGGTTCGAGGTTACTCAGGTTCGGGGTGGTTTCTCCGTTTGACCAGTTGTAGGTGTATGTCCCGGAAGGACTGACACTGGTCGTGATGCTGCCGTTGCCGCCAATGCAAGTTGTGTTGTTCACTACGTTGCCGGAGACATTGAGGGTCACCGGGTCGTCGCCGACGGTGGCGCTTGTGGTGGCTTCGCAGCCGTTATTGTCCGTCACCGTCACCGTGTAGGTGCCGGGGGGCACATTGGTCAGGTCTTCCGTGGTTTCGCCGTTTGACCAAATAAATGTGAACGGCGCGGTGCCGCCGCCCATGCTGAGGTTGACGCCGCCATTGCTGCTGCCGCAAATGGCATTGGTAACGGTTGCCGAGGGGTCCGGATCGATTTCCTGGAGGACAACCGAGCCCGACACGGTGCCGGTGCAGGCGCCGTTGCCGGAGGTAACACTTTGCAGGGCAACAGTACCGGGCTCCGTGACCGTCAAGGTGTAGGGGTTGTCGCTGGTTACGATGGGAGGCTGGGCGACCCCGCCGATGGTATGCACAAATTCCCAGGGGCCTGTTCCGGTAAACGTAACGGTCAGATCGACCGATCCGGACGTGCCGGCACAGAAAAAGCCGGAGCCCGACAAGGTGGCGGTCGGTATCGGTAAAATCTCTACCGTGTAACAGGAGGTTGTCGAGTTGACTTCGCACAAGTTGGCCGGGCTTACACAAATTTCAGCTGTTCCCGGCGTATTACTCCAGGTAACGGTGGTATTCGGACCGTTGGAGTTTAGGGTACCGGCGCCGGCAGGAGTGATGGTCCAGTTGTAAATTGTTGCGCCGTTTACCGGATCAATTCCATAACTTGAACTTTGCCCCGCGCAGGCAATATCCGGACCGGAAACCGGACCGGGATCGTCCGGCGGCACCGCAACCGTGGAGCCGACCAGCACATCGATCGTAAAATCGCACACGTTGCCTGCGCAACCGTCGAGTACGATCCAGTACACTTCCCCGATGACAAAGTTGGAGGAGGTCAGCGTAAACGGCGCTGTAGAGCAGGGGCACTGCACGTCCATAATAGTCCAGGGGGGGCCGCAACCGGCATAAATCCCGCCCTGCAGGCCCTGGTTAAAACCGGGGTTGCAATTGGACGGGGTAACCTGAATGGTTATCGTGGTGGAACCGGCAAAAAAGCCGAACCACTCGTCGTTGTTCAGGACGTTATTATTGCAGCCGGGAAAGTTTTGCTGAATATTGCTGTTGTTGATCGTGGTGCAATAGCCGTCAAGGTTTTCGCAGAGGATCGGTGCGGTTGGACAGGAGTTGCCGGGCTGTGGAAAACCCGGTGGTGGACATTGGGAAAACGCCGAAAATGCTAACCCGCAAAAGATGGAGGTTAACAGGAAATAGAATGACTTCATGTGAGCAGCAGTAGAGAGTTTAGGTATTCAGATATCCTGATTATCTTGATCGAATCGGTCCCGGATAGTGCAAATGTAATTTTGTCCACCAAAAAACCTTAAAAAATACCGGTATAGGCAAATATTAGCAGACGATACTACTCGATGCGGGTTATGTATTTTAAATTATTCCAATTCGTAAATTTCATTTTATCACAATTCAGATACGCCAAACTTTCAGTGTGCTGCTTGTTTGTCCGAATCCCGTTACATTCACCGATTGTTCCAAAATCATATGTCCGATGAAGATTTTTTATCCGCTTGTAATTCTTTTGTTGGTGACGCAGACCGGTTGCGCTATTTTTCAAAAAAATGCCGACCGAGGCGCCAAAGCGCCTTTTTTATGGGAAAATGCCAACGTCTATTTTTTGTTGACAGACCGGTTTTACAACGGAAATCCGGCCAACGACCTGAATTTTGGCCGCACCGCCCAGCCCGGTAAATTGCGGGGATTCATGGGGGGCGATATCAAAGGCATCACCCGAAAATTAAAGGAAGGCTACTTTGACAAACTGGGTATCAACGCCATCTGGTTTACCCCGGTGATCGAACAAATCCATGGCGCCGTCGATGAAGGCACCGGCGTGAGCTACGGCTTTCACGGCTATTGGGCCAAAGACTGGACCCGCCTCGATCCGAATTTCGGGACCGAACAGGAACTGGCCGAACTGGTGCAAACGGCACACAAACACGGCATCCGGATCATTTTTGACGTGGTGATCAACCACACCGGACCAGTGACCGGTCAGGACCCGGTTTGGCCCGATACCTGGGTGCGTACCAGCCCCCAGTGCACCTACGCCGGCTACGAAACAACCGTGCCTTGTACACTGGTCAAAAACCTGCCCGACGTAAAAACCGAACAAAATACGCCGGTGGATTTACCACCGTTTTTGCTGGAAAAATGGAAAAAAGAAGGTCGCCTCGAACAGGAACTTGCCGAACTCGACGCTTTTTTCAGCCGCACGGGCTATCCGCGCGCGCCGCGTTTTTATATCATCAAATGGCTGACCGATTACGTCCGGAAATTCGGGGTCGACGGCTACCGCTGCGATACTGCCAAACACACGGAAGAAACCGTGTGGGCTGAACTGCGCAAAGAAGCCGACGCAGCTTTTGCCGACTGGAAAAAAGCACACCCGGGCTCCCTGGCCGCCGGGCAGGAATTTTACCTGGTCGGCGAGGTGTACAACTACGGGATTTCCGGTGGACGCCTGTTTGACTTTGGCGACCGCAAGGTGGATTTTTTCAGCCAGGGCTTCAACGACCTGATCAATTTTGAATTTAAAAGTGACGCTCAACTGCCGTACGAAGCGATTTTTTCCAAATACAGCCAATTGCTCCACGGGCCGCTCGAGGGGCACGGCATTCTCAACTACGTGAGCTCGCACGACGACGGCGGCCCTTTCGACAAAGATCGCATGCGCCCCCTGGAAGCAGGCACCAAACTCCTGCTCTGCCCGGGCGGCGTACAGCTGTACTACGGCGATGAATCCAGCCGCTCCCTGGTTGTTTCGGGAACCCAGGGCGACGCCACACTCCGCTCGTTTATGAATTGGGACGAACTGGCAGCCAACGCGCAGCGCAACGGTTTTTCCCTGCAGGAGGTGCTCGCACACTGGCAAAAACTCGGGCGGTTTCGCCGCGCGCACCCGGCTGTGGGCGCCGGGGTGCACACCATGCTTTCGGAGCAACCCTATGTTTTCAAGCGGGAGTACCGGGCTGACCGGTATGCCGACGCCGTGGTGGTTGGGCTGGATTTGCCCACAGGCGCCAAAACTATCGAGGTGGCCGGTGTTTTTGCCGACGGCGCGGTTCTGCGCGATTATTATTCCCGGAAAAAAGTGCAGGTACGGGGCGGCAAAGCAGCACTTGACACGCCGTTCAGCATAGTTTTGCTGGGCAAATAAGCGGCCGGGTAATGCTGCGATCATACCCCGCATTGATAGTGGTCATTGAACAGGAAGCGGAAAATGCGGTACTTGCTTCTCATCACGTCAAAATAATCATTTGCCATGACAACGCTACTCGAACACAAACCCAAACCCGGTGATTACGCCCCGTTTTATGCCAACTACGTGGCTGCCGTGGAAACCGACGACATTGTTGATTACCTGACGGCGCAAAAAGCCGCGATGACGGATTTTCTCAAGGAAATTGTCTGGGAAAAATGGGAACTCGCTTATGCGCCTAAAAAATGGACGCTGGCCGAAGTGGTGCTCCATATTATCGACGGCGAACGGGTGTTTGCCTACCGGGCGCTGCGCATTGCCCGGGGCGATACCACGCCGTTGGCCGGCTTTGAACAGGACGACTATGTGCCCAATTCCGAAGCCGCCGGCCGCACTCCGGCCTCCATCGTCGACGAATTCATTGCCGTACGCGAAGCCAGCATTCAGCTGTTTAAAAATTTTTCCGACACGATGTGGGAACGCCGGGGCGTTGCTTCCAACGCCGAAGTGACGGTTGCTGCCCTGGCCTACATTATTGCCGGGCACGCCGAACACCATCTGAAGATTTTGCGGGAGCGGTATTTGAGTCATTAGAGGTCATTATTGGTCATTGGGGTCATTTTAAGTCATTATGGCCATTAAGGTTAACGTGAGTTTTGGATAGGTTTTGTTCAAAAAAATCAGATGTCTCTCCCGCAGGGCGGGGTCGACATGACAAAGGCCTGATAATAAAATAGTTAAACAGGTTTCTCGCTACACTCGAAACTTCAACTGTGCTTGGGGAAGTTTCGAGCGTAGCGAGAAACCCGATAAAATCAGTTTCAAAATAGCGTTTTGTCATGTCTACCCCGCCCTGCGGGGGAGACATCTGCACATCATTAAGTGCAGTAAACTCTGTTGAAGTGATTTATCAATCCTATCCAAAAATCACGTTAAGGTTATAATTTGCCTTGGAATGGGTTTCATATCACATGTAATGTCCCAAATGACCCAATAATGACCAAAATCCCCCCTACCAGCGAATCAAAGCGCTCGCCCAGGTAAATCCCGACCCGAATGCCGCGAGGCAAACCAGGTCGCCGGCTTTGACCTTCCCGGCTTCCCAGGCTTCGCACAGGGCAATGGGTACGGAGGCAGCGGTGGTGTTGCCGAAGCGCTGAATATTGTTCCAAACCTGATCGTCGCGCAGGCCCAGGCGTTTTTGAACAAACTGGCTGATGCGCAAATTGGCCTGGTGCGGGATGAGCATATTGAGGTCGGAAGGTTGCAGACCGGCTTCATCAAGCGCTTCCCGGATGACTTCCGGGAATTTTTGCACGGCGAATTTAAATACAAACTGCCCCTCCATATTCGGGTAATACTGCCCTTCCGCCATCATGCGGGGCGTCAGGAAAATTTCGCCGTACGTATCCGTGGGCGGGTAGCCAAAGTCAACCTCTTCGCCCAGATTTTTGAAGTGGTAGCCGCCATGGCAGCCCGGATTGATGAAGGCCAGTTTCTCGGCATAGGTGCCGTCGGCGTGCAATTTGGTGCTTAAAATACCGCGCCCGGGCTCCTCCGTGGGCTGCAAAATAGCGGCCCCGGCGCCGTCGCCGAATATCACGGTGACATTGCGGCCGCGGGTGCTGAAATCGAGCCCCATGGAGTGCATTTCCGAACCGACCACCAGAATATTTTTATACGTGCCGGTGCGAATAAACTGGTCGCCAATCGAAAGCGCGTACAAAAAACCGCTGCACTGGTTGCGCACATCGAGCGCGCCCACTTCCTTGTGGGTGATGCCCAACTCGCGCTGCACCAGTACCCCGCAACCGGGGAAATAATAGTCGGGGCTGAGCGTGGCGAAAATGATAAAATCGATATCCTCCGGTGTTATGCCTGCCCGTTCGCAGGCTATCCGGGTGGCTTCGGCAGCCATGGTGGAGGTGGTTTCTTCGTGTTTGCGGCCATAGCGGCGTTCCTGGATGCCGGTGCGTTCCTGGACCCATTCGTCGCTGGTGTCCATCACCTTGCTCAGGTCGTCGTTTTTGACCACACGTTCGGGGACGTAGTAGCCTATTCCGGCAATTTTGGTGCGTATCATTTTTATTGAGTGATTGAGTGATTGAGTGAGTGGCATTGAAACAAAGTTGGGGAATCTTTGAGCAATACACCCGGTCAATTTCTTTTTTCTGAAAACGATTCAATGGTTAAATTATCAATCAACAGCGGCTGGTTGCTGCCTGCGCTCAGGAAAAACACCAGCACCCGGGTATAGTTTTTCCGGGGCAGCCGGGAGTCCAGAAAAATAGTACGGGTGGCGCCATCATAAGCAAGCAGGCGCCCCACGCGGATCATGTCTTCCTGCACGGTGGTTTCGCCGTCGAGGTACCGGACAACCAACTGCGGCATGCGCCAAACTTCCCATTCTTTTCGCGGGCTGTTGAACACTGCACTGACGCGCAACCATTGCGCTTCGGGCACAGGCGGAGCCAGTTCGAATAGCGGCGAATTGGGCCGCTCCGGGCTGACGAACAGCGAATTGCGGCCTTCAATCGGGGGGGCAGGGCAGGGCAGGGTGTCATTTTCAAAATCGTTGCTGTATAAAACCCGGACATTCGCCCGCTCCCCGGTGAATTCGCGTTTGGCATCAAGGAGTTTCACCGCATCGTCCTCTACCTCCATTTTGCCCAGTATTTTCCAAAAATAGGCTTTGGTCATTTCACCGGCTTTGAACAGTCCGCCGTGGTGTGCCTGATGTGTCAGCCAAAAATTGTAGGCCACAAACAGGATGGCCAACCCGGCGCCAACGACCCCGAACACGCGTTTTTGCCCGAACAGCCATTGCACAAACGCCGCCAGCGGAAATGCCCAAACCGGATAACTCTGAATGAGCGCGCGCTGCCCAATGCTTCCGCCGTACCACCAGATATCCCAGGCAAACGTGATGTAGGCATACAGCAGGCAAAACGCCAGGATGGGCCGGAAGAGCCGGTGTTGCTGTTTTGCCAGCGGCAAAAAACCCAGCAGGGCAAAAACCATGACCGGCGAATACACCAGCCAGCCGGCCCGGTAGCTGAACAAGCCGTTCAGCACGTGCGGGCGCAACCAACTGAACCCCTGGTCCTGGTAGCTGTACACCAGCCAGTCGCCGCTCACATATTTCCAGTAGGCTAGCTGGATAAAGCCAATGGCAATGGCCAGGACGACCGCCAGCGCCAGTTTGGGCAGGTGTTGGCGCCATAAGTGCAGGCGTTCGCGGATTGCGGCCCGGGAATCCAACCCCCAGGCCAGTGGAATCAAAGCCGATACGATATCGGTTGGCCGGGTCAGGGCGGCCCAACCCACCCACAATCCGATTACGGCGGCAAAAAGCCAACCCGGTTTTTCATAAAAACGGATGGTGCAATACAACAGGAGGGTGTAAAGGGTAAAAAGCCAGTTGTGGGTGAGGGCGCCGTGAAATGCTGAATATTCGAAATAATTGGTGCCCAGGGCGATCAGCAACAATACCACCGCAACCACCCGGTCGGGGAAATACCGCAGCAGAATACTGCGCAGCAACCAGAGGCCGAGCAATGCCAGCAGCAAACTTCCCATGCTGAGGGCAAACTGGTAGGGCAGGGAAAAGCCGTCGGGCGGGTACCCAAGCGTCTTGGCGCCGAGGTGTCCGAGCAAAAACCAGGGGAGAAACTGGAGTGCCTGGCCGCTGGAGTATTTGATCACCCGGTTGCCGCCCGGGTGCCGGATGGCGCCCACTTCCGATCCGTAACCGTATTTGGTCAGCATGGAATCGGCAAAAGCCAGTTCTTTCACATCGCCGTAAATAAATACGGCCGGCAGGTACAGGTAATACCCCGATACGTCCCAGCTGATGGTCGCCTCCGTGTACGGTTGTTTCCACTTTGGGTAATACATAAAAGCAGCCAATACGATGACTACGACACAGAGGAAAAAGGAATACCGGGAAATATTTTTCATGAAAAAAATTGCTGCTGCTGCGTAAATGTACCGGCGGCCCTGGGATTTCAGGTAACGAAAAAAGGGCTTTCCTGAAAATATGTACTACTGACAAACAAGCACTTACATGCCGGATCGACAAAAACAAGATATTTTGGGTCGGGTAACATATTCGGTCTTTTTGTTAGCGCTACCAACTTGAACGCTCCGCATCTTTGTATTGTCAAAGCGGTAAACGAAACCCACGAAACCTTGCCGCAAACAAATTTGTAGACTTTCTCGAGGCGACAATACCAAAAAAAGCGGTGCAAAGGAGTGCCGCTTTTTTTATTTTTTACGCCACAGCATTTGAAAGTCGTCCATGACGAAACCCTGCCCGATGGGTATATCCACACATTTTTCGATGCGAAAGCCCAGTTTGAAATAAAAATTGATGCTTTTGAAATTCTGCCGGTTCACGGTTAGCCGCAGGGTGTGCATATCCGGGTATTGGGTTTGCAGCTGTTCGAACACTGCCGCGCCGAGGCCTTTGCCTTGCGTGGCTGCTTCCAGGTAAAATTTGTGCAGAAAATACTGCCCTTCCGCTACTTCGCTGACCGACAGAAAACCCACCGGAATCCCTTCGGCATATACGAGCCAGAACTGGTGCCCGTCCTGCTGCAGTTGGCGGGTGAGGGCTTCCTCGCTGTACAGCTGTCCCAGCATATACTCCACCTGCTCCGGTGAAATGATCTCCGGATAATGCGCCCACCAGATGCAATGTGCCAGCTCGCGGATGGTGGGGATGTCGGCTGCCGAAGCACGCTGGATGATTGGCATGACGAAAAAGGTTTCTGGTTAGGGGGTTTCTGGTTTCTGGTTACTGGTTGTTCAACTTCTCGGGATGGCGAACAACCAGAAACCAGAAACCAGTAACCCAAAAGATTATTCTTCTTTTTTATTCAACAGTTCCAGCACCTGGTGGGTGATATCCAGGCTGTCGTTGGCGAGCAGCACCTGGCCGCCTCCTTTGGAATAGGAAAGAATGTAGTCGTAGCCGATCTGACTTTGCAGACTTTTCAGTTTGGTTTCGACGTTGGCCATGAGTTCGTTCATGGCTTTTTGTTGGTCCTCTGCCAGTTGCTTGCCCAGGCGGGCTTCTTCCTCGGCGAGTTTTTGTTGCCGTTCGGTGAGGGCGTTGTATTCTTTTTCCAGTTCGGCAGGCGGCACGGTGCCGCTTTCATATTTTTTCTGAAAAACCGCCATGTCCTTCATCAGGGCGTCTTTTTTACTGCCCATGGATTTTTCGGCGTTGGCTACGCGTTTTTCCAGCGCTGCTTTTTGTTCTTTGAGCCATTCGTATTTGGCGTCGAGCGTATCGGCATTCACGTAGGCGATACGCGCGCCGGCGTTTGCCGATGCCGGTGGAGCGATGGTTTCCTGTGCCGCGGTGGCATCTTTTTTGGAAAAATTCAGGTAGTACAAGTGGGCAACGGCCAGCAGCAGGACGCCGTTCAGAATAAGGGAGATATTTTTAGTCATATGCTTTGAAAAATGTAGTTGGGCAGCAAAGGTCGAAATAAATCCGGAATCGCATGCTTGTCTTGTTTTCGTTGGGGCAAACCTGCGAACCCGGCGAAAATTTCCCTGTTCGTAGAAAAAAATCCGGCAGCCCGTCACAAAGCGGGCATTCTTGCGTTGTATTCAAGCCTGAAATTGGTGCGGGGTTTGCTCCCCCAACTATCTGCTCTTAATTTTGTTTGTTCAAAAACTATTTTTCCCACTCATGATGTATTCTTCACGGCCCGCCGGCCTTTCGGACGCTGACCAAATCTTTACCGATATGAAATGGAAACCGTCATTGCTGTTTTTCTCCTTCCTGGGAATAGCAGGTATCGTGTTTTTTCTGAACCGTTTTACCCCCTTCCAACAACCCGACCCGAACCCGCAAAAAGAAGCGAAACTGGTGCACGCCATTTTGTTTGGACTCGATCGTTATCACTACCAACCGAGAGCGATAGACGACGCGTTTTCGCAACAGGTGTACGACCTCTACCTCGAAAATATCGACGGTGGCAAACGTTTTTTCACCCAGGCTGATATTGACAAATTGCAGGGCTATTCCACTCAACTGGATGACCAGGCCAAAGCCGGGACCTTCGAGTTTTTCAACCTTTCCGTCGACCTGATGCAACAGGCCCTGGATAAAACCCAGGGCTGGTACCGCGAAGTTTTGGCGAAACCTATCGACTTTTCCAGGGACGAAGTGTTTGAATCCGACGGCAAAAAACTCAAATGGGCCGCCAAGGATGCCGAATTGCGCAGCCGTTGGGAGAAATGGATGAAGTACGAAGTGCTCACCCGGGTCAACGACGAAATGACCATGCAGGCAAAGCCTGAATTTGAAGGGGAGAAAAAATCGTTCGAGGCCCTCGAAGCAGAAATGCGGGAAAAAGTGGTGGAGGTGTACGATCGCTGGTTCAAGCGCCTGCAACGCGCCGACCGCAACCGCCGCCTGGAAGTGTATCTCAACGCCATCATCAATGTGTACGATCCGCACTCGGGTTACTTTTCGCCGCAAGACAAGGCGGATTTTGACTTCAGAATGTCCGGCAAACTGGAAGGGATCGGCGCCCGGCTGCAGAGCGACGGCGAAAAAACAACCGTTACCGAAATCGTTCCCGGCGGACCGGCCTGGAAACAGGGCGAACTGGAGCCGAAAGACGTGATCATGAAAGTGGCCCAGGGCAACGACGAACCGCTCGATGTGATGGGTTGGGAAATTGACGATGTGGTGGCTAAAATCCGGGGCTCAAAAGGCACGGTGGTCAAACTGACGGTGCAAAAAACCGACGCTTCGGTCAAGGTGATCAGCATCGTTCGCGATATCGTGATCACCGAAGAAGCCCTGGCCAAATCGCTGATCCTGAGCACGGAAGACGCTCCCGACAAAGTGGGGTATATCTACCTGCCAAAATTTTATGCCGACTTCACGCCGCAGGGTGTAACCTCCTGCGCCGACGACGTGGCCAAGGAAATTGAAAAACTCAAGCGCGAGCAGGTGAAAGGAATTATCCTCGACCTGCGGAACAATGGCGGCGGTTCGTTGCGCGACGTGGTGCGCATGTCCGGCCTGTTTATCGAACAAGGCCCCATCGTACAGGTGAAAAGCCGCGACCGGCAACCCGACATCAATGCCGACTCCGATCCGCGGGTTCAGTATGCCGGTCCGTTGGTCATTATGGTGAACGGCGGCAGTGCTTCCGCATCCGAAATCATGGCTGCTGCCATGCAGGATTATGGCCGCGCAGTGATTGTAGGAACCAACCCGGAAACCTATGGCAAGGCGACGGTGCAGCGGTTTTGGGATCTCGATATGGCAACCAATGACGAATCGATCAAGCCCCTGGGTGAGATGAAAGTGACCATCCAGAAGTTTTACCGCGTCACCGGTAAGTCGACACAATTGGATGGCGTGAAGCCCGACATCACGCTGCCCGATTCGTATAGCTACCTTGAATTTGGCGAGCGCGAAAATCCCTATCCGCTGACGGCATCAAATATTGCTTCGGTTCCGTTCAACCAGGAAGCCTACCATATCGCCGACCTGGGTCAGCTCAAGGCAAACAGCGAGGGCCGGGTGGCCGAAAATGCCACGTTCCGGAAAATTGAAGAAAATGCCAAACGCCTGAAGCGCCAGCGGGATATGACCCAATTCCCCCTGCAACAGGAAGCTTTCCAGAAATGGGATAAGAAAATGGAGGACGAAGCCAGTCAGTTTGACAAGATGCTTCAGCCGATCGACGTGTTCCAGGTTGGCAATCTGGCCGCCGATATGCCGCATATTCAAAGCGACACCTCGCGCATTGCCCGCAACGACAGCTGGCTGAGTGAGCGTAAGAAAGACGTTCAATTGTATGAAACACTCCGGATTATGCAGGATATGATCCGGATCGATGCGCTGGCCATGAAGAAGTGATTTCGAGTGCGGAATTTCGAGTGCGGAATACGGAGTGCGGAGTATACGGAGTGGTTCATTATTTCGTTGAGCTGAAAATGGGGGCTTTTTCCAAGATCTGTTTATAGCAACCCAATTTTCATTTTTTCGAAAAGATGAACCACTCCGCACTCCGCACTCCGTACTCCGCACTCCGCACTCCGCACTCGAAATTCCGTATTCCGCACTCGAAACTACTCCGCCGCTTCCACCCGGTACCCTTCTTTTCGCAGGAGTGCAATGACGCCGGCAGGGCCGCCAAGGTGCCCTGCTCCGACAGCAAACAGCGTTGGTTTTTCGAGCATCATGCGGCTCATGGTGGGTATCCAGTTGCGGTTGCGGTTGTCGAGCAATACATTTTGATATTGGTCCATGCCGTTTTCGCCTTCACCCATCATGGCTTCCATTCCGTTAATGTCTTTTTGGAGATACATTTCGATCATCTGGTCAAACTCCGTGTCGGTACCTTCGGAATTGCGCAGCGTTTCCACCAACATTTTCGCCTGCACTTCATAGGGGATGCTGTCAAAAATGCCCATTTGATAGGCCGCTGTTTCCAGGCCGGCCGATTCCAGTTTGCGGCGCTTGACTTGTTTGAACAGTTCCATCTCGACCGAGGTCATATTGGCATTGCCCATGGTACTGCCCTCTTCCGAGCCAAACATGGTGCTGAGAAACAGCGGCTTCAATCGCTCAAGCATGCTGATGGCCATACCCTGTGCTTCGAGTTTTTGTTTTACAAAACTGTAATCCGTCTCCGGGAGCAAGTCGCGCAACGTTTTGCCATTGCGCATGAAGGCCTTCGGCAACAGGCTGAACTGCGAAACCAGGTTCGTCATTTCCTTCATGTCAATTTCAAAGGTGACCCGGCGGCTTTCAGCCAGCGCGTCGTAGGTTGCTTCCGAAAGGGCAAATTTTTGCTTCGGGATGAGGTGAATGGTGCCCAGCAAGTACGACGGTTTTTTCAGCCCGTTGGCACTGATCTTCCAAAGCAGGGCTTTGTCGGTAGGTACAAGTTGATCGGGGGTATAACTAACTTTTTGGGTCGAACGGCAGCCAATCAGGCTGATGCCGATTAAAAGCCAAAAGGCCAATTTTTGCATAGCGTTATTTTTTAAGTGGGTATAACCAAAGTTACGAAAAATGGTTGTTGCCGGCGTATCCGGTCTGCTATTGGTACCACTGGACTCCGGCGGGTTGCCTGCGACCGGTTTCGGGCTGATAGCAGACCGCCTAAACCAAAACTACCTGCCGTTTTGTCTGAATATTTTGGCAAAAATCTGCCAAAAACACCCCAAAAACGCAATGGCAAGTATTTTGACCAGATACTTGCCCGGCCGATTTGAAAAATTTGCTGCCAGTATGACACAAAGATTCTTTTGACCGTTGATATATCAGGAAAAAAAGCAAAGTTTGCACCATTACATGGTTTCTGGTTTCTGGTTGGAAGGTTTCTGGCTAACATAGATCCCGAATCAGAAGCCTTCCAACCAGAAACCAGAAACCTTCGATAGAGAAAAATATGTTTGAAAATTGGTTAATGCCAGTCCAATCCGATGATGAACCGGATTTTGTGCCGCTCTTTTCACTGGAAGAAGATGAAGAGGCCAAGCAGGGAGAAGTGTTTCCGGACACCCTCCCTATTTTGCCGTTAAAAAATACTGTGTTGTTTCCGGGGATTGTCACGCCCATCACGGTGGGCCGGGATAAAAGTATCCGGGCTGTTCAGAAAGCCTACGAAGACAATCGTCTGATCGGCGTTTTATCGCAAAAAGATGTAAAGATCGAGAGCCCCTCAGCCCGTGATCTGTACTCGATCGGTACCATTGCCCGGGTGTTGAAATTGCTGAAAATGCCCGATGGCTCCACTACGGCTATTTTACAGGGCCGCAAGCGCTTTCACCTGGAAGACATGCTGAGTGAAGACCCCTACATGTTGGGGCAGATCAGCACCGTCGAATATACTTTGCCGAAGAACAAGCTGGAATTTCGCGCGCTGATCAGCAGCATCCGGGATGCCGCCAAGCACATCATCGAACTGTCGCCGCAAATCCCGTCGGAAGCCGTGGTGATGCTGAAGAACATCACGAACGACAACTTCCTGCTCAATTTCATTGCCTCCAATCTCAATATTAAAATTGAAGAAAAGCAGGCTATTCTTGAGATCAGCCACCTGAAGGAAAAGTCCAACCGCATCCTTACCCACATGGATGCCGAGTTGCAGTTGCTCGAACTGAAAGACCAGATCGAAGCCAAAGTGCGCAACGATATCGAGAAACAACAACGCGATTACTTCCTCAGCCAACAGCTGAAAACCATTCAGGAAGAACTCGGGCAAAACCCGCAGGAAGACGAGATCAATGCGCTCATCGAGCGGGCCACCAAGAAAAAATGGCCGAAAAACGTGCTGGAAACGTTCCAGCGCGAGGTGAACAAACTGCGCCGGGTAAACCCGCAAATCGCGGAATACGCCATCGGGCTGACGTACCTGGAAACCTTGCTGGATTTGCCCTGGCTGGAGTTTACAAAAGACAACTTCGACCTCAGGCGGGTCAAGCAGGTGCTCGACCGGGATCACTACGGACTCACCAAAGTTAAAGAACGCATCCTGGAACACCTGGCTGTGCTCAAACTCAAGGGCGACATGAAAGCCCCGATCCTTTGCCTTGTCGGCCCGCCCGGCGTAGGCAAAACCTCGCTGGGCCAAAGTATCGGCAAAGCGCTCAAACGCAAATACGTGCGCATGAGCCTGGGCGGCCTCCATGATGAGGCGGAAATTCGCGGCCACCGCAAAACATATATCGGCGCCATGCCCGGCCGGATCATCCAGTCGCTCAAGAAAGCCAAAACCGGTAACCCGGTATTCATCCTCGACGAAATTGACAAAGTGGGCAAGGACTTTCGCGGCGACCCCTCCTCCGCCCTGCTCGAGGTGCTCGACCCGGAGCAAAACACCACATTTTACGACAACTACCTCGAACTGGAGTACGACCTGTCCAAAGTCTTGTTCATCGCCACGGCCAACTCCCTGTCGACCATACAGCCGGCCTTGCTAGACCGGATGGAGATGATTGAAATTGCGGGCTATTCCCGGGAGGAAAAGATGGAGATCGCAAAACGCCACCTTATCCCGGAACAGCGCAAGGAACACGGCTTGAAGCCCAATCAAGTGAAAATCAGCGCCAAGGCCCTGGCCGGTATTATCAAACACTACACGGCTGAAAGTGGCGTGCGCAACCTGAACCGCGAGATCGGCTCGGTCATGCGCAATATTGCCAAAAAAGTGGCCATGGAAGAACCCTACGAAGTAGTGGTCAAGCCCGAGCACCTGCACGACATCCTCGGCCCAACCAAATTTGATTCCGAAGTGTACACCACGCAGCAGGCGCCCGGCGTGGCCATTGGGCTGGCCTGGACATCGGTGGGCGGCGAGATTCTGTTCATCGAGTCCAGCCTGAACAAAGGATCCGGCCGGCTCCAGCTCACGGGCAATTTGGGTGATGTGATGAAGGAAAGTGCCAGCACCGCGCTTAGTTACATCAAGGCGCACGCTGCTGAGTTGGATATTGATCCGGAGCGTTTTGACAAAACCGATATTCACATCCACGTGCCGGAGGGCGCCATCCCGAAAGACGGCCCCTCAGCAGGCGTAACCATGCTGACTGCCATTACGTCGGTCTTTACCCAAAGACCGGTTAAGTCCTTCCTGGCGATGACCGGCGAGATCACCCTTCGGGGCAAAGTGTTGCCGGTAGGCGGTATTAAGGAAAAAATTCTGGCTGCCAAACGCGCCGGCCTTCGCGAGGTGCTGCTTTGCAAGGAAAATGAGAAGCACGTTCAGGAAATCGAGGCCGAATACATCAAAGGGCTGAAGTTTCACTACGTGGACCGTATGAGCGATGTGTTGTCGGTTGCACTGGGCATTGCGCCCGTGCAGAAAAACGGCTCAAACGGCATGGCTAAAGGCAAAAAGAAGAAAAGCGTGGCTGTGGAAAAATAGCCAATGAATTTTTATCATCGAGCTAAATAAAAATCAGGTATCACCTGAAATTCAGGATGACTCATGCTTCTCGTCCGATGTTATCTCCGCTGCATACCGGAGGGCCGCGCCTACGTTGGTAAACACATTTTTTTTGCCGACTAAAAACAGAATGCGCGCTTCGCGCAATTCTTCCTCAAGGCTGACGCTGACACCCGACAGCAGCACTTTCACCTGCCGTGCCTGCATGTTTTTGATGAATTCCCGCAAATTATGGATACCCGTTTCGTCGATCGTCGGCACAAAACGCATGCGCAGCACAATGACCTTCGGCGGCTTGCTCACCCGCCGCATTGTTTCCTTGAATTTGTGGGCAACGCCGAAAAACAAGGGGCCATTGATCTCAAACACCTGCACGCCGGGCGGAATCGGGTAGCGCTCCAAACTGTCCGGGTCTTTTATGTCATTTCGTTCGGTCACCTGCTCTTCCACCGGCCGTACGTCGCCAATGGCAGCCATGCGGCGGATAAATAAAAACGCGGCGAGCACCATGCCGATCTCGATAGCCACCGTCAGGTCGAACAGCACCGTCAGGAAAAAAGTGGTGAGCATGACCACCACGTCGGGGCGTTGGCCGCGCAGGATCGCTTTGAAGGTGCGCCACTCGCTCATGTTGTACGCTACATAAACCAGGATGCCGGCCAGTACGCTCAGCGGGATCAACTTGGCCCAGTTGCCGGCAAACACCATCACGGCCAACAACACCAGGGCGTGTACCATGCCGGCAATCGGGGTGCGGCCGCCGTTTTTGATATTGGCTGCCGTGCGGGCAATGGCGCCGGTAGCCGGTATGCCGCCAAACAAGGCGGAGGCCATATTGCCGGCGCCCTGGGCTACCAGTTCGGTGTTGGAACGGTGGTTACCGCCGATGACCGAATCGGCGACCACCGCGCTCAGCAAACTTTCGATGGCGCCCAGCATGGCAATGGCAAAAGCCGGACGGATCAATTCGCGCAACATGGGCCAGTTGATCTCCGGCATGGTTGGCCTGGGTAAGGCGGTAGAAATGGAGCCGAAACGCGTTTCAATGGTGTCTACCGGCAACTGGAATATTTGCACCACGGCGGTGAGCAGCAGGATCGCCAGCAGTGCCCCGGGAACTTTAGTGGTGATTTTGGGCATTGCGAAGGTCAGGATCAGCGTAACCAATCCAATACCGGCTGCCCACAGGTTTGCCTGGTGCAATGCCTGGCCGTAAACCTTCCATTTGTCTATAAAATCTGCGGGAACCTTTTCGATAGACAAGCCCAGCAGGTCATTGATCTGGGAGGAAAATATGATTACTGCGATGCCCGTGGTAAACCCGACAATCAGCGAATGCGGGATGAATTTGATCACACTGCCCAACCGTGCAAAGCCCATGAGCGCCAGCATCAGGCCTGCCATAAAAGTGGCGACGATAAGCCCGTCGATGCCGTATTGTTGCACGATCCCGTACACGATTGGGATAAACGCCCCGGTGGGGCCGCCGATTTGCACGCGGCTTCCGCTCAACACGGATATGGAAAACCCGGCAATCACGGCTGTGATGAGGCCCTTGTCTGGCGTGACGCCACTTGCAATAGCAAAGGCGATGGCAAGCGGCAGGGCAATAATGCCGACAATCAGGCCGGCGACCAGGTCGCGGCGGAGTTGTTTTTTAGAAATGCCTTCCTTGAAGAGGGTGAAAAGTTTGGGGCGCAGCGCCTCTTGCTGCAGCTGGATAAAAAACTTTAGCCTGTCGATCATTTTAACAGATGTAATCGAGGGTAAAACGCTGTTCTTTCCCGGAGGTTTTATTTTCCTGTGTTTATTTTAAAACACTTTTTATGGTTTTTCCCTGCTTAAAATACCGAAGCGCCATGCGGCATATGCCACGTGGCGCTTTGGCTGTTTTTTTAGGAGAACGCTTACAGACACACCGTCGTCTCGCATTTGCAGTGGTCGGGGCTGAGGTTGCTGCGGCGCTGGATGAGTGTTCCTTTACCGGAGTAATCAACGGCATGCAATACCGGTTCGATCACTTCAAGCGTGCCGTAGTTTTCAACAGCACCGAGGTTCAGCAAGGCGCCGCCGGGAAGGCCGTAGCCCAATACGGTCAATTGTGCGCCGGACTCGATCCGGATTTTTGCGCCGCTTTGCAATTCGAGCGATTGAACGCGGGCTGTTTGATCTATGATCACCGGGAAGTGGTTGCCGCGGGTGGAGACATCGGGAACGATCACATTGTCAAAATCATCCGGAATGCGGTTGTCACTCCAGTTTTTGGCGCAGAACCAGTTGTTTTCCTGGCCGGGAAATCCCCCTTTCCATTCAACTTGGGCGATCAGACTTACGGTGCTAAACAAGGCGAACAAGCAAACAAGACGCGTTTTCATAAGTGCAACTTTTATGGTGAACAGTAGGGCGGGCGGGCTTTAACCTGTTGGATAGTTCAAAGTTGCTTCATGTTTGGCCGGGAGTCAACCGGGCTTTTGTCATCGGAGGCAGCCGGTTTGTGAACGGTGATTATTGGCTGTAAACCCACCTGGATGAACAAAACTGCCGCTTAATTCTGCAGGCGCGGTTTTTCCGTTCGGCCGAAGAAAAAATTATAGCCACGGAAAACCCTGCCGAATACACGTTCCTGGGTGAGTAAAAAGGCGTCACCGTTGTTTAAATCGGTAAAATACCGGTTGATGTAGGTTTTACCTGTGGCATAGTTTTCCTCAACGGCAACCGGCCAAAACCGGACTTCCTTCATGGTGCTGTCGGTGCGCAGGAGTTTTACAATGGCAAAAGGCACAAGGGCGCGCACCGAGTCGCGGAGCGGATTGGCTGTTTCAAAGCCTTCGGCGCCCAGCCGTTCAAATTGCAGCAGGTAGGCTTCTGCGACGCCTTTGCGCTGGGGTGTGGGGCTCACCGGGGTTGTGCTGAACAATGGCTTAACCGTATAGGTGGCTTTATCCACTTTTTCGAGTTGGAACGATTCGCTTTTTTGTTGCGGGTACTCCACGGATATGTATTGGATATCCTCGGGTTTTTCGGAAAAAACCGTTCGGTCGCGCCAGTCATCTTCCTTGAGCAGAAAGCGTGCGCGCAGCTGCCCGATGAATCCGGGGACGTGTGCGACATAGGGCTGTTCGGCGCCTTCCATGATCACGTAGGTACCGCGTTCGTCATTGGTTACCCCACCCACATAGTACCGCTTGAGGCGCTGATTGTTTTTACCATAAATCTCTACGGTAATGCCTTCAGAAGCCAGGCTATTTACCATAGAACGCTCAGCAGCTTTAGGCGGAATATAGAGTACATTGATATTTTGAATTGTTTCGAGCAGGGTTTGCATGGCAGTTGGCCGGGCTACGTGCTTATCATTGTACAGCCAGAAGCCATCCTTACGTTCGAGGGTGGCCTGGTGGTTGCCGCGGTCGGCGATAAAAATGCGGGTAATTTCGGCCGTGTTTTTAACGGCAAAGTCCATATCCCAGGAGACATGACTGCCGGATTGGGTATTCTTTTGGCGCAATGCATAAAAGGCGGCAGCGCCCAACAGCAGAAATAAGGCAACGAGGAGCCAGGTACGTTTCATGGCTAAAAAGTATTTGTTTGGAAATGGTCGAAGTAGATTTTTTCACCGGCCAGTTAACAGGAAGGGTTGGTTGCGTTTCCGGTGAAAGCGGATTACCGGGACAAAAAAACGACATTTGGCCGGATTATTCAATTTGGCGTTCTGTCAATTATTTTTTACCCTGGCCCGACAAGTGGCATAAAAAAAGTCTGCTCCGCATTACGCGGAGCAGACACATCAAAACAAAACGAAAAACCAACTTTATTTTAGACCGGCCGAAACCGGATTATGTTACTCTTCTCCCCGACTTTTCAGTTTCACCGTCACATCTTTGGCTGAACCATTGCGAACAAGCGTCAGATTAACGGATTCTCCTGCTTTAGAACGTCCGATCAGTTCCTGAAGTTCCGGGACCGTTGTCACATTTTTGCCATTTATTTTGGTAATAATGTCGTTGGGCTGCACGCCGGCCCTTGCAGCAGAGCCTTCCGGGTCGAGGTCTTTCACCCAAATGCCCTGCGAATAGGGGATGTCAAGATCCCGGGCCAGGTTGCTATCCATGGTGGCGATATCCACGCCCAGGTAGGCGCGCCGGAACTTGCCGTATTTGACCAGATCGTCGGCGATACGCGTAGCCAGGTTGACAGGAATCGCAAATGAATAGCCGGCAAAAACACCGGTGGGTGTGGCGATGGCCGAGTTGATGCCGATAAGGCGGCCATTTACATCGACCAGGGCGCCACCGGAGTTGCCGGGGTTGACGGCGGCATCCGTTTGAATAAACGACTCGATCGGGGCGCCTTTCCGGATGATGTTGATATCGCGGCTTTTTGCACTTATAATTCCGGCGGTAACGGTGGACGTCAGGTCGAAGGGATTGCCTACGGCAAGCGCCCATTCGCCGACTTTGACGTCGTCGGAATTGCCTAAATCAATCGCGGGCAAATCTTTGGTGTCAATTTTTAGCACAGCCATGTCGGTGCTGGGATCGGCGCCGATCAGGCGGGCGCGAAATTCGCGGTTGTCGTACAGGGTTACTTCAAATTCGTCGGCGAATTCGACGACGTGGTTGTTTGTAAGAATATAGCCGTCGGATGAATAAATGACACCGGAACCGGAGCCGGCGCGGGGCCGGGCATAATCGTCCAGATTGAAAAAGTCGTCGCCAAAGAAAAACCGGAACGGGTTGGATTCGCGTTGGCGTTGTACGGCATTTTGGCGGCTTTCCGTCGCTTTAATGTGTACGACGGATGGCATGGCGCGTTCGGCGGCCCGGGTAAAATCGAAGTTTGGCGGTGGCGCGCTGTAGTTGTAGTTTACTTGTTTGGCCGGAGTTGGCAGGTTGGCAGATGCGGGTTGGGTCTCCGGTTTTTCCAGCCAGTTCACCGCGCCGAAGGTTACAAGGCCACCCATGGCGCCGGCGAGTAATGTAGACCAGAATTTATTCATAATTGCTTTCGTTTAACGATTTAATGTTTGCCTACCTTTGTTCTGACAAGCGAATTTAAAACGAAGCGCAGGTTTATTTGCTGTCGGTCTCCGGCACTTTAACGTCTCGTTAACCTCGCTTAAAACAGCCTCCCGCTTTGTTTTTTTACGACAGGTAAACGTTGAACCGCAGGGTTTGTGTTTTTCCAAAATCGGATTACCCGACAAACAACCGCTTCTGACCGACAAACACATTGGATGAAACTCCCGCTTGATGACCCGCAAACGATGTTTACGCTCCTGCGTCCGGAAACGGCTTTGGAGAAGTTGCTGTTGGGCCAACCGGAAGTCCAACACGGTTTGCGTTGGGGAGAGCCGCGGTTCGGGCACCCGGAGGGGAAGGTTGTTTTCCATGTGCGTGAAGTGCTGGACAATATCGATCTGCTACACAATTTGCCGGATACCTGGCGCGCCCAGTTGCGGCTGATCACGCTGGTGCACGATACGTTTAAGTACGCCGAAGACCGCTCGCACCCGCGCGACTGGAATAAACACCACGGCATTCTGGCCCGGAAATTCCTGGAAGCACACTACGCCGATAAAACGGTGCTGGATATCGTCGAAACCCACGATGATGCCTACTACGCCTGGCTGGTGCAAAAACACGAGCCTTTTGGCCGGGAAAACAGCCACAAATCGCTGGAAAATCTCTTGCCCCGGGTAAACCATTGCTTGCAGCTGTTCTACCTGTTTTTCAAATGCGATACGCAAACCGGCGACAAAACGCAGGCGCCGCTGAAGTGGTTTGAACGGACAGTGCCGGGGATTGAGCCGGTGCCGGTGCGGGAAGCCGCGCACCCGTCGTTCGGTTCTGAACTGTAAGTTAACCGCCTTATTCCACAGGGAGTTCGTCCAACTTTTTTCGCATGCGCGCTTGTAGTTTTTCAAAAAAACGAAAGCGCTGTTTTTCACCCTCCCGGCTCCAGATGTACAGTTTAAAGGCGGTGAGTTCAAGGAATTCCAGATGCCCTTACCGGCGCTGAAGATGAAGTCTTGTCCCTGGCCGGCTGTTTCAACGATAGCCTGCCGCCAACTACGTACGAGCTCCGTCTCAAGCGCATGCCAGGAGCAGGCTCTTCCATCGACGGGTATTTGGGAACCTTGAATGAACAATCCGTCACCCTGCTCAGGCACAATCCAAAACACCCGCCGGAATCCCTGGAGGTTCCCGTTACAGCCATCCGGCGATTTAAATTCAAAGAAAAAAACAGAATACGCTACGGCGGGCAAAATTAGCGCGGCATTTTTGAGACATGCTCTTGCCCTGAATATCGGCCCGGTATTTTGACAGACGCCCCCCTTCATTGTACTTTTGCCCCGCGCAAAGCGAAAACGCGTTTCGCCGCAAAAATTTAACCGCGAAATAGTACCGCGCGCCACAAAACAATGAAAAAACGCTACCTCGTTACCTCAGCCCTTCCCTACGCCAACGGACCCTTGCACATCGGCCACCTCACCGGCGCTTACCTGCCTGCCGATATTTACGTCCGCTACCTCCGGCTGATGGGCAAAGACGTGGTCTACGTTTGCGGCTCCGACGAACACGGCGCAGCCATCACTATTCGAGCCCGGAAAGAAGGCGTGACGCCACGCGAAATTGTCGACAAATACCACGCGCTCATCCGCGATAGCTTTAAAAAAATCGGCATCGCATTCGACATTTACCACCGCACCAGCGCCCCGCTGCACCACCGGACTTCGCAGGATTTTTTCCGGAAATTGCTGGAAAACGGGCAGTTTGAAGAAAAGGAAAGCGAACAATATTTCGACGAGGAAGCCCAACAGTTTCTCGCCGACCGCTACATCATCGGAACCTGTCCGGTGTGCGCCAACCCCGACGCCTACGGTGATCAATGTGAAAAATGCGGCTCCACGCTCAGCCCCACCCAACTCATCAACCCGCGCTCCACCCTTAGCGGCAGCGCCCCCGTGCTGAAACCCACCACCCACTGGTACCTCAAACTGGACGAACACGAGGCCTGGCTGCGCGAGTGGATCAACACCGGAAAACTCAACGGCGAGCAACTGCACGACCCGGCTACCTGGAAAAACCACGTGACCGGCCAATGCAATTCCTGGCTCGACCAGGGCCTCCAACCCCGCGCCATGACGCGCGACCTCGACTGGGGCGTGGATGTGCCGCCCGAACTGCCCGGCGCCAAGGGTAAAAAACTGTACGTGTGGCTCGACGCGCCCATCGGCTACATTTCGGCCACAAAACAATGGGCGCTCGACAACCACGTCGACTGGGAGCCCTACTGGAAATCGGACGATACCGCGCTGGTGCATTTTATCGGAAAAGACAACATCGTGTTTCACTGCCTGATCTTCCCGGCAATTTTGAAGGCGCACGGGGAGTTTGTTTTGCCGGTAAACGTACCGGCCAACCAGTTTATGAACCTGGAGGGCGACAAGATTTCCACCTCCCGCAACTGGGCCGTCTGGGTGCATGAGTACCTCGAAGAATTGCCGGGCCGCGAAGACGAGTTGCGCTACAACATGATCAAAAACATGCCGGAACAGCGCGACAGCGAGTTTACCTGGAAAGGCTTCCAGGAGTCAACCAACACCGAGCTGGTCGGCAACCTGGCAGGTTTCCTGCACCGGGTGCAGGTGCTGGTGCATAAATATTACACCGGGGTAGTGCCGGCGTTTGACATCAACCGCGAATTTAAAAGCGGCTGGGATGCCGAAAAATGGGCTACGTTTGATTCGGAAGTACACCAGATTCACCTGAAACTGGAAGAAATGGGCCGGGAAATCGAGCGCTTCAATTTCCGCGAAGCCCTGCGCATACTGATGGAAATCTCGAGCGCCGGCAATGCGCTGCTCCAGTTCAACGAACCCTGGAAACTGGTGAACGACGACCCGGACCTGGTGAAAGTGGTACTCAACCTGGGGCTCCAGTATGCCGCCGTGCTTTCGGTAGCCATGCAGCCTTTCCTGCCGTTTGCTTCCGCCCGGCTGCGCAACATGCTCAACCTGGCCCCCCTGGCCGAAGACCGGGCGCTGCTCGACATCCACAACGAACTGGCCGAAGGCAACCCCATCATCCGGCCCAACCACGCGCTCAATACGGCCGAGCACCTCTTCACGCGCATCCCCGACGAACTGATCGAAGCACAAATCCAAAAATTACAAGCTACTGCCGGCCCGGCGCTTGCCAATGCCCAAGCCCCGGCGCTTGAAAAAACTGCCTTGCCCTTGAAAGATATGATCCAATACGACGACTTTGCCAAACTCGATATCCGTACCGGAACTATCCTGGAAGCAACCAAGGTGGAAAAGGCGGATAAATTGCTCTGCCTCACCGTCGACCTGGGTTTTGAAAAACGCACCATCGTATCGGGTATCGCGCAGCATTTTTCGCCGGAGGCGATAATCGGGAAACAAGTGCTCGTGCTGGCCAACCTGGCGCCCCGCAAAATGCGCGGGATCGAGTCGGAAGGGATGATCCTGATGGCCGAAGATGCGGAAGGCAAGTTGGGTTTTGTAAGCCCGGATGCTGGCTGGCCGGCGGGGTCTCCGGTGAGTTGATTTGGCGGATATCTGATAACGTGGGCTACCGCTGCAGTGCAAAACGCACGGCCTGCCGTTGGCCATTTGGCGCTTCCACCGCCAAAACATAAAGCCCTGCGGGCAAATCCCGCCTAAGTTGAATTTCCTGCGGTGCGGCGCCGGCGGTTAGCCGGAATTCTTGTGCCGGTTGGCCGCGGGCGTCAAGTATCCGGATAAAAACTTCCTGCTCCCGGAAATCCGACAAGTCGGCAAACAACGTTCCCGAAGTCGGATTGGGGAAAACCCGCAGCCCCAACCCTGTGCCTGGCGCCGGCTTTGATTCCGGCTGTACCGGACAATTAAACGTATTCAAATACGCCTCAAAAAACTGTTGCGGCGCCAGCCGGGCGGTTACGTGGATGTAGGCCGGCTCCGATTGTGGCGGCAGGGTGTATTCAAAAATATCGGATTCGCCGTTGGTAATACTGTCGCTCAGCGATTTGAACCGGATGGAGTAAAACGGCGAAAAGTTGGGATTGCGCACCTGGTAATCCCGTCCGTCGGGGGTTGTGAAAATGGCATTGTCTGCGGGTTGGACGGCCTTGACGCCGTCGGGTAGTTCGAAGGCGGTGTAGATCATGGGTTCGGCGCATTTGTTGATTGCCCGGATGTGGTATGTTCGTTCCTGGGCGGCGTTTTGGGTGATGCGCAACAGTTCCCAGCGCATGCAGCCGATTTCTTTTACATCACAGGGCAGGGCTTCCCGCACAATGACGGTAAAGCAACAGCTGTCTATCGTGCCGCAGCTGTCGCGGGCTTCATAGCAAACTTTGGTTTTGGCTACCGGGAACAGGCTGCCCGGAGGTAAGCCCTCGGTCAGCGTGAGCGACACGCCGGGGCAGGGGCAGTCGGTTGTGGCCATGGGCAGATCATAATCTACCGGCACAGCCCCGGTGCCTGCCAGGGTAGCGATGTTGATATCTTCAATGCAATCCATGCTAATCACCGCATTGGGTGTGGTGGCGTAGCGCAGGATATAAATGAATACCAGCGGGCAGCCGTTGGGGTCGGGAACCGTGTCGGTAACGGTAGCCGGTTGGGTGAAGGTCTGGCCGCCAATGGTGATCGTTTCGCCGGGGCAAAATTCCAGGGTATCGGAAATGATTTGCAGGGGTTGGACGGTCACGGTAAACGTGTCGTTCAGGATACAGCCGTCGGTGGTAGTCGCGCGTAAGGAATAGGTCGTTGTAGTGGTGGGTTGAATGATCACCTCGGGGCAATCTGTGCAGCTCAGTCCGTCGGGCGGCGCCCAGGAGTAGTTGTCAAATCCGGGAACGGCGAGGGTATAGGATTCGCCGGCGCACAAAGTGCTGTCGGCCAGTTTGACATCGGCCAGCAGGCTTGGCGTGAGCAGCACAGAGTCGCGCTGAATGGTACCGCAGGAGTCGGCGACTTCCACCCAGTACGTACCTGTTTCGGTGGCGGCAAAAGTTTGGGTGGTGCTGCCGTCCTGCCAAAGGTAGCCGGCAAAGCCGGGGCCGGCATCGAGTACGACGGTGCTATCCTGGCACAGGACAACTGTCGGGCCGAGGTCGAGGGTGGGGCCGGCAGGTATTTGAACCGTGGTGCTGTCGAAGTTATTGGCATAATTACATTCTTCGATGCCGGTGGTTGGAAAGCTGTCGAGCGAAAAGGGTGTGGGCAGCGCTCCATTGTCATTGGCGACGGCGTAGAGCGTCATACCATTGACGAGTCCGAGTATACTGCCGGCATCTTGGAATACGCCGGCCAGGCAGCTATCCTGGTTGGTGGTATTCAGGGTAATATTACCCAGGTGGGTAGCTGGTCCCTGTGTAGGATCGGCGTTATAAAAGGCGATGGAGGTAACTGGTGGCAGGCCGTCGGCGCCCAAATTGCAGATTGAATAATCGAGGTCGATGCGTCCATTGAAGCAGCGGATGTTTTCGATCCGGGTAATCAGGTCGTAGGGCGCCAGGGAAATGGCGTATGTGATCAGGGTGTCGCAGCCCTGAATACCGGGGATGGTATCGTATAGTGTGGTTGGTTGGGTGATTTCTATGCCGTTTATGGTTATTGGGGTGTTTGGGCAGAGGGTTAGGGGGATTTGGAGGGGGATAGGCCCAGATAAGATTGTATCATATAAAATATTACTACCTAATAGGATTGCACCTGGATTTCCAGGTTTAGCTTCGTTAGTCATGGTTTGATTTGCGATTCCATTAGTCCCTCCATCAATATTAATGACTAAATTAGGGAACATTTCAGATAAAACGATTTTGCCACCGCCGCCGCCGCCGCCAGGACCAATGATTTGGGATTGAACATAAAATAAACAATCTCCACCATTTCCACCCTTTAATTCGCAATTCAATTGTCCAATAATCTGATTTGATAAAATCACTATAGACCCTCCGCCTCCACCTCCGCCTTGTCCATCATTTCTATTGTTTCCAGTGGAAACCACATTTTCTCCATTGGCTAAGAGGCTGAAACCATTTGACTGGATTTCATTTGCTTTTAAAATAATAATTCCGCCTCCGTTTCCACCAGAAGTACCGACATTATCATTTGTGTGGCCGGCCCCGCCGCCTCCACCTAATGTGAGTTTTTGATTGGGTAAGAGCAGAAGGCTTTGACCCCCTATTCCACTTGTTCCAGGTGTTGGCAGTCCTGGTGTATTAAAATATTCAAGGCCGCCATCACCGCCGTCACCAGCATTTCCCCCACCGCCGCCACCGGCATTATGCGCATTCCCTCCACCACCGCCATTACTAGCCTTACCTCGCCCAAATGACTGATTTAAAGGTAGAAGTGCCACTCCCTCGCCTTTTTCACCGGCAAAAGCTGGATTTGGAGGATAAAAATATTCAATTTCATGATAAAGTGAAGTGTTGGCGTCAATAACAGACCCACCTTGAAACCCCTTTGCACTTACATTGAAATCACCATTCATAATCAGAAGGCCAGAAATATCAAGTGCTAGAACTCCTCCTGTTACGCCATCCCATTCTTTGCAAGTAAGGTCATTTGCAACCACGTCGAAATGTTCAGATACTTTGACTAGTTGAACATTTTCATTTACATTATATGATGAAATTGGCTTGTATTGCAGGTTAATTTGATTCCCCGCAATGTTTTTGATCCTGTTAATTTCGAAGTTTCCTAAATTGCCTGGTGAAATAATATTCCCAAAATTTGAGGAATTAGTTAAGTCTATATTAGCGCCTTTCATTTGAATGATAAGTACTTCATCGCTCATGGAAAATCCAGTGACAGAGCCTACAGTTAATTCACTACTGTCACATCCTCCAAATGCAAGAATTGGGGTGTATGAATTCACAATCCCACTAATTGTATCTTGTGCATTCATTACATTAAACGGAGATAAAGAAAGTAAACATATGGTCAAATATATTGCTTTCATAATGCTAAATTTGGTGAAGGTTAAAGGTAAAGTATTGAATAATCTTTTTCCTGTTGTAAAATTTTAAGCGGAATATGTTTTGGAAAAAATCCTTGTTGTTTTTTGCTTGGCAGTCAATTAAACATGCCAGAGATATGAAACACTTTTTTTTAATTTGGTCCTATTACAGAGTTTGGCGAGAATCTCTTCATGCAAGGCGGAACTCAATGTCTGACGAACTTCCATGGCTAAATTTTCCAGCATTAGATTAGACTTGTTTTGATCTAAAGTATTGATAATCAATAATCGTATTTTTGCCTCAAA
>CAZAEZ010000040.1:0-48963 GCA_964484205.1 uncultured Saprospiraceae bacterium | reverse complement strand
CTCATATTCCCGTTTGGCTGAGCAGGGGGCCAAGTGAGGGGGTGACTGCCAGTCACCCCCTCACTACCAGTCCGATGGGAACATGAGCCAAAGTTGGAGACTCGATTAATTAACCCAAAAACCCCCACAAAAAAAATCCCGGCGCAACACCACTGTCGCGCCGGGAAAACAAGTTCACTGTTTGAGTTTAGAGCTCCGTCACCTGTTCTACATGTTCGGTCCGCTTGAGCGGTGTTTCCGAAAGGGCTTTGTAGCCGCCGCGGATGTTGACCAGCCGGTCGAAGCCGCGCGCTTTCAGAATGGAGGCCGCGATCACCGAGCGATAGCCGCCTGCGCAGTGCAGGTAGTACGTGTTGTCGGCTTTGACCGCGCTCATGTTCTGGTTGATAAAGTCGAGCGGGAAATTGTTGGCGCCCACCAGGTGTTCGGTTTTGTATTCGCTGGCGCGGCGCACGTCGAGTACGTTCAGGTTCGAGCCGTTGAATTTGGCGGCAAAGTTTTCAGCGCTGAGTTCGTCAAGGATGTCCACTTCTTCGCCGGCTTTTTTCCAGGCCTCAAAACCGCCGTCGAGGTAGCCGATCGGGTTGTCGTAGCCCACGCGGGCAAGGCGGGTGACCACCTCGTCTTCGCGGCCGGGTTCGCACACATAAAGGATGGGTTTTTTCAGATCGGTGATCAGCGTGCCCACCCAGGGCGCAAAGTTGTCGTCGATGCCGATGAAGATCGAGCCCGGGATAAAGCCTTTGACAAATTCATCCTGGTGGCGGGTGTCGATCACCAGCGCGTCGTTGCCTTCCCAGGCGGCTTTGAACGCGCGGACGCTGAGGGCTTGTTCGCCGCGTTCGCGCACCACATCGAGGCTTTCGTAGCCCATTTTGTTCATCACGGCATTTTTCGGAAAATACTGCGGCGGCGCAACCAGCCCGGTCAGCACCTCATCGACAAACTCCGCTTTGGTCATGTCGGCGCGCAGGGCGTAGTTCAGTTTTTTCTGGTCGCCCAGGTAGCCCCAGGTTTCCTTGCTCATTTTTTTGCCGCAGGCCGAACCGGCGCCGTGGTTGGGGTACACGATCACATCGTCGGGCAGGGGCATGATGCGGTTGCGGAGGCTGTCGAAGAGGTAGCCGGCGAGGTCGCGCTCGGTGAGTTCGCCTTGCTTGATGGCCAGGTCGGGACGGCCTACGTCGCCGAGGAAAAGGGTGTCGCCGGTGAAGATGGCGTAATCGCGGCCCAGTTCATCGCGCAACAGATAGGTCGTACTTTCCATCGTATGGCCGGGCGTATGCAGCACGTGGATGGTCACGTTGCCGATTTTCAGTACTTCATTGTCTTTCGCAACGTGTGCGGTGAAATTCGGCTGGGCCGTCGGGCCGTACACGATGGTGGCGCCGGTTTTTTTGGCCAGGTCGAGGTGGCCGGACACGAAGTCGGCGTGGAAGTGCGTCTCCAGCACGTATTTTAGTTTGGCGCCGTCGGCTTTCAGCCGTTCGAGGTAAGGCTCGGTTTCGCGCATCGGGTCGATGATGGCGGCTTCGCCGTTGCTTTCGATGTAGTAAGCGGCTTCAGCCAGGCAACCGGTATAGATTTGTTCGACTTTCATACTGTGTGTTTTTTTTGTTAAAAACAGATTTGGTTAAGACTGTGAATGGTATGCCCGATGCTTTCCGGGCTGTTTCCAAAAGAACACTGCAAAGATGCGGGTGCGGGAGGCCTGTTTTCTGTGAAGCAGTTCACACAAGGAAATGATTTGGGCAGGTTTTGGGGATGACGAAGGTCAGGGGTAAGGGTTACTCCGGTTTCTTGGCGCTGCGTGTTGAGGCTGTAAAAAACTAAAATGCCCGCCGCAGAATTTTTTATGCACCGCGGAGGCACGGAAGCCAAGTGAGGGGGTGGCTTCTTCAGGCACCCCCTCACTATCACAGCACTTAGCCTCTTCGCGTCGCAGCAGTGATGCGCGAACCGCAGATTGGATCAAGCATACCTAACCCGCCGCCTGCAAGGTATATGCCTGGTAGGCGCCCTGCCCTGCCCCGTCAAACGCATCCACCGCCTGCTGGTTGCTCATAAAAAAACGCTGCTCGCCGATATGTGAGGTCAATTCCCAGCGGCGCAGCGTATCGCGCACGGGCCCGATCACGCCGGTGAAGTACACTTCCAGCCCCTTGGCCCGGGTTTCCTGCACCCATTCTTCGAGGGCGTGCACGGCACTGCTGTCGAGGTAACTGATGCTGTCGGCGTTCAGCACGATGAGGCGAAGCGCAGCACCCTTTCCGGCCAGGAGCGCCGCCATTTTATCTTTAAAATAGTTGATATTGGAAAAATACAGCGGCCCGTCGAAGCGCACGATCAGCACATCCGGACGCTGTTCCAGGTTGGAAAAACGCTGAATATTGCGGTAAAACGGCGAACCCGGCACCTTGCCCAGCACCGCCACGTGCGGGCGGCTGGCCCGGTACACCACCATGCCCAGGGATAGCAAAACACCTGCGCCGATGCCCAATTCGATACCTAATGTCAGGGTGATCAAAAACGTGGCCAGCAGCATCCAGAAGTCGGAGCGGTCCTTGTGCCAGAGCCGGATGGCCTCGCGATAGTCGATCAAACCGGCAACCGCAACCAGGATCACGGCAGCCAGCACGGCATTGGGCAGAAAGTGGAAAAGGGGCGTTAAAAACAGCAGCGTGAGCAAAATGAGCGCCGCGCTGATCAGGCTGGCCAATCCCGTTTTGGCGCCTGCCTGGTCGTTGACGGCAGTACGCGAAAACCCGCCCGTCACCGGATAACCCTGAAAAAAGGCGGCGCCGAAATTGGCCAGCCCGAGCCCCACGAGTTCCTGGTTGGCATTCACTTCGTAGTCCTTGTGTTTGGCCTGAATGGCCTTTGCCACCGCAAAACTTTCCATAAACCCGACGAGCGAAATCGTCAGTGCAGCCGAAAGCAATGCCTGCCAGGTGCCCGGATCAAAAACCGGCAGGGAAAATCCCGGTAACCCGGCGGGGACCTCCCCGACAATTTTTACGCCCACCTGATCCAGGCCGAATCCCCAGACCGCCAAAATGCCGGCCACAACCGCCAGCAATGCGCCGGGAATCGCCGGGTGTATTTTTTTAGCCAGCTTGATCACCAAAATGGCCGCCAGGCCTATGCCGAGGGTGATCAGGCTGGTTTCCCCAATGTGCGCCGCTGCGGCCAGGATAATTTCGTGGATATGCTCGCTACCCGGAATTTTCACGCCCAGCAGGTGTTTCAACTGGCTCAGCCCGATGATGATGGCCGCCGCCGAGGTGAAGCCGCTGATCACCGGGTGGGAAAGCAAATTGACCAAAAAGCCAAGCCGGAAAACACCCATCAGAAACTGAATGGCGCCCACCAGAAAGGCCAGGGTGAAGGCCAATGCCAGGTAAGCCTCCGGCCCGCTTGGTTTCAGGGCGCCGATGCCGGCAGCCGTCAGCAGCGAAACCATGGCCACCGGGCCCACGGCCAGTTGGCGGGAACTGCCAAACAGCGCGTACAACACCAACGGAATGGTGGCGGCGTACAACCCGTGAATCGGCGGCAACCCGGCCAGCATGGCATAGGCCATGCCTTGCGGAATAAGCATTACACCCACCGTAAGGCCGGCGGAAAGGTCTCCGGGAAGCCAGCTTTTCCGGTAGCCGGATATCCAGTTTATAGCGGGCAGATATTGTTTGATATTCATTTTATGATGGTTGTTTGTTTGGTGTTGTTTGTTATAGATTTTGGAATAACAGGTAGGGATTGCGTGTCACCCCCCCCCGGCCCCCATAGCCATCAACTTAAGGATTCACAGGGCTATAAAACTTTTAACTTTTGACTTTTCAAATTTGACTTTTGACTTTCAAGGCAGTTTTCCCGCCCGTAAGGGCTCAATAAAGTCAAAAGTTTAAAGTCTAATTTGAAAAGTTAAAAGTGTACACCCCCTCTGGTTCCTTAAGTTGATGGCTATGGGGGCCGGGGGTGGGGTTGATATAGGCGGAGCGAAATGTTTCATAAATGGCCACAATTCAAGTTTTAATACTTTACAATAAAATCAATCGACTTGTGGGTAATCGGGACGAGGGCCGGGGGCGGGGTTAACTCATTTCTTAAAAAGCAACTGATTCCGCCCCAACTTCACCACCCCGTTTTTTTCCAGACTTTTCAGCAGGCGGGAAACCGCCTCGCGGGTCACGTTGAGCTCCTGGGCAATTTCCTGGTGGGTGGCACTGATCACCCGGTTGTTGTTGTTGGCGGCCACCCGTTTCTGGAGGTACTCGATCAGACGCGCGTCTAGGTTTTTGAAGGCAATGCTGTCCACGACGTTCACCAGGTCCAGAATTTTCCGGTCGTAGGTACTCATCACAAAATTTTTCCAGCTCGGGTAGCGCGCCATCCATTCGTCCATGTGGCGGATGGGGATGGCAATAATGGCGGTATCATCTTCGGCCTCGGTACGGATTTCGCTTTTTTTATGCATCATGCAGCAGCTGAACGACATGGCGCATGCCTCGCCGGCTTGCAGGTAGTACAGCAACAGTTCGCGGGCTTCAAGGGGGTCTTCGCGGGTCACCTTCACGGCGCCCTGCACCACCAACGGCACAAGTTTGACATAGTCGCCGTAGTCCATGATCACCTCGCCGGCTTCGAAGTGCATGAGCTTGCCGGCGGCGGCGATTTCTTCCACGAGGGCTTTCTCGGCGAGCATGGGGAAATGTTGTTGAACGAGCGTGCGGATGTCAGCGCTTTCAGCAATCATAAAACAAGTGGTTTGGCAGTGTTAAAAAATAGCCACCAGGCCCAGGCCGAGCCAGTCGCCCCGCTCGATAGCCCCGGTTTCTTTTTGGTAAAAAAAATCGTTCACGGTAGCGCCGGAGCCGGCCTCGCCGGGGTCGCCACTGTGATGGGTATAGTGCAACATCAGTTTCAGATCGGGGCCAAAGTACCAGTTCAAGCCCACATCGAGCGCGCTTTCCCGGCCCGCGGCCATGCCGACAGCCCTGGCTTTGGCCTGGTCGCCGGCGTGCTTCGGGCCGTCGAACTGCATCAGCATTAGCACAGGCTCCAGCACGTACTGCCCGCCGGCCCGGATGTTGTAACTCAGCCGCAGATGGCCGGTTTGCCCCGCTACACTGAATTCAGGCGCATGCAGTTCCTGCGCCGTGCCCTTGCGCCGGAGCCACGACCACTCGGCGTCGAGGTTCAACGGACCATGGTTGAACAACACATCGGCGCCCAGGGCATAATTGGCCCGGAACAGCCCCGTTTCACCCTGAGCGGCGCCCTGGATGGAAAACGTCAGGCCCTTGCGTTTGCCGAAATAGTTCAGCTTGTGGCTCTGGGAATAACGCGCAAACTCGGCATCGCCCAGGTGCACCGACACCCTGGAAACCAGCAGGGGAGAAAACGCCCGACCGCTGGAATTGCCGCCATAGGCTTCAAAAACCGGGTTGAACAGGCCCAGATCGTAGCTGAAGGCCAACGGCTGCTGCGCTTTGTGCAGCAAACCGCCCAACTGAAGTCCCATTGCCCGGCCCGGATTGGTACCGGTCAGCTGCGCGCGCACGTAGCGCTGCGACCAGCTTTTTTCTATCGACGATACCTGCATACCCGAGGTCAGGCTTTCCCGGCTGAAAGGCGGACGGAAATAGCCGCCACTCAGGTAAAACGCTTCGCTGCCGGATTTGAGCCGCCACTGGAATGCCGCATCCCAAAGGCCAAATTCCGGCGTACCGCCGTTGTTGGCGCCGCCGTGATGGGCGGTCAGCGCGTCGCGACCAACCAGGTCGAGGGCGGCAATTACCTGGAAACTGAAATTTTCGCCGGAGCGGGCTTTAAAACCCAACCGTGTACGGCGGATTTGCAGGTTGAACCGGTTGTCAACCGCCTCGTAGTCGGCGGTTTGGGCGTTATAAATTTTCTGATCGAAGGTGTAACTGCTCCACAACTGTACGGCCAGCACCGGCTGTATTTTCAAATTTTCCAGTTGTTGGCGCCACTCCGGTGCATGGTTTTGGGAAAACAGATCGCCGGCTATCAGGCTCAGGCCGGCTAACAGCAGGCAGGTACGGGTGCTTTTTATAGTCATCGTTTGTGTATTCCGTTGAAGCCACAAAGATACCGGACGGGAAGGGTTGGCGGGTGTGACCAAGATCACAGTAGGGGGTGCGGGTTGTTTCTATCCGGTAGGACAGGGGTTGAAACCACCGGAATTTACTTGCCCGGCGCGACAGTGGTGTTGCGCCGGGATTTTTTTTGTGGGGGATTTTGGGTTAAGTTTGTACGCGTAAAATATCCTTCCTTAAAGTCAAATTTGAAAAGTTCAATTTGAAATTTGAAAAGCTTTTAGCCCTCAATTCTCTTAAGTTGATGGCTATGCCCCTTGAACCTGCCCACCCTCCCGGACACCCTGTTTTGCAAGGCAAACAAATGCAACCTACCATGTTCCAAACAATAAGCCCGGTCGACGGCGCCGTGATTGCCGAGCGCGCCTACGCCACGCCCGATGCCATCGAAACCACCCTGGCACGGGCTGCAAAAGCACAGCGCGACTGGAAACACACCCCGGTCGCCGAACGGGCCGGGTTTTGCCGGAAGGCGGTCCGGTATTTTCTGGACAACACAACCGAAATCGCCGAAGCCCTGACCCGCCAAATGGGCCGCCCGCTGCGCTACAGCCCCATGGAGATCACCCGTGGATTTCAGGAGCGCGCCCACTACATGATCGATCAGGCTGCCGGAGCACTGTCCGACATCAGCATTGAAAACTCAAGCACGTTCCGGCGTTTTATCCGGCACGAGCCGCTGGGCACGGTGCTGGTGCTTGCGCCCTGGAACTATCCCTACCTGACCTCCGTGAATGCCATCATTCCTGCTCTGATGGCCGGCAACACGGTGCTGCTCAAACACGCACAGCAAACACCCCTTTGCGCCGAGCATTACGCTGCGGCATTTGAGGCGGCGGGTTTGCCACGGGGCGTTTTTCAGTACCTGCATTTGAGCCACGACCAGGTTGCCGGCCTGATTGCCGATGCGCGCATTGCGCATGTTGCTTTTACCGGCTCTGTCGACGGCGGCCGGGCGGTGCAACAGGCGGTCGGCAAGCGTTTTTTGGCCGCAGGCCTCGAACTCGGCGGCAAAGACCCCGCCTACGTGCGCGCCGATGCCCCGCTTGATTTTGCGGTGGAAAACCTCGTCGACGGCGCATTTTTCAACTCCGGCCAATCCTGCTGCGGTATCGAGCGCATTTACGTCCACGAAAGGCTGTTCGACACTTTCGTGGAAGGCTTTGTTGACCTGACCCGGCAGTATCGCCTGGGCAATCCCCTGGACCCGGAAACCACGCTGGGGCCCATGGTAAAAACAGCGGCGGCGGATTTTGCTAAAAAACAAATCCGGGAAGCCCTCGACATGGGCGCCCATGCGCACATCGACCCGGCGCTTTTCCCCGAACACCGCGACGGTACACCTTACATGGCGCCGCAGGTGCTTACGGGGGTGCACCATGGCATGCGGGTGATGACCGAAGAAACGTTCGCCCCGGTGGTCGGCATCATGCCGGTCAAGGATGACGCCGAAGCGCTCCGCCTGATGAACGACAGCCGGTACGGTCTGACGGCATCGGTGTGGACGCAAGATGCGGACGCCGCCCTGCGCCTGGGCGACCAACTGGAAACAGGCACCTGTTTTATGAACCGTTGCGATTACCTCGACCCGGCATTGGCCTGGACGGGCGTCAAAGATTCGGGGCGGGGATGCAGTTTGTCGGTGCTCGGCTATGAGGCCCTGACACGCCCCAAGTCGTTTCATTTCAGATTGGGACATGCCTGACCGGTTTTTAAAGAAAAAAATGTCGATCTTGTAAAGTCCTGTAATCCTGTCCAATAAAAGAAAATTACACATGAAAATCGGCCTGCTCGAATGCGACCATGTCGCAGAAGCCAATCTTGAAATTGCCGGCGACTACCGGGATATGTTTGCCGCACTTTTGCCCGATCTGGAATGGGTGTATTACGATGTGTGCGCGGGGCACTTCCCTGAACGTGCGGATGCCTGCGCTGCTTACCTGTGTACCGGTTCCCGGTATTCGGTGTACGACCGGGAGCCCTGGATTTTAAAACTAAAATCTTTTGTCCGGGAAATCCATGCCGGCGGGCAAGTGTTTATCGGCGTTTGTTTTGGCCACCAAATGCTGGGGGAGGCGCTTGGCGGGAAAGTAGAAAAAGCCGCCACGGGATGGAATGTGGGGGTGCATCAGTTCGACATCCTGCAAGAAGAAACCTGGATGGCGCCGTTTCAAACACCGCTGCACCTGCTGATGATGTGCCAGGACCAGGTGGTTCAACTGCCCGAAAACAGCACCTTGCTGGCCGCCACGGCTACCTGTCCGGTGGGTATGTTCCGGGTTGGGCCGGCGATGTTGGGCATTCAGGCGCATCCGGAATTTTCCAAAGCATACACGCAGCGTTTGATGGAATTGCGGCGGGAAAAAATCGGGCCGGTGAAGGTGGCAAAGGCCTTGGAAGGATTGAGCCGGAATGTCGACAGCACACTTTTTGCGCAATGGATCACCGCCTTTTTACAGCAAAACACCGGCGCAGCGTTCCAGCAGTAATTCCCCTAACTTTGCCTTTCAAAAAGAACGATTATGTTACACAAATTGCTCATTATAAGCCTCGCTTTGGGTTTGCAAATACGGGCTGCCGCCCAAATGGAGCGCACGGTTTACCAGGTTTTTGAGGTGGATTCGGCAAAAACGGTCACGCTGGATATCGTTGGTTTTACCTATCCGGAGCTCCACGTGTGGGCGGGAAACAGTATTCTGACCGAAGCCAATATTCAGGTGTGGGAAGCCTCGCCGGAAATTGTCAATTTTCTGATCGAACAAGGGCGCTATGCCTTTGAAAAAGAGATTGACGGCGATGTACTCCGAATTTTCACCAAGGTGCGCAAGCGCGAAGACATCAAATTGCCCGGAATGCACACCAAGTGCGTTGAGCAGACGACGGTCAAGGTTTTTGTCCCGGATATTTACGAATGGGACCCTGCCGAATGGGCGGCAGACCAAACCGACAAGCCTAAGGTACTGCGGCGAAAAGTGGAGTGATGGCATAAAAAACCGAGGCAGACTCTTACGGATTAATTTACGATTTTGGAATTATGAATTACGATTGATTGCTTCCCGGTAATGTAGATTTTCCACCTTCTACAAAGCAAATAAATCGTAAATCGGCACTCGTAAATCGTAAATCAGTCCGTAAGAGTCTGCCTCGGTTGACTTATAAACAAACAGGTTTTCCGTAGTGCTTACGCCCGGTTTCCGTAGCCCAGCACCCAGCCGATAACACCACCGACCAAGCCGCCATGCACGATATTGGCGACAACATCGATCAGTGCGCCGTTCACGCTGACCATATTCGTGGTTGCCATGAACATCAGATCCAGGCTAAGAGCGAACAGGGCGGAAATCCAGGCGCCGGCGATCAGGCCGGTTTTGAAGGTGCTGATGTTTGCCCAGCGGTTGTAAATCAGGGCATACAATAGTGCCCCCACCAAGCCGCCGACAAAGATCAGGACCAGGTTGGGTGGGTTCTTTTCCACACCTTCAATTTGTGGATTAACCTCGCGAAGGATATCCATCAGTAAAATGCCCCAAATCAGCCATCCAAGGAGAAAGGACGCAACGCCGCCGGCCAGGGCAGCAAGTAAAACTCGGTTGTTCATTTTGTTTTAATTTTAGGTGAACAAATAACTAATATTAGGCGAAAGTAGAAAATTGCCTAATTAGTTTAAACAAAAAATTTATTTTTTCGACGCTTTGTTTTAAGATGACCTCTAATTGCCGAATGTTCTTATTGTGCCTTGAAACAGTTAAACCCAATGGAGAAAAACACGCAAAACCGCGAAGCCCCGGCGCCAAAATGGGAGTCCGGCGTGGCATCTATTCCCAATCGCCACAGCCGCTATGGCATCCGGGACTACATCCTTACCCTCGATCCGCAACAGAACTGCCAGGAAATTTCCTACCTGTTCACCTGCTACGAATTTCCCTGGGATGTGACGCGTTCGCTGGAGTTTGCCCTGTTCCGGGTTTTTGGCGTAGCCAAAGGCACACCGCTGCTGGCAAGTACCGGCGAGTTTTTGCAGCGGACCCAAAAACGCTACGACGACACGGTGCTGATCCTGTCTGAAATTCTTGAAAACGGCTACGACAGCCCCCGCGGGCAAGCTGCCCTGGTGCGCATGAACAAGCAGCATGGCCGCTTCCAGATTCCCAACGACGAATACGTGTACACGCTCTCCACCTTTATTCTGGAACCGGCGCGCTGGATCGACCGGTACGGTTGGCGCAAGGTGACGGAGACGGAAAAACAGGCGGCGTTTTATTTCTGGACCGAACTTGGCCGGCGCATGGGTATTCGGGACATGCCGGAATCCTACACGGCTTTCGATGCGTTCAACCGCGCCTACGAACAGGAACAATTTCGCTATGCCCCTGAAAATGAACTGATCGCGGTGGCCACCCGGAACCTGATGCTTTCCTGGGTGCTGCCCAAGCCCCTGTTTTCGCTTGGCGCGCCGTTCGTTCACGCACTCATCGACGATCGGTTGCTCCAGGCCGTGGGTATGCAACCCGCGCCGGCATGGCTGCAGGCGGTGGTGCGGCGCTCCGTCCGGCTGCGCGGGCAGTTTGTGGGCATGCTTCCGCCGCGTAAAAAACCGCATTTGCTTACCAGACTTCCCAACCGGACGTATCCGGAGGGGTATTCAATTCCTGACCTCGGCGCGACGCCCTAGAGTGTGTCTGAACAGGCAGATTCGCTGCACAAGCCGGAGTTTATTGCAGATGTGCCGGTATTGATCTAAAATGCTTGAGTCGGGTATTCCCCGGGTTTAATTTTAGTAAAAATACGATATCAGCCATGAAAGCTACCTTGTTTATACTACTCTGCGGGCTACTGTATTGCTTCCATTGGCAACCAATACCAAGCCGCGATTTGCCTGCGAAAACCCCGGCAACGCCCAAAACAGACACACTTGATTTTGTTTCGGATATCCAACCCATTCTGGAAAAGAAGTGCAACCCCTGCCATTTCCCTGGCGGAAAAATGTACGATTCCCTGCCATTCGATCAGGAAAAAACGATCCGCAAACACCCCGAAGGCGTATTAAAACGCATTAGCTCCGGCGAGGAAGGGCGGTTGCTGCGGGCATTTTTGAATTCCCACGGATGAATCCGTGGGCTAAGAAATTTTGAACCCCAGTGGAGGTGAAAAAAGGGCTAAATAAACCCTGGTACTAATTTCCTAAGGAGGCTGTCTTACAAGCGGTTGCATGCTTAACCTCTTTCAGATTTTCACCACAAAGAGGCTGTCTCGTAAGTAACTCTTTCAACACTAAGCGCACTAAAAACACTAAAACCACCCTATGAACTTAGTGAAAGCTTAGTGGTACTTAGTGTTTTTAGTGGCAGAATCATCTAAGGAGACAATCTCTTTGTAGTGAAATAATTACCTACGGTATGCCTTATTAAAAAAGCACTTTTGATTCACCCTGAACAGCGCCTAAATTATACACCGGCAAAAAAGCATACGCCTTCCCGTACCGCAGCATTTGTTTGACAAAGTCGGTCTCCACTTCCACCTTCACGTCGGTGATCTGGCCGCCCGCATCGGTGACGGGGATCAACCGCGGCTGCACAAATCCGGAATAAGCCTTGGTGGGTAGTTTGGCATAGCGGCTTTTCACTTCCCTGACCAGTTCCGGGTCAACTTTGACCGCGTATCCTTCCACGAGTTCTTTGGCGGCTTTAAAGTCGCCCTCCGATTTGATACGCTGAATTTCGGCCAGTAATTCCCCAAAAAGCGTACGCAGTTTATCGTAGTCTTTGATGTCGATGTAGGTTTTTCCATCGCGTACTTCCTTGACCACCACATTGTCGGCTTTGCCTTTTTCATAAACCCAGGAGGCCACGAGGTGGCGGTTGCGCATGTGGTCTTCTTCGAGGTTGTCGCCGGGGTTGATGCGGCGGAGTTGCTGGACAAGGCCGTTGCGCAGGTAGTTGTCGTACTCGGCTTTGTAGGCGTCGGCAGCAGGCATGAGGCCCCATTCGACCAGTTTCGGGTCGGGCATGAAATAGAGGGCTACCAGGTCGGCGCGGCCTTCTTCGAGTGTGCTGGCGTAGGTTTGGAGGGTGATGTTGGGCGTAGCAACGCCGGGATTGAGCTGCCCGCTGGCATGGCCGATCACTTCGTGGAGGGCGGTGTGCATTTTGCCGCAGGCTTCTCCGTATTGTCTGGCGCGTTCCACTTCTTCGGGGTCGTTGGCAAATTCGGCAGTAGCCGCAGCGCCTCCGGCCTTGTTGTAGGCATTTTCGATGTTGTTCAGGCTGATGGATTTGGAGCCGTATTGCGCGCGAATCCAGTCGGAGTTGGGCAGGTTGATGCCGATGGGGGTGGAGGGAGCAGCATCGCCGCCTTCCATGGCGACATTGATGACGCGGTACGACACACCCTGCACGCTTTTTTTCTTGTGCGCTTCGGCGATCGTGCTGTTGTCTTCAAAATACTGCGCGTGTTTACTCACAATGGCCATTTTTTTCGTGGCGTCCGGGTCGTTGTACTGCACGACGGCTTCCCAGTCGCCCTTGTACCCTTTGGGGTCGTGGTATACTTCGATAAAGCCGTTGATGAAGTCTATAGTGCTGGTCGTATCCTGCACCCAGGCGATGTTGTATTCGTCAAATTTTTTCAGATCGCCGGTTTTGTAATACTCGATGAGCAGGCCGATGACTTTTTTTTGCTGATCGTTTTCAGCGAAAGGAATCGCTTTTTCCAGGTGCCCGATAATTTTATCAATAGCGGCGCCGTACATATTGCCTTCCCCGGCACGCCAAACGATTTCGTACGGTTCGCCGCCTTCGCCATCGCCCATTAGTTTGGAATTCAAACCAACCATGGGCGGGTTTTCGCCGGCGGCTTTCTGCTTTATTTTGTAAAATTGGTCGACCTCACCGGCGGTGATGTTTTCGTAGAAATTGACAGCCGAAGCCTGCACAACGTCCACACCTTCGTCTTTGTTGACCCGCTTGGAAAGTACGGTGGGATCAAAAATAACCGGCGTCAGCTTGGTGACAAGGGCGGCGGCATCTTCGGTTGCGGCGAGCGGCAATGCACTGGCCTTGCTGTTGTTGACCAGTTCGGCAAAATATTCCCGGGAAAAGTCGGGCAGAAACTTCGTTTCGTTGTAATGGTGGTGGATGCCGCTGCTAAACCACACGCGCTTGGCGTACACCTCGAAGGCCTTCCAGTCGGCCGAATTCCGGTCGCCGCTGTAGGTTTCGTAGATCGCCTCGATGGTTTTGCGCACGGCAAGGTTGTGTTTGCAGTGCTGGTCGTAAATAATGTCGCGGCCGGCCAGGGCGGCTTCGCTCAGGTGATAAATAAATGTTTTTTGCCGCAGGCTGAGTTCGTCCCACCCGGGGAGCTCATAGCGCAGAATTTGCAGGTCGGCAAAGGTGTCGAGCACCACCCGGTCGTCGGCGGTGGGGGGTGGGGTGGTTTCGGTGTTTTTACAGGAAAAAATAGCAAAAGCCCCGGTTAAAAGCAGGGTAAAAAGTTTAACAGTGTGTTTCATGTTTTTGTGTTTTTGAAAACCGGTCCGGTCATTTTTTTGGTTGTCGTTGTAGGGGCGGGCCTTGCGCCCGCCCATGTGGGTCAGGCATTGGTTTTGAAAACCTGTCAGGTCCAATTTTTGAAAAATAAGCGGCGCACAGCGCCATGCTTATTTTTCAAAAATTGGACCTGACAGGTTAGCGCTTTTCAACAATCAACTGCATCAATTCCTCGTGCAGCAATTTAATATTATCGTCTACCGGGTTGTCTTTTTCGCCCCAGGCGATCCGGTTGCTGACGCCGTCGTCCAGGATTTCCATAAACTGGTAGATGTTTCCGGGATACATAAATTTCACCTGCGTCAGGTTGAGCGATTCGGCGCGATCGAACAGTTGCTTCACTTTTTTCCGTTTGCACGTTGCCAATTCCTGGGTTTCGAATTGGCGGGAAACGGACTTGAATACCTGGCCGTTTTCCAGCAGGGTGTACGTGGTTTCAATCCCGGTAAATCCCCCGCCGTTTCCAAAACGCAGGTATTCGTCGGGGAGGTTGTCCGGGGTGTATTTCGTGGGTTTGCACCGGCTGAAAACGGCGGCGGTGCAAAGCAGGGCAAGCAGGAGGTGGTTGAGTTTCATTTGCACAAGTTGAATAGTGATTTGCAAATGTAAAAAATGCTTTTGCCGCGGCGCAAAAGAAACGGGCCATCCTGAACGATCAGAACGGCCCGTTGCATACATGGCGGCGACGCACTGCGCCGTGGGCGCGCTGCCCCGATCAGAAGGTTGCCAGCGGTTTCGGTACGGCGGCGAGGATTTCCGGGCTGGCCTGGTCGGCAAATTTTTCAAAATTTGCGATGAAGGCATTGGCCAGTTGGTTCGCCTTGGCGTCGTAGGCATTCGGGCTTTCCCAGGTATTGCGCGGATTGAGGATTTCGGACGGCACTCCCGGGCAAGAAGTGGGCATGGCCAGGCCGAATACGCGGTGCTCGCTGTATTCCACCGAATCCAGGGCGCCTTGCAGCGCTGCGGTGATCATTGCCCGGGTGTATTTCAGTTTGATCCGGCTGCCCACACCGTAGGAACCTCCGCTCCAGCCGGTATTGACCAGCCAGACGTTGGCCTTGCTTTCCCGCAGTTTTTTACCCAGCAAATCGGCATACCGGGTGGGGTGCAGCGGCAAAAACGGCGCGCCAAAGCAAGCGGAAAACGTGGTTTTCGGATCGGTGATCCCGACTTCCGTGCCGGCTACTTTGGCGGTGTACCCGCTCACAAAATGAAACATGGCCTGTTCGGGCGTCAGTTTGCTGATCGGCGGCAAAACGCCGAAGGCATCGCAGGTCAGGAAGAAAATATTTTTTGGATTTCCCGGCGCGTTGCTGTCCGGAACGGCATTGGCGATGAAGTGAATGGGATAGGAAACCCGGGTGTTTTCCGTGATACTGCGGTCGGCATAGTCGACCGTGCGGGTGCCTTCGTGAAAGGCAATATTTTCGAGAATTGCCCCGTGGCGGATCGCACGGTAGATATCAGGTTCTTTTTCTTCGGTCAGGTCGATCACTTTGGCATAGCAGCCGCCTTCAAAGTTGAACACTTCGGTGTCGCTCCAGGCGTGTTCGTCATCGCCGATGAGCGGGCGGTTGGGGTCGGCGCTCAGGGTGGTTTTTCCGGTGCCGGAAAGGCCGAAAAAGAGCGCGATGTCGCCCTGTTTGCCCAGGTTGGCCGAGCAGTGCATGGGCAGAGCGTTGCCGCGGGTGGGCAGCACAAAATTTATGGTGGAAAAAATCCCTTTTTTGATTTCGCCCGTATAGCCGGTGCCGCCGATGAGCAGGCGTTTTTTCCCGACATTCATGATCGCGAAATTGGCCTGGCGGGTGCCGTCCACGGCCGGGTCGGCTTCGAAGCCCGGGGCGCAGAGCACCGTCCAGCCCGGCTCGTAGGTTGCCAGTTCTTCACGGCTGGGGCGGCGGAACATGTTGTAGGCAAACTGGTTGCTCCAGGGGTACTCGGTGATCACGCGGATGCGCATGTGGTACAGCGGGTCGGCGCTGGCATTGGCTTTCACATCGCGCACGTAAATTTCCTTATCGCCCAGGTAGTTGCAAACTTTGTCCCACAGCCGGTCAAATTTTGCAGAGTCGAACGGCTTGTTCACCTTCCCCCAGTCGACGTCGTTTATGGTTTGGTCGTCTTCAACGATAAACCGGTCTTCGGGTGAGCGGCCGGTGAAGGCGCCGGTGGAAATAGCCAGGGCGCCGCTGTCGGCGAGTTGGCCCATGCCCTTGACAATGGAATGTTCGATTAATTCTTCGGGGCTAAGATTCCAAAATGCGGTTTTGAACCCCTTCAGCCCGATGGTTTCGAGTGAGGCGGCAGGGTTCCGAAATCCAACTTCCTGCATGTGATTTGTTTTAAAATTGGTTAGGCAATGGTTGAGCGTGGTGTGGCAGGGCAGCCATTCAGGATGAAACCGAAAGGGGAGTCCGGCGGCAGTTTGCTTTGTGTTGGTATCCCCGGGCGCCTTTCGGGCATTCCTGAATTCTTTACGAAGTGCAAAGATACGCCAGCGCGCGGCATCTACTGCCTGGCCCGGATGTTTTTTGCCAATCGAAGCGGGTATGTTGGGCAGAAAATCCCCACCATGCTTACGGATGTTTCGAACCCCGGCCGGGATTTTTTTATCCAGCCGGTGTGTTTTTTGTCAAAATAAAATTTTAAGCGGAAAGCGAATTTTACAAATCAAAATTTGGCGACAACTGCTCAATGTCCCGCGCATAAAAATCATTGATGATCCGCACAACTTCCTCCACATCGTCGGTAATGTGAAACAGGTCGAGATCTTCCGCATTGATGTTGTGGTGGCGCCCGAGCATGACTTCCACGACCCAGTCTTTCAGGCCTGTCCAGAATTCGCTGCCCATCAGCACAATCGGCAGCGGGGTGATTTTTTTGGTTTGCACCAGGGTGAGCACTTCAAACAACTCGTCGAGCGTGCCGAAGCCGCCGGGCATGACCACAAACGCCTGGGCATATTTGACAAACATCACCTTGCGCACAAAAAAGTAGCGGTGTTTGAGGTTGAGCGCCGGGGCGATGAAGGGGTTGTGGCTTTGCTCGAACGGCAGGTCGATGTTGAGCCCGACCGAGGTGCCGCTTTGCATCCAGGCGCCTTTGTTGCCGGCCTCCATCACGCCCGGGCCGCCGCCGGTGATGATGCCGTAGCCTTCGTCGGACAGGCGGATGGCTACCTTGGTGGCCAGGTCGTAGTACAACGTGCCGGGCTTGGTGCGCGCCGAACCGAAGATCGACACGCAGGGACCCACCTGATTCAGCACCTCAAAACCATCCACAAATTCGGCCATAACCTTGAACATCGTCCAGGCGTTTTCGCCCCGGAGTTTGTTCCACTTTTTCATTTTACTGGGCGATTCTACGCCGTTGCTCTCTTTAATTACCTTAGCGAGATCCGTTTCTTTTTCTTTATTTTCCATATTATTCAGATTATAGTCAGGACAAAAAAGCCTGCCGGGTTGACGGCAGGCTTGAGCAGCGCGGAACCGCAAAGTTTTCTTAAAAATAGCTGTAAAAGCAAGTTTTTAGCCGAATTTCGGCAAACGGGCGGCGTCCGGCGCATCAAAACGAGGCGATTCGGGGAACTCCCCGGGCCAGCGCTTCGTTTGACATACCCTTAAAAAAGTGAACGGGCGCTGGTACGTGATAAAAGACCACACCTGCTCGCTCGAAAAATCGGAGAACTGAGTCAGCGTTCCCGCCAGATCACCCCGCCAAAGCGATCGATGTACTGCCATTTGCCCTCGTGGATGGTGAGTGCGAGGCCGTCGCGGAACGGGGTGGCCGCATCGTAAGCAGGCGGGATGGCAAACTTGCCGTCGGTGTCGATGTAGCCCCAGCGGCCATCGCTGCGCACCTGGGCCAGGCCGTCGGAAAACACCCCGGCATCTTCAAACTTGGGCATGATGACCAGTTTGCCGGCCTTGTCGATGTACCCGTAGGCGCCGTTGATCTCCACCAGGGCAAGCCCTTCGCCGTAGTCGCCGGCCAGATCGAACATCGGCTCCACCGCAATGTCGCCCTGTTGATTCACGAAGCCGTATTTGCCGTCGCGGTAAGCCAGCGCCATGCCGTCGAAAAACTCGCCGTGACTGTGCCCTTTCACAAATTCAAATTGCGGCGCCACGCGCTCGCGCCCGTCGCGGTCGACCAGGCCCCAGTGCTTGTCGCGCAGCACAACAGCCACCGGGCCTTCAAAAGGCCGGCAGGCATCCCATGCCGGAGCAATGGCAAACTGCCCGTCGGAGTTGATAAACCCGCATTGCCCGTCGATGCCGGCAGGCGCAAGCCCGCCCCGAAAGGCCCCTCCGAAAGTATAGGCAGGTTTGAGCGCAAATTTGCCCTCCGGGTTGATATAACCCGCTTTGCCGTTGAACTGAACAGCCGCCAGGCCTTCGGAAAAATTGTCTGCCGCGTCGAAATGCACCGGAATAGGCTCATCGCCGCGTTCGTCGATATAGCCCCATTGGCGGACCACCTGCACCCGGGCGCGGCCTTCCTCAAAGGGGCCCACCTGGCGGTACATCCGTTTCAGCAACAAGCGGCCGAGGGCGTCCATGGGTACCCACTGGTCGTTGAGCCGTGCACGCGCGAAGCCGTTGTGAAAGTCGCCGACATCCAGGTATTGTGGCTCGATGACCACGTCGCCGATCGCATTCATGAAGCCGAAAAAGCCGTTTTGCCGGATTTTGAAAAGTGCCTGGTGCATGGGTGTTTTGTACTAGCAGCGCCAAAATTACAATTTCAGGCGTAGCCATTGTTGAAAGTGTTGCAGTCTTTGAAAAGGAAGCTGCGCATTACGCATACTCAAAAAGCCGGCCAAGGACTAAGCGGGACGGCTCTGTGGCTCAAGTGGCTGCGGTAAGCGGGTGCCGGCGCCGCATATTTGCAGTACAAACCGAGTGCATTTTAAGTGCCGGGTGAAACCGGATTCCCCAACCACCTCAAAACCATTTAGACGTATTGTTTTCTTAAGCCGATGGGCCGTCTGTAAAGAACGGCTCATTTTTTTTGTGTACTTATGCAGCCAGCAAGCTGCAAAAATGGAAACAAACGTTCAAGAGCCGGAAAAGCCCCGTTGTGTCGGTTGCGGCGCCAAATTGCGCGGCAAATTTTGCCACAAATGCGGCGAAAAACGCCTGGACCGGAACGACCTGGCGCTGTCCGGATTTTTTAAAACGGTTTTTGAAAAAATCACCCACCTCGATTCCCGCTTCCTTCAGTCGGTGTATCTGCTTGTTTTTCGCCCGGGCTTTCTGACGGCAGCATACCTGCAAGGGCGGCGAAAAATGTATGCCAAGCCCATCTCGCTGTTTTTTATCATCAACCTGGTTTACTTTTTAACCATCGGGTTCAACGATTTTCGGACCTACGAAAACCCGCTGAAATCGCAATTGCGCAATCCCTACGGCCCGGTGGTGGAGCGCATGCTGGATGCGCGTTTTACCGGACAGCCGGAAACTGCCCGGCAAGATTTCGAACAGCGTTTTGACCAAAAAAATCACACGCTGGCCAAGGCCATGCTGCTTCTGCTGGTGCCCATGCTGGCCCTGGTCATCTGGTTACTGTACCCCGGGTATTTCTACGGGGAGCACCTGATCACGGCCTTGCATTTTCAGGCGTTGATGCTGATTCAGAATATGTTTTTAGGCATCATCCTTGGCAATAGCATCTCTGCGCTGTTGCCGGGGATTAACGCGCATACCCATTTTATGACCGAGGTGGGCGAGCCCTTGATCTGGGTGTGTTTTTTGGCCTTTTTTACCTTCGAACGGGTTTATCCGCGGGAGCGCAGCACGGCGATCTGGCGTGCGCTCGGCTTCGCGTTGTGCTGGCTCCCGGTGCTTATCGGCTACCGGTTTTTGGTTTTTCTGGTTACGTTTTATACTGCCTGAGTTTTTCGAGTGCAGAGTGCGGAGTGCGGATTACGGAATGGTTCACTAGTTCGTTTAGGGCATAGGGGTGGCACTATTGAGGTGTTTGAAAAAGTGCAATACAATTATACCCCGTTATGGTGAACCACTCCGTAATCCGTAATCCGCATTCCGCACTCGAAACTCCGCACTCGAATACGGTCAGCTCATGGAGCTGCCGATCCCGATCACCTCGGCAAAAACTCCGGCAGCGGTCACTTCGGCCCCTGCGCCCGGGCCGCGCACCACCAGCGGGCGTTCGTGGTAGCGGGCGGTGCTGAACACCACCATGTTGTCGCTGCCATCGAGGAAGTAGAACGGATGCTCCGGGCCGAAAGGCTGGAAGCTGATCGTAGCCCGGCCGTCTTCCAGTTTGGCTACAAAGCGGAGCGCCTGCCCGGCGGCGGCGGCTTTTGCGCGTTGTTTTTCAAAGGCGGCGTCGTGCTTTTCCAGGGCATCAAAAAAGGCATCTACACCGGGGGCATCCAGGCAGGCTTGCGGCAAAATGGGCGTCAGATGCACATCGCCGGCCTCCAGCGGCAGACCGGTTTCGCGGGCCAGGATGAGGAGTTTGCGGCGCACATCGGCGCCGGAAAGGTCGTCGCGCGGGTCGGGCTCGGTGAGGCCCTTGGTCATGGCTGTCCGGACGACCTCCGAAAACCGGGTTTTTTCCGAAAAATTGTTGAAAATGTACGACAGCGTGCCTGAGAGGATGCCCTCGATCTTCAGGATACGGTCGCCCGACTGGATGAGGTCGTTGAGGGTGCTGATGATGGGCAGCCCGGCGCCGACATTGGTTTCGTAGCGCCAGAGCACCCCGCGTTTTTCAGCCAGGTTTTTCAGGCGCCGGTAGTGCAGGTAGGGCGAGGAGGCGGCCAGCTTGTTGGGCGTGCTGATCGAGATGCTGGCATCAAGAATCTGCTCGTAAAAACCGCTGACCTCCTCGGAGGCGGTATTGTCGAGAAAAATTGCGTTGGGAAGATTCATCTGTTTCATTTGCGCGACAAAACGGGACAGGGAAAAACTGTCGGCTTTGCCTTCCAGATTGATTTTCCAGGTTTTCAAATCAATACCGCCTTCGGCAAACAACATCTTCCGGCTGTTGGCCAGTCCCGCGATTTTGATCTCCAGCCCGCGTTTTTCCCGCAGAAATTCGGCTTGCTGCTGAATTTGCTCCAGCAAAGTGCTGCCGATAAGGCCCACGCCCACGATAAACAGGTGCACGGTTTTTGTTTCGGAGAGAAAAAAAGCGTCGTGAATGACGTTGAGGGCTTTGGTTTCATCGACCGCCGGCACAACCACCGAGATGTTCAGTTCGCTGGAGCCCTGCGCGATGGCCACCACGTTGATGCCATTTTTCCCGAGCGCCTGGAACAAGCGCCCCGAAATGCCCGGCAGGTAACGCATGCCCTCGCCAACGATGGCCACCACTGAGAGGTCGCGCTCAATTTTCAGGGGTTCAACCAGGCCTTCCCGGAGTTCGAAGGCGAACTCCTTTTCGGCCGCCATCTTTGCCATCGTTGCGTGGGCAGGAGAAATTGCAAACGTGATGCTGCTTTCGCTGGAGCCCTGGGTGATGATCACCACATTTACTTCGGCACGGGCCATGGCGCCGAACAAACGCGCTGCAATGCCCGGTACACCAAACAGGCCGCCGCCCTGCAGCGTGAGCAGGCAGATCTGGTTGATGCTGGAAATGCCTTTGACGGCCTGGCTTAGCCCCCCCCGCCCCCCCCATGCGGGGGGGAGTGGAGCCTTGGCGGCATTCTCCGCAAAAGGCAGCCGGTTTTTAGGAGAAATGGAAGGTGCTGTTGGCGAAGGCTTTTCGGTGCCGCCTATGGGTAAGGTACCGCTTTCCGGACTCCCCCCCGCATGGGGGGGCTTGGGGGGGCTCGTACCAATAAACGTTCCCGGAAAACCGGGGTTGAACGTGTTTTTGATGACCAGCGGGATATCCAGCGCAAGCGCCGGGAGGATAGTTGGCGGGTAAATCACCTTGGCGCCGAAATGGCTCATCTCCATGGCTTCCCGGAAGGTCATCGACGGCAGGGTGAACGCTTTTTTTACCCGGCGCGGGTCGGCGGTGAGCACGCCGTCCACGTCGGTCCAGATTTCAATGGCGTCGGCGTGCAAGGCCGCGCCGATGATGGCGGCGGTGTAGTCGGAGCCGCCGCGGCCCAGGGTGGTCGTCAGGTCGTCGGCGGTGCTGCCGATAAACCCGGTAATCACCTGCACTTCCTGCGGGTGGGTTTCGAAATGCGCCCGGATGCGCGGGTTGGTTTCGTCAAAATCCACTTTGGCGCCGCCAAACTGGTCATCGGTGCGGATAACCGAGCGGGCGTCGAGAAACTGCGCCGGGATGTCCGCCTGCCGGAGCGCATGCGCGATGATAAAAGCGGCATTGCGTTCGCCAAAACTAACCACAAAGTCGAGTGACCGGGGCGACACCTCGTGCAACAAAAAAATGCCCTGCAGGATGTTGCCCAGGGCTTCAAAGTTGGCTTCAATGTGTTGGATGGGCGCCGTGCGGTTGGCCGGCTCCAGCAGTTGGTCGATGGCTTCCAGGTGGCGTGCCCGTACCTGATTTAGCAGGTCGCGGTAGGCTGCATCGCCGGCGCCGGCGCGGTTGGCCAGTTCGATCAGGGTGTCGGTCACTTTGGAAAAGGCGGAGAAAACGGCGGCAAAGCGTTCGCCGCGGTGGTAATAGTCGTGCAAGATTTGCACAACTTGTTTTATGGCGTCTGGCGTACCGACGGAGGTGCCGCCAAATTTGAGGATGCGCATGGGAGAAAGTTGGAAATTGGAAATTACGAGCGTGTCAAAATCAGGCGGTAAAAGTCGGGGAATTTGACGGCTTGGGATATTGCTCAGGTATTTTTTAACGCCCGGATATGGAATTCCCCGTTAAATAAAAAAACGCGTAAGCAAGCATCGCTGGGCCAGGAGAAAGCCTGATCCGGTCGTACTCGCGCACGCGCTTTCGTTTTCAAGAATGGGCTGTGCAGGAAGGACTCGAACCTTCACGGGGTAGTTAGCCGCGCCATCGGCGTGGTTTATCCTGCGCTCCCCACCCCCGAGACAGGAGGGCATGGCTGCCTGATTTCATCACCGCACAGTGTTGTTGGCGGAAGCGGATACGCGGCAGCCGGTGTCGCCGGGTTTTCGTACAAACTTCCAGATTTTAAAGAACTGCTTCGCTTTCGCACCTTGTTGGAACAAAGGTAAGCGCACTGCTTCTTTTCTTGCAAATAATTTATTTATTAAAATAAAAATTTACACTATCGTCAAAATAAATTTGTGATTAACATTTTATATTCAATTGGGAACGTCCAAATTCCGGAATCATTTTCAACTTGTTAACGGACCGGTTCTGACAATTGCAGGATGTCAGTTTTGCGCGGTTCCGTATGTCTGGAAATCTGTCGAATAGCATCCGGCAACTTCGGGCCTGCTGATCAAATTAGGTGAAGCCCTGAACATTTTCCGATATTTAACCTTTCAGGAAAGTAGCAGCGATGACACACTACATGGATGCTTTTGTCGACACCTTGCGTGCCCGCCTTGCCGGGCCGCTACCCGGGCGGACTGCACAGTATAAAATGGCCAGTTTGCGCCGTTTGCAGGAATTGGAACCGCACCCGGCCCCGCCTGCCGATGCAAAGGTGGCCTGTGTGCTGAATCTGCTTTACCAACAAAACCAACGTTGGCACACGGTACTGATCCAGCGCACGGCTAACCCGCGCGACCGGCATGGTGGTCAGGTGAGTTTCCCCGGCGGGCGTTGGGAAGACTCGGATGGGGCATTGGCCAACGTTGCGCTGCGCGAAACGGAAGAAGAGGTCGGTGTGCCGGCCCAACAGGTGGAGGTACTCGGCCAACTCACCGAATTGTATATTCCCGTCAGCAATTTCCTGGTGCATCCGTTTGTCGGGCTGCTGCATGGCCCGGTCCGGTTCGTGCCGCAAGCCGGCGAGGTGGAAGCGGTGCTGACCCCGCCCTTGGCCGCCTTTCAGCAACCGGCGAACCGGAAAACAACCGATATAAAAATCAACCAGGCTATTGCCCTGAAAAATGTACCTTATTTTGATGTGGAAGGCCGTATGGTTTGGGGCGCCACAGCAATGATCATGAATGAGTTTCTGGAATTACTGGACTAAAGTTTTTGGCGCTGCCTATATTATTCGGTGTCTTCCGGAACGTTTCTACTAAAATTTAACGTTTCCACTGTATGCTACGCACCCTTTTTCCCCTGATGGCCATGCTGATTGCGCACACGCTTGTTGCGCAAGAACCCGATGAAAAACTAAAAGGCCTGCTCTGGGAAGTTTCCGGCAACGGAATTGCCCAAAACGGTTTTCTCTACGGCACCATGCACGTGCCTGAAAAACTGGCCTTCAACCTCAGCGACTCCTTTTTTATCGCGCTCCGGCAAGTCGAAATGGTGGCGCTCGAAACCGATCACGATCAGTGGCAGGAATTCACCGAAATGCTAGAAGGCCGGGAACGCGAACTTTTCAATCCAGGCGGCTATGGTGGCTACGGTTACCGCCGCGCTGGTGACCAACCCAACCTGTACAACAGCCAGTTCCAGTTTTCACCGCCAAATAATGAGCTGCTCGGGGCTATGCTATCGGCCAAACCACGCATGACCAATGAGTTTTTGTACCGTTCCAACCAATACCGGCAGGATTACGAAGAAGACACCTACCTCGATTTGTTTATTTTTCAGGCAGGCCGAAAACTTGGCAAAACCGTCATCGGCCTCGAAACGCTCGAAGGCAGCTATGAGGCCCTGGTACGCGCTCAATTTCCCGATGACGAAGAAGAAAAATCAGACAGGCGGTACTATCCCGGCCAATATTCCCGCCAAACCCTGGAAGACGCCTACCGCGACCAGGACCTGTCGCTCATGGACTCGCTGAACAAAATGGCTCAGCCGGGCAAAAACTTCCAGCGCTGGATGCTCGACGAACGCAATCTGGTGATGGTCAACGGAATCGACTCCATCCTGCAGTCGGGTACCTCCCTGTTCTCGGCTGTCGGCGCCGCCCACCTGCCCGGAGAGAGTGGTTTGATCCTGCAATTGCGCAAGCGCGGCTACACGGTGCGCCCGGTGCAGTTTACGTCCGAACATTTCAAGCGCGAAAAAGAAGCCATCGAGGCCCTGCGCTATCCCGTCGAACTGAAACGCCAATGGGCTGCCGACTCGACCTGGTCGGTGGAAGCGCCCGGCAAGTTTTACCAAACAGTCGACGGTATGGGCCTGGAACAACAACTCTGCGCCGACATGAGCAATGGCGCCTACTACGCCGTCTACCGGGTGCATACCTACGGCATGTGGAGCGGTCAGTCGCCGGAATACGTCGCCGAACGTATCGACAGCCTGATCTATGAAAAAATACCGGGTAAAATTCAGGAACGGAAGCGCTTCAGCACGCCATTCCCCGGACACGAGATCACTACCCGGACCCGCCGGGGCGACATAATCCGTTACAAGATTTTTGCGACGCCCATGGAGGTCCTGGTTTTTGCCGCAGGCGGAAACCAGGACTATGCCGCAGGCCCCGAGGGCACCCGGTTTATCAACAGCATTCAGGTGTACGGTCAGCAATCCGGCAGCAACAGCCAAACCACCAAAATCCAACCGTCGCATGGCGGATTTACAGTCGAATTGCCCGGTCCGCCGGTCGTCAACACCACCCTCGACAAAAAAGCCGACCGGTATTTGCTTGCCGCGCTCAATCCGGCCGACAGCGCTTTTTGCATGCTTTACCGGGCCAGTTATCACGACTGGGACTACATCGAGGAGGATACGTTTGAACTGAACATCATCGGTGAAAACATTGCGGAGCAATTTACCAAGGCCCGGCCCGAAGTTACCCTGGTGGCTTCTACACCCTATCCGACCCAGGATGTGTCTTTCCGCTCCGACCGCGACAGCGCCTGGTATTATTTGCGCCTGATCGTCGACGGTCCGCACTACTACCTGCTGGCTTGCAGGAAACCTGCACCCGGCGCGCCGCTTGCTTTTTTCAATTCATTTTCGATCCAACCCAATGCTTATCCCAACGGCTGGGAACAGCTGCGCGACAGCAGTTTGTTGTTTGAAGCCACTGTACCTAAAGCTGCCCTGAAACCACCGGCGCCTTTTGTGGAAAAATTGCAGCGCATTATTCAGGAAGGGTTTAAAAAAAGCAAACGAAACGGCGGCAGCTATTACGACGCTGCCATCCAGAACCAGTACCGCGTCCTGAAAGTACCCTTGCAGGACGAAGCGGTTTCCGTAACCAGCCAGTATCTGTTGGGGTCGTCGCTGGCCAATACCCTGGATTCCTTTCAGTCGCAGATTGCTAACCGGCTAACCGGCCGGGACAAAATGGCCGTCCGCGAAAAATCCTGGGAGTTTCTGAATGACAGCCTGCTGGTTGGGAACTTTCTCATCGAAGATACCAACAGCACCCGTGGCATCCGGGCCAGGGTATTGCTGACGCCCGGCCGACTGTACACCATTTCGGCTACGGTTCAGCTGGACCAGCCGGGCAGTGTTTTTGTCGACCGGTTTTTTGACAGTTTTACGCCCACCGATACGACAAAAGGCCAATTGCCTTTCGGCCGGCGGGATCTGGTTTTTTTGCAGGAAATTTACTCGACAGACAGCCTGACCCGGGAAAAGGCCTTGGAACGTTTGGAAAATCCGTGGTTTAACTCGTTGAAAGACCAGGATTTTCAAGCCTTTCGCACCGCTATCGACCATCCGGAATTTGGAAAATTGAAATACTGGTCGCGCAAACGGCTGCTCCAGTCGTTGAGCAACTTCAACTCGGAAAATGCCCTGGAATACGTGTTGGGGCTGTGCAACCGGTACGGCGATTCGCTCCGGTACCGACAAACCCTGCTGGTTGTATTGGCGCAAATGCAAACCCGCCCGGCCCAAAAAGCGCTGCTCGATTTATTGGAGCAGGACAATTTGTATGTAACCGGCAGTACTATTTCCGCAATTTTCGAGGCCCTGGCCGATACGCTGGAACTCGCAGCCCGCGACCTGCCTCAAATACTGAAACTCGCTCAATTGGATGAATACCACGAACCGGTGGTAAACCTTTTGGCAGAGGCTGTTGCCCGGGATTTGGCGAAACCCAACGTGTACCGCCGGATGCGTACCGACTTACTGAAAGATGCCTACCGGGGCCTTGGCCGCCAGCAATACCAGCAGGAACTCAAGCAGGACCAGCAGGATACCGACCGGTATATGGCGGATGACTATGAGCCCGGCTATGGATATGCGAATCCCGATTTGGGCACCGATTCGGACCTGGAGCGCCAGTTGCAATTGCTGGCGCCGTTTATGCGCAAAGACAAGGAAGTACGGGCGCTGTTTAACGCCGCTGCCCAGTCGCCCGACAAAGAAACGCAGGTTACCGCCCTGAGCCTGATGCTTCAGCAACAACTTCCTGTGCGCGCCAAAAAACTTCAGGCCTTTGCCGCCGACGATCGCACACGGTACACCCTGTACCGGCACCTGGCTGCCGTAAATCAGTTGGAGCCGCACCTTTCCCTGTTCGCAGACACGGTGGCGTTGGTGCGCTCGATCCTGTTTGAAGAACTGGATCAGCGCAGTGAATATGAAGAATCACGGGGCATCGACTCGGTGCGTTTTGTGAGTCAGCATCGCACGGTGCGCTACAACAACAGCCCGGCTTTGGTATTTTTCTTTGATGTAAAAATGAAAAAAGAGCAAGACTGGCAACTGGCCTACGTGAATGTGCACCTTGCCGACGAGCGCTTTGGCTACTCTGAAAAAACGATTGGCCGGGATTACGATGAAAACTACTGGAAACGCCCGCAGGTGCGTTTGCTCGCCCACCTGCCCGAAAGCGAAAAAGCGGAATACATCCGGAAAGCGGTTGGTGAGGTGCGTTTTGCCAACCGGGAGCGGTACCGCGGTTGGGGCGGTGGCGGTGGCGGGGATTATTTGTTTGAGGAGTGAGATTTATCCACCCCCCTCAAACTCATCCCCAAAACCCGCATCCGGCTTTTTTCCTGCCGGTTTTACGCGGGTAGCCGGCCCGTTATTTTCGCCGTCGAGCGGCAGCTGGTCGTTGTAAATATCCGGCGCAAAATCTTCCTCATCGCCGGCGGGCAGTGATTCATCCAGGTATTTGGAGCAGTCGATCTCGATGTTCAGGTCGCCGGGCGGGCGCTCGAAGCGGGCATTGTAGTCGTAGCCGGCTTTTTTGTCGTTTTCCAGGCGTTTCAGGAAATCGGCAAAGATCGGGCGGGCCATACGCGAGCCCTGGCCGTCGCTCAGGCTGAGAAAGCGTATCCAGCGGTCGTCGCCGCCTACCCAGGTGCCCACCACCAGGCGGGGTGTAACGCCCATGAACCAACCATCCGAGTAGTCGTTGGTGGTACCGGTTTTACCGCCCACTTCACTTTTCAGGTCACGGATGCCGGGCGCGCCGAGGAGGTTGTATTTGAGCATTTCCAGCATCACATAGTCCACGTTGGCCGGCAAGGCAGGGTGCTCTTCCGGTTGCGGGCGGTAAATTACCCGGCCGTAGCGGTCTTCGATTTTTTTAATAACAAAAGGCCGCGAATACAGGCCTTTGTTGGCAAACGTGGCGTAGGCAGCCGTCATTTCCCAAACCGTCAGGTCGGCAGCCCCAAGGCAAATGGACGGCTGCTTGGGAATGCGGAACTGCCCGTCGGGCCGCCGGACCGTAGAGTCGACGCCCATGTTGTTGAGCAAGCCGCGTACGGGCTCGGGGCTGCCCATTTGTTTCATCAGGTAGGCGCTCACGGAATTGACCGAGCCTTTCAGCGCCTGTTTGAGGGTAAGCAATTGGCCTGAATAGGTGCCGGTGGAGTTTTTGGGCGTCCAGTCGGCGATCGTTGTAAAATTCTGGTACCGCGCCGGGATGGTCACGGCCAGGTCGTACACCTGAAAACAGGGGCTGATGCTTTGCTGGGCAATAGCCGTGGCGTACACGAAGGGTTTGAAAGTCGAACCCACCTGGCGCATGGTGCGCACGTGGTCGAACTTGAAATGTTTGAAATTGATGCCGCCCACCCAGGCCTTTACTTCGCTGGTGGTGGGGTCCACCGCGAGTATGCCGGTTTGCAGGAACATGCGGTGGTAGCGCAGGCTGTCGTAGGGCGACATGACCGTGTCTTTCTCATGCCTGGAATTTTCCCAGGTGAATACGGTCATGGGTACTTTGACCTGGAACTGGGCCATGATGTCTTTTTGCAAAGCATTCCATTGGCGTTTGATCTCGGGCCAGTCGCGGCTGCGCATGATCTCGCGATAGGTGGCAGCCATTTCAGGCGTCGTATAGCCCTGCGCGACGAAGTTGCTGATGGTTTTGCCGTCTTTTTCGTCGGCCATCATGCGCTGGATATCGGCGTCGCGCAGTTCAAATTCGTATTCGTCCTGGATGCGTTCGCTGAGTACGCCCATGAATTTGGGCCAGAGTTGCTGGTAGCGGTCGCCGGCGCGGATTTGTTTCCAAAGTTCTTCCTTGCGCTGTTCGATCTCTTCGGGCTTGGTGTCGCGGCCGCGGTAGGTCCAGGGATCGCGGTTGCGCCAGACCCGGAAAAAGCGCTGCTGGTTGACTTTCATATGCTCCACCATTGCCGCTTCGGCGTGGCGCTGGAAGGCCGGGTCGATGGTGGTGTAGATGCGCAGGCCGTCGCGGTAGATATCGTATTTGGCGCCGTTGGATTTGCGGGAATTGGGCGAGTCGAGGATCGCTTCCACATCTTTTTTCAGTTCGGCGCAGAGGTAAGGGGCGGTATCGTCGGAGAAGGTCACTTTTTTAAACCGGCTCATGTCGAGCGGGAGCACCTTCAGGCTGTCGTACTGGGTTTCGGTGAGGTAGCCGTTGCGCCACATCTGGTACAGCACCACCATGCGGCGGCGGATGCAGCGTTCGGGGAAAGTGTTGGGATTGTAGCGGGAGGGGTTTTGCAACATGCCCACGAGTGTGGCGGCCTCTTCGGTTTTCAATTTGTCCTGCGTGGTCCCGAAGTACACTTCGGCAGCCGCGCGGATGCCGTAGGCGTTGTTCACAAATTCCACCTGGTTGAGGTACATGGCAATGATTTCCTCTTTCGTATAGCTTTTTTCAATCTTGATGGCAGTGATCCACTCGCGCAGTTTTTGGTAAATGAGGGCCAGCGTGCGTTCCAGTTTGCTCATGCCCTTGAAATTCCGGTCGGAGTACAAATTTTTGGCCAGCTGCTGGGTGATGGTGGAGCCGCCCCCGGCACTTTGGTCGCGCAGGAGAATGGTGCGTACCAGCACCCGTGCCACAGCGGTCGCATCCACGCCGCTGTGCTCCCGGAAGCGCTCGTCTTCGGTGGCGATCAGGGCTTTTACCAGGCTGGGGCTCAATTCCTCGTAGCTGACCGGTACGCGGTTTTCGATGAAATACCGGCCCAGCACCTCGCCGTTGTTGCCCAGTACTTCGCTTGCCAGCGCGGAGTTGGGGTTTTCCAATTCCCGAAAGGATGGAATAGCGCTAAAACTGATGCCCAGAAACAGTGCAATCCCCGCGGCAATACCCAGGGCAGACAGGCGCCATATCCAGCGAATAATTTTCCGGTACAAGGGCATGCGTTTTTGCTGGAGCGCAGCTTTTATGGAAATCAGATGTTGCGGTTCGGGCATGGGCTGGATGTTGAGATATTGGGATATTGGGATATTGGGATATTGAACGGTGTGCGGCCGGTTTTATCGTACAAATGTAGGTAAAATAAATTGTGTCGATTTTGGGAGAATGGGTGAAATTTAGCCCCCTGGTTATGGCTGCCACACTCTATCTGATTTGCGCATTCGCCCTGGCGCCGGCCTATTTTGCGGTGCAGATTTGCTACCGCAACGGCTGGCGCCGGCTGCCTGCCTGGACGATCCCGCCCGGCTGGCGCCCGGGTACCGGTGTCACGGTAGTGGTGCCGGCCCGGAATGAAGCCGCCAATATCGTGGCCTGCCTGCAATCCATTGTTTCCGGAACGTACCCGGCGGACTTGCTGGAAATTCTGGTAGTCGACGATCATTCGGAAGACGACACCGCCGTTCGTGTCCGGCAATTCGCGGCGCAAGCCCCCGTGCGCATTCGCCTGCTGGAACTTTCCGGTACGGGTGTTTTTGGAAAAAAAAAGGCCATTGAGCGGGCCGTGACCGAAGCGCGCGGCGCGTTGATCGTGACCACCGATGCCGACTGTGTGGTCCCGCCCGACTGGTTGCGCCTGCTCGTATCGCTGCACGAAATCCACCGCCCGGGGGCCATTACCGCCCCTGTGGCCATACACCGGGAAGGGAACCTGCTCCAGCGGTTTCAGGCGCTCGACCTGGCGGGCATGATGGGCATTACCGGTGGCGGCTTGTGGCTGGGCTGGCATACCATGGGCAACGGCGCCAATTTGTGTTATCCCAAAAAACAGTTTTTGGAAGTCCGGGGTTTTGCGGGTTCGGAGCATCTTGCCTCGGGCGATGATTTTTTTTTGTTGCAAAAAATTGCCCGCCGCGCACCGGTGTTTTTTTTAAAAAATGCAGCGGCTACGGTGTACACGGAAGCGCTGGCGGATGTGCCCGCTTTTTTCCGGCAACGGTTGCGTTGGGGCACGAAAAGTCCGGCATTGCCCGATTGGGGGGCAAAGCTGGCCCTGGGCCTGGTGTTGCTGCAATGTGGTGCGATTGTTGCCGGCGTACCGCTGGTTTTGACCGGGCTGGCGCCGCCCTGGTTGTTGGGGGTGCAGTTGGGTTTGAAAGCCCTGGCCGATTACCTGTTGCTCCGGGAAATGTGCGGGTTCTTCCGCCGCTCTGCCCTGTTGCGCTGGTTCTGGCCGGCATTTTTTCTGCATACGCTGTATATTGCGGCGATCGGAATTGCAAGTTTAATCCGAAGTCAATATACCTGGAAGGGGCGCCGCTTGCGTTAGGTTTTTGGTTGCATGTTGCCGATTGGCCATACACCGGTTTCCCTCCTTCAACATTATTTCAACTATCCCGTACCTTTGCAGGCCAACTGCTCCATTTTATGCTGACTACCACCATGTCCTTGCTCAAGGAAACCGAAGCGTTTGTGCAGGCATATTTCGCCGAAAACGTTCCCGACAAGTTTGTTTTTCATGATTTTGAACATACGGTTCAAACGGTTGCCGCGGTAAAGGCGATTGCCGAGGGTTGCCAGATCGATGAACACGACATTCATCTGCTGCAATTGGCCACCTGGTTTCACGATACCGGCTATGCGCAGGGCCCAAGCGACCATGAGGAGCGGAGCTGCAACATTGCCGAGCGTTTTTTGCGCGGGAAAATTTCGGACAAGGACCTGCAGATGGTGCTCAACTGCATCCGAGTTACCAAGGTGCCCCAGCAACCAACCACCTTACTCGAACAAATTATTTGCGACGCCGACCTGAGCCATCTCGGCATGGATATTTACTGGGACCGGACCGGCAAACTCCGGCAGGAATTTGTGCTTACCCGCGACCAGATCATGAGCGATCAGGAGTGGATCGACTTTGAACTGAACTTTATGTTGGGCCACGAATACCACACCGTAGTGGCCAAGGAAATGCTCAACAAGCGCAAGGCCAAACATATCCAGCGCCTGCTCAAACAAAAACGGCGGCTCAACCCCGGCAAAGCCCCCACCATGCAGGAACTGGCCCTGCTCGATGAAAAAAATAAAAGCGGCGATATCGAAAAAGTGTTGAAAGAAAGCGAAACCGAACTCAAACTCGCGCGGTTCGGCCGCGGGGTGGAAACGATGTACCGCACCACCTACCGCACCCACACCAACCTCAGCTCCATGGCCGACAGCAAAGCCAATATTATGCTGTCGGTAAATGCCATCGTGATCTCCATCCTGGTGTCCAACCTGCTGCCCAAGCTGATCAACGACGCCAATGAATTCAACTTGCAGCTGGGCATCCCATCGGGCATGCTGCTGGCTACCTGCATGGGTTCCATGGTTTTTGCCACGCTGAGCACGCGACCTAAAGTGACCGAGGGCAAGGTGACCCGCGAAGCCATCAAACAGCGCAAAGCAAACCTGCTCTTCTTCGGCAATTTTTACAATATGCCGCTCGAAGATTTCCAATGGGGCGTCAACGAAATGCTCAAAGACCCGGAATTTCTGTACGGTACCATGAGCCGCGACCTGTATTTCCTCGGCATCGTGTTGGCAAAAAAATATCGTTACCTGAGTATCTGCTACAATATTTTTATGTTTGGCCTCATTTTGTCGCTGCTGTCATTTGCTGTGGCATTTGCTTTGTAAATAGGTTAGAAGGTTAGAAGGTTTCTGGTTTCTGGTTGTTCAATATCCGTAATGGTGTACAACCTTCAAACCAGAAACCTTCAAACCAGAAACCTTCAAACCCTCCAACCCTCGTCAAGTTGCCCAACCTCGTAATTATACCCACCTACAACGAACGCGAAAACGTCGAAGCCATCATTCGGGCCGTTTGCAGCCTCCCCGAATCCTTCCACGTATTGATCGTTGACGACGGTTCGCCCGACGGTACGGCGGATATCGTTCGGGATTTGCAACAAAATATTTTTCCGGAACAGCTGCACCTGCTCGAACGCCCCGGCAAACTGGGCCTGGGCACGGCCTATATCGCCGGGTTCCGTTGGGGCCTTGACCGGGGGTATGCCTACCTGTTTGAAATGGATGCCGATTTTTCGCACAACCCGCAGGACCTGCCGCGCCTGCTGGCCAAGTGCCGCGACGAGGGCGCCGATGTAGCCGTAGGCTCCCGGTATGTGCACAGCGGCCATGTCGAAAACTGGCCCCTCGACCGCATCATTCTTTCCTATGGCGCTTCCCTGTACACCCGCCTGATCCTCTGGATGCCGGTAGCCGACCCCACAGCCGGTTTTATCTGCTACCGCCGGGAGGTGCTCGAAACGATCGACCTGGACCGAATCCGCTTTGTCGGGTATGCCTTTCAGATTGCCATGAAATTTTCGGCGTATTCGCTGGGCTTCAAGGTGCGAGAGGTGCCCATTACGTTCAAAGACCGGGAAAAAGGCCAGTCGAAAATGTCGCTGCACATCATCCGGGAAGCCATCTTCGGGGTGCTGCAACTGCGCTGGCAAACGCTGTTCGACTCGTTTCGAAAGCGTAAATGATTTTTACCACGGAGGCACGGAGAACACGGAGTTTTACCGCCTTCGGCGGTTGGTATTTGACAGGATTTACAAGATTTTCAGGATCGGGAGTGCTTCGAGCTTGTTTTTCATGTAAATCCTGCCAAACAAAAATCCGCCAAAGGCGGGTTGCTCCGTGCCCTCCGTGCCTCCGAGGTGAAAAAGCTACTGCGCCTTGCGCAATTCCATCGTTTGCACATTCGCCTGGGTTGTAGACTTCCAAATCTGTTTTTTCCGCTTGTTTTCCATCACAATCCAGGATTTTGCGATGTACGTGTTCCGGCTGATGATGGTGACCTCTTCGGTCGAATTATTCCAGGAAAAATCGCTGTTATCGGGTTTGCGCACGCCACGGGTGAGCACCGAAATGTCGTTGTCGCCGCTGCCGTTTTTACGGAAGGTGATGGTGCCCAGGTCGGTTGCAACTTCGTTGTCGCCATTGGCAAAACGCTGTTCATACCGCTCAATATTCCAGGTGCCGACGAGCCGGCGGTGGAACCGTTTTTGAGCACTGCAAGAGGCCAGGAGGGTGACTACCGTAAATAAAGCGAATGAGCGGACTAGCAATGATTTCATCATGATATGGTTTGTTTTTAAAGGTAACGAAAAATTGGATGGTTTCTTTTTTTAAAACCTGTCAGGTCAATTTTACCGGAAAACACCTTGCCGGGCAAGGTGTTTTCCGGTAAAATTGACCTGACAGGTTGAGGGATCGCATTGGACGAATGTCGGATTTTTTCTTTTCCCAGCCATGAATGGCCGGGCGTAGAACCTGAAATAACCGGCGTAGACACCGGCGCACCCATAAAATGAATTCACCCGCAGGGAAGGTGCATCCAGACATTCGGAAGAATATTCTTGCCGGGATTTATGAACTTTCCAAAGGCCGGGCATCCCCTTTCCCGGACGTCCGTTTCAACCACCATCTTCAAACGCTTAACACAGAAAACATGAAATTCTTCCTCTATTTGCTGGCCGGTGTGCTGGCAACTGCTTTTTACCCCACTTCCAACCAGACTGTTTTAACCGGGAAAATTACCGACGAGAACGGCGAAGTTTTAATCGGCGCTACGATAAAAGTTTTGAAAGGAACTGACTTCGTTCGCGGCACGATCACCGATTACAACGGCGATTACCGCATCGTGCTCGACCCCGGCGCCTACGACATTGAAGTATCCTACACCGGCTACCAGTTGCAAAAACTAACCGGTGTGCAGGTGCTTGTCAACACGATTAACAGCGTAAATTTTTCCATGACCCCGGCGAATGCACTCAGTGAAGTGGTCGTTTCCGCGTACAAAGTGCCCCTGGTGCATCAGGACAATACGATGAGCGGCCAAACGCTGACAACCCAGCAAATCAGCAACATGCCGACACGCAGCGCAAATACGATTGTTGCCAAAACAGCCGGCACAAGCGCCATCGACGGCGGCGCAGTCAACGTTAAAGGCGCCCGATCAAACGCCACAAATTATTATGTCGATGGTGTTCGCGTTTCGGGAAACCCGCCGCCGGTTCAGGATGCTGAAAAACCCGGCAAAAAAGACCGGAAGTTGCGCCGCGACACCACCCAGCCGCCGTCGGATTTCAGCGCCGAAACCTACAATACGATCCTCGAAAATCCCTTCCTGGAAGTTCAGGCCAATGCCGTGTCTACGTTTTCCATCGACGTGGATGCCGCTTCGTACAGCAATGCACGCCGGTTTTTGCAACAAGGCCAACTGCCTCCGGCCGATGCGGTGCGCATTGAAGAATTTGTCAATTATTTCGATTACGCCTATCCCGCCCCGGCCGGAGCCGACCCCTTTTCCGTAAACACCGAACTGGCCGAATGCCCCTGGAATGCCAACCACCGCCTGCTGCTGATCGGGTTGCAGGGCCGCCAAATTGAAACCGGCCAGTTGCCGGCCGGCAATTTTGTTTTCCTGATCGATGTGTCCGGGAGTATGAGTTCTCCGAACAAACTCCCGCTGGTGCAGGAATCGCTCAAGATGCTCACCGATCAGTTGCGCCCGCACGACCGGGTGGCCATTGTGGTGTATGCCGGGGCTGCCGGTCTGGTGTTGCCTTCCACTGCGGGTAGTGATAAACCGGCCATCAAAGCCGCCATTGAGCGCCTGTCGTCCGGCGGGAGCACTGCCGGGGCGGCCGGTATTCAATTGGCTTATGAGGTGGCCCGCAAAAATTTTGTGCGCGGCGGCAACAACCGCGTGGTGTTGTGCACCGACGGCGACTTCAACGTCGGGGTAAGCAACGAGTCAGAGTTGGTTAAACTGATCGAAAAAGAGCGGGAAAGCGGGGTTTTCCTCACCGTGCTCGGCTATGGCACCGGCAATTACCAGGACGGCAAAATGCAGCAACTTGCCGACAAGGGCAACGGCAACCATGCCTACATCGATCAGCTCAGCGAGGCCAAAAAAGTACTGATCAGCGAATTTGGCGGCACCATGTTTGCCATCGCCAAGGATGTTAAAATCCAGATCGAGTTCAACCCAGCCCGGGTAGCCGGCTACCGCCTGATCGGTTACGAAAACCGCTTGCTCGCACGCGAAGATTTTGACGACGACACCAAAGACGCCGGCGAACTCGGCGCCGGCCACCGCGTAACGGCGCTTTACGAACTCGTGCCGGCTGGGCGTCCGTTGCCGGCCGGTGTGAAAAACGGAGAAATGCGCTACCAGGAAACCAAGCCTACGGCTGCCGCCAAAACGGATGAACTGCTTACCCTCAAATTGCGGTACAAACAACCCAAAGCGGGGGCGTCGAGCAGCCTGATCCAGACGACCGTAGCGGACAAACCGACCACAACGCCGAGCAACAACTTCCAACTGGCGGCTTCGGTGGCCGAGTTTGGTTTGTTGCTGCGCAATTCGGCGTACAAAGGCACTGCTACCTACGAACGCTGCCTGGCACGTGCGCAAAAAGCGGCAAAAACAGACTCCGCAGGGTACCGAAAAGAATTGTGCGAGCTGATTGAAAAAGCGCGGTTGCTGGCTGCGACTGAAACTGCGCGGAAGTAGCAACACTACTCGTCCTACGACTTCAAGTCATAGGACGAGTACCGCGTACTATCGCCTCAAATTTTCAAAAACCGCTGCACCAGCCGCTGTCCCGTTTCCAGTTCAATCGAAACCAAATGCAAGCCCGGCATCAGTCCGGAAACATCCAATTGATTTGCCAGGCCCCTATGCGTTTGAATAATTTGCCCCTGGGCATTGTACACCACCGTGCGGCGTGCTTGCGCCGGAAATGCTTCCACGGTGAGGTAAAGTTGATCGGTTGCCGGGTTGGGCCGGACCGAAAGGGCGGGCAAGGTTTCCGGGGCATCGGTATCCACCAATTGGCAATTCAGACCATAGGGAGAGAACGTACCGGCATTGGAGCGAAAACATACGAATTTGATGTCAAAACCATCGACCGGGCTATTGCAAAAAGACCATTCGTCGAGAAAGAAATAACTGCAATTCGGCGCGCTGGCCGAAAAGGCGGCGCCCACCATGCCGATGCCTTCCAGGATGTCAAACTTCCAGGTAGTCGGATCTCCGTTTGGTTCCAGGTAGGTTGCATGCTGGCGCCGGAGCGTAAGCGGTCCGGCCTGTACGGTTGTCATCGAGTCGACCCGGTATCGAAAGGAATTGAATTGTGTGGGAACAGTTATCGTATCGCCGGACATCAGCGTGAAATCATAAAGCCGCACAAAGGAGCCGGTGAGTACCTGATAGGCATATAACCGGTCGGCATCGGCATAAACATAGCGATCCTCCGGCACGACAAGGAAGGGCATGCCGCTTGCCGTTATTTTTTTGCAAACCTGGCCGTTGATCGTGGTGTCGGCGCCTACCTCCAGGTTAAAATAATCATTGATGCCGGCAAAGCCGCCGGAGATATGGAAAGTCCATGCGTGGTCGCTTGCAAACCAGGCCTGTGCAGGGAGTTGGCTGGAAAATATGGCCAGAAAAAAAAGGAGTGCAGGGAAAGTGCGTTTCATATGCGTGCAGTTTTTCGACCGGTTCAAAAACCGGTGTTTGGTTAAATTATCTTTTAAGGCACTGAGTTACTACTCCATAAGACGAATACGCCCCTCAAAACGTTGGTTTGCTGCCCAAAAAAAACAGCGGGCGCCCCGAAATCAATCGGAGCGCCCGCTGCGTCGTTTGCAAATCCTACCTGCTCAGGCGGCTGCTTGTGTTTTCATGGTTGCAAGTTTGCGCACCAAATAAATGGCAGCCAGCAGCAGGGTGTAGGAGAGGGTTGCGGTCATGGTGTGAAAGTGATTGGTTTGATTAGTGATGGTAACGTTGTACTTGGTTAGGCTGGTTTTTTTGGACGGGTTACAATCGGTTTTGGTTGCACAGCATTGGTTTGATCGTTCGTAGAACGAGGCGCGCAAAAAAAACGCTGCCCGTATTGGAATTTTTTTTCAAAAAATTTTTCAACGGGTTATTTCCATACGGCGCCAAGACAACGGCGATCCCGGATTCCCCTACACATCGCGCGACTAAAAAATTATTGGCTGCAAAAAGAAAGCCTCCGTTTCCTAAAATTTTTACCAAAAATTTTCCGCCATCGGGCAAAGCGACCTACATTAACGCTTCGATGCAGAATTGTTCACCAAACAACTTTTTGTTATGTTTTCTGCCCGTTTACACTGTACGGTAGCCGGAAGGTGATTGCCGCTCCAACGCGGTAATTATGCTCCGTCTACCGTTTATCCGTTCACCAAACTCAGTTCATTGGCCTATGGCAGCCTATACCACCAAAAATATCCGGAACGTCGTCCTGGTCGGACACTCCGGATGCGGTAAAACCACTTTTGCCGAAGCGATGCTTTACGAAGCACAAGCCATCACCCGCCGCGGTACGATCGAAGATGGCAACACGCAGAGCGATTACACCCCACTCGAACAACAACGCGGCCATTCGCTCTTCGCCAGCCTGCTGCACTGCTCCTGGAAAGACACGAAAATCAATATCATCGACACACCCGGACTCGACGATTTCGTCGGCGAGGTGGTTACCGCACTTAAGGTAGCCGATACCGCCCTGGTGATGCTCAATGCCCGGAGCGGCGTGGAGGTCGGCACCGAACTGATTTGGGAGTATATCGACAAATACGAAACCCCCGCCCTTTTCGTGATCAACCACCTCGACCACGAAAAGGCGGATTTTGAAAAAACACTCGAGCAAACCAAAAATCGCTTTGGCTCCCGCGTGTTGCCCATGCAGTTTCCGGTGAACCAGGGGCCCGGTTTCAATGCCATCGTGGATGCCTTGCGCATGACCATGTACGTATTTCCCGCCGGCGGCGGCAAGCCTGAAAAAAAGGATATCCCGGCCGAGCACAAGGCCCGTGCCGATGAAATGCACAACGCCCTGGTAGAAGCTGCCGCGGAGAACGATGAGGCCCTGATGGAAAAATATTTTGAAGACGGTACGCTCGACGAAGAAGACCTGGCCAAGGGCCTGGCGATCGGCCTGGCGCACCACCAGTTTTTCCCGGTTTTTTGCGCTTCTTCACTGAACGATATGGGTTCGGGTCGCGTGATGGGCTTTATTCACGACATCTGTCCCAGCCCGGCCGACCGGCCCGCTGCCGACCTTGAAGGCGGCGGCTCCAAACCCTGCGACCCAAATGCGCGGCCCTGCGTTTTTATTTTCAAAACCGCGCACGAAGCCAAGGTGGGCAATGTGTCCTACTTCAAGGTGTACTCGGGTGTTTTGAAAACCAGCGATGAACTCACCAACGCCACCAACAGCACGCTGGAGCGGTTTTCTGCCTTGTTTGAAAGCGAAGGGAAAAACCGCGAGCAGGTGGATGCCCTGTATGCCGGCGATATCGGCTGCACGGTCAAACTCAAAAACTCGCATACCAACCAGACGCTCAATCCGAAGGGCGCTAATATAAAAATCGAGCCGATCCATTTCCCGACACCGCGCATCCGTATGGCGGTGGTGCCGCCGAGCAAATCCGAAGTGGAAAAAATGGCCAATGCCCTGCACTCCATTCAGGAGGAAGACCCTACGCTGCTGGTCGAACAGAGCATGGAACTCCGGCAAACCATCGTGCAAGGCCAGGGGCAGATGCACCTCGAAATTGTGCGTACCAAAGCCGAGCAGAATTTCGGCGTGCAGATCGACTATGAGGAGCCGCGCATTCCCTACCGGGAAACGATTACCAAAATGGCCAATCACATGTACCGCCACAAGAAGCAGTCGGGCGGCGCCGGCCAGTTTGCCGAAGTGCACATGCGCATTGAGCCGTATTACGAAGACATGCCGCCACCCGACGGGCTGAACGCCCGGAACATCGAGGTGGAAACCCTGAAATGGGGCGGCAAATTCTCCTTCGTCTGGGCAATCGTCGGCGGGGTGATCGACGCGCGCTTTACCAATGCCATTAAAAAGGGCATCATGGCCAAAATGGAGGAAGGCCCGCTTACCGGCTCGTATTGCCGCGATATTCGCGTCAGCATTTACGACGGTAAGATGCACCCGGTCGACTCCAACGATATGGCGTTCCAGATCGCCGCAACGATGGCCTTCAAGGAGGCGTTCCCGACGGCAGCCCCGCAGTTGCTCGAGCCGATCTACGATGTGGAAATCATGGTCGATTCGGAGTTTATGGGCAACGTCATGGGCGACCTGCAAACCCGCCGCGCGATCATCATGGGTATGGATTCCGAAGGGCACTACCAGGTGATCAAGGCGAAGGTGCCGCTGAAGGAATTACACCAGTACTCGTCCACCTTGCGTTCGCTCACGCAGGGCAAGGCCAAGTTTAAAATTGCCTATGCCGAGTATGCACCGGTGCCGGGCGATATCCAGGCCAAGCTGATCGCCGATTATGCAGCGCATGCGGCGGAGGATGAGCATTGATCTTTTTGGAAATAGCTATTTTGAAAACCGGCTTCTATGTTTTTTAGGAGCCGGTTTATTGTTTTTTGACGTTTCAGTTAAGTGCACTGTAAACTAAGTCAAATTTAAAAAGTTGGTTCGTGGGGGGCCAAGTGAGGGGGTGACTCGAAGTCACCCCCTCACTACCAGCCCGATTGTTGTGGCTCAAGGCCGCGCCCCTTCCACTACCCCTTTCAATTTTTCATCCAAAAACCGCGTCATCAGGTTGTACAAGTGCAAACGCGCATTGCCGCCCCGGATGCCGTGGTTTAGATTGGGGTAAAACATCGTGTCATACTGTTTATTGGCGGCGATCAGGCGGTTGCTCATTTCGGCGCTGTGCTGAAAATGCACATTGTCGTCGGCCAGGCCATGCACGAGCAGGTAGTTGCCTTTCAGTTGGTCGGCGAAATTGACCGGTGCGTTGTCGGCATAGCCCTGCGGGTTTTCCTTTTCCGTGCGCATGTAGCGTTCGGTGTAAATGCTGTCGTACCATTTCCAGTGCGTCACCGGCGCTACGGCGATGCCGGCCTCGAACACGTCGCTGCCTTTGAACAGGCAAAGTGAGGCCATGTAGCCGCCATAACTCCAGCCGAAAATGCCGATGCGGGCCGGATCGGTAAACGGCAATGCGCCGATGTACCGGGCCGCGGCGATCTGGTCTTCCGTTTCGTATTTGCCCAGGTCGAGGTAAGTCATTTTTTGAAAAGCCTCCCCGCGGGCGCCGGTGCCGCGATTGTCCACACAAGCCACCACGTAGCCCTTTTGCGCCAGCATCTGAAACCACCAGTAGTTCGCGTCTTTCCAGGCGTCGGTCACCTGCTGGCTGCCGGGCCCGCCGTACACGAACATGAGCACAGGGAGTTGTTTCCCCTGAAATTGCGGCGCGGTGGGTTTGAGCATCCAGCCGTTGAGCGAACCGCTCCAGGTTTTCCCATCCGGCGCCGGGGCATTTTTGACGGGCACGGTGAAAAATTCCATCGACGCCACGCCACATTCAGCCTGCTGGGCCAGCAGCGCTGCATTTTGCTCGAGTTGGCGCACGAGGTTGCCGTTCCGGTCGCGTACGCTGTAGCGGGGTGGGGCGTTCAGGGTGGAGTAGGTATCGACAAAATAATCGTGCGTGCTGCTAAACTGCGCGCTGTGAAACCCGGTTCCGGTGCTTATTTTTTTGCGGCTCTTGCCGTTTAGTTTGACCGAATAAATTTCGCGCTCCATAGGGTTTTCGGCCGCTGCCTGAAAATACGCCAGGCCGTTTTTTGCGTCCACGCCGTAAAAATCTGTCACCTCCCAGTCGCCGCGAGTCAGGGCTGCCTGTTCGCGACCCTGCATGTCGTACCGGTACAAGTGCATGTACCCGCTTTTTTCACTTTGCCAGATAAAACCCGAACCGTCGGCCAGAAAAACCGGCTCCTGCAGGTCGAGGTAGTAGGCGCTTGTTTCCTCCAGCAACCTGGTGCATGCACCCGTAGCGGGGTCGGCGAGCAGGAGTTGCAGCCGGTTTTGATGGCGGTTCAGGCGCGTGAGGCAGAGTTGGCCGCCGGGCGCCCAGGCGATACGGGGGAGGTATTCTGGGTCATTTTGGTCATTTTGGTCATTGGAGTCATTGGGGTCATTTTGGGGTGTTGGGAGATTTACGGGTATTGTTTTGGCGGAAGCCAGGTCGGCGATATGCGCCGTGACGGTGGCATTTTGTTCGCCCACTTTCGGGTATTTAAACGTGACTTTTTCGGGATAGTCGCCGCCGCGGTACATTTCCATAGTGTATTCGGGGACCTGCCGTTCGTCGAAACGCAGGTATGCAATTTTACGGCCGTCGGGGCTCCACTCGAAGGCGCGCACCAGGGCAAATTCCTCTTCGTACACCCAATCGGAGGCGCCGTTGATGATGGCGTTTTCTGCACCGTCGTTCGTAATGCGCGTGGTTTTGCCGGAGGTGAGATCGTGGACGTACAAGTCGTTTTCCAGCACATAGGCGACTTTGGTTCCATCGGGTGAAAACGTCGGGTACCGCAGTTTGACCCCTTCGTGCAGGCGGGTTATTTTTTTTGTTTTTGAGTCAAATACAAAATACGTGGCCCGTTTGCTGTGCCGGTAAATGGCTTCCACGCCGCCGGCCAGCAGGATTTTCGACGCATCGGCGCTGAAGGTGTAATTTTCAAACGTGCCGGTCCACCCCGGAGCGCTTGCTTCGGGCAGCATTGCTGCGTCGAACAACACCGCCGTTTTTTTACCGCTGCGCAAATCGAATTGTTCGATGGCTGCGTCGTTCAGGACGGTGTAGTGCGCCCCATCGTTTTGAAAACGAAATCCCGGCAGCGTTTTCGTTTCAAAAGTCTTGTTCGACCAAATATCTTCGAGCGTAATCGGTTTTTGGGCAGTCAGGGCTATTGCGGGCAAAACAAGCAGCAGGCAAAAGCGGGCAAAAGCGGTAATTGTGTTTTTCATCGTGGAAAAGTTCAGCTAGCGATGGGTAAAAATACGCAGCATCGACGTGACTTTGACCCGTACCGGTGCGCAACACATAAAACCTATATTTGTCCAAATGTTTAAAACTGTGTCTCCGTGAAAAAACAACTCGCTCTGCTCTTTTTTGTCGCCCTGGTAATTTTCTGCCTGCCTGCGCAAGACCTGCTCTGGACGCCCGAAGGCCATTCCTATTACTTGCAATCCAACGGCCAGATCGTGCGCATTGATCTGCCGGAAAGCACCGAAACCCCGCTGGTCTCGGCTGCCCAACTCACCCCGGAAGGGGCTGCCGGGCCGCTTCGCCTGCGGCATTTTTCCTTTTCCGACGACGGGCAAAAACTGCTGATTTTCACCAACAGCAAACGCGTATGGCGCTACGACACCCGCGGCGATTACTGGGTGCTCGACCTCAAAACGAACGCACTCCGCCAACTGGGCAAAGGTCTGCCGGCCTCCTCGCTGATGTTTGCCAAAATTTCGCCCGACGGGCAAAAAGCAGCCTATGTCAGCCAACACAATCTTTACGTGGAGGACATCGCCACGGGCAAGGTAGACCAGCTTACGGAAACCAACGGCAAACGCAAACTCATCCACGGCACCTTCGACTGGGTGTACGAAGAGGAGTTTGACTGCCGCGACGGCTTTCGCTGGAGCCCCGACAGCAAACGCATCGCCTACTGGCAAATCGATGCCGAGCAGATCCGCGATTTCCTGATGATCAATACTACCGATTCGATCTACCCCTTCACCATCCCGGTGGAATACCCCAAAGTGGGCGAGCCGCCTTCGCCCTACCGCATCGGCGTGGTGGATATCGCCTCCGGCAAAACACAGTGGATGGCCATTCCCGGCGATCCGCGGAACAGCTACCTGCCCCGCATGGAATGGGCGGCCAATACTACCGAACTGCTCGTGCAGCAGCTCAACCGCAAACAAAACGAAAGCCGGCTCATGCTTTGCGATGCCACTACAGGCGCCGTGCGTACGATTTTCACCGAAACAGACGAAGCCTGGATCGACCTGAAGGCTGATGGTGAAACCGGCTATTGGGATTGGCTGGACAAAGGCCAGGCCTTTCTCTGGACCAGCGAAAAAGACGGCTGGCGGCACATCTACCGCATTTCCCGCGACGGAAAAACGGAAACGCTGCTCACACCGGGCAACTACGACGTGATCAGCCTGGAGCGCGTGGACGCCGCCGGAGGCTACCTGTATTTCATGGCTTCGCCCGATAATGCCACCCAAAGTTACCTCTACCGCATCCGGATGGACGGGAAAAGCAGCCCCGAGCGGCTTTCGCCGGCCGGGCAGCCGGGAACGCATGGCTACCGGATCGCGCCGGATGCCCAATACGCCCTGCATTCCTTTTCCAACCACTACACCCGCCCGCAACGGGAGTGGGTGCGCCTGCCCGGGCACCAGGCGCTCGATGCGAAGGAGGCTATTCCGGCCGAGATCGAAAAGCCGGGGGATGCCAACACCGAGTTTTTTCAGGTAACCACCGCCGACGGTGTGACCATGGACGGCTGGCTGGTCAAGCCCGATAATTTTGACCCTTCCAGAAAATACCCCATTGTGTTTTACGTGTATTCCGAGCCGGCCAGTGCCACCGTGCGCGACCGCTACGGCATCGGGCGCAACCGGCTGTACGACGGTGATATGGCCAAAGACGGCTACATCTATGCCTCCATCGACGGTCGTGGTACCCCGGCGCCCAAGGGCCGAGCCTGGCGCAAAGCCATTTACCGGAAAGTCGGCATCGTCAACATCCGCGACCAGGCGATGGGCGCCAGGGCCATGTTTGAGCGCTGGCGCTGGATCGACACCAGCCGCGTAGCCGTGCATGGCTGGAGCGGCGGCGGTACCGCTACACTGAATTTGCTGTTCCAATACCCCGAAATTTACCAAACGGGCATTTCGGTGGCTGCCGTGGCCAATCAGCTGTCGTACGACAATATTTACCAGGAACGCTACATGGGGCTGCCGCAGGAAAACCTTGAAGATTTTGTGAACGGCTCACCCATCACACATGCCAAAAACCTTCGGGGCAACCTGCTCTACATCCACGGTACCGGCGACGACAATGTGCACTACCAAAATGCCGAACAGCTGATCAACGAACTGATCAAATACAACAAACAATTTCAGGTGATGCCGTATCCCAATCGTTCGCACAGCATTCGGGAAGGGGAGGGCACGTCGCGGCATTTATCTACCTTGTTTACCCGGTTTTTGCAGGAAAATTGCCCGCCGGGCGGAAAGGTAACTACACCGTGACGGGACGGTATTTTTCAAATTTGAAATTTCCAATTTGAAATTTGAAATTCAGGAAACTTCCTTAACCGGGATCATCCCTGTTATTTGAAATTGGAAAAGAAAAATTTGAAATTGGAAAAGTTGTACACCCACCCGGGTTGGTTGAGTTCGTGATTTAAAGTGTTAAAAAACCGCCAATAGCTGCGAAATAATTTTTACTAAAATAGAACAATGAAGAGACTTAAAACCGGCTTGCTAGCCGTCCTGGTATGCTTAACCGCATGCCTTGGGGCCCAATCACCCTACAAACTCAACCTGGGCAAGGAAATCGCCGTTTCCGGCGTCAGCTTGTCTGCCGGGCTTATCGGCACCCAATTGCGGAGCAGTGTGCCGATTTATACAGCCAACGAGTTGGCAGCACTCGATGCAGGTATGATCAATAGTTTGGACCGGAGCGCCACCGACAATTATTCCCTGCGCGCCCACCAGGCCAGCAATGTGCTGTGGCTTTCCGCCATGGCTGCGCCGGTGTTTTTTTTAGCCGGGAAAGCGCCGAGGAGCCACTTTGGAACGGTTGCTGTGCTTTGGGGGGAGACCCTGCTGACTGCTTCCAGCCTTACCCTGCTGACCAAATATGCCGCCCGGCGCACCCGGCCGTTTGTGTACAACCCGGATGTTTCGATGGATAAAAAACAGACGGCCAATGCCCGGGGCTCCTTTTTTTCAGGGCATACGTCGTTGTCGGCGGCGGGTACCTTTTTTGCCGCGCAGGTTTTTTCCGACTACTATCCCGACAGCCCCTGGAAGCCGGTGGTTTGGAGTGTGGCGGCAGCCATCCCGGCGGCAACGGGTTATTTCCGGATCAAAGGCGGCAGGCATTTCCCGACCGATGTGTTTGCGGGGTATGCCGTCGGAGCATTGGTGGGTATTTTTGTCCCGCGTTTGCACCGGCGTGCCCGGGTTGATCAGCGCCTTGGGATTCAGGTGGGGTTCCACCAGATGGCAATTTCCTGGAATTTGCGGTAGGCGCAATTGATGGTGCCATTTGTGAAACGGGTTCGGGTTAGTTTTGAAAGTTCAAAGGCAAGTTTTGCAAACCCTCCAAAATCACCCCGCAGGCTTCCCGGATTTCAGCCTCCCCGATCGTCAGCGGCGGGGCGATGCGCAAACTCCGGTCGTTGAACAAAAACCAGTCGGTGATCACGCCCCGCTCCAGGCAGTGCCGGATGACCTGCTGCACGGCGGCGGCATTGCCCAGGTCGACGGCCAGCCAGAGCCCTGCGCTGCGCAATTCGCAAATGGCGGGATGCACCAGTAGTTCCCGGAACAATTTTTCCTTGGCCGGCACCTGCGCGATCAGGCCGGTTTCCAGCAACTCCTGCAACGTGGCCAGCGCCGCCGCCGCACACACCGGGTGGCCGCCAAAAGTGGTGATGTGCCCCAGCGGTGGGTCGACCGATAATGCCTGCATGATTTCACGGGGCGCAATGAACGCGCCGATCGGCATGCCGCCGCCAAAGCCCTTGGCCAGCAGCAGAATATCGGGCCGGATGCCGTATGGCTCAAAAGCGAACAAACTGCCGGTACGGCCATAGCCGGCCTGAATTTCATCGAGCACCAGCAAGGCCCCCGTTTCGTCGCAGCGGCGGCGCAGGGTCTGCAACCAGGCCGGGCGCGGGGTGTGAATGCCCGATTCGGCCTGCACGGTTTCCACGATCACTGCCGCCACCCGTTGGTCGATCTTTTCCAGGTCGGCGTCGCTGTTGAAGTCGATATGGCGGATGCCGGGCAACAGCGGGTGGTAAGGCAGGGTGAAGTCGCAGGGCGCCATCAGGCTGGCGGCGCCCTGCGTGCTGCCGTGGTAGGCATTGCGGCAGGCGACAATGTCGGGGCGGCCGGTGTAGCGTTTGGCGAGTTTCATGGCGCCCTCGGTGGCTTCTGTGCCGGAATTGACGAGGTAAACGGCATCGAGGCCGGGCAGTTGTGCGGCCAGCAGCGTTGCCAGTTGTACCTGTGGCGCGAGCACGTATTCGCCGTAAACCAGCGTGTGCCAGTACCGCTCCAACTGTTGCTGCACGGCTGCTTCCACCCGCGGATGCCGGTGCCCGAGACAGCTGACGCCGATGCCCGCGATCAGGTCGAGGTAGGGCTTGCCGGCGCTGTCGTACAGGTAAAGCCCGGCCGCCCGGTCGATCTCCAGGGCCAGGGGCGCCGGCGACGTTTGGGCGAGATGCCTTAAGAACATTTGTCGCGTACTGAGCATATTTAATTTGGATGTAAAGATTTTTGCACGAATATTTGTGGCGTCCTGAACTTGCCGAGCGTCTAAAGATCAAAATGGCTGTATTTCTGTTTAATCATTAAAAAATACCATCAACAGCGCCCCGAAGAAACAGCATTTTAACCATTTGTACGGAAATCAGCCGACCTGGATTAATTACTGTAAGGACTACGTTATGACTGCTGAATCGTTTATTGCCTACGACATCCCCGCGCTCAAAGTAGAGCAAACAGGAAGAGACGCCTTTCACGCTTTGAATGATCACCACGTAAAACATTTGCCCGTGGTAGATGAAAAAAGGTTAGTTGGGATACTCTCTGAAGAAGATATTTTCAACCATAAACTATACGAACCGATTGCGGAGTACAACCTCGCCATGCCCGGCCGCTTTGCCGTGCACAGTTCCGATCACCTGTTTGAAGTCATGCGCGTGATGGGCGACAACCGGCTCACGGTGATCCCGGTAATCGACGATCAGGGAAACTACCTGGGGCTGATCGCTCAAAATGACCTGCTGCGCTATTTTGCCAACTCGGCGTCGTTCACCGAGCCGGGCGGCGTGCTGGTGTTGGAAATGAACCGCCGGGATTATTCGCTGGCCACCATTGCCCGAATCATCGAGGAGGAAGATGCCAAAATTCTGAGTGCCTTTGTCAGTTCCGAAGCCAGCACGGAAATGCTCGAACTCACGATTAAAATTAACCGCCAGGAGCTCAGCCGGGTGGTTGCAGCGCTCGCCCGCTACGAATACGAGGTGAAGGAATCGTATGCCGAGTTGGACTACGCCGACTCGCTGCAGGAGCGGTACGACTCGTTGATGAGTTATTTGAATGTGTGATTAGCCGGTTGTGGCGGCATTCTTTTTTCCCTTGTTTTTTTTATTTGAACCCGAGCAGTTGGTAAAGGTCGTTGAATTGCCAATCGGCCAACAAAGTGTCCAATTGTCATTGGCTGATTTTCCAATAGGCGTATATTGGTTTAAACTTTTGAATTCGGGAGTGCCTTCCGGGAAGCTGATCGTTAACCACTAAATATTCATACTAATGCCCCACAACTTATACCCAGCGGAAAATGCTTTGCGAAAAACCGGGATGGACAAGTCATCGGATGACTATTTCGAAATCTATGATTTCATAGAACGGTATTCAGTCATCCGATGACTATAGTTCCGAAAAAATTGCAAACCACATTCCGTAGGGTATAACTTCGAGTTAATGGGCATCATTTTTTACTGGATAATATGAAAATATTAACTAGACTTGTTTGACTAAGAGAATCAGTGAGTTATCAAATTAAAATTCCAAAGACC
>CAZAEZ010000039.1:0-50043 GCA_964484205.1 uncultured Saprospiraceae bacterium | reverse complement strand
CGGAGCGCCGCAGCTCAGCGTAGCGCGAGCGCAGCGCGTCACGCCGCGCCGGGTTGAGCGCGCCCACGGGCAGGCTGAGGTCGCGGAATGACGCGGGGTTGTCGAGATCCAGTGCGTCTGAGTGCCAGTCCGCCACGACCCACGGGAACACGGGCCACTGGGCAAGGTCGCAGTAAGAGCGCCCCGCCGCACGATTCACCGCCATCAAGTAGTCAAAGTTGCTCAACCGACCCGCCAGCCACTGCTCAGTGTCCTTGGCGGCTTTGAGCTGCCCCACGCACGACGGCGGCCACTTGCGCTGCATCAGGCCAGCAAAGTGCACTGGACGCAGGCGCGGAGGGCGGAGTGACAGCACGTACTGGTAAGCGCGCAAAGCGTCATCGCGTTGGGCAAACGCAAACAAGCGCGTGCGCCCTCCAACAAAGCGCATCTCGAGCGCCACGCGCCGCGAGCCCCAGCGCAAGTCGCGTACGTCCTCCAGTTGCGCCAGCGCCCACCGCTTCACCGATGTGCCAGCGCAAAAGGACAGCTCGTGAGCTGACAGCTCCAGCACCCCTTGAGAGCGCGCGTGCGCCACCGCCATGAGACAGTCAAAGCTGACCGAGAAATCGTCCTCGCGAAGAGCTTGCTGAGGCTGCTGCTGCTGAGGCGACTGTTGTTGTTGTTGCTGGTCGTCCACGTCACTGGCTTCCCCGTCCGAGGGCACATCATCGGCCAGCATAAAGGCAGCCAGGGCGGGCATGGACGCGCGCGCAGACGCTTGCGATTCGGCTGTATCGTCGCCGGGCGGGAGCGCGCCGCGTGCGCAGCCTGCGTGCGAACGAAACGCCTTGTTGGGGCGCTTGAGGCAGCGGATCCACGACGCATCGCTGGACTCGGAGCGATCAACCATCCAGCGCTGGACTCGGCTGCCGGCATCAGCTGCCGCTGCGGCCGCCAGCTCTGGTGTAAGGGAGGCAGAGGGCGGCGCCCACGGTCCGCGCTCACTGGCCAGGCTCCACAGCAGCTTGTTCCACTCGTTGGCCAGCAGCGAGTTCTTGCGAGCCGTGGCTCGGAAGAGCGCATTGCGGCGCTCCTCCTCGCGGGCCTTGCGCTCGCCCCACCGCACCTCCCAGTCGCCCAGCGCGGCCGAGACCAGCGTTGCTTCGCGCAGCCCCTGCGCGGAGGCACGCTCGCGTACCTCGTCGGCGCGTGCGGCCAGTTGCGCGACCAGCTTGGAGGCCAGCGCTTGGAACTTGTCGCCTTGCGACGCACGGGCAGTGAGCGCAAGCTCGTAGAGCGCGCCGCTCGCGACCACACTCGGATCGGCCAGCAGAGCAACGTCAGCGTCGCTGGCGCCACGCAGCGCACGCAGCGCACCGCCCACAAATGCGAGGCTGGCGCGAATGGGCTCGTCGGCTGCGGCGCGCCACTGCACCAGAGAGGCCACACAGTCGAGTGCCTCGCGCATGTCGAGCGCGGCAGCGAGCAGCGCATCCAAAGCCGCCGTCTCGACCCACGACACCCAGCGAGGCACAAAGGTTTGAAAGCGACGCACAACTCCGCCCAGCGCCAAGAGACACACGTCTGACGACAGCCGCCTTTGCGCCAAGCCCTCCGACACTGCAACGTGCATGGACGCGATCGAGACGCGCACGAGTTGCGAGCACATTTGGTGCTCGCGATCGTCGTGCTTGTTATGCGCCGCCACCACGGCCACCAAGACCTCACAGAGGGTGGCCAGCGCAAATACTGCGGAGCCGCCACCACCGCGCTCGTAGCACAGCGCCATCTCAGCAAACGCGAGCCAGCGGCAAAGAGTGTTGAGTGCGGGTTCCGAGTGACGGCACGCCTCCAGCACCTCGCTCGATGCGAGCGCAAGCTGCTCCGCCACGCGCGCACACAGCAGCGCCGTCACGCGTTCCGCAGCGCCGCTGCCCAGCAGCGCCATGGTGGCGTGTACGCGCCCCACGCGAGCCCAATCGCCCTCCATCAGACAGTGCTGCATGAGGAGCGAGAGCACATCCACAGCCAGAGACTCTTGTTCGCAGCCGTGCGCGGAGCTGACAATGAGTGCCACGAGCCGCGTGTCCCAGCCGTCGACATGGAGCAAAGCCAGCCGGTTGGCGCGTGTGTCGAGAAAATGCAACAAATCCTTGAGGCACCGCACCGCCAGCTCAGGGGCGCAGGAGTCGCGCGCCACACACAAGAGCTCGAGCACGGTGAGCGCCACCAGAGGGTTGCACATGAGCTGTTCAGTGCCGGGCACCACGGGGCTGCACAGGGACGCCGTGTCCACGCTCTCGAGCAGCAGCTCCAGCAATACCCCGTACAACTCGCTGGACAGAGCACCACGCCGGTACAAATATGCTTTGAGCACGCACAGCCACGAAGTCAGCGATAGTGTCGCCTCGCGCGTGGCGCCAGGGGCAGCCGTGTCGCCGGCTTCTGGGCGCCAAAGCTGCAAACACTTGGCGAACGCTTTGATGCTCCACACTACCAGCGCCTCGGACTGGCGGCCTGCCAGTGCCACAAACGACCCCAGTCCATGCGCGCGAAGCAGGTGCCTCGCTGTGGCCACAGCGTGCTCGCCATCATTGAGCACCACCAACAGCAGCCGCAACACATCCACGCACTCCCCCCCGGCGCCAGCCACGTCGGGACACATGAGCAGATGCAGCACCAGCGCATCAACCTCGGCAGGTGTGGGAGGGCCCACCACCAGCGCGCGCACCACGTGCAACAGCGCGTCGCGCACCGTCAGCATGTCGCGGCCCTCCTTGGGACGGCTGCCAATCACAGCGCCCGTCACCGCGTCCACCACATCGGCCTTGCCGAGCGCCCATTCGCTCGCGGTCGTCCAGTAGAACTGATGAAGCGCATCCACCAGGCGTTGGACCGTGATCATGGCGCGGAAGTACGGCGGGTTGCGGCTCGCGTGACGCGCCACGGCAACCAGCACATGCTTCTGCACGCTCACGGGCGCAAAGACCCACACTCGAAAGTTGAGGTAGACATTGATGAAGAAGGCGCGATGCAGGCGCTCTGAGTGGGCAGTGGAAGCGCACAGCAGCTCCAGCGACGCAAAAGAGCGGTCATCCCACACGGACAGTGACGGCACAAAGCGCAGCACGTGACCCAGCAGCTGCATGCCGTGGTGCGCGACGAGATCACGCTCGGCCAGCCGGTGCCGCGAGCACACGGCGAGCACGTCGAGAATCGCAGCCGCATGGTGCGATGGTGGCACGTTGGCGCGCTCTTCCTCCATGAGCGCCAGCAGTGGGGCGAGGCTGGGGTCGCTGGGAGGCTCAGGAGGCAAGTGGAGCTGCGACAGCAGAGGTAGCAGCACATGGGGCCCGCCGCAACACAGTACAGCCTCACCCACGTCGCACTGGCGAATCTCCGTGGTGCCCTCGAGCTTCGTGGCGTGGTGGTTGCGTTTGCCGTGGCTAATCTCCAAACACAGCGCACCGTCAATGGCGCGCGGGTTGTAGGCCGCAATGACCTTGGATGCGACGCGCTGCAATGCCGCTACGTCGTTCCACGCCTCCAGAGGCAGCTCAAAGAGCCCCCGGCACGCGGGCGCGGACAGCGGGTCCTCCACCAGCACCATGGGCCCCATCTGGCCGATGAGGGCGCTGAGGTGCGCAGGCCGTGCCCGCGCGGGCGCAGCGCAGCCAAAGTAGGCACGCGTAAGTGCCACGGCCTTGGGGTAGGGGAGCGAAAACTTGCCGCGCTCGATACCGTCAACAAAGAGGCGGCATTCGTCGCTGCCCAGAAAGTGGTACTCGTGCGTCACGGCCACGCAATACCACTGGTGCGTGCGGAATGGAAACACGGAGCGGACCCGTGTGGGCGGCTTTCCGGGCGCGGCAACGGAATCCACCACCAGCACGTTGGAACTGAACTTGAGCGCCAGCCCCACGCCATGCTCGTCGGTCAGCGTGTACACGCACGGCTCATACGGCACGCCCGCCGGGCCCTCGTGCTGCTGCGGATGCGCAAACGACTCGCACCGCAGCCACAGCGCCACACTGACGCCGCCAGAGGGCAGTCGCGCAAAGGGAGGCAGCGAAATGCCCGACTGCACGCCCGCAAAGTCAAAGTACACGGCCGGTCCCGGCGCCGCTTGCGTGGCGCGGTGTAGGACAGCCAGCAGCACAGGCCACCACAAGGAACGGCACTTTGGGGCGCGGCCCTTCATCAGCCACAGCAACAGTCGCACTTGGCGCGCAGTGATGGAGAACGCGCACAACTCCTCGCACAGCGACACGAGCTCGCGCGCCACTTCCGCGCTGCGCACGTGCGTCGTGAGATGCGCGAGCACACGCGAGGTCCAGTCAGCCTGCGTGCAGTACACCTTGACGCGCGTGTACTGGCGCGCGGCGGCGACGAGCTGCTGGACAGGCGCCACCTGAGAGGGCGAAGTGAGAGGGCTTGGGGAGGTGGGGTGGAGGGACGGCAAGCACGAACCTCGCCGCGAGTCGCTGCGGACAGGAAGGGAGCCAGCATGTCGCGCCCAGCATCGGCCGCGCGCAGCCCGAGCGCAACTGCGACGAGCTCGTGAACGGCATCCTGGATTGGAAACGCAATGTGAGCACATAGGCAGGCAGAAGGCCCCCAAGCCCCTCTGCATAGGATGCCGTCGGGAAATTCCAGCACGGTGTCGAACGGCCGATCAGGTTGGTTGGCTTCGTAGCGCAGCGCGGTGTTCATGGGCGGCGCATCGGTGATTTTGCCGGGATTGAACACACCGTTGGGGTCCCAGGTTTTTTTTATCTGGCGAAGCAGGGCATAGTTTTTTTCGCCGATCATCAATGGGATAAACTCGGCGCGCACCCGCCCATCGCCATGTTCGCCGCTGAGCGAGCCGCGGTATTTTTTTACCAGCCGGGCCGACGCTTCGCAAATGCGGTACAGCATTTCGCGATCGCTTTCTTTTTTCAAATTCAATATCGGGCGGAGGTGCAACTCCCCTGCCCCGGCATGGGCGTAGTACACCGATTTTTGCCCGAACTGCTGCATCATGGCCTCAAACTCGCCGATATAGGCCGGCAAATCGGTCACCTCCACCGCTGTGTCTTCGATGCAGGCCACGCCTTTGGCTTCGCCGGGCATATTCGACAGCACACCCAGGCCCGCGCTGCGCAGTTCCCACACCTGTTTGGTTTTGGGCGCCTGCACGATGGGATAGGCATAGCCGAAGCCTCGTTTTTGCAAGTCGGCGATCATAGCCCGGGCTTTATCTTCTGCCGCTTGCGGGCTCGGCCCGCGAAATTCGATCATCAAAACAGCCGCCGGGTCGCCCTCCACGAAAAAGCGGTTTTTGGCCTGTTCGCGGTTGGATTTGGTGCAGTCGAGGATGAGTTTGTCCATCAATTCACAGGCCGTGGGCTGGTGCTGCATGGCCGCTACCACGGCTTCCAGGCATTCGGGCATGCTGCTGAAGTGGGCGCACACCACCACATCGTGCGGTTCGGGCAGGGGGTCGACATGCAGGGTGATCTCCGTGGTGAACGCCAGCGTGCCTTCCGAACCGCAAAGCATGGTGCAAAAATTAAATCCGGGGCCACCAGGGGTGAAGGGCTCGGTTTCCAGCAACAAGTCGACCGCATAGCCGGTGTTGCGCCGGTGAATGCCCGGCTTGGGAAATTCACGGCGGATCTCCGCCTGATTTTCAGGGTCGGCCAGCGTATCGGCTACCTGCCGGTAGAGCTGCGCCTCCAGGCCGGCGCCGTTTTTTTTCTGTTCAAATTCAGCTTTTGAGAGCCGGGAAAACCGCGCTTCGGAGCCGTCGCTGAGCACCACGTCGAGGGCCAGCACGTGGCCGCGGGTGGAACCGTACACGATGGAGGTGGTGCCGCAGGAATTGTTGCCCACCATGCCGCCGAGCATGCAGCGGTTGGCTGTGGAGGTATTCGGGCCGAAAAACAGGCCGTGCGGTTTGAGCAACTGGTTCAGCTCGTCGCGGATAACGCCCGGTTGCAGGCGTACCCAGCCTTCCGCGGCATTGATCTCCAGCACACGGGTCATGTAGCGGGAAATATCCACCACAATACCGCTCCCCACGCATTGTCCGGCCAGCGAGGTGCCCGCCGAGCGCGGAATCAGGGAAAGCCCGTTTTCTCCCGCGAAGCGCACCAGCGTTTGCACATCGGCCTTGTGTTTGGGGTACGCCACGGCCAGCGGCAGTTCGCGGTAGATGGACGCATCGGTGGCGTACAGGCGGCGCAGGAGCTCGTCGGTATGGAGTTCGCCCTCGAGTTGTTGGGCAAGCGTATGGAGCAGGTGCTGCATGGTTCGGTTTTTATAAAAAAACGTGAATTTTGGATAGATTTTGGTTGGTTTATTCAATTTATCATACTGTACTCTATAGTTATTCAGATGTCTCCCTCCGGTCGACATGACATTTTACTACGTGGTAAACTTTCCAGCAGATTTTTCGCTACGCTCGAAATTTCCCCAAGCCATGTGGAAGTTTCGAGCATAGCGAGAAACCTGTTTAACCAGTTTATTTTCAGCGATTTGTCATGTCGACCAGAGGGAGACATCTGAAATTTTTTTAAATAAAACCTATTCAAAAATCACGTTAAAAAACGCACTATTTCACAGCAAACAGCGCCGCGATTTCCTTTTCAAAATGCGCCTCCAGCGCCGGACGGCGCATCTTGAGCGTGGCGGTGAGCAGGCCGTCTTCGGCCGTCCAGGGTTTACCCAGCAGCTGAAACGCCTGGACCTGTTCGATCGGGCCAAGGTACGCTGCATTGATCCGGTCGATTTCCTGCCGGTACAGTTTTTCCACTTTGGGGTTGAGGATCATAAATTCGGGGGCTGTCCAGTGGACCTTATTTTCGGCGCACCAGGCTTCCAGTTGGGCGAAATTGGGGACGATCAGGGCGCCCACATACGGCTGGTTGAGCCCCAGGGCCATGCACTGATCGATAAAATCAGAGCGCAGCAGCTGTTGTTCCACAAATGCCGGGGCCACGAATTTACCCGTTGTCGTTTTGAAAATCTCGCTTTTCCGGCCTGTTATTTTTAAAAAACGCTTGAACTCCAAACGGCCCATATCGCCGGTTTTGAACCAGCCGTCGGCCGTGAACCGCGCGGCCGTTTCCTCCGGCAAATTCCAGTAGCCCTGCATGACATTCGGGCCGCGCACTTCAACTTCGCCCTCCCCCTGTTCGTTGGCCCGGGCGATGCGTACTTCCACACCGGGCACCGGGATGCCCACCGTACCGAAATGCACCCCGCCGGGTTCGAAGCGGTTGAACGACACCGCCGGGCTGGTCTCCGTGAGGCCATAGCCTTCGCGGACATCGATACCGGCTGCCGAAAACAATCGGCCCAAGCGCGGCTGCAGCGCGGCGGCGCCCACGGCAATGCTATGTACGCGCCCGCCCATTGCCTTGCGCCAGCGCCGGTACACCAGCAGGTCGGCCAGCAGCAGCTTGAGCCGGTACAAAAGCGGCTTTCCGTATTCGCCGGCGTAGGGGTAGCGCTCACCCAGGGCAAGCGCCCAGTCGAGTATTTTTTTCTGTAAAAAACCGGCCTGACTGCGGCGTTCCAGCAAGCGCTCATAACTCCGCTCCAGCACACGCGGCACGGCGGTGAAAAAGTGCGGGCGGATTTCCTGGAGCGTCTCCGGCAGTTGTTCGAGGGCTTCCACATACCAGACCGGTGTGCCGGCAGCCTGGTACACGTAGGTGACCATGCGTTCGAAAATATGGCTCAGCGGCAGGAAACTGACCGCCGTCCGTTCGGGCCCTACCGGCACGATGGCCAGCACGGCCTTCACATTGCACACGATATTGGCATGGCTAAGCATGACGCCTTTCGGCGCACCGGTGGTGCCGGAGGTGTACAGGAGTGTTGCCAGGTCGGTTTCGCGAATGGCGGCGCGCCGGGTTTGCAGTACGGCGGCATCGGGTTCGCGGCAAAGCTCCGCCCAGGGCAGTGCGCCGGCCAGCGGCTCGAAGGCGAAAACCATTTCCGGTGTTGCGCCGGATTGTTGCAACTGGGCGTACATGGCGGCATTGCTCACAAAAAAAGCGCGAATACCGGCATCCCGGATGATATGCGCCACTTCGTCGGGGCGGGCCGTTGCGTGCACCGGCACCGGCACCAGGCCGAGTTGCAGCATGGCGGCATCGGCAAGCGCCCAGCGGGGGCTGCCGCAATGGGCCAGCATGCCGATACGGTCGCCCTTTTCAAATCCCAGGGCGAGCAAGCCCGCGCTCAGGCGGTCGCGTTCGAGCAACAGTTCCGCCGTACTCCAGCTGCGCCAGCGCCCGTTTTCCATACCGGACAGCGCCACCGCGTGCGGGTAGCGTTTTTGCTGGTAATCCAAAATGTCGAAGAGCCGGGTGAAATCCATACCAGTACTCAATTTTCAGGAACATCGGGCATGCGCCGGACGCGCACGAACACCAAAATTGTGAGGCTGAGTAAAAACAGCACCGACAAAGCCAGCACCGAGCTGCGCATGCCGCCAAACAATTGGGCAATCAGGCCGAACACCATGGTGCCGAACACGGTCGATACTTTGTCCATGACATCGTAAAAACTGAAAAACGACGTGGTTTCTTTGGTGTTTTCCGGCAAGAACTTGGCGTAGGTGCTGCGGGAAATTGCCTGAATACCGCCCATGACCAGGCCGATGGCGCCGCCCAGCAGAAACACTTCCGATTCGGTGTGCACCGAATAGCCGAGCAAGCAAATGGCCGTCCAGATAATCAGCATGACAAACAGCGATGTTCGGTTGCCTTTTTTTTCGGATAACCGCGACGAGAGAAACGCGCCCAGGATGGCTACCAGTTGCAGGATCAGCACCAGGATGATAAGTTGGGATTTTTCCATTTTCATTTCCTTGTCGGCAAAACTGGATGCCAGAAAAAGGATGGCCTGTACCCCGGCATTATAGCAAAAAAAAGCGAGCAGGAAGCGGCTGGTGTTGCTGCTGCTGCGCACGGCGCGAAAGGCTTTGATCACCTCGTCGTAGCCCTTGCGCAACAGGCCTTCGGCCATGGGTTTGCGCGCATCTGCCGGCAGGCGATTGAACGATATTTGGGCAAAGCCCAGCCACCACAAGCCCACACTCACAAAGGCCCAGCGAATGGCCGAGGTTTCGGAAGGGAAGCCCAATTTATCGTGTTGGAGCACCATGGCGAGGTTGACCACCAGCAGGATCACGCTGCCGGCAAAGCCGTAGATAAAGCCCCGGGCGCTCACGGCGTCGTAGCGGTCTTCGGTGGCAATGTCCGGGAGATAGGCGTTGTAAAAAACAATGCCGCCGGCAAAACCAACCGTAGCCAGCACAAACCCGCCCAGCCCGATCCACAGGGAATCCGGGCTGTCGAAAAAGAACAGGCTGATGCAGGCCAGCGAACCCAGCAGGGTGAAGAAGCGCATAAAGCGTTTTTTCTTGCCGCCGTAGTCGGCTATGCCCGACAGGATGGGCGAAATAGCCGCAATGATCAGGTAGGCCAGTGAAATTCCCCAGGCGATCAGGGTTTCGTCGCGGATGGCAAACCCGGCGATATTGACCGTGTCGGGGGCAATTCCCAAAAAATAGGGTGGAAAAATGGCTACGGTAATGACCAGGGCGTAGGCGCTGTTGGCCCAGTCGAAAATAGCCCAGCCATTGATTATGCGGGGGTCGTTTTTTTCGAAGGAAGGGGCGCCGGGGGCGGGAGTTTGAGCTGTAGCCACGTTCAGTTGGTTGGTTTAGTTTGGGTAAATGTAGGGCATACGGCAGACAGCAGCGCCATGATTTTCCGGAATCCCGGGTTTTCATTTCCCAAAACAACAAACAGCGGTTACTCAACCGCCCGCCCGAAAGGCACGGTGAGGCCCAGCCAGGGGATGGCAAAAAATAAGCCTTCGGTTTCGGTTGCCGGAATTACCAGGGCCGCGTCGATGGAAATACGTTTACCAATGAAACGCCCGCCAAAAGAGGTCAGCACTAAATTCTCGTCGCCGGTATCAAACAAGTAGTTTTCGGAAATCAGGGCAAATTTTCGTCCGGTGCGGTAGATGCCGCTTAGTGAAATCGTGGGGGTGTTTGCCCAGGAATCGCCGGCATAACCATAACCCACACCCAGGTTGATATTCCGGTCGCGCGGGCCGAAGGTCATCTGGCCGTAAGCGACGCCAAAAGAGCCGCCTTCTTCGCCGAGCACGGTTGCAAACAGCCCGCCGACACCGAGGTTGATCTGATCTTTTTTAATGGGTATGGTAAGCTTGGGGGTAATCCAGACCGGTGTGGAGGCGCCCGCAAAAATAAAGAGCGGGATGATGCCCACGCCCAGGGTGAAATTATCGGTAATGCCGTAGCTGACCTGGTTGAAAAAAATCCAGGTGTTCTGGTAATAGCCTTCGCCCTTGCGCAGGCCGTAGCCGTTGGGACCGAAGAGGTAACGGGTGGAGTTGGGGTCGGTCGACCAGTATTCGCCTTCAACCAGTTGATTTTGTTCGACCAAACGGAGCGCGCGGATATCTTTTTTCTGAATTTGAATTTGCCCGAATTTATCGGTTTGCACCAGGATGTAGTCCGTTTCAATCTGGCGGATGTACCCGATAAACGTGTTGTCGTCTTTGGTTTCGATGGAAACCAGTTGGCTGGTATCGGTCGGAATTTTAATTTCCTGGGCGACAAGCGGGTGGGCGGCAGCAAAAGCCAACCAGACAAGGATTGCGTACCGGCGCGGCATTTTCATAAGGCAGGTGCTTTTTTTATAACGGTTATTTTTCAATAGCAAGCGGCTGAAAAGTACCGCAGGTTTGCCGCATTATTTGCAAAAACCGCGTTCAATTTTTTACCGAACCAAACGGCACGTGCAGCGTCGCATAGGGAACCGGATAGGCATCGTCAAACCCGTAGGCCATAACTGCTACGCCGGCATCAAAAGCGATCCGCCGCCCCATGAATCGCGCGCCTGCACCGTACAAACTGACCGGATCGCCGTAGTCGTCAAAAAAATAACTTTCGCCCAGCAGGGCAAATTTCGGCGCCAGGCGGACAGTTCCTGCCAGGGAAAAGATCGCGCGTTTGTTCCATTGGCTGCCTGAAAAATTAAGTCCGAAACTGGCACTTACGTTGGCATCGCGCGACCCGTAAGTGAATGTACAGAACGCAGCATTCAATGATCCGTCGGGATTATCCGAATCAAAATAATACGTATTGAACTCGTGGCCGATAAACCCGCCCAGGGCAACGTTGAATTTATTGGGTATAACCGGGATCGAAAACTTCGGCGTCACCCAAACCGGAAACGGCCCGTCGTACAAAATGAAAAAAGGCGCAAAGCCTACACCCAATGAAAAATGATCCGAAAAACCGTAGCTGACCTGGCTAAAAAACAACTCGCTGTTTTCATAAACACCTTCGCCTTTGCGCAGCCCGTAGGCACTTGGGCCCACGAAGTAGCGCGGAGCATGCCGGTTTTCAAACCATACCCGGCCATTCGTAATCTTCGCCTTTTCCGTCGACCGGATGCGGGTAATTGCCGAGCGCCGGATGGTCAACACCCCGAAGTGTTCCGTTTTTAACACTACCGTTTCGGCGTCTTGCGAAAGCAGTTGCCCGGTAAATTCATTGCCGTCGGAGGTGTAAACCAGCACCCAGGCAGCGGTATCTGCCCGGGTGATTTCCTGTGCAACGGCGATTTCGCCGGCGGCGAAAAACAGCGACATCGCCAGCAGGAGGGAGCGGTTAAAACGGTGGAACGGGTGCATGTCAAATTAGACGTGGTTGTACCGGTTATGGTTGGCTCTTAGTCGACCATTACTTCATCCAGAAACAGCCAGGCATTGTTGCCGGCGCCCGCTGCGCCCTCCGGAATGGCGCCGTAGGCGGTGGCCACCAGTTTGATGTAGCGCGCCCTGGCGCCCGGCGTGGCCAGTTCAACGGTTTCGGCATTTACGCCGGTCAGACCGTCGGCATCGATTGTTTTTTGGGCAATTGACCGGAATTGCTCGCCGTCGTCCGACACAAAAACCTCAATGCTGCGCGGCGGATAGATCCAGCCGGCTTTGCTGTTCATGAAATGGGTGGTCACTTTGCTGAAAGCCGTCGGGGCGCCCAGGTCAATCACCGGATCGATATTGCCGTCTTTCACGCCTACCCAGTTGTTCCAGGCACGGGGGGCGCCCAGAATGCCGTTGGTCAGGGCATAGCGTTCGCCGCCGGAATATTGTTCGGGTTGGGCGGTCATGGTGTAGGTTTTGCCGCTGGCTTTGTGGACGTAATAGCGCACGGTGAGGATTTTGCCCATGAGCTTGCCGTCTTTCACCGCCACGGCTTTAATGGTGGTTGGTTCTGTGAGCGGAATCGGCGAGTAAAAGCCGCCCGACGTGGGGGTGGGGTCTTTGCCGTCGCGGGTGTATTTGACTTGCACCGTGCGGTCGCTGGCCGACAGGACGACAAAGCCGCCGGCAAAGCTCGACTTGACGTCGTAATAGCTGCGGGCATAATTGACCCCCATGGCATCCAGCCGGTCAAAATGGACTTTCAGGCGGCGGATAAAATCGTTCCAGGCAATCTTGTTTTTGGGTGTCCAAAGCACTTCCGACAGGGCGCAGGCGCGTGGGTAGGCCATGTATTCCACTTGTTCGGGCGTTTCCATGTATTCGGTCCAGACGTTGCCCTGGGCGCCGAGAATGTGCTGTGCTTCCGCTTCACTCAGTTCGGCCGGCACGGGGTCGTAGCCGTACACCCGGTTGAGGGTGGTGAAGCCGCCGATGGCCAGCGGTTCGGTGGCGGGGTCGCTCTGGTAGTGGTCGAAGTAGCAATGCGAACCGGGAGTCATGATCACATCGTGGCCGGCTTTGGCGGCGGCAATACCGCCCTCCGTACCACGCCAGCTCATGACGGTTGCGGTTGCGGGCAGGCCGCCTTCGAGGATCTCGTCCCAGCCGATGAGCTTTTTACCGCGCTTGGCCAGCATGGCTTCCGCACGCCGGATGAAATAGCTCTGGAGTTCGTGTTCGTCTTTGAGCCCTTCGTCTTGCATGCGTTTCTGGCATTTTGGACAAGCTTTCCAGCGATCCTTGGGGCATTCGTCGCCGCCAATGTGGATGTACTGGCCGGGAAAAAGCGCGCAGACTTCTTCGAGCACATCGTCGAGGAAGCGAAAGGTTTCCGCGTTGCCGGCGCAGTACACATCGCGGAAAATGCCCCATATTTTTGCCGTTTCATACGGCCCGCCGGTGCAGCCCAGTTCCGGGTAGGCAGCCAGCGCGGCTTGGGAGTGGCCGGGCATTTCAATTTCAGGCACGATGGTCACGAATCGTTTCTGCGCATAGTCGACGATCTCCCGAACTTCCTCCTGGGTGTAGTAGTGGCAATATTCTTTTCCGTCAAACTGGTGCGGTTGATCGGAATAATGCCCCACCAGCGTTTCGTCCCGGCAGGCGGCGACGGTTTGCAGTTTCGGGTATTTTTTAATCTCGATACGCCAGCCCTGGTCTTCGGTGAGGTGCCAGTGGAAGCGGTTGAACTTGTGTTGCGCCAGCAGGTCGATGTAGCGTTTTACAAAGTCGACCGGGAAAAAATGCCGCGCCACATCGAGGTGCATACCCCGGTAGGCAAAGCGGGGGTAGTCGGTGATCTTGGCACAGGGGACCGTCCAGGCCACGCCATCCGCCGGCGTGCTGTTGTTGAATGCCGGCGGGAACATTTGCCGCAGGCTTTGTACGGCGTAAAAAGCGCCCGCCGCCGTGCGGGCATTTATGGTGATGAAATTGGGGGTGATGTCCATTTGGTAGCCTTCCGGATTTTCCTGGCTTTTGTCGGGGATAAAGTAAATGCCGTTGGCGCGGGGCTGGTTGATCGCACTTTTGAAAGGCTGCGCGACCAGTTGGTAGCCCGTTGCCGTCTGCGCCACCGCCATGAAATTTTGAACGGCTAATTCCCAGTCGGCCTGCCCCTCCGGGAAGTAAAGCCGGGTGTCCGGTTTGAGGGTAAACTCCCCGTCCTGGCTATAGGCTTTTACGGGCTGCGGGATGAACGTTATCGTGGAGGTAACCTGTGCAACAGCGTATGCCGATAAAAAGATCAGCATAGAAAACGATAGAAGGATTCTATTTTTCATAGAAATCATGACATTAGTTTTATAGAAAATCACTTTTCAAGTATTCAACAAATAACCGCGCCTTCCTGGTTAACGCCGGAAAGGTAAACCCGGCTTTCCACGCCGTGTTTGGCAAACGCGCGCTGCATGGCCTGGCCGGCATTTTCAGCGATCAGCGAATTGGCACAGAGTGCAAACACCGAAGGCCCGGCGCCTGAAATACTACAACCCAGGGCGCCTTCGGACATAGCGGCTTCCTGCACATCGTAAAATCCGGTGATCAGGCCGGCGCGTTGCGGCTCGATAATCTCGTCGCGCAGGCAGCGCCCGATCAGTTCCACATCGCCGTTGAAACAACCGGCAACGAAGCCGGCAATGTTGGCGCTTTGGCGGACGAAAGCGCCCAGTGGCACTTCGGGTTTCAGAATGGCCCGGGCATCTTTGGTCAGGATGTGCAATTGCGGGTGCACGACCGCCGCGTGCAAGCCGCGCGGCACATGCAGGCGGTGCACATCGAGCGTTTCGTTGTCGCGGATCAGCACGATGCCGCCCAGCAACGACGGCGCCACATTGTCGGCGTGAAAGCAGCCGGAAGCCACCTGTTCGCCCTGGCAGGCAAAGGGCAACAAATCCCGCTTGCTCAGGCCGGTGCGCAGCAACTCGCTGACGGCCAGCACGGCAGCCGCTGCACTGGCGGCACTGCTGCCCAGGCCGCTGCCCAGGGGCATTTTTTTTAGAATTTCCAATTCGATGCCAAGGCCGGTTTCGCCCAGGTGTTCGAGCAGGCGAAGCGCTGCCACCCCGGCGGTATTTTTTTCCACCGCGTGCGGCAGTTTGCCCTGATGGCCGGTAATACGGGTGATGCGCAGGCCCGGCGTATTGCTCTTTTTGGCAATCACCTCGTCGCCGGGCTGCTCGATGGCCATGCCCAGTATGTCGAACCCGATGCCGATATTCCCGATCGAGGCGGGGGCAAATGCTTTGATTCCCAAAATAAAACTGGTTTAGATGATCCGGCGGGCAAAGGTAACAGGCTGGGGTTGAAATTGGGTGGGAATGGTGATATTTGCGCGTGCCGCGGAATCTTCCAAAAATCTGTGTGTTCACGTGCTTGTCAGGTTTTTAACACGGAGGACATGGAGTTTGCCGCCGCGCCTCCGTGGTCAATAAAATAATTTCAATTGGACCGCTTGACACCGCGCCGGATAAACTTTTCGTTTGATAGCATTCAATCATCATTTGTGATCCACGTTTTTTTATGACCAACAGAACCACCACACTGTTAACCCTCGCTCTTCTTTTTCCACTGCTCAGCCCGGCCCAAAACCAGCGCTTCACGCTCGACGACACCTTGCGTGGCAGCATCACGCCGGAACGCGTCTGGTGGGATTTGAAATTTTACAAACTCGACGTGCGCGTCGATCCGGAAGCCCGAAGCATCGCCGGCTCGAATGAAGTCCATTACGAAGTACTGCAACCCGCTCAAGTCTTGCAAATCGACCTGCAACCGCCGCTAAAAATCGAACGTGTGGAACAGGATGGCCAGGCGTTGGACGTGCAGCAGGCCGGCCGGAATGCCTATTTTATTCAATTGAAAAAAACACAAAAACCGGGCGCCCGCGAAGCCCTCACGGTTTGGTACTCCGGCAAACCACGTACCGCCCGCCATGCACCCTGGGATGGTGGTTTCAGCTGGGCGAAAGATGAAACCGGAAAGCCCTTCGTGGCCACGTCCTGCCAGGGACTTGGCGCCAGTGTTTGGTGGCCCTGCAAAGACCACATGTACGACGAGCCCGACTCGCAGGCCATTTCGGTCACCGTGCCGGCGCCATTGATGGATGTATCGAACGGGCGCTTGCGGCGCACCACCGAAAACGCCGACGGTACGCGTACGTTTGAGTGGTTCGTGTCCAACCCGATCAACAATTATGGCGTAAACGTCAATATTGCCGACTACACCCATTTCGACGATACCCTGCACGGCGCCAAAGGCGTGCTCACGCTCGATTATTATGTGTTGCCGGAGAACCTGGAAAAGGCGAAAAAACAATTTCAACAGGTCAAGGGCATGCTGCGGGCTTTTGAATATTGGTTTGGCCCCTATCCGTTTTACGAAGACGGGTACAAACTGGTGGAAGTGCCTTACCTCGGCATGGAGCACCAAAGCTCGATTACTTATGGCAACGGGTACCAAAATGGCTACCTGGGCCGCGACCTTTCCCGAACAGGCTGGGGGCTGAAATGGGACTTTATCATCATCCACGAATCGGGGCACGAGTGGTTTGCCAACAACATTACGTACCGCGACGTCGCGGATATGTGGATTCATGAAAGTTTCACCAACTACAGTGAAGGCCTGTACACCGAGTATTTCTGGGGCAAAGAAGCCGGAGCCGAATACATTCGGGGTACACGAGCAGGTATTGAAAACCGTAGCCCCATTGTGGGCGTGTATGACGTGAATCAGGAAGGCTCCGTAGATATGTACAGCAAAGGCGGTAATATGCTGCACACCATCCGCCAAATTGTGGATGACGACGAAAAATGGCGCGCCATCCTCCGCGGCCTGAACCGCGATTTTTACCATCAAACCGTGGACGGCGCCCAGGTGGAAGCCTACATTTCCGAACATTCGGGAAAGGATCTGCGCAAGGTTTTTGACCAATACCTGCGCCAGCGCAATATTCCGTTGCTGGAATACAGTGTAAAAAAAGGCAAACTGCGCTACCGCTGGATCGACTGTATTGAAGGCTTCGACATGCCGGTAAAAGTGACGCTCGAGCGCGGCAAATATGACTTTATCTACCCGACCACCGGCTGGCAGGAAGTCCGGCTAAAAGGTGTGAAGAAGAAACAATTTAAGGTGGATAACAACTTTTACATTCTGACGCAGGAGCAGCCTTAAGGTTATTGTCGGCGTGACTCGAGTCACGCCGACAATATGTACAACTTGAGTTAATGAATTCCCTGCTCCGGATTTTTACCCGGTATGCCCTTGTAATAGTTCCAAATGTGCTCCAGGTCCTTGGCTTCATCGCCGGTGGGATAAAAAAGCTGGGGGTCGAAAAAAACTTCTTTTTTGGGCCAATTGAAGGTGCATAGCGCTATGGGCACGCCGGCCAGCCGGGCGATATGGTAAAACCCGGTTTTGAATTTGGGCACTTTGGTCCGGGTGCCTTCCGGCGCAATGACCAAATGCATGCGTGCATTTTGGCGGAACGCCTCCACCGTGGCATCCACGAAATTATTTTTCTTCCGGCGGTCGATCGGGATGCCGCCCAGCCAGCGGAAAAACAGGCCAAAAGGCCCGACGAACAAGGTGTGCTTGCCCACATAATTGGCCTTTGCCCGGATGGCGCTGTTTACCAATACACCCAGCGGAAAGTCCCAGTTGGAGGTATGCGGCGCCACAGCCAACACCAGTTTGGGCACATCGTACGGGTATTGGCCGGTAATTTTCCAGCCCCATAGTTTTAAAATCCAGCCGCTGAGCGTCGAAAGCAGATTTCCCATGGTTGCGTAGTTTTTAGAAAATTAATTTTTTAATTCCAGCAGCGCCACATTTTCGATGTGGTGCGTATGCGGAAACATATCCACCGGCTGCACTTTCAATACCCGGTATTTTTCCGACAGCCACTGCACATCCCGCGCCTGAGTTGCCGGGTTGCAGCTCACGTACACGATACGCGGAGCTTCCAGTTCCAGCAGAAATCGCACGGCTTTCTCATGCATACCCGCGCGCGGCGGGTCGGTGATCACCAGGTCGGGTTTGCCGTGTTTTTCGATAAACTCCGGGCTGAGCACATTCTTCACATCGCCGGCATAAAACACCGCGTTGCGGATGTTGTTGAGCGCCTGATTTTCGTGTGCATCGGCAATGGCTTCCGGCACTTCCTCAATGCCCACCACCTGCCGGCAATATTGGGCCACATACAAAGCGATGCTGCCCGTGCCGGTGTACAGGTCGTATACATTTTCACTGCCCGTAAGCCCGGCAAACTGAACGACCACATCGTACAGGTTTTTCGCTTGCCGGGAGTTTGTCTGAAAAAAAGATTTCGGCCCGATTTTAAATTGCCGCCCGCCCAGATTTTCGACCACAAAACCTTTCCCGGTGTAGTTGATCATCTCCAGGTCGAACACCGTATCGTTTTTCTTGGGGTTGATGCAGTACACCATCGTGGTAATCTGCCCGGGCAGGCGCTCGAGCAAGGCGTCGAGAAAAGCGCGAATAGCCTCCGGCTCATCCCGGGCAAAACTGACCAGCAGCATGCACTCGCCGGTGGTGGTGAGCCGGACCATCAGGTTGCGCAAAAAACCTTCGTGGCGGCGCACATCATAAAATTCGAGCCCCTGCTCCAGGGCAATTTCCCGCGCCGTATTCCGAATGCTGTTGGAGGGCTCGGCCTGCAGGTGGCATTCCTGAATATCCACCACTTTGTCAAAGGCGCCTGCACGGTGAAAACCCAGGCCAGGCCCACCCGGAGCCGGCATTTCCTCCGCCAGCAGCCAGCGTTTATTGGAAAAAGCAAATTCCAGCTTGTTGCGGTAGTTGGTGGTTTCGGGGGCGCCAAGGATCGGTAAAAATTCCTGAACGGGCACTTTGGCAATGCGGGCAAAAGCGTCGAGGACCGTTTGATTTTTATGTTGCAGCTGGGTTTCGTAGGCGAGGTGTTGCCATTTGCAGCCGCCGCAAACCCCGAAATGCGCGCAAAATGGTTCGACGCGCTGCGGGGAGGCTTGCACCAGGTTTTCAATGCGCCCTTCCCCGAATCCGCCTTTTTTCTTTTGCACAAAAACATCGACCACGTCGCCGGGCACTGCCCCTTCAACAAAGAGCACCAGGCCATCGGGTGTGCGACCGACGCCTTTGCCGCGATCGGCAACGCCGTGAATGGGAACAGCCGGCGCGATAAACGATTTTGATCTTCTAGCCATAAGCAGGGCGGCAAAAATAGGGGTTAATGGCCGTTGACCAGCAACAAAAAAGCCCCCGCCCGAAAGATCGGACGGAGGCCAGGGTTTTTCATGGTCCGGAAGCAGTAACTTGATTAGAGCTGTGCTTCCAAAGCCGTTTTTGTGCTGTATTGAAGGATATTGTTGAGTACAGCCGGTGCGGGGTTAAAGTGCGCCTTGGGCAGCTGATTTTTTGCAAAAAGCATTTCGTTGAATGCAGCGCGCATTTTCGGATTTGCTTCCAAATGTTGCGTCATCAGTACTGCCTCATCGGCCGGCATGTCGTGGTACAGGAACTGCACCAAAGATTCATATGTGTAGTTTTTTTCCATAGGCTTTAAAAAACATAGATTTGGTTTAAATGATAAAAATCGGCTATAAAACTTTCGGAAGTGGTCGGTTAGTATATCCTGCGGTATTTTATTTTTCATTTTAACACTTCTCCCGCGCGCCGGATTTTTGAAGCAACAAAACCCAGCCGCCGAGCCCCGTTCCTGCCACGCCGATAGCGTTGGCCGAACCATGCCAGGCACGCATAGCGGGTAAGGTCAAAAAATCGATCGGCAGGTACACGCGCAAGGCATAGCCGAGGCTCAGGGTCATGCTGAAAAACAGGTTGAAGGCCAGCACCGTCCAGCATAGCCGGATAACCCACGAGGTTTGATTTTTTACAGCCGTTTTCAGGTACCCAAATGCCCCCAGCCATCCGGCGGCTACCACAAGTATTGCCGATAAACTTTCCACCCAAAACACCCGGTTCGTTTGCGCCAGTGTGATCCCAAGGGCGGTGAGTGGCACCGAAGCCAGTGCCAGCCATACCGCCACCGGAAACACCCGACCGGCAAAATGCCGGGCTGCCAAACCCAGTAGGAGCAGAAAAACAAAGCCCGCGTAGTGAAAATGTACTGCCGTCAGTAAAATAATTGCCGGGTCGAAGCCCAGCGGCCGAAGCGCCAGCCTGTCGGCTAAAATGCTCAACCCGCCGATCAGGATAAACATTTTTGCGCCGGAAAAAGCCCGGTCCGAAACAGCCCGTTTTTGCAATTGCTCCACCCCGGAAATAAACAAAACGGCACAGACCAACAGCCAGGGCAACGCAAACCCCGCAGCTACCCAACCCGCGGGAAGTTGCAACGAAACAAGCACAGCCACGGCGGCCGGAAACACCAGGCGGGTCAGCAAAACCGGCACATTGTCCATCAGGGATAACCCCAGAGGAACCCATACCAAAACGGCAAGTTGCAGCAACAGCCGGGCCCAGGCGTCACTTTGCAAGTCGGGCAGTTGCATGGCGCATAAAACAAGCCAGATGATTGCACCCCATCCGGCAGCAGCCGGCAAGCTGTTCCAGGGTAGTCGGACTGTTTTCATCGGTCGGCGTTTTCATGAACAAAAGCCTGCATCTGCCGTGCCGAATCGCGGCGAAACCGCGCCTGCAATAGCCGCATCAGTGGATACCCAAAACGCGCCACCCAATGCCGGGGCCGGGAAAAAGCGCGCAACACATACCACACCGTTTCATCCGGTTGTAGCTCTACCAGAAACAGTTCCTCCCCACTTTCGACATGCTCGGGTAAGGTGCCGTAGGCAAATCCGAAACGATCCTGCGCATCCACCACATACACAATCCGGCAAGCATTGCGCCACCAAAGGCCCAAAAAGCGGGCGTACATGGCTACGGTGACGCCGGGTTGCAGGGGCGCATTTTCCGGAAGGATTTTCGTCCAGCCGTCTGGAAACATTTTCCAGGCCCGGACAGCCATTTTGGCGCGCTCAAAATCCGCGGCTCCGCGCCCGATACAAACCCGGACCAGGTCATTGTCGAAACCGGCAAATTGATCGGGTAGTTTTGTGCCCTCCAAATGTGGATAGGTGAAGGGGAAGTTCTGTTGAATCTGGAGGAAGGATTCTGTCGCAGCAGTTGTTGGCTGTTTGATCGTCAGCATATACTGTTTTCAAGAAATATTGAAAATGCTGGAACGCTGTGGTGCCGGGAAAGTTCGCGCTGGCTGGAACTCACCAAAACCCCACCCGCTGCCACTGCATGGCCCGCGCATCAAACACCAGCAGCGCACCCGACAGCGGCGCCCCTATCCCGGTAGCAATTTTGAGTACTTCGGCAGCCATTACAGCCCCGATGATGCCGGGCAGGGGCCCCAGCACACCGGCATCCACACAATCCAGCGCATCGGTAGGCGGCGAGGGGAAAAGGTTGCGCAAGTTTGGACCGCGGCTGCCGTCGGCCTGGGGCAGGTTGAATACCGACACCTGTCCCTGAAAACCGGATGCAGCGCCCCAAACCAGGGTTTTGTCCAGTTCAACACAGCTGTCGTTTACCAGGTAGCGGGTTTCGGTATTGTCGGTCCCGTCGGCGATCAGGTCGAAATTGCGGAGCAACGCGGCCGCGTTGGCAGCATCAATCCGGAACGGAAAAACTTCAATCCGGCAGTGCGGGTTCACCGTTTGCAAGCGCCGGGCGGCCGCCTCCACTTTCAGATGGCCAAGGTCGTTGGCGGTGTACAGGGTTTGCCGGTGCAAATTGGTGTTTTCCACTACATCGGCATCCACAATGCCCAGCCGCCCGATTCCGGCGCCTGCCAGGTAGGGCAGCAAGCCCGACCCGATACCGCCGGCGCCTACGACAAGCACGCTGGTTTGCCGCAGGCGATCCTGGCCTTCCAGGCTCCAGCCGGGCAGGGTCATCTGGCGGAGGTAACGTTGCCATTCGTCGGGTGTGAACTCGGTTTGCATTTGGCAAAGGTAAATCGAGTGCGGATTACGGAGTGCGGAATATGGAGTGCGGAATACGGAGTGCGGAATACGGAGTGGTTCACCATTACAAAGAGGGCAAAGGCTTGCACATGTAGGATATCAGGAAAAGTGCAATACAATTATGATCCGAAATGGTGAACCATTCCGCACTCCGTAATCCGCACTCCGTACTCGACTAAAACTGTACGGTGTAACTCAACACCGGGATAAGCGGCGCCTGATACCAGTACTGCACGTTTTTGTCGTCGGTATCGTAGTAGCTGCCGAATACATTCTGGCGGTTGCTGGCGTTTTGCACATTCAATGCCACGGTCGTAGTCACGCGCTCGTAGTTGCGCTTGAGTTGCACGCCGGCATCGACGCGGAAGTAGGTGGGCATGCGGTTTTCATACGCCCGGGTTTCGTCGCGCACGGTTTTGTCCTGCGCTTCCGAAGCAGCCAGGTCAATCGGCGATTCGCGCAAGCCGCCCATCCAGGTCAGTTTGAGGTTGACACCAAACGTGCGGTTTTTGTGGCGGCGGTTCCAGTCCCATTCCTTGCCGCCCACCAGGCCGTTGATGAAATTCGCGTTAAACCGGGTGTTGTGCCAAATGCCGTCGGAGCCCTGGTATTCCGACTCAAACAGGGCAGATGAGAGCATGACGTAAAATCCGTTGGTCAGGAACTTTTCCACAGTCAGTTCTACCCCGTAATTGCGACCCTGGCCTCGATTGGCCAGTATTTCAGGTGTAAAGCCCTCCACTTCGTTCAGGATCGAATAGGAATCCAACACATCGCGGCTCACCGGAATGTTGAACAGGGCCTGGTAATAAATTTCGGGTTTGATGTGCCAGTTGCCGGGCAGCGACTGGTCGTACGACAGCACGACGTGGTGCGCCTTGTTCATCCCCAGATTGCGGTTGGGCAAAGCGCCGTTTTCATCTTCAACGAAGTACACCCCGAGCGGCAAAACCTGCCCGTGCAAGCCATAACCAAGACTGAGCGATTGCCGGTCGTTGAAGGCATATTTTACCGCCGCGCGCGGCTCCAGCGAGTAGGTTTTGTTTAAAAATAAATAAATAGCGTGTGCACCGGCATTCAGGGTCAGGCGCTCGGATGCCCGGTATTGCCATTGGGCAAAAGCATCGAGCGAGGTTGTCCGGCCGGTTTTATTGATCTGCTGTACGAAACGCTCGGCATCGTCGTCCCACTCGGATTGCCGGAGACGGAAATCGAGCAAATTGACGTAAGCGCCGGCGCGCAGCAGGTGCCGGGCGTTGAATTTGTGCGTCAGCACCGACGAAATGGTAATTTTCGTTTGCCGGTGGTCGCCCTCATCCAGGCGGCGCAGGCTGTAATCGGGCTGGTACTCGTCGGCCTCTTCGCCGTTGAGTGTTCCGGAGTAAGCCACTACCGATTTCAGGAAGGTGTTGTCGCCCCAAACGAGGCTGTGGGTCAGGCCAACCACGCCGGTATTCGCATTAAAATCCCAGTTGTACTGCTCATCGCCGTTGTCTTTCCAGAGCAGGGAATCGGGGCTGCCGCGAAACGACTGGGTGCTCAGGCCGCCCATGCCGAACAGGGTGAATTGCCCGAGTTTGCCCGCGGGCATCCAGATGTTGAACGAGAGGTCCTGGAAATCGGTTTGCGCGTCGCCGATGTTCACGCCGAGTTTGCTGATCAGCGAGAGCGTGGAGTAGCGATAGTTGATGAGGTAGGAGCCCGTTTGGCCACCCAGACGCATGGGGCCTTCCACGGCCGCGTCAAGGCCGAGCAGCCCTGCCTGCAACGTGTATTCGCGTTTTTCGGCGTTGCCTTTGCGCAGTTTGAGGTCGAATACGCCGGAGAGTGCGTTGCCATACTCGGCGGCAAATGCCCCGGTGAGAAAATCCGAGTTGGTGAGCAATTGGGCGCTCAAAATCGAGATGCCGCCACCGGAGGACCCTACCGACGAAAAGTGGTTGGGGTTGGGGATATCCACGCCCTCCATGCGCCACAGCAGGCCGTTGGGGGCGTTGCCGCGAATGGCGATCAGGTTGCTGCCGTCGTTGCTCATGGCCACCCCGGCATAGGCGGAAGCCATGCGGGCGGGGTCGTTCACGGCTGCCGCGAAACGCTGGGTTTCCTCCACGGAGAAGGTGCGGGCGCTTACCGTGGAAAGTTCGTTCAGCGCCTTTTGCTTGTCCACCTTGGCCCGGATGACCACCTCGCGGGCGGTAAGGAAATCCTCTTCAAGCTCGATGCGCAGCTCGCTTTCTTTTCCGGAGTTGACGGTAATGTTGGGGATCACCATTTCTTTGTAGCCCAGGTAGGTCACCCGCAGGCTGTGTTTGCCCACCGGCACGGCCGGCAACCGGAAACGCCCTTCCGTGTCGGTCATAGCGCCCATGGGTGGTTCGGCGCCGAGCAGCACCACCGTGGCGCCGATGAGCGGGGTATTCACGGCTTTATCGACGACGGTGCCTTTCAGTGTTTGGGTATAATTTTGGGCAAAGCCCAAATAAGCGGGCAGGGAAAAACAGATGGTCAGCAGGAAAAATTTTGTTGTTTGCAACATAGCGGTTAAGTAGTTGATGTTCAATGGAAATTAAGAGGAAGTGCTGTGCGCACAACACTTCCCCGGGCTTTTGGAGTTACCCGTACTTTGATTTGAAGAATCAGTCCTTAGACACCTGCCGGTAAATTTACCCTGAAGCGGGCGGTGGTTTTTTTTCGTTTTTTTTGGATAGGATTAATCAGATGTCTCCCTCCGGTCGACATGACAACATATGTTCTGCAAACTTCCTTATCAGGTTTTTCGCTACGCTCAAAACTTCCCCAAGCGGTGTGCAAGTTTTGAGCGTAGCGAAAAACCTGATAAATCACCATAAATACCAGCGAATTGTCATGTCGACCGGAGGGAGACATCTGATTAACAGCATGCTCAATCACGTAATCGGCATCAGTTCAAACACAAAAAACCGCTCGCCCCATTTGCGCTGCTCCAGTTTTTGTGAAAACGAAAACCCATCGCGTTCGGCCAGTTGCCGGATGCGCGCCAGGTCGCAGTCCTCCGAGAGGATCATCCAGATGCTGCTATCGGCATGGACAAACTGCGGCAGCTGCCGGAACAGTTTTTCAAAATAGTCCAAATCCGGCCCGGCAAAAAACGCGCGCTCGGCCGCCGTTTTCGGCATTTGGGGATAATAGGGCGGGTTGATCAGGATCAGGTCGAAGCGTATGACCGGCAGGGCGTCGAAAAGGTCGCTTTGCCAGACGGTCAAATCCAGTTGATTTGCAGCGGCATTTTTCCGGGCGGTTTCGACGGCTGCGGGGTTGATGTCCAGCGCATGTGCCTGCGCGCCGTTTTGCGCAGCAAACAAAGCCAGCGCGCCGCTGCCTGTGCCTACGTCAAGCACTTTTTTTTGTTGAAAATCAATTTTTTGCAAAAAATCGAGAAAGATCGGCGTGCTAAAAAAAACACCGGGGTGGAACACCGCAGGGGGCACCTGAAGCTGAAGGCTGCCATAGCGAAACGGCCGCTCGCGCCGGATGTAATGCAGTGCCCAACGGCGGTAAAACGGAAGCCAGAAACGGCGAAAAAACCAGCGCATTCAGATACCGGTGTTGATGTTTAAAAAAAATCCGCTGCCCCCGGTGCCTTTCCACGACCATTCGAATTTGGCCACTTTATTGTAAAACGCCACGACATCAATGCCGAGACCGTAGCCGTAAAGCAGGCGGTTGCTCAGGGGATTGCCGGCGCCGTAAAACGGGTCGTTGGCATAGCCGAGGTCGTTGTTTACCGACAGGTAAATTTTCAACGGCATGACTTTAAAGGCTTTCAGCGGGATAATTTTTCCGAGGTTGTACACCTGGTTCAGCAAATTGATGTGCAGGGAACTCCGGAACAGGCCGTAATCGAGGCCGTCCATCACAAAAAATTCGTAGCCACGCACCAGGTCGTTGCCGTAGCCCATGGCCTGGTTGTTGAAAAACGGCGGCTTGCGGCGCGGCAGGCCGATCCGGCCTTTGACCACCGTTTCGAGGCTGAGCCGGGGATGAAAGTCAAAGTATTTTTTATACTCGGCCGATGCCCGGAACAGGTGCAAATCGTCGGAGGGCAACAGGCCGTTTTGCCGCAGTTCGAATATAGCCAGCCAGCCGCTGATCGGATAGGGTCGGATATCGCGGTGGTCCATGGTGAGGCGATACACCAGGCTGAAATGCCGTTGTTTGCTGAGGCCGTTGAGGAAAAAATCGGGGTTGACGATACTGGTGATGGTATCGGCAATTTTGTTGTGGTGATATTCCAAAATAAAGGCGTGCTCGGTGAGCAGTTTTGGCCGCCACTGCAAGCCGATGTTGGCGTAGTAGCGTTTTTTTTGCCAAACATCCTGATCCACGGAAAACAGCTGCTTGTTGCCGTCGGTGCGGTAAGCCACCTCATGCGTCCGGCTGAAACCGTATGCAACGCGCATGCCGAGGGTTTGGCGGCGGTTGAACCAGGGGCGTTCGTAAACGATTTCGTAGCGGTTGGAGTAGCCGAAATTCAGGTTGACCTTCAAAATATCGGCATAGCCGGTGAGGTTGAGGTGCGTCCAGCTAATGCCGTAGTTGACCCGTTTGAGCGAGCGGTCAAACTCGGACCACCAGACGTTGAAGTTCCGGTCGGCCAATTCGAACAGCGGAATGGGGTAGAGGTACCACATTTCCACCAGGTCGAAGCGAACGGCCAGGCCGGCGCCGGCATGCACCGTATCGAGCGACACCGTGGAGCTGGTGAACAGGTTGAGGTTCATGATGCGGAGGCGGTTGCGCTCCAGCGTTTGGGCCAGCGTAGCCAGTGCGAGGGTATCGCCCGCTGCAAATTCCAGCTCGCGCAGGATCAATGCCGGACGGGTCTTGCGGTTGCCGTCCAGAATAATGGTATCCACCCGCACGTAGGCCTGGACATCCGGGGCCACCTGGGCTGTTGCCATTTTTGGAAAAAGCGCCATCGCGGTCTGCCAAAGCAGGATCAGCAAGGTACCAATGGGAACGGCAAACCGGTTTTCAGAATAGCGCATGGACAGCAGTCGAGTCAGATCAGGTATTTTCGGCGGCCTGAAGAAAGCAATTTTTTTGCCTTTGGCGGAAAAGGCCAAACATACTCCGGGCCAGAGCAAGACAAAATAACGGTAAGGTGTGCAAAATTTGTTACGTAGTCGATTGATTTACTTCAATTTGTGCTACCTTTGATTAAAATCCTTCGGTTAGTCATGGGTGATATTTTTGCCGACTCGTTTTTATTTGGACTGCTTTGGGCTGTCGCCGTGTTGGCCGGCGTACTCATCGGCTGGAATTTGCGCGCCTATTGGCCGGAACGCGAAATGGCCCGCCTTCTGGAACGCACCACCCAAGAACGTAATGCCCTTGCCCGCCTGTATACGCAAATCAAACACCGGTATGAACTGCGGGAGGCCGATTTGCGCAAATTCTCCATCGAAGCAACTACTCTCCGGGAACAGGTTGATGCCTACGAGTCCGAGCGCGCCTTTTTACTGACCACCGCCCAGGCCAACACCGCCCGTATGGAACGCGCCGAGGCCAACGCGGCGCTGTGGTCGGAACGCATGCCCGAACTGGAAGCCGAAGTGCAACGGCTACAGGCGGAAAACACGGCGCTGGAAACCGAACTTACCAAAGTTAACGGCCAGATCAATGCCTGGAAAACCCTGCAAATGGGCTTTTCCAACATGCATCACCAACTTCAGGAACTGGAAGCCAAAAGCGCGGCACTGGAAATGGAGCGCCGCCTGTTGCGCGAACAACTGGAACTGACCCGCGGCGAAGTTGAACGGCAACATCAGGAACTTACCCTGCTCCATGCCCAACTGCAACAATTTTCAGACGCAGCTACGGCCAGCGCCTCGGCGAGCGACGGAGATTCCGGCCCTACGCAAACTCCCGGCAAGCCCGATAATCTGCTGCAAATCAATGGGATCAATGAGAGCCTTGCCCGGCGCCTGCACGATGCCGGCGTTTTTACATTTGTCCAGATCAGCGAATGGGAAGTGAACGACCTGGTAATTATTGCCCGGATGCTCGACATCGATCCGATCCGGATTGTGCAGGAAGACTGGGTTGGTCAGGCACAGGTGCTGGTCGCCGGCCCGCAGCCTTGATTTCGACGTTCCAATACATCTGGTTTATGGCCTACTCCGAATTTTTAGCAGACCGCGTCCGGCGGATTTTTCAGGAAAAACAAACTGCCTTCGAAGAAAAAAAGATGATGGGCGGCTTGTGTTTTTTAGTCGATGACAAAATGTGCGTCGGCGTGCACGAAGAGCGGCTCATGGCGCGTATTGATCCGGAAATTTACGCAGACGCGCTGTTGCAAAAGGGCTGCCGGGAGATGGATTTCACCGGCAGAACAATGAAGGGTTTTGTTTTTGTAGACCCTGACGGAACCGACACGGATACCGACCTGGGCGCCTGGGTGCAACGTTGCCTGGACTTTAACCCCAAAGCAAAATCAAGCAAGCAGAAAAAAGCCTGACGCGCAGGTTCGGCGTATGAAACTAAAAATCCCCCGCGACATTAGTCGACGGGGGATTTTCAATAACTCAACTGCAGTTAAAAACTACTCTTCTTTCTTTTTGCTCTTCTTCTCCTCTGCTGCCGGCGCTTCTTCGTCCAACTGTTCTTTCAGTTGGGCCAGGGCGGCCAGGTCGCCGAGGGTTTCTTTCTCCACTTTCTTCTTCACGTCGGCAATTGCAGCCTGCGTTTCGCCTTCTTCTTTCGATCGTTCAGCGCGCAGGGTAGCATCTGCTTTGGACTTCAGATCGTCTACGTAGCGGGTGTGTGAAACCAGGATACGGCGGTCGTCTTTGTTGAATTCGATGACTTTGACCGTCAGCGTTTCATCAACATCGACTACGGAGCCGTCTTCTTTGCGAATGTGTTTTGCGGGAGCAAAAGCTTCCAGGCCGTGCGGCATTTGGAAGGTTGCACCTTTATCGTCGCGTTTCAGCACGGTTGCTTCATGGTAGGAACCAATCGGGAAGATCGTTTCAAATTCGTCCCAGGGGTTCTCTTCCGTTTGCTTGTGGCCGAGGCTGATCTGGCGTTTTTCCTTATCGACATCCAGCACTACCACGTCAATCGATTCACCCATTTTGGTGAACTCGCTGGGGTGTGCGTAGCGCTTCGTCCAGCTCAGGTCGCTGATGTGTACCATGCCGCCCACGCCTTCGCTCAGTTCGACGAAGATGCCGTAGTTGGTCATGTTTTTCACCGTGCCGGTATGGGTGCTTCCGACGGGGAATTGTTCGTCGATTTCGCTCCAGGGGTCGGCAGTCAGTTGTTTGATCGAGAGCGACATTTTGCGATCGGCGCGATCGATCGTCACCACACGGGCTTCTACTTCCTGGCCCATGGTGAAGAATTCTTTCGCGTTGACGCTTTGGTTGCCCCAGCTGATCTCGCTGATGTGGATCAGGCCTTCAACGCCCGGCATGATTTCGACAAATGCGCCGTAGTCTTCAATATTGACCACTTTGCCTTTGATAACGGCGCCTTCGGTAATGTCTTCCGGCAGCACCTCCCAGGGGTGCGGGGTGAGTTGCTTCAGGCCGAGGCTGATCCGTTTTTTGTTTTCGTCAAAATCGAGTACCACCACGTTGATGCGCTGGTTGAGTTCAACCACTTCGCTCGGATGTCCGATACGGCCCCAGCTAATGTCGGTGATGTACAGCAGGCCGTCTACGCCGCCCAAATCGAGGAAGGCGCCGAAGTCGGTGATATTTTTAACGATACCCTCGAGTACCTGGCCTTTTTCGAGGCTGGCGAGGATTTGTTCGCGTTGCTCGGCGAGGTCGCTTTCGATGAGCGCTTTGTGGCTGACCACGGCATTTTTGATCTGCTCGTTGATCTTGACCACTTTAAATTCCATCATTTTGCCGACGTACTGGTCGTAGTCGATCACCGGCTTGATGTCAATTTGCGAACCGGGAAGGAAGGTTTCCAGGCCGCCGCAATCGGCGATCAAACCACCTTTGGTTTTGCTGATGATGGTACCGCTGATGATGGTGCCGTTTTTAAACGAGTCGACAATGCTTTCCCAGGCGCGCAGGATTTTCGCTTTTTTGCGGGACAGGCCCAGTTGGCCCTGGCTGTCTTCCTGGCTTTCCACGTACACTTCTACTTCATCGCCGGTTTTGAGGTCCGGCAGATCCCGGAATTCGTTGAGCGATACAAGGCCGTCGCTTTTGTAATTGATATCGAGCACGACATCGCCGCTGCTGATGGCGCTTACTTTACCGCGAATAATCTCGTTTTCGGCCACATGGCTGAGCGTGCCGTCGTACTGCTCCAGGTACTTGGCGCGTTCCGCATCGGTGTAAGCGATTGCGCCGCGTTTGTCCATGTTCCAGTTGAAATCATCGTGCGCAGCGCCGGCTACGACAGGCTCCGGATCGGGCAATTCCAAATCTTCGTCCTCTTCTTCCACCACAACGTCGTCCTCATCGGCAGGTGCAGCCACACTGGCTGCAGGTACGGCTTCCGTTTCTTCCGCTATGACTTCGTCTTCTTCATCTTCGTCGTCGTCCTGTAGTTTGGCCTTTTTAGGTTTGGCCTTTGCTACCGGCTTCTTCAGCAGATCTTCCTCTTCCTCTTCTTCCTCCGTTGTCTTTTTAGCCTTGGGTTTAGCCGCCGCTTTTTCTTTGGCTTCTACAGGCTCTGCTTTCTTTTCCTCCGCTGCTGCGTCTACTTCGGGAACAGTTTCAACTGCTTCAGCGGCCTTGCTATCTTCAGGTTCTGTGGATGCTACTTCAGTAGTGGAAGTACTTTCGTCGGTTGCTTCAGGAGCGGACTCCTCGGCAGTGGTTTGGTTTTCTTCCTGTTCGGGGGTGATTTCTTTTTCGTCGTCGAGTACCATAATTGAAAAGCGGTTGATTTTGAGGCGTTTTAAACGTTAATCCGATTTGGCTGCACATTGGGGCGCAACCTTTACCCCTGCCTTTCAGAAAGCGTTTTTTTTCTAAAAAACTGCTTCTGCGAAAAGCGGGCGCGAAGGTAACGCCTTTTCAGGAAGGAGCCAAACTTTAATTGCAATGAAATTGGCGCTCAGGTAAAGCGCTGGTACCGGTACAAATTGATCGCCATAAACGCAATCCAAAGAAAATAAAACGCAAATCCGACCCGCTGCCCGATACCCGGTGGCATCCCTGTGCGCAGAAACCCGCTGAGGATACAAAGCCAGGTGAGGGTCAGCGAAGGAACGATTGTTTTTTCCCAAAAATCCGATTTCCGCAAATACAGGGGATAGGTGAAGGCCGCAACCAAAAAGGCGATAAACGATCCGAAGGTCCCGACGGCATGCATAATCATGGTAAAAGACGTGCGGTGCTCAAAATCGCCGGGGAACAAACCTGCCAACGCCATTAAAATTCCGGACAAAAACAAGGCGTAAAACGGGAGTCGCCCTTCGCTGTCCTGCCCGACTGCCTGGTGCAGCCCGAGGGCAAAAAAGGCAATCAGCAAACCCGGGCAGATAAAACCCAGCAGATTCCAGAACCCGGCATTTGGCGCATGGACCGAACCGAGTTCGCTTACGGCTTTGGTGAAATGGTTGAACTCCGGGCGGGCAGCTGCAGCAAGCAGGTAAGCGCTTACAAAGAGCAAAGGGGCGGCTATACCCGCGAGGGCATGTGGTTTTTGATGCATAGCGTTTTTGTTTAGATGTAAGGGTTGGGTTTGTCCGGATGGATGTGCTACCCGAACAGTTGCACAGGACAATACCGGCCGATGCCAGGGTTTCGGGGACGTGTGCGCGCAGGCATGGCACCTGCGCGCAGCACAGTTCCGCGAAAATTCAACTTATTTCTGATCGCTCCCGGCGTTTACCTTGGCGTCTTTCTTGGCTTTGGCCGGTTCGTCCGCTTCGGACGCCGGTTCGTTGGTAGCGGCCACTTGTTTTTTGGCCAGGTATTCCGGCAATTCCATGCCGGCCATGTTGAACAGGTCATTCAACGGTGGTACGGATTTGTACAGGCCGGAGATAAACTTGGAGGTGGAGTTGCCTCCGGTACCGTCGCCATTGGCCGATCCGTTGCCGCCTTCCCAAACCGTGACCTTGTCGATCTTGATGCCTTTGATGGCTTCTACCTGGGTTTTAACCAGTTCGGGCAGTTTGTCGGCAATAAGCAACAGCACCGCTTCGCGCGTATTTCCCCCCGCCGAATCAACGATGCGTTGGAAGCCTTCGGCTTGCTTGCTCAAAATTTCGAGCAGACCGCGGGCTTCCGCTTCCTGCTTCAGAAAAATCGCATCGGCTTCACCTTTGGCCACGCGGCGAATTTGCTCGGCTTGTGCTTCGGCAGCAATTTCCGCTTTCCGCTTGTCGATTTCTGCGCGAATGACCTCGTCGGCTTCCCGGCTGGCTTTTTCGCGCGCAGCGCGGGCCTTCTCGGCCGATTCCTCGGCTTTGTAGGCATCTTCGAGGGCTTTTGCCGACTGCACTTTTTCAGCCGTAAGGGCCAGGCGGAGCGATTCGGCTTCGGCCTGCCGGCGCGCGGCTTCCGATTTGGCCACCTGAATCTGCGCCTCGTTTTCACCGGCTACGGCCCGGGCATTGGCCTCGGCAGTTTTGATCCGCTGCAGCTGCTGGGCCTCGGCTTCGCCGGCTGCCGCGATGGCTTCGGCGTTGGCTACTTTGGAGCGCTGCATCTGCGTAGCCTCGGCCTCACCGATAACCGAAAGGGCCTGTGTTTCAGATACTTTGATCCGCATCTCGCGTTGCGCATCGGCTTCACCGATTGAACCGTCGCGCTGTTTCAGGGCCACCGACACGCGGGCGTCGTTGATGGCTTTTGCAGCGGCTTCTTTACCAAGTGCCTGGATGTATCCGGACTCGTCGTGGATGTCGGTAACGTTTACGTTGATCAGGCGCAGACCGATCTTTTTCAGCTCGCTTTCCACGTGGTGGGACACATTGCTGTAAAACTTATCGCGATCGGCATTGATCTCCTCGATGTCCATGGTTGCGATCACCAGGCGCATCTGACCGACAATGATGTCGTGCGCTACGGTACGAATGGCGCCAAGGTCGAGCCCAAGCAAACGCTCCGCGGCATTGGTCATGATGGCCGGTTCTGTGGAAATACCAACGGTAAAGCGCGAGGGCACATCTACGCGAATGTTTTGTTTGCTCAACGCATTGCGCAGGTCCACGTCGATGGAGATGGGCGTCAGGTCAAGAAACTGGTAGTCCTGAATAACCGGCCAGATAAAGGCTGCGCCGCCATGAATACAGTTGGCCGATTGGCCACCGTTGGTTTTCCCATAGATCACCAGGATCTTGTCGGACGGGCAGCGCTTGTACCGGGAGATAAAAACACCGCCCATGATGACAAGGAAAACAAGTAAAAAAACGAACAACAAAACTATTGTAGTCATAATTATTTTGATTTGGAATGGAAAATAGAGTTACGGGTAGTTCTGGGTCATTTGATTTTTTTGAAAAAATAGATTTTGAGCAAATGGAATAGAAAAACCGGAATTAAAACGCCAATATTTTTTGCTTCAATTTATGCCCGGGCAAAGGCTCAAACGGTTGTACGATCAGCGTTCCATCGTCGGTCAAACCGACCACCAGAATGGCGGTTCCTGTTGGAATACTTCCGGATTCTGAAATGGCATCCATTTCACGGAGGGCGCCCTGCACCTCCACCATCACTTTCCCTATGCCTTCCGACGGCGCGGGTATTTGCAGGTGCACGGCGCCGGTTTGACCGATAGTGTTCCCCAGATCAAGCGTGCCTGAAGATTGCAGCCGTAGGATGCTTCGCAGCAGCCGCCAGGCCAACCACGCGGCGAGCGTACCCGCCGCCGTTCCGGCGAGCAAGGCCAAAATCCTGCCTCCGCCCTGCCGGATGACCACCACACCGGTGTAGCCCATAAACATGCCGAAGGCAAGCAAACTGCGCAGGCTGAGCACCGCAAAACCGGCATCTGCATGGTCGAGATCAATGTCGCCATCAACATCGGTGTCATGGCCGCCGGCAAATTGCACCACCAAATACAAGGCAAATAAAACATTGAAAATCAAAGCTATGCCCCAGAACCATTGCTCGGCGTCTCCGAGCGAGCCCCACCAGGTGAATACGTTTAGCAGCATGGTTTAACATTTTTTAACAAAATTATTCGCAGGGGGCATTCACCGCTACTTTCCACGACGACGCCGGATTGAAACTCGGCGGGAGCCGGGGTTTTGTCGATAAATATCCGGGAAGCAAATTACAAGTCGGACCAGTGTAATACAACTATATTTTGGAAAAAATCAGGCGTTTTTCAGCGCAACTGCGCCAGTTGAAAAACTGCCGCAGCAAGCACGCCTGCGGTTTCGGTGCGGAGGCGGGTAGGGCCCAGGCCAACCGGGGAAAAGCCATTTGCCTGTGCCAGAGCGACTTCCTCTGCCGTAAAATCGCCTTCGGGGCCAACGAGGACAAGCGCGTCGGACGCAGCCGGGAGTTGGTGCATTAAATGCAGCGGCGGCTCCTCGGGGCACCAGGCAATAAAACGCCGGGATGCCTGGGCCTGCGTTACCAGTTGGGCAAAAGGCGTCAGCGGATGTAGCACCGGCAGGCGGCTTTGCAGGGATTGTTTCATCGCTGAAACCAGGATTTTCTCCAGGCGGTCGTGCCGAATATTGGTACGCTCAGAGCGCTTGCACAAGAGCGGCGTGATTTCCTGGGCGCCGATTTCGGTGGCCTTTTCCAAAAACCACTCCAAGCGGTCGATCTGTTTGGTGGGTGCGATGGCGATATGCAGCCGGGCAGCGGGCGCCGAAGTTTGGCGCGTTTCAAGAATGCGCACCACAGCCTGCTTTTTACCGGCTTCCGTTATTTCGGCTTCGTAAAAAAAGCCCCTGCCGTCGGTTAGCTGCAACCGGTCTCCGGGCTGCCGGCGCAGTACGGTCAGCAGGTGCCGGCTTTCTTCGGCATCGAGCCGGGCCAGGCCGTTTTCAATTTCGGTGGTATAAAAAAGTTGGTTCAAAATAATTAAGGTTCAAAAAAGCCCACACTGGAGCCGACCCATTCTTTCCCCATATTGTAGCGCACGCCCACCATTTCACCCTTGCTGATGCGAATCAGGTTGTTCACCAGCACCGGTTTTTCCCAGTCGGGTTCCCAGAGCATCATCATCCGGATCTCGCACTTGGCAGGCTCGTTCGGGATCGCTGTTTCGATACCGGAAATGTATTCCACTTTGCGCTGGAGAATAAAATTGGAAGGCTCGTCGATAGACTCCAGGTCCTCCCCGGTGAGGTTCACTTTCACCCCCTGCCCGGAAAAGGAGTAGAGCGGCTTGAGCACCCAGTTTTCCAGGTCGGCGGGCGGCGATTTCAGTTCGCTGAGAAAGTGTGTTTCGGGTACAAATTCCGATTTCAGGAGCGGGAGCGTATGTTTTGAAATGCGGAAAAACCAGTTGGGGTGCCCGACCCACTCGGCATCCACCTCGTCAAACATATTCCACTCGCGGGGGAGGTCGGCGCGTTTTTCCAATTCGTCAAAAATTATGCGGTTGTACATCCGCTGAATGGGCACTTTGCGCCCGTTGTCGTCAAGGTAGTACAATTCACGGCCCGAACGTTTGACTTTGCTCAAACACAGCACCTTCAAACCCAGGTATTTGCGGGTGCCCCAGAAGTCGATCCGGGTGTTTTGTTTTTCCGGTTCAACTTCGAGCAGAATGACATTTTCAGGCCTGGCATCGGCAATGATCACCTGGCGCAGGAGGTCCAGGTATTGCTCCGAGTCAATGCCGCCAAACAGGTGGTGAAAATCTTCGGGAAGGTCGAAATGCCGCCGGTAGCCCTGTGCAAGCAGGTGCTGGTAAAAATACAGCGAGGGGAACCCCTGCAATTCGATGAGTTGGGGCGTCAGATTCCCGTCGGCGTCGCGGCAAATGCCGAAATCGAATTGTAAAAATTTGGGATGCACCGCTTCGTTGGGCACCCACAGGCGCCTGGGGATAGCCGCCTGGCTGAGGGTGCGAAAATCGGGACGGGTGAGTACCGCGACGATGTCGTCGACTGCCCGGATAATTTTGTCTTTCAGGTTTTTGGGCACAAATACCGGTGTTTCGGCCACGCGAAACGTTACGGGTTCGCCAAACTCCGTATTCATAGTTTGGAGCAGGGCCTGGTATTTTTCCGGTGTGAAGGCGGCATTAAATTGTTTTCGAAAAACGGGATGCATGCGTAATGGTTGAAAAACGAAGTTCGGGCTGCAAAACTACAGAATCGCAATTTGCCATTTTAGATTATGTATTTTTGCAAGCTTTTATTTTTCAAAGCCATACAATCGGCGCTTATGAATGACCTGAAATCGCTTATCATTCCGGACAAAGTACCCCGTCATATTGCGATCATCATGGATGGAAACGGCCGCTGGGCCAAACAAAAAGGCATGCCCAGAGTGCTGGGGCATCGAAGCGGGGTGAAAAGTGTCCGGGAAGTAACCGAAGCCGCCGGGGAAATAGGCGTGGAATATCTGACGCTCTACGCGTTCAGCACCGAAAACTGGAGCCGGCCGCCGGCTGAGGTGACGGCGCTGATGAGCCTGCTGGTGGAAACCATCCGGGGCGAGATTCGCGATTTGAACAAAAACGGGGTGCGCCTGCAAGCCATCGGCAACCTGGAGGCTTTGCCAAAAAGCAGCTACAAGACGCTGCTCGAAGGGATTGAACAAACCAAAGACAACAAGCGGCTCACACTTGTCCTGGCGCTGAATTATTCGGCGAAATGGGAAATTTTGCGCGCCACACGGCTGTTGGCCGAGCAGGCTGTCAGTGGAACCCTGCGCCCGGAAGATATTGATGAACGGGCCTTTGAAAACGCGCTCAGCACACGCGGCATTCCAGATCCGGAATTGCTCATTCGCACGAGCGGCGAAACGCGCATTTCCAATTTTTTACTTTGGCAAATTGCCTATGCGGAGCTGTATTTCACCCCGGTATTCTGGCCCGATTTCGGAAAAGAACAGTTGTTTGAAGCGGTGTTGAGTTATCAGCGCCGGGAGCGCCGTTTTGGGAAAATTAGCGAGCAGTTAGCCTGAATATTTACCACGGAGGCATGGAGAAACTTTACTCGTCCTACGGCTTGAAGCCGTAGGACGAGTATGCTCAGAGGCTCCGTGGTAAAAAAATTCAGTTCAGCTCGTTTTTCAAAAACTGCCCCGTCCAGCTTTCGGGCACTTTTGCCACTTCTTCGGGTGTGCCCGCGCAAACGATCACCCCGCCGCCTGCGCCGCCTTCCGGACCAATGTCAACAATATGGTCGGCCATTTTTATCACGTCGAGGTTGTGTTCGATCACAACCACCGTATTGCCCTTGTCCACCAGTTTGTTTAGCACAGCCAGCAAGTGGCGGATATCTTCAAAGTGTAGTCCGGTGGTGGGTTCATCAAGAATGTAAATGGTGCGGCCGGTATCTTTTTTGCTGAGTTCTTCCGCGAGCTTGACGCGTTGCGCTTCGCCACCGCTGAGCGTGGTGGCCTGCTGGCCCAGGGTGATGTAGCCAAGCCCTACATCGCGGAGGGTTTTCAGTTTGCGGAAAATCGTTGGAACCGGCTGAAAAAAGTCGGCAGCCTCATCGATGGTCATGTCGAGTACGTCGCTGATACTTTTGCCCTTGTACAGCACCTCCAGGGTCTCGCGGTTGTAGCGGCGACCCAGGCAACGCTCGCAAGGCACGGACACATCGGGCAAAAAGTTCATTTCGATCACCCGCATACCGCCGCCGCCGCACACCTCACAACGCCCGCCTTTCACATTGAAGGAGAAACGCCCGGGCGCATACCCCCGGATTTTTGCCTCCGGTGTATCGGAAAACATCTTGCGGATATCGGTAAACACATTGGTGTACGTGGCCGGATTGGAGCGCGGCGTTCGCCCAATCGGGCTCTGATCGATCTCGATAACTTTATCCACCAACTCCAGCCCCTCGATTTTTTCATAGGGCAACGGCCGTTTCAGGCTCTTGTAAAAATGTTGCTGCAGGATGGGGTACAGCGTTTCATTGATCAGGCTGGATTTTCCGGAGCCGCTCACCCCGGTTACGCAGACAAAGGAGCCCAGCGGCAATTCCATGGTCACGGATTTCAGGTTATGCCCGGTCGCGCCGGTCAGGCGCAGTTTTTTGCCGCTGCCTTTCCGGCGCTTTTTGGGGATTTCGATACGCCGGCGGCCGGCCAGGTAGTCGGACGTGAGTGTGCTGTTGCGCATGTACTGCTCGGGCGTACCGATGTCGACCACTTCGCCGCCGTGTTTGCCGGCGCCGGGGCCGAGGTCGATCAGGTAGTCGGATTCGAGCATGATATCGCGGTCGTGTTCGACTACGAGCACGGTGTTGCCGATATCGCGCAGGTTTTTCAGTGCATCGATCAGGCGGTGGTTGTCGCGCTGGTGCAAACCGATGCTGGGCTCGTCAAGAATGTAGGTGATACCCGTGAGTTGCGAGCCAATTTGGGTGGCCAGGCGGATGCGCTGGCTTTCGCCGCCGGAAAGGGAGCGGGCCGGTCGGTTGAGTGCCAGGTAGTTGAGCCCGACCTGCAACAGAAAATGCAGGCGGAAGCGAATTTCCTTGAGGACTTCCCTGGCAATGGCGCGCTGCCGCTCGCTCATGGTTGTTTCCACCTGTTGCAGCCAGGCGTAGAGCTCGTTCAGGTCCATTTCTGCCAGTTCGGCGATGTTTTTCTCCCCGATTTTGAACCAGCGGCTTTCCTGTTTCAGGCGCGTGCCGGCACACTCGGGGCATACCTGCACCGTCATAAAATCTTCGGCCCATTGGCGGATTTTTTCGCTGGAACTATCGGCGTACCAGCGTTTCAGCATGTTGACGATGCCTTCGGCGGCCAGGTTGTAGCTGTAGTCGTCGCCACCCCAGGTTACCCGAACGTCGAAGGTTTCGTTGCCGCCATGCAGGATCATTTGCAGGGCCTCTTCCGGGATTTCATTGATGGGTGTTGAAAACGTGAATTTGTATTTTTTGGCGATCGCCCGCAGTTGCTTGAACGTAAAATTATCACGTACCTCACCCAGCGGAACAATACCGACTTCGTTGATACTTTTGGAAAAATCGGGTATCACCAGGGCCATCTCAACTTCATGCACTTCGCCAAGGCCCTTGCAGTGCGGGCACATGCCGTAGGGTGAGTTAAATGAAAACGTATTGGGCGAAGGTTCTTCGTATGAAATGCCGGATTCCGGGCACATCAGGCGTTTGGAGTAGCCTCCCCCCTTGAGGGAAGGCGATTCCCCGGAAGGGAGATTTTCAGAAAGTGAACTACTTTCATTTGCGATAGCGGACCGAACTTCCGTTCTCCCCCCCTCAATGGGGGGACCGGGGGAGGCTACCACCACCTGCACCATTCCATCGCCCAGCCGGAGCGCCGTTTTTATCGATTCGTGCAAACGGTCCATCCGGTCGTCGCCGAGTTTCAAACGGTCCACAACAATATCAATATCGTGAATTTTGTACCGGTCGATCTGCATGCCCGGAGTGATGTCTATGATTTCGCCATCCACCCGGACTTTGGTGTAGCCCTGCTTGCGGATTTGCTCGAACAACTCCCGGTAATGGCCTTTGCGCGAACGAACTACCGGCGCGAGCAGTATGATTTTTTGCCCGGCGTAGTGTTCGGAAATGTGCTGAATGATCTGCTCTTCGGTGAATTTGACCATTTTCTTCCCGGTCACATACGAGTAGGCATCTCCGGCTCGCGCATACAGCAGGCGCAAAAAATCATACACTTCAGTTACGGTACCTACCGTGGAGCGCGGGTTGCGCCCGGTTGTTTTTTGCTCAATGCTGATCACCGGGCTCAAGCCGGTCACTTGCTCCACATCGGGGCGCTCCATTTCGCCGATAAACTGCCGGGCATAGCTCGACAGGGTTTCCATGAAACGGCGCTGCCCCTCGGCATAAATGGTATCAAATGCCAGTGAACTTTTGCCCGAGCCACTGACCCCGGTTATGACCACGAGCTGATTGCGCGGGATGCGCACATGAAGGTTTTTCAGGTTGTGCACCCTGGTATTGACCACGTCGATATAGTCCTGACCTGATTCCTGATCCGGGACATTTTCAGGGTTCGAATTGGAATTGGATTTTTTTAAATGGAGTGGTTTGGTCTTAGTCATAGCCTGCGGATAAACAGCCGGGAATGTGGAATGTTCCAACAACCTGCAAAGGTAGGGATTCAAAACAGTTTGTAAAAAAAATTTAAAACAAAAGGTTTTATTTTTTTAAAATACGGCTTCGAAAAAGCCCAAAAAATTGCTGGCAAATCATATGCCCGGTAAAATTTAATTTTTACAACCTGAATAAGCGGAATTCACGTATTTTAGCTTTTAATTTGCAGGGAAAACGAAATGAAAGCGATAAGCCTTCCCGTCCAGAACCATGCGGGAAGGCTTGCTTTTTTTACCCAGCCTCCTTTTGGATCGAGCCTGTGTTTTGACGGCCGACGAAACATTTCACAGATTTTAACAAGGCGATATTCCCCCCAATAATGCCTGGCTGCCTAATTTTGGCGCCTCAAACGTTACCGTATAACCTGATGTCTGTTTTAGCCGAATTTATTGAACATACCCAGCTCAAACCGGATTGTACGCTCCAGGATGTCCAACAACTCTGCCAGGAAGCTATGGAATATGGTTTTGCCGGTGTTTGCCTGCCACCTTTTTTTGTCCGGGAAGCCCGGCGTATTCTGGGAGAGGAAAGCCCTGTTCGCCTGGTTACCGTAGTTGGTTTCCCGATGGGGTATACCGCCATTGCGGCAAAAAGCGAAGAGATCAAGCGTGCAATGGATGAGGGTGCAAATGAAATTGACGCTGTGATCAATATTGCGGCATTGAAAAGTCAAAACTGGAACCATGTGCAACACGATGTCGAAGGGGTGGCGCGGGCAGTACATATGCGGGGCGGCACATCCAAGTTGATTCTGGAATGCGGCCTGCTGACCGAGGGAGAAATTCGCCGTGCAGCAGAAATAGCACGCGAAGCAGGCATCCACTATCTGAAAACCGGCACCGGCTTTCACGGGTATCCGGCCACCGTTGAAATGGTTCGGCTGTTGAAGGAAGTCGGTGGGACACACTTAAAAATAAAGGCTGCCGGCGGCATCCGTACTGCCAAGGATGCCCGCGCCTTGCTCGATGCCGGCGCCGACCGTCTGGGCACATCTGCCGGGCCGGCTCTTATGGCAGCCAACTAATACCGAACGAATCATGCGCGTTCATACTTTTATAAAATACTGGATCGGAGTGGCTGTGTTGCTTCCGTTTTTTTCCGGAACAGGCACAGCGCAGGAAATCCAGTTCAATATTGACCCGTCCATCGACCAGCTCCTGCGGAACTGGGTTTATCAAAACCGCGCCAACCCGGGCATCGACGGCTGGCGCCTGCAGTTGTTGTCTACCACCGACCGGACGCGGGTAGAAGCAGGGAAAACCGAGTTTTTAAACCTTTTCCCCACCGTACCCGCCGATTGGGTACACGAAAAACCCTATTACAAACTGCGTGTAGGTGCCTTTTTTACGCGGCAGGAAGCCCTGGCTTTTTTGCCTCAGTTGAGCGCCTATTATCCCGGCGCCTATCCGGCGAAGGACACAAATATTCATCCACGCGATTTTTTAGAATAACAGGGAGGAGCCGTACGAAATGTCAGGAATCAAAAATACATCGGTTGGAGTGGGTGATTTGGATAAAATCACGTTGAGTTGCTACATCGCCCTGGTGGTCATCGGCTGGCTGATGATCTATGCGGTCAATTACAACCCGAATGCACCCTATGGTTTTTTCGACCTGAGCAGCAGCCCCGGCAAGCAGTTGTTTTTCATTATCACCTGCATGGTCATCTTGTTTTTTATCCAAATGACCGATTGGGCCTTCTGGCGCACTTTTGCCTTGCCGCTTTACCTGGCCTCCCTGTTGTTGCTCGCCGGAACCATCGTGTTTGGCCGCGAGGTCAACGGCGCCAATGCCTGGTACCAGTTCGGCGGTTTTTCTTTTCAGCCGGCCGAAATTGCCAAGTTCAGCACCTGCCTGGCCATCGCCGGGTACCTGAGTTCTACCGGCGTGAGCCTGCGCGACCCCAAATCCCGGCTCTACGCACTTGGTCTTTGGGGAATTCCGGTGCTGATCGTACTGCTGCAAAAGGATACCGGTTCCGCCCTGATTTTTTTCTCTTTTCTGATGGTGCTTTTCCGCGAAGGTTTGCCTGCCAGTTGGTATGTGCTGGGTTTTGGAACGGCCCTGATGGTGATTCTTGGGTTGTTGTTCCAGGCACAGGATGTGGCGGCAGTGCTCATTATGCTCGCCAGCGCACGCATCATTCGCAAGGAACTAAACCACCGCTACTGGTGGTGGGCGTTTGCCGTACTTTCACTGGTGCTTTTTTGGTGGGAAGACATCAGCAGTTGGATTGTCGAAACTACAGCCACAGCCTTCAGCAACCCGGACAAACCGGTTGATCCGGAGGCTTTGGCGATCAGCCCGCTTTGGATAATGGCCCCTGCCATCCTGTTTTTTGCGACTGTTTTTTTAAAAAGTTATATCCGGAAAAACAGCCTCATCCAGCGCCGGCTGCAACTGGTGCTTCTGATTTTGGGCCTGGGTTGTGGCATGGTCTTTCTCGCAGGTTATGCCTATTCACTCATGGCCCCGCACCAACAGCAGCGCATCCGTATTTGGCTGCACCCATCCGAAGCTGCGTCTGACGCACGCGGATCGGCGTATAACCTGCTGCATTCCAAAATGGCAATCGGCTCCGGCGGCCTTTTCGGCAAAGGGCCCCTGCAGGGCAATATGACCAAACTGAAATACGTGCCGGAACAAAGCACCGATTTTATTTTCTGCACTGTAGGCGAAGAGCAGGGTTTTGTGGGCGTGCTGGGTGTGGTGGGGCTCTTTTTTGTGTTGTTATTTCGCATCACCCAGCTGGCAGAACGGCAGCGGTCCAACTTCTCCAGGATATATGCCTACGGCGTGGCCGGTGTGATTTTTGTCCACTTCATTATCAATATCGGCATGACCATGGGGCTGTTTCCAATCATCGGGATTCCGCTGCCATTCATCAGTTACGGCGGTTCGTCGCTCATCGGCTTTACCCTCATGATCGGCGTGCTGTTAAAACTGGACAGCCACCGGAATTTGGCGTAATTAAGCAGTTGATGCGTTGATTAGTTGATGCGTTGATTTGAACGATCTCGCAAATGCATCTAATTTTCAACATAACGGAATGCTGAATTCAAATCAACGCATCAACAGCTCAACAAAAAATGCAATTTACCCTCCAGCATACCGATTCAAATGCCCGGGCGGGCCTGATCGAAACCGCGCACGGCCCGATCGAAACACCCATATTCATGCCGGTGGGTACTGCTGCAACAGTGAAAGCCGTGCACCAGCACGAGCTGAAGGAAGCCATCGGTGCGCAAATTATTCTGGGAAACACCTACCATTTGTACCTGCGCCCCGGGCTCGATATTTTACAACAAGCCGGCGGCCTGCACCGGTTCAACGGCTGGAACAAACCCATGCTGACCGACAGCGGCGGGTACCAGGTGTACTCCCTGGCCCACCGGCGCAAGATCAGGGAAGAAGGAGTGACCTTCCAGAGCCATATCGACGGGTCGCGGCACACCTTTACGCCCGAAGGGGTAATGGATATTCAACGCCGGATCGGGGCCGACATCATCATGGCATTCGACGAGTGTACGCCCTACCCCTGCGATTACCGCTACGCGAAAAACTCTCTGGACCTGACGCACCGCTGGCTCGAACGCTGCATCGAGCGCTTTAATACCACAGAACCCATTTACGGCTACGAACAAACGCTGTTCCCGATCGTGCAAGGCAGTACCTACCCCGACCTGCGCAAACAATCGGCCGAAACGATTGCCGCACATGGCTGCGCCGGCAATGCTATCGGGGGGCTGTCCGTCGGCGAGCCCATTGAAGACATGTATGCCATGACGGAACTGGTCACTGAAATCCTGCCGGCCGACAAACCCCGCTACCTGATGGGCGTGGGCACGCCGGCGAATATCCTGGAGTGCATTGCCCGGGGGGTCGATATGTTCGACTGTGTGTTGCCGACGCGCAATGCCCGCCACGGCATTTTGTATACTACCGAAGGCATCATCAACATCCGCAATGCCCGTTGGAAAGCCGATTTTGACCCCATCGACGCCGGAAGCCCCCTGGCCACCAGCCGAAATCACAGCCGGGCCTACCTCCGGCATTTGTTTGCCAACGAAGAAATTCTGGGCATGCAGCTGGCTTCGCTGCAAAATCTCGGCTTTTATCTCTGGTTGGTCGGTGAAGCGCGCCGGCATATTTTGAACAATACGTTTTTGCCCTGGAAGACGGAAATGGTGGAACGGGTTAGCCGCCGCCTGTAGGCACTTGACTACCCCCGGTTTGATTTTTTTGAAAAAATAGTTTGTACTTTTCAGCATCCTAAAACGCCCTTGTACACCTGGAGCACGAATTGTCCGGTTGCAAGGGATTTATTTTTGACCAAATAAAAACGCCGGGTGATGTTTAAAAAACTTGTTGACAAAGCCAAGGAAAAACTCGAAGAACAAAATGCCCAACTGCAGAAGTTAAAGGAAAAAGCAACTGAAAAGCTGCATGAATTGAATGACGACCTCAAAGAAAAGAAAGACCTGGCTGCCGGGAAAATCGGTGAAGTGGGCTCTAATATCAAGGATTTGAAGACCAAAGCCGCCGAAAAAATGGAGGAAACCGGCGAGCGCTTGAAAGAGGCCAAACAAAAAGTGAGCAGTGAAATCGGAGCAAAAGCAAGCGACCTGCGCGATATGAAGGATAAAGCCATGGGAAAGTTGACCCTGGAACATTTGCTGCCGGAAGTCCGGACAATTATATCCGCCAAGGTGATCCCCCTATTGAATATTCAAACGTTTGGGAAGGCCCTGGGCGATGAGAAAAAAGAAGCGGTCTTCCGCACGGCGTATGAATTTCTTCCGGCGCCAATCCGGTTGCTGGTAAATCAGGACACATTTATCAAATTTTGTCTGTCCAACAAATCGAAAATCCTGGATGCCGAAACAGAGCAAAAACTGCTGGAAGCGCAAGCAGCACAGACCCACTTTTCCGCCGCTGATGAAATCCTCAAATTGAAGGAGCTACTCGATTCCGGCGTTTTGACCGAAGATGAATTTGTAAGCCTGAAACAGCAACTAATTTGACTGCGCCGTATTGATTGGCCCGATTCCGGTGGGGGAGGCAGCGTTTCGGAACCAAAAGCCATCTTGCCAAACGGAACCTTAACGTTAACGCCAAAATATGCACATCAGGGGCGCGTTTGTTCTTTTATTTTGCCCTGCATACACTCGTCCGACGACTTAAAGTCGTCGGACGAGTACGCACCGGGGATTATAAAACAGTTAAAAAATTGATTTTAACCGGCAAAACATTTTGAATGTTTCGCTGCGAATCCTGAAAAACCTAACTTTGCACACTTTAACAAAAAAAGTTAGGGCGTTTTTTCTGTCCTGCCTAATATTGTACGCTGTTCTCAACCAAACAACATAGTCTGCCTGTCTATGAAAAAAGCTACTTTACACTTTTTTACGCTAAGTATTGTGATTCTGATGTCGGCCGCAGTGCTGCCTGCTCAGGATATCCACTTCTCACAGTTCTACATGAGCCCGCTCAACCTCAACCCGGCAATGACCGGGGTGATGAACTGTAACCACCGCATCGTCGCCAATTACCGCAACCAGTGGGCCTCCATCCTGAAGCAAAATGCCTACAACACGTATTCCGCTTCGTACGATCAGAAACTGGCTGTTGGCCGGTACGACTATTTCGGTTTGGGCGGCACCTTTTGGGGCGATAAAGCCGGCGAATCCGAATTTGCCACCTTGCAGGCTCGCCTGTCGGGTTCCTATGCCAAGAAAATGGGCGGCTATCGCCGCAAAGCGCACTACCTGGTATTTGGCGCCGATTTGGGCGTCAGCCAGCGCAGCATCAACAGCCAGGCCCTTAAATGGCCGAGCCAAAACGACGGCCAGGGGCGCTACGACCCAACTCAACCGGGTGAGATCATTGACGATCCGAACTTTCTGTTCCTCGATATGTCGGCCGGTATCCTGTGGTTCAGCGTTTTTGACGAAGACAACAATTTCTATTTCGGCGGCGCATTCAGCCACCTGAATCGCGCAAACCAATCGTTTGACAACCAGGATATTCCGCTGTACAGCAAATTCACGTTCCATGCCGGTGGTGAATTTATGGTGGCCAAACGCTTCGGCCTGATACCAGGCGTGGTTACGTTCTTCCAGGGGCCGTCTTTCCAGGTAAATGCCGGAAACTCGTTCAAATTCCTGCTGGGCAACAGCCGCCGCTACCACCAGGCCTTCCAGATTGGCGCCTGGGCCCGTGTAGCCAACAAACTTGAAAGTGGCAAACTGGTGGATGCCTTCATTCTCAGCACCCGTTTTGACTACGAGCAATTTACCATCGGGTTCAGCTATGACATCAACACGTCGAGCCTGTACACCGCTTCGAATGGTAACGGCGCCTTTGAATTTTCGCTGGTATACAAAATTTGCGGCCCGGAACGCCGCGGTGTCTACTGCCCGAATTTCTAAGAATAACTCCGTGTTTTCCCGGAGAAACGATGAAAAAGATTTCCGTAGCTTTGTGCGCTGCGGAAATCTTTTTCATTTTTGTTACAGCTAAAACCTGCGGGCAATTTCCGTATAATTTCTCAACCATGCCGCGCGTTTAACACAGTCCCTCATGTACAAATCTCAATACTATGTTTGGAAATAATAAGAACACGGAAGATCCCAAATCCACTGCATCAACCCCGTCAAATTCGTTAAATACGTTGGTTAAAGGCACCGTCGTGGAAGGATCATTGAAGTGCGACAGCGACCTTCGTGTAGATGGGACTATCAAAGGAAAACTGTCCTGCAAGTCAAAAGTTATTATCGGCCCAACCGGCGTGGTGGATGGCGAAATCCGCTGCGAAAATGCGGTTATCGAAGGGCAATTTAAAGGCAAACTTATGGTACGCGAGCTGCTGAATGTTCGTGAAACCGCGGAGGTTGAAGGCGATGTAACGACCAACAAACTGCTCGTTCAAAGCGGCGCCAAATTCAACGTGACCTGCAAAATGGAGACCGGTATCGCCAACGGTTTGGCCAGAGAGGCCGATTTAAAAGCTGATAAAGATGCCGCAACCAAACTCGCCGGAGGAAAAGCGGAAATCCGCAATTAAAGACTGGGCACGGTATAGTGGCCTTGCTTTTCAGCTGCTGGGCGCTTGTCTGGCCGGCGTGTTTATCGGACGCTGGCTCGATGCTAAAATGCAACTCGAACGCCCGCTCTGGGCTGTTTTTCTGACAATTTTTTTTATGGTTGCTTCGCTGGTTTCCCTGTACCGGCAATTGAAGTAACCGGCGCAACCCGGGAAATCCGGCAACTACCCTTGAATTTGCGAAAGGCAATGTTCAAGGGTAGTTTTTTGCTGAAACGCACCGCCACTTTTCGCCCAAAAAAGACCATTCGTCCAAGAATTTTTGCTCAATGAATTGTTGTGTAGACTTTTCGGAGCATTTGAATTCAAAAACAATCCACGCTCCTGCATGAAACAACTTAGCCTCTCCCTTGCCTTCTTTTCCCTCGCGTCGTTTTCGCTTATCGCTCAAATCACCGTCAGTGGCACCGTAACCGACGACAACAACCAGCCCGTCGGTTTTGCCAGTGTGGCGCTTATTTCTTCTCTGGATTCCCAATTGGTAAAAGGCGCCCTGAGCGCGGAGTCCGGCACGTTTGCCATCAACGATGTAGGCCCCGGCACATACCGCCTGCTGGTCAACATGCTTGGCTTTGAAACGCAATACACCGAGCCGTTTACCATCACTGCCGAAAGTAAAAATGTCAGCGCCGACATTACCCTCAAGCCCGCCGACAAACTGCTCGGCGAAGCCGTAATCACCGCCAAACGGCCGCTTTTTGAGCAAAAGGCCGACCGCCTGATCATGAATGTGGCCAACAGCCCGGTAGCCAGTGGAGGTACGGCACTGGAAGTTTTGCAAAAATTGCCGGGCGTGCTGGTCGTCCAGGAACGCGTTACCCTTGCCGGCAACCAAAACGTCGCCATCTGGATCGACGGCAAACCCTCCCAGTACACCGACATGAACGCCGTGCTGCGCGATATGCCCGGCGACCAGATCGACCGCGTGGAACTTATCACGCAACCGGGGGCCAAATTTGACGCTTCCGGCGGCTCTATCATCAATATTGTGCTCAAACGCAACGCCAACCTGGGCTTCACCGGCACTGTTGCCATGACCGCCGGCGGGAGTATCTATGACCAGACCGATGCCGGCTCCGACGACCGGAATTACTACCGGCTCAACCCTTCACTCAACCTGAATTACCGGAAAGGCCAGTGGAACCTGTTCGGCTCGTACAGTTATTTTGATCGCAGCTCGTTTCACATCATTAATGTCGACCGCTATATCGGACAAGAGTTGTACGCGCAAACCGGCTATACCCCGGATTTTACAAGCTCCCACAACTACCGTTTCGGCGCCGACTTTTTTGCCACAAAAAAAACCACAGTCGGCGTGTTGTTCCGGGGGTTTACCCGTTCCAACGAAGGGCGGGGACGCAATGTTACCGATGTCTCCAACCTGGATAATACCCAGCAGTTCGGGTCGTTCACCACGCTGAACAACACCATATCTGATCGAAATAATTTTTTGTCCAACGTCAATGTCAAACACGAGTTTGAGCCCGGTACCGAGCACAGCCTGAATTTCGACCTGGATTACAGCCAGTACGACTTCAGCAACATCAGTTACCTGAATATTTTTCAAAATGAACCCGGCAGCACGGAATCGCTGTCGGAGCAGGATGTTCAGCAACCGATCAAATTGTATGTCGGCAAATTGGACTACACGCTGCCAATTGACTCCACATTTAAGGTGGAAACCGGCGCTAAGTCCAGCGTTGCCCGCATCGACAACGACCTCAAGTTCCTGCGCAGCGGCGTGCTTGACCAAAACCTGTCCAACGAATTTTTGTACGAGGAAAACATCAACGCCGGTTACGTAAACCTGTCGAAAAAGCTGGGCAAACTCGACCTCAACGGCGGCCTGCGGGCCGAACAGACCGTGGTGAGCGGGAAAACCCAGGGCCAGCAAGTACTCGATCGAAACTACCTCCAGTGGTTCCCCAGCGCCAGCGCCCTGTACCACTTTGGCGAACACTTTGGCCTGCAGGGCGCCTACAGCCGCCGGGTAAACCGCCCGGGTTTTCAAGAGCAAAACCCGTTTGCCTTTTTTATCGACTCGCTCACGTATACACAGGGGAATCCGCAGTTGCGGCCTGAGGTTTCCAACAACGGCCAGTTCACAGTTACCTATGACAATCAACCTTTTATCCGGATTTCTTACCAAAAAACCAACGATGTGATCATCGAAAATGCCCCGCGCCTGGAAGGCACCCGCACCTTCACCACAGCGGAAAACCTGGCGCAATACGAGCGTTGGGCCTTCGAACTGAATTTCCCGATCAAATTCAAAAACATCATCGACGGTTACGGTGGCAACCAGTTTATCCGAAATTCCTACGACGCCGAATATCTCGACCAGCGCTATAACCGCAGCAAATGGAACTGGCTGGCGTACGGCCAGATCAATATCAACCTGCCTGCCGACTTTAAACTTGAATTCAGCGGCTGGTACCTGACGCCGTTTTTAGAAGAGTTTTTCGTTATTCAGTCCATCGGCGGCCTGAGCTTCGGCGCCTCCAAAACCTTCTGGAACGATCGCGGCCGGCTCTCGCTTTCCATCAACGATATTCTTTACACCCAGCCGACCACAGTACGGGTCGATTACGCCGACGTGTTGGTCAATTTCTACGAACGTTTCGACTCCCGCAATGCCCGGCTCACCTTCAGCTACCGTTTCGGCAATACCGAACTGAAAAGCGCCCGCCGCCGCAGCACGGGCTCGGAAAACGAGAGTGCACGGGTGAAAGTGGAGTGATTTTTTTCAACACGGAGACATGGAGAGGGCCTACTCGTCCTACGACTTGAAGTCGTAGGACGAGTCTCACGTGGCCTGGCAAACATACGAGGACACGGAGTTAGGCCTCCCTGTCTCCATGGTGAAAACATATTCTTAGTCGGGCGCCCTTGTGGTTCTTTTTGGCTCATATTCCCGTTTGGCTGAGCAGGGGGCCAAGTGAGGGGGTGACTGCCAGTCA
>CAZAEZ010000038.1:0-51148 GCA_964484205.1 uncultured Saprospiraceae bacterium | reverse complement strand
TAAAAGTTTTATAGCCCTGTGAATCCTTAAGTTGATGGCTATGGGGGCCGGGGGTGCGGTTGAACCAGGCAACACTGGAAGTTCAATTAAATCCCCACTGGTCGGTTCTACACATTCAAAATGATTCAATCAACGTTTAGGCAATCTCGGTGGGGCCCGAAAAGACCGCAAATGTACACCAAACCCCTACATTCAACGTTCATCCTTTCCAACAAAAACAAGGACATTCTGTCGTTGTAGTCCTATTTTTGCCCACTTCTAAGAAATCCAATTTTTTCATGCAACATCACGTGGATATCGAAGCGCTGAACTACCAAATTCAACAGGAAAGCGTTTTTCTGGAAAGTCTCGCCGCCGAAACCGGGAAGCTGATCATCGGCCAGCAAATGATGCTCGACCGGCTGCTCATCGGCCTGCTCACGCGCGGCCATATTCTATTGGAAGGCATGCCCGGCCTGGCCAAAACGCTGGCGATCAAAACCCTTGCCCAGGCGGTAGATGCCAAATTCAGCCGCATCCAGTTTACCCCCGATTTGCTGCCCGCCGATGTGCTGGGCACCCAAATCTACAACCCGGCGCGCTCGGAATTTACCGTGCAAAAAGGCCCGATTTTCGCCAATTTTATCCTGGCCGACGAGATCAACCGCGCCCCCGCTAAAGTACAAAGCGCCCTGCTGGAGGCTATGCAGGAACGGCAGGTGACCATCGGAAAAGAAACGTTCGAGCTGGAAGAACCCTTTTTGGTGCTGGCCACCCAAAACCCCATCGAGCAGGAAGGCACCTACCCGCTCCCGGAGGCGCAGGTCGACCGGTTTTTGCTCAAGGTGAAAATCGGGTACCCGGAAAAAGAGGAGGAGCGCGCCATTATTCGCCTCAACCTCGCGCAAACACAGCAGCACGTGCAGCCGGTGGTGTCGAAAAATGCCCTGCTGAGCGCCCGCGACGTGCTGCACAAAATTTACATGGATGAAAAAATTGAGGAGTATATCCTCGATATCGTCATCGCCACCCGCGAGCCGGCCCGGTACAAACTCCACAGCCTGGCGCCACTCATCAGCTACGGCGCCTCTCCCCGGGCCAGCATTTCCCTCGCCCAGGCCGCGCGCGCGATGGCATTTTTGAAACGCCGCGGCTATGTGATCCCCGACGACGTGCGGGCCATTTGCGCCGACGTGCTGCGCCACCGCATCGGGCTGACCTACGAAGCCGAAGCCGAGAACGTCACGCAGGAGGATATTATTGAAAAAGTGCTGAGCACCGTGGAAGTGCCCTAACCATTGTTTTAACAAACCGATTTTACACCGTGACAATTTTTTCCAATCAACGATCTGCCCGGGCAATACTGTTTTTTTTCCTGTTGCTTTGCCCGGCCTTGATTTTTGCCCAGCAAACCAAGCCTTCGGCAAAAAAGCCCGTCGCACCGGCAACTGCCGCGTCGCAAGACACCGCCATCACCAACCTGTTCGATGCAGGCAGTAAAATCCAGTGGGTCCGCTATTTCCGGGGCCGCCTCGACGATGTTTCGGAGGTGCTGCTCTCCCTGGGTTTCAACGGCAGCAACTGCCGCGGCTACCTGCAATACGCCGAAAGCAAAAACCGGTTTAAACTAACCGGCAAACTGGACGGCGCCATACTCATCCTCGATGAAAGCGATGCCCGGGGAATGATCACCGGCCACATCACCGGCACGCTCCAGACCGACCGGATCAATGCCGAGTGGACCAACGCCGTGAACACCCTCGGCAGCCACCTGGAGGCCGAAGAAACAAAATCAAAAAATGCCCTGAACAAACCCTGCGGCTACAACAAATGGGTGAGCCGCTACGTCGCCCGGTGGAACAACGCCCGGGTAGACTTTACCCTCGCCCGGGTCAACAACGGCCTGCTCAACGGTTACCTCTGGATTGAAGCCGACGATAAAACCTATACCATTGAGGGCCGTATTTCGCCCGACGACCAGTACGAACTCCGCGCCGTTTTGCCCAATGGAAAAACGGCCGCCCAACTCCAGGGCAATCTCAAAGACTCCCAATCGACCGATTGCCTTTGGGTGGGCTCCGGTGAAAAACGCACCATCAAAATGCTGCTGCGCTACAAGTACCAGGTTGGCTGTCTGGAATATGCCGACTATACCTCCAGCTTCGACGCAATCTATCCGCGCACGGAATGCGCAGGCTGCAATGCCATCCTCGATCAGCGCATAAACGAATGGGTCGACCAATGCAAAACAACGATTGCAGCACAGAAAAAACCGGAAACACCCCAAAACCGGAATGCCCAACGGGCAAGCGCCTGGTACGAAGTGACTTGCTGGACGGAAACGATCTTTTGCGGCTACCTCACCTTTGCAGAATCCTGGAGTGAAAAAACCAAAGGGCAGTCGTTCAATTTTGACCTCCGCACGGGCAAGGAGATTGTTTTTGACGACCTGTTCAACAAGACCTTCGACGCGAAGGAGTGGTTTGCCAACTATGCCCAAAAGGAATCGCCCAAGATGGCCAAATTTGCCCAGGACCCGAAATTCCGCGAATGGCTTCAAAAAGAGGGCTTCCCGATGTTTACCATCCGCCGCGACGGCCTGGAACTCAGCACGCTGTTCCACCCGGTTTACGGCCAGTATAATCTGACGGTACCGTATCAACTCCTGAAACCCTACATGCGCCGGGATAACCCGATTGTTGACCTGGTTAAATAGGATTTTTCAATTTATGAATTACGATCTACGAATTACGATTTGTTCACCTTTTCAGGGAATGGGAATTCCCCACTTGCAAATACACACCAACGAAATTAACATCACAACCGAATAGGTGGACCATTCGTAAATCGTAATTCGTAAATGCGTTTTCAATGCTGCTAAAGCAACACTCCCCAATTCATAAACGATGGACACCACCGAGCTGTTAAAAAAAGTGCGCAAGATCGAGATCAAGACGCGCGGATTGAGCAGGAACCTGTTCACCGGGGGGTACCATAGCGCCTTCAAGGGGCGCGGCATGTCGTTCAGCGAGGTGCGCGTGTACCAGCCCGGCGACGATGTGCGCACCATCGACTGGAACGTGACCGCCCGCACCGGCGAGCCGCATGTGAAAATATTTGAGGAAGAGCGCGAACTGACCGTCATGCTGCTGGTGGACATCAGCGCTTCGTCGTTCTTTGGCAGCACCGGACAATCAAAAAAAGAGGTGATGACGGAAATTTGCGCCGTACTGGCGTTTTCGGCCATTGCCAACAACGACAAGGTGGGCCTGCTCCTGTTTTCCGACCGGGTGGAGTTGTTCATCCCGCCGCAAAAAGGCCGGCAGCACAGCCTGCGCCTCATCCGCGAGCTGGTAAACCTCGAACCGGCCGGCAGGGGAACCAACCTGGCCGCTGCCCTCCAGTATGCCCGCAATGTCTTGCGCAAACGCAGCGTTTGTTTTATCCTGTCCGATTTTTTAACGGCAGATTATGAGGCGCCGCTGCGCATATTTTCCCGCCGGCACGATTGTATCGGCCTGCACAGCTGGGACATCCGCGAACGGACCTTGCCCGATGTAGGCCTGGTGCGGGTAGCCGATGCCGAGTCGGGCTCGATCAGTTGGGTGGATACGTCCGACGCAGCGTTCCGGAAAGCCTACACCCGGCGTTTTGAAGAACGCACCCAAATGACACGTAGCCTGTTTGGCCGCGCCGGCGCCGATTTTCTCAGTATCCCCACGACCGATTCGTATGCGCAGGCCTTGCTGCGGTTTTTTGAACAGCGGGCGCATCGGCAGTGAAACATTGAGCGATTGAGTGATTGAGTGATTGAGTGATTGAGCGATTGAGTGATTGAGTGATTGAGTGATTTACATTTTGCCCACAATGACGACGACAATACTGTGATCAACCGAAAATATGTCATTGGATTTTTTCTGTTCGGGTTGCTTTGGGGCGCCATGCCGCTGCTTGCCCAAAACGATGCCGTAGCCGCCTTCGACAGCGGGTATGTGGAAACCGGCAACCCGTTTGTATTGCATATCAGCGTTCCGCAAAATTACGGGCAGCCCGAACAGGTTGATTTTTCCGCCTGGGACACCTTGTTGCCGGTCAAAAATATTATCAACCAAACCGGCTGGCAGCAGGAAAACGGCCGCTGGGTCCAGCATTTCACCTTGCTCGCGTTCGACTCGGCCCAACTCGAACTACCCCCGCTGGGCCTGCATTTTGCCGGAGGCGATTACCTGCAAACCAATCCGCTCAGCCTGAACGTGCTGCCCACACCGGCGCCGGACGACTCCGCCGAAATGCTCGACATCAAAGACATCTACCGCGAACCGCGAAACTGGCTTGATTTCCTTACGCCTTACTGGCCGATCGCTGCGGGGGTGCTGCTCCTGGCGCTGGCCATTTGGTGGCTTTTACTCCGAAAGAAAAAAACCGGCCTGGAAGGGGAACGCATGATCCGGCAGGCGCCGCATGAACTGGCGCTGCGCAAACTCGCCGAACTGGAACGCCGGCGGTACTGGCAACAGGGCCAGCTAAAAACATACTACTCCGAGCTGAGCTACATCGCACGGGAATACCTCGAACGGCGTTTCGCTATCCCGGCACTTGAATTGCCTACCGATGACATGCTGCGGAAATTACAAAAAACGGACCTGCCCGGGCATTGGCTGCAACCGCTGACCGAACTGCTCCAGTGGGCCGATCTGGCCAAGTTTGCCAAAGGCAATCCGCCTGAAAACTACCATCAACAGGCATTCGCAAACGTGCGGGCACTGGTGGAAAAAACAAAGCCCAGGCCCCCGGAACCGGAACCCGAGCCATCAACCCTAACGCATTAACAACCCATGGCACTTGCCCAACCCATCTGGCTTTTATTGTTGCTGGTGTTGCCCTTGCTGGTGCGGCGCCATTACCGGCGCAACCGGCAACGCAGCCTGGTGCTGTACCTCCCGCAGCGCCCTGCATTGCCCCTGCGGGCAAGCTGGCGGGTGTGGTTGCGGCGTTGGGTGCCCGGTATGCGCTGGGTCGCTCTGGCACTGCTGGCACTGGCCATGGCCCGTCCGCAACGCCAGTGGCAGGAACAAAAAATTCAGGCCGAAGCCGTCGATATCATGCTGGCACTCGACATTTCGCCCAGCATGCTGAGCCGCGATTTTGATCCCGACCGCCTCCAGGTGGCCAAACGCGTGGCGGAAGAATTTGTGGAAAAACGCCCCTACGACCGCCTGGGGCTGGTAGCATTTTCTGCCGAAGCCTTCACACAATGCCCGCTAACCACCGACCGACGCGTGGTACAGCAATTTTTGCGCGACCTGACGGTGGGCCGGCTCGAAGACGGTACCGCCATCGGTATGGGCCTGGCAACCGCCATCAACCGGCTGAAAGACAGCCCGTCGAAAAGCAAAGTCGTTATCCTGCTCACCGACGGCGAAAACAACGCCGGCTACATCAGCCCCTTGGCGGCAGCCGAGATGGCCCAAACCCTGGGCATCCGCGTGTACACGGTGGGCATCGGCACCAACGGCATCGTCATGTCGCCGGTTCGGCGATACCCCGACGGCACCTACGATTTTGCGCCGCGCCACATGGCCTTCGACACGGATCTGCTGGTGGAAATGGCGGCAAAAACCGACGGAAAATTTTACCGCGCCTGGTCGGAAAATGAACTGAAAGGCATCTACGATGAAATTGACCGGCTGGAAAAAACAAAAATTGACGTGACTACCATCCGGCGAACCACCGAATATTTCCACTGGCTGCTCGGCGCTGCCGTGGTTGTTTTGTTGCTTGAACTGTTGCTGCGCTGGGGCGTTTTGCGCTCGGTGACAACTTGAGTTAAATAAATAGCTATGCTGCAATTCGAACATCCCTATTTTTTACACCTGCTGTGGGCCGTACCCATCGCCTTGTTGCTTTGGCAGGGGTACCGCTGGTGGCGGCGCCGTGCCTTGAGCCGGGTAGGCTTGCCCCGCTCGGTCGCGCGGGTGTTGCCGGGCTGGTCGGGCCTTCGTTTTTTTGTTAAAAATGGCCTGATTGCCCTGGCACTTGTCCTGTTGGCTTTTGCCTGGGCCAATCCGCAACGCGGGGCAAAAAAACAACCGGTGACCCAAAAAAGCGCCGATGTCTTCATCGCGCTCGACATTTCCCAAAGTATGCTGGCGGAAGATGTAGCGCCCAGCCGGCTTGAGCTGGCAAAATCGTTTGTTCGAAAACTGATCACAGCCCTGCGGGGCGAACGCATCGGCCTGATTTTCTTTGCCGGCGACGCTTTTTTGCAAATGCCGCTTTCCACCGACTATGCCGCGGCGGATATGTTTGTGGCCAGCGCCAGCACCGATATGATCACGGCGCAGGGCACCGACATTGCGCGCGCCATCGACCTGGCGACCGAGTCGTTCGACCCCGACCCCGGCGGCGGCCGGGCGCTTATTTTGATTACCGACGGCGAAAATCACCAGGCCGATGCCGTCGACCGCGCGGCTTCGGCCTATGCCGACGGGCTGGTTATGCTGGCTGTCGGCGCAGGCACGGAGGCCGGCGGACCTATTCCGGCCGGACTCGCCGGAAGCGGACAATACAAGCGGGATGAAGCGGGAGAGATCGTGCGCACGCGCCTGGACCAGGCGGCCCTGCACCGGCTGGCAAGCAGCGGCGGCGGCGCGGCTTACCGGCTGACCCAGGGCGACGCTGCCATTCAGGCCATCCGCCGGGAAGTGGGGCGTTTGCAAAAACGCACCCTCCAGTTGCGCTCGTATTCGGAGTTTGAGTCGTACTACCAGTGGTTCCTGCTGCCGGCTTTTTTACTGTTGGCCCTGGAGGGTTGGCTGGGCTGGCGGAGCCGGCGTGCGCCGACGGAGTTGATGTAGTGATTTTTAATTTGCACCACGGAGGGCTCGGAGGGGCTTTTGTGGGTGCCTCACAAATTTATTTTTCACCACTAAGAGCACCTCAGGTTCCTCGCTGCGCTCGGAATGACAAGTCATATTTACAGAACAAGTTCTACCTGATTTCTCGCTACGCTCGAAATTTAACCGGGAAAAGGCCTAATCGTGGTTAAAATTTCGAGCGTAGCGAGAAATCAGATGAAAAAAGTCAGATACTAAAATCTTGTCATTCCGAGCGAAGCGAGGAACCTCAGTTTGACAAATCGTGATCTTATTTTTTAAGCATTACTAATGAAAAGCATAGAAAAATATAGTTTTTTAATAGCAATTCTATTGCTGGCGCAAACCTTGCCGGCACAGTCGGCGCATTCCCTGCAACGCAAAGCTGACCGGGAGTATTCCAAGTCCAATTACCGCGATGCGGAACAGGCCTACCGACAGGCCGGCGAAAAAAAAGCCAATGACCCCGCCTTGCTCTACAATACCGGCAATGCCGTTTACCAGCAGGGAAACTATGCGGCTTCCGAACCTTTTTTTGAAAAAGCAGCCAAAACGGCGAAAGAACCCGCCAAACGCGCCGATGCCCTGCACAACCTGGGCAATGCTTACCTGAAACAACAAAAATTCCGGGAGGCTGTAGATGCCTACGAAAACAGCCTGCGCCAACGTCCCGGCGACCCCGAAACCAAAGTAAACCTGCAACTGGCCAAGAAAAAACTTCAGCAGCAACAGCAGCAACAGCAGCAAAACCAGCAGGATCAACAGCAAAACAACGACCAGCAGAACCAGCAACAACAAGACCAGCAGCAACAAAACGACCAAAATCAGCAACAGCAGAATCAGCAGCAATCGAACGAGCAGCCCCAACAACCCGACCAGCAGCCCCGGGAACAACAGGCAGACGGCCGCATGACACCCGAACAGGCGAAGCGCCTTCTGGAAACAGCTGTAGCGCCCGAAGACCGGCGCAATGCCAAAAAATACCGCGAGCAGGAACCCGGGAAATATCAGGTGCGGCCGAAAAAAGATTGGTGAGGGATAGGGAGGTTAGAAGGTTACTGGTTAGAAGGGACTTTGAGCGATAATGGATTGACGATTAATAGATTACATGAATACATGATTGTTGAAGTACCCGTAGTGTGCATAACATTTTTAATAATATACTCAATATTTCAACCCTGCCAGGATAGTGAACCATTTCAACAATCATGTATTCATGTAATCTGCAATCATGTAATCAATTGAATTTCAGAACCAAACTGCTTAATTTGCACCCCAACCCTCAAACCAGTAACCTTCCAACCATACCCGTTATGCACGAAAAAGGTATTCCAACCGTAGACCTCTCCAAATTTGTCAAGGGCTCAGCCGAAGACCGCAAGCAATTTGTACACGACCTGGGCAAGGCTTTTCACGAAGTCGGCTTTGTCGCCGTCGTAAATCATGGCATTCCCAAACAACTAGTTGATGGCTTTTACAACGCTTCCAAGGCGTTTTTTGCCCTGCCCGACGCCGTTAAGGCCAAGTATGAAGTGGCCGGCCTGGCCGGGCAACGGGGGTTCACTTCCTTCGGAAAAGAACATGCCAAGCAGTCTAACGTGGCCGACCTGAAGGAATTTTTCCAGATCGGGCAGGAGGTGCCGGCCGAACATCCGCTGAAGGCCGAATACCCGGAAAATGTTTCCGTTAGCGAAACGCCGGAATTTACCCAATTGGGCCGGGAACTCTACCAGGCATTCGAAAAAGCGGGCGGCCAACTCCTGGAGGCCATTGCGATTCACCTGAACCTCGCGCCGGATTATTTTTCCCGGCACATCACGCATGGCAATTCCATCCTGCGCTCCATTTACTACCCACCCATCACCAACGAGCCCGCCTCGGCTATCCGCGCGGAGCAACACGAGGATATCAACCTGATCACCCTGCTGGTGGGCGCCAGCGCCGGCGGTTTGGAACTCCTGAACTCGGAGAACAAATGGATACCGATTATGCCGGAGGCCGACGAAATTGTGATCAATGTGGGCGATATGCTCCAGCGCCTCACCAACGACTACCTGAAAAGCACGACGCACCGCGTAGTCAACCCGCCCCGGGAAGAATGGCATTTGCCGCGCTTGAGCATCCCGTTTTTCCTGCATCCGGTGAGCAAGATGCGCCTCGATTGCCTGCCCGCCTGCGTGACGGCCGACAATCCGCTTCATTATACCCCGATCACAGCCGGGGAGTACCTGGACGAGCGCCTGCGGGAGATTGGGCTGAAAAAGTGAGGGCATGTACTGCGGGGGCGCTGTGTTTTTTTATACTGTCGGCGTGACTCGAGTCACGCCGACAGTACGCACCCCGGAACATTCAGCGCTTGCCAGGAAACTTTTCGCCTGTCTAAGACTGTTCTTTTTTCACCTTTTTTCAGGCGCGCCCTGCTTGGGGCAGGTTGCACCTTAAAAACCGACAAAAAACGCCCTAAATTTGCGCCGCAATTTCAAAAACCCCCACATTTTAATTTCCAACTACAAGCATGACTTCCCGCGACATCCGCCGCCAGTTTCTCGACTTTTTCGCCTCCAAGGCCCACAAGATCATCCCCTCGGCCCCCATCGTGGCCAAGAGCGACCCCACCCTCATGTTCATCAACTCGGGTATGGCCCCGCTCAAGGATTTTTTCCTCGGCAACCAAAAACCGCCCGCCCCCCGCGTAGCCGACACCCAAAAATGCCTGCGCGTGACCGGCAAGCACAACGACCTCGAAGACGTGGGCCGCGACGGCTACCACCACACCATGTTCGAAATGCTGGGCAACTGGTCGTTTGGCGATTATTTCAAAAAAGAAGCCATCCAGTGGTCCTGGGAACTGCTCACCGAGGTGTACAAACTGCCCAAAGACCGGCTTTACGTGTCGGTGTTCGGCGGCGACGAAAAAGAAAAACTGCCCTACGACCAGGAAGCGCACGACGAGTGGAAAAAATATGTGTCCGAAGACCGGATTCTGGCCTTCGGCAAAAAAGACAACTTCTGGGAAATGGGCGACCAGGGTCCCTGCGGCCCCTGCTCCGAAATTCATATCGACCTGCGCCCCGACAGCGAACGCGCCAAAACCCCGGGCCGCGACCTGGTGAACGCCGACGACCCCAACGTCATCGAAGTGTGGAACAACGTGTTCATGGAGTTCAACCGCCGCGCCAACGGCTCGCTCGACGAACTGCCGGCCAAAAGCGTCGACACCGGCATGGGCTTCGAACGCCTCTGCCGCGCCGTGCAGGGCGTCGCCTCCAACTACGACACCGACCTCTGGAAACCGCTGTTCGACTTTCTGGCCAATTACTCGGGCATCAAATACACGGGCACCTACCCCGATATCGATACCGACTGGAAAAAAACGGACGTGGCCATGCGCGTCGTGGCCGACCACCTGCGTGCGGTCTGCTTCACGATTGCCGACGGCGAACTACCGGCCAATACCGGCGCCGGCTACGTCATCCGCCGCATTTTGCGCCGCGCCGTGCGCTACTACTATTCCTTCCTCGACCTGAAGGAGCCGGTGCTCTACCGCATGGCGCCCATCCTCGCCGGGGAATTCAACGATGTGTTCCCGGAACTGAAGGCGCAGATCGACTTCGTGGTGAAAGTGGTTTTGGAAGAAGAAAAATCCTTCCTGCGCACCCTCGAAAGCGGCCTGAAGCGCATCGAAAGTTTAGCTGTAAAAAACAATACCATCGACGGGCAGCAAGCTTTCGAACTCTACGATACCTACGGTTTTCCGATCGACCTCACCCGACTCATCGCCCGCGAAAAAGGCTGGTCGGTGGATGAACCCGGTTTTGAAAAAGCACTGACCGAGCAGAAAAACCGCTCGCGCAAAGATGCCGCCAAGGAAGTGGGCGACTGGACGGTGCTGCGCGACGAGGCCAACGTGGAATTTGTCGGCTACGACCAACTCGAACTGCGCGACAGCCACGTGCTCAAACATCGCACCGTCATGCTCAAAGGCAAACCCCAGTACCAACTCGTGCTCAACCGCACCCCCTTCTACCCCGAAGGCGGCGGCCAGGTGGGCGATACCGGCTGGCTGGAATTCGGTGGGGAAAAAGTCCGCGTGCTGGACACCGTCAAAGAAAACGACCTGGTGATCCACGTGGTGGAAAAACTGCCGGATTACATTCAGGATGCTACGGTGCACTGTCATGTAGACGCCGAAAAACGCCGCCTGACCGAGAACAACCACTCGGCCACCCACCTGCTCCATGCCGCGCTCCGCAAGGTGCTCGGCCACCATGTGCAGCAAAAAGGCTCCTACCTCGACGATCAGACCCTGCGTTTCGACTTTGCCCATTTTCAAAAAGTGACCGATGAGGAGCTGGCCGAAATCGAGCAAATTGTCAATGAAAAAATCCGCGAAAACATCGCCCTGGAAGAAGCCCGCAGCCTGCCCATCGAGGAGGCCAAAAAATCCGGCGCCATGATGTTGTTCGGCGAGAAATACGGCGAAACCGTGCGCATGATCACCTTTGACCCCAACTACTCCCGCGAACTCTGCGGCGGTTGCCATGTGCAGCGCACCGGCCAGATCGGCTTTTTCAAAATCACCGCCGAAGCCGCCGTGGCCGCCGGGGTGCGCCGCATCGAAGCCCTCACGGCTGCCGGCGCCGAGCAGTACATCAGCACCATCGACCGCGAGGTGTCGGCGATAAAACTTATGCTGAAAGCCAAGGAACCGGCCAAGGCCGTGCACGATTTGCAGGAGGAAAACCGGCGGCTGCAAAAAGAGATCGAGCGCCTGATCCAGGAGCAGGCCAACAGCCTGCGCGAGGGATTGCGCAGCAAATTTGTCGAAACCAAGGGCATCAACTTCCTGGCTGCCGTACTGCCGCTCAGCGACGCCAACGCCATCAAAACCCTGGCCTTCGAACTGGAACGCGAAGTGGGCAATGCCGTGATCGCTTTCGGTTCGGTGAACAACGACAAACCGCTGCTGACCGTGAAGATCAGCGATGAACTGGTCAAAGCGAAAGGCCTGAATGCCGGTACCATGGTGCGCGAGCTGGCGCAGAAATTCCTGAAAGGCGGCGGCGGTGGCCAACCGTTTTTCGCTACGGCGGGCGGCAGCGATGCGGCGCAGTTGAAGGAAGCGGTGGATGCGGTAGCGGGGTATTGGTGATGCGGTCTGGCAGACCGCCCAATCGCTGCTCCCATAATCCAAACCATTTTTTTTCCATCAAAACCGCGACCCGCTGTTATGCCAAAAACTAAGTCAACGGCATGGGGGGGCGTCACTCTACGTCCCGCCGACACTTCAGCCCACGTTCAGCCCAATCTTACATCCGCTTCAGCCGCAGCGGCTCGGCGCCGCGGCCCGGACATTCGTCGCTTACTTTGGTGAAGGTAACCCTGTCGTTGCCGTCAAAAACATAGGTATACACGCCTTTTTGTTCGGTAGGGCAGATGTTTTCACCCATGGTGTCCCAAACGGTTACCTGGCCGTCTTTTACGACATAGGCGCCCTGAATATCAAGCCTGCCATCGTTGCCGAAGTCAAATTCATAGCCCGCATCGGTAATGGTCATGGTGTAGGGGACGGGCTTGCCGTCCGGGCCGGTAAACTCACCCGACCATTTGCCGACAAAGCTGCCACCGGCATTATCCTGCGCAAACGCGCTGCCGCAAAAAAAGAGCAAGAACAAGGGGAGAAAAAACAGTTTTTTCATAACGCTAAACATTTGGTGAAGAAATGATGGTTTGGGGCCGCCAATGTAGGTACAATTCGGCAAAATCTCCGCGGGGCCGCTGTCCGTAGCGTATTTCGCGCCGTGTGCTACTGCGGGAAAAACACCCGTTTATCGGCAAGTTCCCTATTTTCACAGCAAAACTCGTTTAATACAACTTATCCATGGAAACACTATTCGACTATTCCAAGTTTGCAGAGTTGTTCACCGCCTATGCGCCAAAAATCGTGGGCGCCATTCTCACACTCACCATTGGTTTGTGGCTGATCAACTGGTTTACCGGCCGGATCAAAGCAGCGCTGAAACTCCGGGGCGTGGAGGAAAGCGTGCGGCCTTTTATCGCCTCGCTGATCTCTGTCGGCCTGAAGGTCATGCTGCTGCTCAGCGTAGCCGGCATGTTCGGCATTGAAACGACCTCGTTCATTGCCATTCTCAGTGCGCTGGTTTTTGCCATTGGCCTGGCCCTGCAAGGCAGTCTGGGGCATTTTGCCAGCGGCGTGCTGGTCCTGATTTTCAAACCGTACAAAGTCGGCGACCTGGTAACCATCGACGGCACGACCGGAAATGTGGAAGAGATCCAGGTGTTCAACACCTTGCTCCTGACCCCCGACAACCGGCGCGTGATCATCCCCAACGGCATCGTTACCAGCGGAAAGATCGTCAACAATACATCCCCGGGGAAGATCCGGGTGGATATGACGTTCGGGATCAGCTACAGCGACGATATCGACCGGGCGCGCCAGGTGATCCAGCAGGCAGCCGACGGTTGCCCTTTGATCCTCAAGGATATTCCGGTGGATATTTTCGTCAGCGCGCTGGCCGACAGCTCGGTCAACTTTGCCGTGCGGCCCTGGTGCAAAAGCGAGCAGTTCTGGGATGTCTATTTTTATATGCACGAGTACATTAAGAAAGGTTTTGACAAATCGGGCGTTTCGATCCCCTTCCCGCAGATGGATGTGCATTTACCGAAGGCCGGTTGATTGGCATTCATACGGTTAACAGATAATTTTACCCAGAAGAAACGGTTTGCGAAAAATTGGAGGCGTTTCACCTATTGTCGGCGTGACTTCGAAGTCACGCCGACAATAGGCACAGCGTCGCACTAATTCCGATTTGTCGGGCCAGCCACCGCGTCGGAAAAATTACCGGCTACATAAAAATACTCCATTTGATTGAGCTGGTATTTTGCGGTCAGTTCCACCAGTTTGACTTGTGTTTCCAGGCGTTTTTCGGCCCGTTTGTTCAGGAGGAAAACCGAACTTTCTCCAATGGCATATTTCTCATTCTCAGCCTCCAGCAAGGCGCCGGCATTCACCACATTTTGTTGCTGGAGGGTGACCTGTCCCTGCAGGATGGCCTGTATTTCGCGGTTGGCCTGCAGCTTGTTGCGCAGGCTGTTTTGTTTGTCGGAAATGTCGAATTCCAGTTCCCGGATTGCAACTTCCGTTTTTTGCACGGCCGCCCGTTCGCTGCGGAAGAGCAGGGGCATGGCAAAGCCGAGGCCCCATTTGTAGTTGGACAGGGCGAATGCCGGGGCAACACTGTTGGCGGAAGTGGCCAGCAGGGGGTTGTATTTGACGCTTAGTTTGGGCTTGTACTTGTCGCGTTTCAGGCGCTGCTCAATTTCGTATTGGGTAATTTTAAATTGTTTCTCCAGAATTTCCGGGTGGTTTTCCAGTTGCGGTTCGGGCACCGCCACGAAGGGCAGGCCCAGCGCGCCGGCTTGCAAAGGCTCGGGTGTGGTGGTCGGTTGCAGTTCGATGGGCAGTTGGTCGTACCAGAGGAAGTTCTCGAGGTGTTGGCGGGTTTTGACCAAATCGATGGCGTTGGCCTGAAGGCGCAGCTGACGGTCTTGTACGATCATGAAGGCCTCCAGGGTATCGATGGCGGGTTTGTCGCCATTGAAAAAAGACTCGCGGGTGGCGTCGAGATATGCCCCGGCCAGGGCCATGCTTTCTTCGATGATGCGCTGGGTGTTGAACACCGCCTGCCAGTTGACGTATGCCTGCGAAGCGGCAAAAAGCAGCTCGTTCAGCATGCGTTTTTGCTCGTTGGCGGCGGCTTGTTGAAATACCCGTGCCTGTTGCACGGCGGCGCGGCGCTCGTCGATCAGCAACCCCTGCAGCAGGTTGGCTTCGATGCCGAGCGTCCAGAGCCCCAGGTTGGTGGTGGTGTTTTCGGGGTTGAGGTATGCGCCGTCGGTATTTTCAAAACTGCCCTTGAGGGTAAGCCCGTACCAGGTGGGTATTTGAAAACCGGCGTTGAAAATCCGGTAATAGTGTTTTTCATCGAAGTATTTGTCGTTCCAATCGGAGGCCAGCTGCGGATCGAAACGGCCCCGGGCGGCCAGTTTTTCAACAGCGGCATAGTCGTTTTGCAGAGCAGCTTGCCGGGCGACGGGGTGGTGGCGCAGGATGTTTTCAATAAACGCCGCATAGGGGAGCACTATCGAATCCGGCTGCGCGGTGCCCGGCTTTGCAAAAAGCAAGAGGAGGCCTGCAATGGCTATATGAATTGGGCTGAATTTTTTCATGCATAACGTGATTTTGGGATAGGTTTTGTTTAAATAAAAATCAGATGTCTCCCTCCGGTCGACATGACAAATCACTGAAAATTAAATGGTTAATCAGGTTTCTCGCTACACTCGAAACATCAACAGAGCCTGGGGAAATTTCGAGTGTAGCGAGAAATCTGTTGAAAAGTTTGCCTCGTAGTACAATGTCATGTCGACCGGAGGGAGACACCTGAATAACTATTGAGTACAGCATGATAAATTGAATAAATCAACCGAAACCGATCCAGAACGCACGATAGTTTACCTTTCACAATGCCTCTGCAGCGGCTCACCGGTCAAAATGCAGATTTTCAAGTGTTTTGCCGTGCGGTTCGGGGCGGCCGTTTTTATCCACGTTGACGAACACAATATTTTCAATGGAAATGATAACCTGCCGGGTGAACACATTGCGCACTTCGCAGGAAAACGTGATGGAGGTACGCCCGATACTTTTGAAGGCCAGGCCGATCTCGATCACATCGCCTTGTGCCGCCGAGCTCACAAAATTGATTTCCGACATGTACTTGGTCACCACATTTTTGGAGTTCAGTTTGGTCATGGCATAAATGCCGGATTCTTCGTCGATCCAGCGCAACAGGGCGCCGCCAAAAAGTGTGTTCCGGGCATTGAGGTCTTCCGGGCGAATGAGTTTGCGGGTATGGAACTGCATGTTATTTTACCGATTTTATAGGTGCTTTCAGTTTGAGGCTTTCGTCGAGCGGGCTGTTTTTTTGATAAAAATCGGCGGGGAAACCGTTGAGTTGCCGCCAGATTTCGTACCAGATCGGTACGTCGTTCAGCAGAATGAGCGCCCGAACCCCCGAGCCCACCCGGATGAGATCGGGCCAGGGTTTGGCGGCATCACCATCGGGTGAAATGATCAGGCGGTATTTCCCGGAATCGCTGATAAAGCGGTCGATGGCGACCACCTTTCCGGAGAAGGTGCCGAAAGAGGCATTTGGCCAGCCGCTGAAGACGATGGCCGGCCAGCCGTCGAATTGGATACGCACGTTGTTGCCGGCGCTGAGCAGGGGAAGGTCGAGCGGTTTTACATAGATTTCTATAGCCAGATCATAGTTTTCAGGCATGATCGTTACAATGTCGGTGCCTTCTTTGATGATCTCGCCTACGCCTTTTTCTACCAGTTTGGTGATATAACCCGACTGGGGCGCCGTGATGTAGTAGAGTTGCTGCCGCCGGCTGTAGTTGCTGAGTTGGTTTTGGAGTTTGGCGGTGGTGGCGCTGGCATTGAGTTTGTCGGACAGCGCTGAAAATTTGTCCGACTGCGATTTGGCCAGCTTGTCGGCATAGTCGCTTTCGATGGCCGACAGTTCGATTTGCAGGTTTTGCAGTTCGTTTCGTTGTGCGAGCAGTTTGTTTTCCTGGATTATCACCTTGGCTTTGGCTTCCTGCTGTTTTACTTTTTTGGCCTCCAGGTCAGTCAATGATTTGATGCCTTTGTCGTAGAGTTCCTGTATGCGGATCAATTGTTTTTCGGCAATATCCTGGTCGATCCGGAGTGCCACGAGATCCATGCTGTCGCTTTCCAGTTTGATGCGGCCCTGGATGATCTTGTTGCGGGTTTGCGCCAGTTTCAGTTGGCGCGCCTCGGCCAGGGCCAGGTATTGGCGTTCGAGCGAATGCACCTTGTCGTCGTAGGAGCGGATGCTTTGCGACTTTGCGCTGACCTGTTCGGCGGTGCGCTCCACCAGGGCCGGGTCGAAGTAGTCGGGTTTGACCTCCGAAATAAAAATGATCGTATCGCCGGCCTGCACGAAATCGCCCTCTTTGACAAACCATTTGACCAGTTTTCCGGAAATGACCGACTGGATCGCCTGCGGTTTTTGTTCGGGCATGCGCGTAGTTACGTAGCCCCGGGCCTGAATATTTTGCGTCCAGGGCAAAAACAGCGCAACGAGAAAAATGCCCGTGAGGCCCAGCGTCACGTAAAGCGGGAATTTTTGGGTCTTCTCCTTTTCCAGCAAGCGAAAAGAGGCGTACTCCCGGGGTTCAATTATTTCGGAAACGCTGTTTTCGGAAATGTTCAGCATGGTTGTCAGTTTGATGTGAGTTTAATGGTTTGCGTGCTTTTTTTCGCCCAGTACGGATCGTCGGCCACCACCACCACGGTCCAATCCCTTTTGGGGTCCATGATGTAGTCGATCATATGTTTTTTCTCGGTAGGGTTTACCGACTGCAGAGGGTCTTCCATGATAAGCAGGCGGGGCTTGTTCACAATCGCCCGGGCAAGCAGTAATTTCTGAATAATGCTGCGCGGCAGGCGTTTGCCTTCGGGGTCGATGAGGCTGTGGATGCCTTTGGCCTGGAGCGCGATGTATTGTTTTAAACCCAGAAAATTTAGCGTTTCCAGCACATCTTTTTCCGGGATTGGCCGGCCGAGGGTGATGTTTTCAAAAATTGTTCCTTCAAAAAGTTGATTGGAAGGAAAATAGAATCCTATAGTTTCGTACAGTTTTTCTTTATTGTAGTTATAAATCGGAATGTCGTCCAGCAGAATTTCGCCGTCGTCAAAATCATACAGGCCGCCGAGCAGGTGCAGCAGCGTGGATTTTCCGCTGCCGGCGCCGCCAGTGATCTGGACTTTGGCCGAGGCCGGAATTTTAAATGAAAGCTGATTCAGCAGTTTTACTTTTTGATCCGGATAACCAAACTCCAGGTCGATGGCCTCAATGGCAATCCCGTTTTCGCTGAGCGGATGCACCGACTCTTTGCGCTCGTCCATCGTCAGGTCGGTAACGTAGCCGATCTTTTCCAACGCCGTCAGCACGTCGTATATCGTGTCGATGCTGCGGATCAGTTTTTCAATAGAATTTATAATCAGAATGATAATAATTTCGGAAGCAACAAACTGCCCGATATTCATTTGCTGCTGAAAAACCAGGATGCTGCCGAGGATCAGCAGCCCTGCCGCGATGAACACCTTAAACCCGATAAAATACTGGAACTGCCGGAGCAAAACCCGGAAGTGCTTTTCGCGGGCCTGCAGGTAGTTGGTGGCGATGGCATCGGTTTTTTGCAGGGGAAGCCGGCTGTCGGCACTGACCTTGAAGGTTTTGTTGGTGCGGGCCACCTCTTCGAGCCAGTGGGCGAGCTGGTATTTGTATTTGCTCTCCTTCAGGCTGGTTTCGAGGCCGGCAGGTCCGGTTATTTTAAAAATAAGCCAAAGTAAAAAACACAAAAACAGGCCAAGAATAATAAAATAGGGACTGTAAAACGCCAGCAACAGGAGCCCGAAAACGACCTGAAAGGCGGCCAGGGAAAAATCGATCAGGATTTTCGGCAGGCCCTTTTGAATGGTCAGGGTATCGAAAAAACGATTGACCAACTCAGGAGCGTGAATGTGGTCTAACTCGGAAAGTTTGATGCGGGGAATCCGGCTGGCAAACTCAAAGGAAGACCGCGCAAAAATATTTTGTTGAATATTCTCCACAATGCGCAGTTGGAGCACCTGCAAAATGCCGGTGACCGTAATCCCAACCAGCACAAAGCCGACCAGTATGATCCACGACGAGGTAATCTCGGCGCCCTGAATAAAATTGATGATCGCCTGTATACCCAGCGGGAGCGACAGGTTGACCAAGCCGATCAGCACGGCATACAGGTAGATCTGGTATATTTCCTTTTGGTAGAGATTTAATAACCTCCAAAAGCGCAAAACGGGTTTTATCGATTCAATCATAAACGATGGATGCAGCGGCTCGAAACAATTGCAGCATAAACAGATCAATCAACCTGTTGTTTAGCTTTAAGAATATTCTTGTCGGGCTGAAAAGGCTACTTTCGCACGAATAGTCCACACCACGTATCCACTGCCATGTCCAGTATCCTGTTTACCCACGCCTATTTTTACCGTTTCGATCCCAAGCAGTGGAAGGCGCAACAGCCATACCCGCCCTACGGCACCCTGATGGCGGCAGCGGTAATGCGGGATTGCGGTTTTGAAGTAGGCTTGTTTGATACAAACCTCCGGCATAGCGCAGCCGAAATCCTGCCGGCACTGGAAACGCAGCGCCCCCGCTACCTGGTCATCTACGACGACGGCTTCAACTACCTGACGAAAATGTGCCTCACCCGCATGCGCGAGGCCGCTTTCCAAATGGCGAAATACGGCAAAAAACAAGGCTGCACGGTCATCGTTTGCAGCAGCGACAGCACCGACCATTACGCGGAATACCTGGAGGAAGGCGCCGATTTTGTCATCCTGGGCGAAGGGGAAATTACCCTGCGTGAACTGATCCTGGCGCTGGAAGCCGGGAAGGTGGACTTTTCGGATATTTTGGGCATCGCCTTTTCGAGTACGGAATGCGGAGTGCGGAGTGCGGAGTATACGCCTTCCGGGAATGGTGAACCACTCCGCACTCCGCACTCCGCATTCCGTACTCCACAGCGTCCCGTGCTTACCGCACTCGACAGCCTGCCCGACCCCGCCTGGGACCTGGTGGACATGGAGGCCTACCGCAGTGTCTGGATGGCTGCGCACGGCAGGTTTACACTGAACCTGGCAACTACCCGCGGCTGCCCGTACAAATGCAACTGGTGCGCCAAACCGATCTACGGCAACCGCTACAACAGCCGCAGCCCGGAGCGGGTGGCTGCTGAAATTGACATGCTCATGACGCGCTACGGCGCCCGGCACTTTTGGATGGCCGACGATATTTTCGGCCTCAAGCCACGCTGGGTACAGGATTTCCGCGACGTGGTGCAGGCGCGCGGGTTGAAATTTTCCTATAAAATTCAAAGCCGGGTGGATCTCCTGCTTAAGGAAGACAGCATCGACGCGCTGGTGGCCAGCGGACTGAAACAAGTGTGGGTCGGCGCCGAAAGCGGCTCGCAGGCGATTCTGGATGCGATGGACAAGGGGACGACCGTCGAGGAAATCCGCGCCGCCACCCACCTGCTCAAGCAAAAAGGTGTGGAGGTTTGTTTTTTTCTGCAATTCGGCTACCTGGGTGAAACCCGGGCCGATATTGAAAAAACGATCGCACTGGTGGAGGAACTCCTGCCGCACGATATCGGCATTTCGGTCAGTTACCCCCTGCCCGGCACCAAATTTTATGATAAAGTGAAAAACCTGCTCGGTGAAAAACAAAACTGGGCGGATTCGGACGACCTGGCTATGCTGTACCCGGCCAGCTTTTCTCCGGCTTATTACCGGCGCCTGCACCGGCTGGTACACAAGCGTTTTCGGCTGCGGCAGGGGCTTGTGCAAATCCGGCGGTTTTTCCGCACCGGCCGCTGCCAGTTCAGGCGGGCGGCTTTGAGTTTGTACTACGCCCCGGCGGCAATGGTGGATCACTGGCGGTTGCGGTTTTTGGGGTAGGACATATCTAAAACAACCATTCCGCCGCTTTCGGAAACTCCTTGCCCCAGGTGGCTTCATTGTGTTTGCCTTCGGGGTCAATCGCCAGCCGCAGTTGTACCCGGTTGTCGCTGTTTTTTTCCACTACCTGTTTGAATCGCTCGACATTCGAAACCACGCCGGCCCCTTCCTTGCCGCCGGCGTAGAGGTAAATTTTTGTTTCCGGGAATTTGGAAAACCGGAACGGTTCGGAGTACACCTTGGGGGTTACCCAAAGCGACGGGGAGAAAATCATAAACTTGGAATACGCCTCCGGAAACAAAATACCCGCATAAATGCTGATCAGCCCGCCCATGCTGCTGCCGCCGATGCCGGTGTGCTCGCGCTGCGGCCGGGTGCGGTAGTGCGCATCGACATAGGGTTTGAGCGTGTTGGTCAGAAAATCGGCATATTCGCGCCCCAGGCCTTCCCCCCACTTTTGCGAATCATAAGGCAAGTATTCATTGATGCGTTCCTTGCCGCCATGGTCGATGGCCACCACAATAAAATCGCCGTTGTTCTTTTCGGAAAGTGCTGCCAATTGTTTGTCGACACCCCAGGTGCCGAAAGGCGCATCTTCGTCGAACAGGTTTTGGCCGTCCTGCAAATACAGTACGGGGTAGCGCTTGTCGGTTTGGTCGTAGTCCCAGGGCAACAGCACCGAAATGCGGCGGCGGCGGCGGAGTTTCGGCATCGGAAAACGCTTGGACAGTATCCGGATATCGGGGTAGTAGGCCGGGTCGTACCAGTCGCCGTGTTTTTTCCATTGCGGCACCACGTCGGTTACCTTGCCTTTGGGCACTTCCATGCGGCGGTTGAGGCGGGGGAGGCCGTCGGCATCCAGTTCTTCGCCTTCCCAGCCGCCTTTTACGTATTTGTATTCCAACGGTTCCGTCAGTTTTGCCGGGACCTGGAAGGCGAGTTCATAGTGGCCTTCCGAAACGCGTGCCATCCGGTACCGTTCGTCTTTGGTCGCCCAACCGTTGAAGTTGCCCGTCACGAAAACGGGGCGGGCGTCGTCTTCCTGCGTGATTAATTCCAGCGTTAGCATGTCTTGGTGCATTCGGTCGGATGGCTCAGGGCCGCTTCACCTCCTCAAGCCTTAAATTTTCTTCAAAAAATTGTCCAATTTTCTCAAACAAATGCACCCGGTCTCTGCCGCGCACATTGTGGGCGTGTTCGGGATAAACAAAATAGTCGATTTGTTTGCCTTTGCGGACGCAGTCGCGAATATAGCGCAGGGAGTGTTGCCAGAGCACGACATCGTCGGAAGAGCCGTGGATCATCAGCAAGCGCCCGTTCAGGTTGTCGATGTGGTTAAACAGGCTGTTCTTTTCATAGCCTTCGGGGTTTTCCTGCGGACTATCCATGTAGCGCTCGGTGTACATGATCTCGTACATGCGCCAGTCGATTACCGGCCCGCCGGCCACGGCGCAACGGAACGTGCCGGCGGCCTCGGGGCGGCTCATCAACGAGGTACTCATGAAGCCGCCGTAACTCCAGCCGAACACACCCATCCGGGTGGTATCGACGAAGGGTTGGGCTTTCAGGTAAGCCACTCCCGTCAGTTGGTCTTCTATTTCGGCATCGCCCAGCCGTCTGAAAATGGCATGCTCAAACGCGGCGCCCCGGTTGGCTGAACCGCGCCCGTCGAGGGTGAAAACAATACAACCTTTTTGAGCCAGGTGGTGCATCCACAAGTTGGCGGCATGCAACCAGGTATTGCTCACGAGTTGGACGTGGGGGCCGTTGTACAAGTATACCAGCACCGGGTATTTTTTTGCCGCGTCGAAGTCGGGCGGCAGGATCATCCGGGCGTTCAGCATCGGGCCGCCCGGCGAGGGGATCGAGAGCAGTTGCGTTTTTCCAAGTGCATAGCCGGCCAGCGGATTTTGTGCGCTGAAAACCACCCTGCGCGAGGCGGGTGTTTTTGTGGAAAAAACATAAATGTCGCGTGGCGTGGTAGCGCTGCTGTACACATCCAGCGCCCATTCCCCGGTCGGGTTAATGATGCCGTTGTGCGTGCCGTCTTCGGTGCTGAGTTGCGTCAAATCCCCCGTTTTTACGTTCGCCGCCCAAAGGTGGCGGTTCAAGCCGCTTTCGTCGGCAGTCTGGTAAAAACAGGATTCGCCGTTGAGCGAAAATCCGTAAAAACCGGTCACCGGAAATTTGCCCCGGCTGATCTGCCGGATCAAGCGGCCCGAGAGGTCGTAGAGGTACAGCTGGTCAAAGCCGTCGCGTTCGCTTTGCCAGACAAACTGGTCTTTACGGCCCGGTACAAATTCGGCCGGGTGTTCGGGTTCCACCCAGGTATCGCTTGTTTCTTCAAAAAGTGTTTTCACGAAATTGCCGGTAGCGGCTTCATATTGGTTGAGCCACATGTGGTTTTGCCCGCGGTTGAGCACCGCAATCAGGATGTGCTTGTCGTCGGGCGTCCAGCTGATGTTGGTCAGGTACTGCTCGGCGGGTTCGCCGGTTTTCAGGTAGTGGGATTTTCCCGTTTGGGTGTCGAAAACGCCCAGGGTCACCCGGTGGCTGGTGGCGCCGGCGTAGGGGTAGCGGATCGTCCGCGCTTGTGCCGGCATGGAGTCGAGCACGTAGACCGGGTATTCGGTGACCATACTTTCGTCCATCCGGTAAAAAGCCAGATAGCGCCCGGACGGGCTCCAGAACGTCCCTTTGACAATCCCGAATTCCTGCCGGTGCACCGCTTCACCGTACACGATACCGTCTTTTTCACTTTGCGCAACGCCCAGCGCTTTGCCGCCGATGTTTACCCACAGCCCTTTGTTGCGGGTATACGCAGCGAAAAATGTTTTGTCATGAATATCCAGATTCGCAATGTCTTCCGGAAGGGAGTTCCGGTTTTTCAATTCGCCGTTCAGGGTGTAGGTGTAAATCCCGGTGCTGGTCTGAAACCAGAGCGATTTTGCATCCAGCCAGGTAACGGCAGGCATCGCCTTAAGTGCGTCGGCGCCCTGCTTTTCCAATGCTGCGTTGATATCGGCAAGCAGGTTGAGGGTGTCCGTGGCCATTCGTGGGGCATCCACGCGCAGGAGGCGGTTGTCGGCGGTGTGTACAAATTGTGTGGTGCCCGGTATCCATTGCAGTTGGTGAAGGTTGTCCGGTGCAAGCGCGGTACGCTCCTTGAGAATGGCGTCGGACATGGAAATTGTTTTTTGGGCAAGGCCTGAAAATGGCAGGCCAAGTATGGCCAACACCAGCAGTGCGGTATTTCTTTTCATGAAAAACAAATTTTTGCGTGGGGTCGGGCAAAGGTACGGCAGGAGCAGGGTGAAACCGAAACGGTAATTTTTCGTAAAGCATTTTGAAACCGGTGAGAAAAGCCCCAACATGCGCTCAAAATGGCAAAGTAGAATTAAGTTTGCCCGAATCGCTGGCTTTGGCTGAATGCCATTTTCCGGCGGCCGGCATAAAAAAAGAGGCAGTGCCACCACAGCACTACCTCAGCCCTAACCAAATAAAACCAAATTAATCTTTATTTCACTTTTGTTTTTGGTAAAACAAAGATAAGTGGCTTTGTGTAACATGTACAAGAAGAAAATGTAGTTTTTTTACATTTCAGGCAAAAAACAGACTCAAAACGCTGCCGGCAACTCCTGCGCCCCCCCAGATGATCCAGGGTTTTGCATAAAAACAGTAATAAAATATGAAAATCCCTCAAAACTCAAAAATATATCACGCTATTTTTATAAACTGCCATCGCTGTACTAACATGCTCAACAATTGGAAAACAATTCCTGTCCGTCTCCCCAAAACCGCCTTTCTTATTGTACTTGCTACACTTAACTTCGCCTTTCCGTTGGCCGGGCAACATTCCGAACAAGCCGCGGATGCCGCATTTATTCGGCAAATATATGATCAGGCGCTTCGTGACGGCCGTTGTTATTCCTGGTTGGAAGACCTGTGCCTGAATGTCGGGCATCGCCTCAGCGGCAGCCCGGGCGCCGAAAAAGCCGTTCAGTGGTCTGAAGCGGTGCTGGACACTCTCGGGCTAGATTCGGTGTGGCTCCAACCGGTCATGGTCCCGCATTGGGTGCGTGGCGCAGCGGAGCAGGTTACGGCAAGCACCGGAAAAAAAGGCGAAAACCTGGAATTAAATGCCCTTGCGTTGGGCGGTTCGGTTGGTACCGGAGGTAAGGCCATTCGGGGCGAGGTGGTTGAGATAACCTCCTGGGAAGCCCTCGATGCGCTGAACGAGCGCGGCATCCGGGGCAAAATTGTGTTCTACAACCGCCCGATGGACCCCACCAAACTCCACACCTTTGAGGCCTATGGCGGCGCCGTCGACCAACGGGCACATGGCCCCTCCCGCGCTGCAAAATATGGCGCCGTCGGGGTGCTCGTGCGCTCGATGGGCTTGCGCCTCGACGATTTCCCGCACACCGGCAGCCTGCGCTACGATTCCACCTACACCCTCATCCCGGCAGCGGCGATCAGTACCCTCGGCGCCGAACAACTCAGTGCCCTGCTCCGCAACAGCAGCGCCCCCGTTACCGCCTCCATGCAACTCAACTGCCAAACCCTGCCCGATGTGTTGTCGTACAACGTGATCGGCGAAATCCGCGGCACGGAATTCCCCGACCGGGTAATCCTCGTTGGCGGCCACCTCGACAGCTGGGATGTCGGCCACGGCGCCCACGATGACGGCGCCGGTTGCACGCAAAGCATGGACGTACTCCGGTATTTTCGCCAGCTGAATTACAGCCCGCGCCATACCATCCGCTGCGTGTTGTTTATGAATGAAGAAAATGGCTTGCGCGGCGGCCATGAATATGCCCGGGAGGCGGAACGAAAGGGTGAATTTCACGTTTGTGCTATCGAGAGCGATGCCGGCGGCTTTACGCCCCGGGGCTTTTCCTTCGACGGCGATGAGGCCGTGATCAATCCTTTTTTTGAAAAAGTATCCGAATTTCAGGAACTGCTGGAGCCCTACGGCCTTCAACTCAAACGCGGCGGCTCGGGGGCAGACATCGGTCCGTTAAAAAGTCAAAAAGGCCTGCTAAGCGGTTACCGCCCCGACTCGCAGCGCTATTTCGACTACCACCACACCGCTGCCGATGTTTTCGACGCTGTAAACAAGCGCGAGTTGGAACTGGGGGCAGCCAGTATGGCCGCTTTGGTGTATTTGCTGGACAAGTACGGGCTTTGATAATTTGATTGCTTGCGGGCCTGATATTTTACCTCGAATAAAGCCCGTAGGGCTGCCATTTTAGTAGAAAATCGTTATCTCGCAGTTTTCCAAACGCCGTAGGCGTGCCATTATAATACCGCACCTACGGCGCTATTATTTCAACGGTATTAAATTTCTACTAAAATGGCAGCCCTACGGGCTTTGTTCCAAGGTAATATTGTCAGTTTAACTCCGGATTTACATGGTCCATGATTTTCACCTTCGGAAATCTTCCTGTTTTACCGGCTGTAATTCGGCGATTCCTTTGTGATGGTCACATTATGCGGATGGCTCTCGGTCATGCCGGCATTGGTGATTTGCACCAGTTGGGCTTTTTCCTGTAAAATTTCCACCGTGGCCGCACCGCAATAGCCCATGCCGGCACGCAGGCCGCCGATGTACTGGGTCATCACCTCTGCCAGGGTGCCTTTGTAGGGCACGCGGCCTTCGATGCCTTCGGGCACCAGTTTTTTGAGGTCGTCTTCCACATCCTGAAAATAGCGGTCTTTGGAGCCCTGGCTCATGGCGCCAAGGCTGCCCATACCGCGGTAAGTTTTGAATTTTCGGCCATCGAAAATGATCGTTTCGCCGGGCGCTTCCTCCACGCCGGCGAACAGCGAACCCGCCATGATGGTACTGGCCCCGGCGGCGAGCGCTTTCACAATATCGCCGGTGTAGCGGATGCCGCCGTCGCCGATGATGGGAACTCCCGAGCCTTTGATGCCCTGGGCGGCGTGATAGATCGCCGAAAGTTGGGCCACCCCCACACCGGCAACGATCCGGGTGGTGCAGATGCTTCCCGGCCCTACGCCCACTTTTACGCCGTCGACCCCGGCATCCACGAGGGCTTTGGCGCCTTCGCCGGTGGCCACGTTGCCGCCGACAAGTTGCAGCTCCGGGTATGCTTTTTTCAAGGTTCGGATGGCATCGAGTACGCCGCGGGAGTGGCCGTGTGCGGTATCGACCGTTACCACATCCACACCGGCCTGCACCAGTGCCTGCACGCGTTCGTGCATGTCGGATGTTACACCTACAGCTGCGCCCACCACCAGGCGGCCCAGTGGGTCTTTGCAGGCGTTCGGGAAATTGACACCCTTCATAATGTCCTTGTACGTGATCAGCCCGATGAGTTGGTGTTGGTCGTTGACCACGGGCAGTTTTTCAATTTTATGCTTTTGCAGCGTTTGCTGCGCCTGGAGCAGGGTGGTGCCTTCGGGCGCCGTCACCAGGGGGCCTTTGGTCATCAGGCTGCTGACCAGACGGTTGTGGTCGGTTTCAAAACGGAGATCGCGGTTGGTCAGGATACCGACCAGTTTGCCGCCGGCGTCGGTGATCGGAATACCGCCAATGCTGTAGCGCTCCATGAGTTGTAGCGCTTCGGCCACGGTGGCTTCCGGGTGCAGGGTAACCGGGTCGATGATCATGCCCGCTTCGGAGCGTTTGACCGAACGCACCTGATCGGCCTGCTCCTCGATACTCATGTTTTTGTGAATGATCCCGATGCCGCCTTGCCGGGCAATGGCAATTGCCAGCGTTTTGTCCGTCACCGTGTCCATAGCAGCGGACACTACGGGTACGTTCAGGCGAATGTTGCGGGTGAGTTGGGAAGAAATGTCGACTTCTCTGGGAAGGACCTCGCTGTATGCGGGGACGAGCAGAACGTCGTCGAAGGTCAGTGACTGGCCGATGAATTTCGGCTGCGCATAGTTCGTTTCCATGCGCAAAGGTCGCGAATTGCATCTGAAACGAAAAAGTGCGGAAGGGTAATTTTTTCAAAGGGGTCAGTTGAGCACACTCTGGGTCAGGGACCGCAACCATGCCGGCAGTTCCGGCAAATACCCGATTGCAGCCAACAATAAGGCGTAAATGGCCAGTGTGATTGCAAAACGGCTACTCTTGCTCCAGCCTTGTTTTCGCAACGGGTTTGCAGCGGCGATGAGCAACACGGGCAGGCAAAGCAACAAGTAGAGCGCAGTGGTCACCCCAAGGATAATCCACGAATCCGGCTCATACACACCCTGTGCGCCGCTGCAACGAAGGGCGGCTGCGGTATTGGTGGCGCCATCGTAGAGTTGTTCGGAGCGAACAGTCACCTCTACCGTTTGCATTTCTTCCGGACAAATCAGAAATCCAACCGGATGCAAAAGTTCCGGGTAGGCAAGAACCCCGACGCTTGCCACCATAATACCCACCCACAATAAAATCAACCAGTTTGGGAAAAACAGATCTTTGTCGATATGATACGCCAACAAAAATGGCGCAGCCAAACCCGCGGCTAAAAATGCAACCCCAAAAACTTCGGATATCAGACCGGATGCAAAGAGGTAGATTAAACCGCTTATCAGGGATACCCCCAGTAGTGCAAATAAATGTTTTTTCATGAAGCCAACGAGGTTTTTACCCATAGAACCAAATTCTACCAAACAAATATAACAGATAGTTCCGCATGTACTAATCTGCCTTCATAATTACCGTGGTGTACCAAATTTTCCTCAAATTCGCCCATTCACTCACCCACGCACGCGCACCTTGCTTTCTGTCCAATCTGATACGTATTTCATGCAGCAGGCCTTAAAAGAGGCCCAAAAAGCCTACGAGGACGGCGAGATACCCGTGGGCGCCGTGATCGTTTGTGAAAACCGCATCATTGCCCGGGCGCACAACCAAACCGAGCAACTCACGGATGTGACCGCGCACGCGGAAATACTGGCCCTGACCGCGGCCTCCAGCCATTTGGGCAGCAAATACCTCCAGGAGTGTACCCTGTTTGTCACCTTGGAGCCCTGCGTGATGTGCGCCGGCGCATTGGCCTGGGCGCAAATGGGGCGTGTGGTGTTTGGCGCTTCCGATGAAAAACGCGGCTTTATGCTTTTTGGCGGGAAAAACCTGTTGCACCCGAAAACCAGGCTGGAAATGGGTATTTTGGAAAATGAAAGTTCCGTATTGCTGAAGGCTTTTTTTCGGAGCAAACGGTAAGCATGTTGAGCTGTGAACTGATAACCTATTCTAAGGCTACGGATAAACAGGCATCACCGCAAACAATGATTTTTATACCTTACCATCCATATGCCGGTTCCGGCAATTTTTCTGTTTAACAAAACTAAACTAAATGAAATCACGACACATTGCCACTTGCCTTCTCAGCGGACTGTTTTGCCTGACAACTGTTTTCCTTTCGGCCCAGGACGCTATCCCTGCCCCGCCAGCCTGCGACAAAATCATGGCCAGCACCCAGGGCGATCTGCAAATACAAGCCGATGCCAGCTGCAAAACGGTGACCCGCTGCATAGCCTGCACGGAGAAAAAATCGGGCGCTGTGGCCTATGTTACGCTGGTTGCCCAACCGAAATGTAAAGCGCAGCCAAACAGCAATGTGGCCGCAGCCGCGCCCACCGATCGCAAAAAACAGGTTGGCGCCACAATAACCAACACCCGACCGGAGCTGCCGAATTTTGACATTATCCAGCAGCGTTGCGAAGACGGCTCCGGCGCCGACCTGTCGCCCTTCATCCCGGGCGATGCAGCGCAATGCAGCAAAGACCGGTACAGCTACCTGTGGGAAGTTGACGGCGGCAAAGGCGGCCACGCAGCCGATTTAAAATGCGCCTGCGGTAAAGTTGCCAAACTGACGGTTACGGATATGAAAACCGGGCTAAGCCATACCAAACAGATTGAATTATTGCCCTGCGGAAAAAAATGATTCCCTACTGAGGCTGTCTCATAAGGACTGATTTACGATTTTGGATTTACGAATTACGATTAATAGCATCCCGATAGTGCAGATATTCCACTTCTCACGAAACTAAATAATCGTAAATCGTCATTCGTAAATCGTAAATAATGACTTATTAAGACGGCTTCGCTTTATCAAATCAACTATTTCGCCACACCTCCAAACTATATTTCAAATGAGAAATGCACGCATCCCCTTTTTCTGTTCCGCCATTGCCATAGCCCTGTTTGCGCAAATCCTCAGCGCGCAAACCACCACGCCCGCGAAAACGCCTACTGCACCATCGGACCAATCCAAAACAATGGCCGCTGCCCAGGCCGACCAAATGGTGCCTTATTGCGACGACGTGTTGCCCAAACTGGTTGAGCAAATGCAGGTAGAAGCCGAATCCAACTGCAAAACCGTTTCCAACTGCGTACGCTGCCGCGACCGCAAAGTGGAAGCGGATATGTACATCACCCTGTTTGCCCAGCCCAACAGCCAGAAATGCAAGCGCGCTGCCGTGGATATTGCCTACAAACTGGAAAAAAGCCAGCGCCAGCCGGATTTCACCTTTGAGGTTTTGCAATCCGTCTGCATCAAATCGGGGGTCAATCTCGATCTCAGTTTCCCCGACCATAATATCGAAACTGCCAACTACAGCTTTGCCTGGGAGGTAGATGGCAAACCTGCCGGCACGAAAATGCAGGTCCATTGTGTTTGCGGAAAAACAGCCTCCGTGACCGTTACGGAAAAAGCGACCCGGCGAAAAGTTGTAAAAACAATGCGCCTGCAGGATGCCTGCGACAAACCCACCAAACCGGTTAAAGAATAAGCGGCTTCCTGTGCTATGCGTTTGTTTCGCTCATCGGTTTTACTGGTTGCCTGGACCTGGGCCTGGACGGTAGTGGTCGCGCAACAACAGGTCGTACGCTACTACCATCCACTGTTTTCGCCGACGCTCACGCAACAGGTCAGCGGCCCGTTAGGCGTGATCCGTGCACTTGTAGTAGGGATCGACCTGTACCAGCATGGCGCGCCAAATCCGGCGTCCCATGCCCGCCGCGATGCCGAGGCGTTTGCCGCTTTTTTGAAAACACCTGCCGGTGGCGCGGTTGCCTGGACCGATCTCGTTTTGCTCACCAATGAGCAGGCAACATCGGCCCGGGTAACCGACGCGCTGGACTGGATGGTCAGCGAAAGCCGTTTGGGCGACAAGATCATCGTATTTTTTAGCCTGCAAGGCCAGCTAACCGAGCGCAACGATGCGCAATTGCTTTTCTACGACGCCGCTCCGCAACCCCCGCAGACGAGTTACCTGGAACTGGCTCGTCTGGTCAGTTTGCTGGGGAATGCTGCCGGCAAGCAAAATGCACGAATTTTTACAGCCGTGGAATTGCAACTACGCAATCCTGACGGTAACAGGCCTGAATCCTGGACCGGCAGTGCAAAACGCGGGGGGCTTTTTACCGAAAAATTAACCCTGCCAACCCCGCCGGCCGACACCACTTCGAACCCGAATACGCTGGGAAATACCTTGCTGCGCGGCTTGTTAGGCCTGGCCGATGCCAACGGCGACGAGCAGGTGCATGCTCCCGAATTATTGGATTTTCTGAAAACACCTCCGGCAAAACAACCTTCCGGGATTGCGAAATTGGGCTTTATTGCTCTTTCAGACCGTCAGGAATGGCTGAGTAAAACCAGTAGTTACACGCGGGATAAATTGCTTCGCCGGGAGGAAAGCCCGGGCACTGCCATTCTTCAACTGGAAGTCCAGCCGCTCGACCGGTTTATCGCTGAACACGCCGACCAAACCGCACAAGGCTGGTACGAGGACTTCATATTGGCCATCCGGCTTGGGCAACTGATCGATCCGCCGGGCCGTTGTGCCGCGTCGCTGCTCGACAGCCTCATGCAGGTGGAGGCACTGGCCCCCGTTGGCAGGCAACTGGAACGCCGCATGGCGGTGGGCTACCTCGATGAATCCCAACAAGCGATCAATGCCTACCTGCAAACCAGTGTTCAGGAACTGGATCGCCGCCGAAAAGACCGGGATCACTACCAGCGTTATCCGCTGTACATGACGCGTGCGTTGGATATTCTGGGTGAACATAATTTTATGGCGCCCATGTTACACCTCAAACGGCTGTATTTTGAGGCGCTCGCGTTGCGCCTCGAAGCACAACGGACAGATGCAAAGGTGCATTTGCCTCAAGCCATGATCAAACTCTGGCAGGCTGTGGCGATTGAGCCGGAGGCCGCTTTTGTTTACAACGAAATTGGTGTTGTCAGCTTTTTAATGGAGCAGTACCAGGCTGCCGAAAATTATTTTCAGCTGGCCCTCGACCGCTCACCTGCCTGGGGGATTCCACAGGCCAACCAAAGCTCCAGCCTGCTCCGCCGGGGCCTTCTGCCCGAAGCCGAAACGGCCGGGATCAAGGCGGTGGCTATGAGCGCCTGGCACCCGCAACCGTACCAAATTCTGGCTGAAGTGTATACAAAAAAGAACAACCCGGAGGCTGCTGCCGATATGTACCGGCGCGTGCTGAAGCTGGACCCTGAGAACGCCGGTGCGCATTACAATCTCGCTTGTTTGCATGCGTTGCAGGGGCGCCCGGAGCTGGCACTGACCTCTCTTGAACAGGCGTTTAAATACGGTTTTGATGATGAAAAACATGTTCGGGAAGATACCGACCTGAAATCGCTGCATGGGACTCCTGCGTTTGAAAAACTACTGGCCCGGGTGTTTAAGTAACCCGGGACTCCGTCCCGGCCTTAAATTCGCACGCCTGGCATAAAAACACACAGGCACAGGGCACAAAGAAAAAATCTTTGTGCCCTGTGTGTTTTAAAAATCGTCTACGGCTGGTGAATTTTTTAGAAGCTGTTTGAGTTAATTTGCCGGAATTAACTCAAACAGATCTTAACCTCCCAGTTCTTGCGCCGCCTTAACCGAAGGCCGCATCCAGAACCACAGGGCGGCAAAAGCCAGAATGAGTACTACCGGCAGCACCCCCACATTCGACAAGGTAGCCTGCCCGGCGGCCAGGTTGGCCGCTTCTTCGGTGAGGCCGTCGAGGTTGGCCTTCGCCAGGTTGTCGTCAAACCAGCCGCCAATGACCGGCTGGAACATCCCGGTGGCCAGCATGCCCACCCCGCCAATGACCGACAGGCCCAGGGCGCCGCTTTTGGGAATATACTCCGCTACGAAACCCAGCATGGTCGGCCAGAAATAGCAGACACCGACGGCAAACACCGCTGCGGCGCCCCAGGTGGCCCAACCCTGGGCATGGCTCAGGGCAAACAAGCCCAACGTAGCAAAAACCGCCGAACCCAGCAGCATGCCGGTCGGATTCAGGCGATGCACTACCGGGCCTGCGTAAAAACGCCCGAAGGCCATGATGCCGTTGATAAAGGCCAGTACCAGCAACGGCGCTACACCCACACTTTTCAGCAGGGAGTCAATCCACTGTCCGGTGCTAAGCTCGGTATTGGCCGTGAGCACCATGCAGGCGGCCATGAAGTAAAACAAGGGATTGGCAAAAACTGCCCTGAACATCTCGCCTGCACTCACGCCTTGTTCCACCCGTTCGGTGCGCGGGAAAGATTCGCTGTAAAACAAATAACCATAGATCAGGGTCGGGAGCAAAATGATGGCACATTGCGCGCGCCAGCCCAGGCCCACGGAGGCCATCAAATAGCCGGCTATAGCACCGATTACGATGCCGCCCGGGAACCACACGTGAAATTTGTTGAGCATGGCCGTTTTCCGCTCGGGATACAGGCTGGCCACCATCGGGTTGCAGGCCGCTTCCACCGCGCCGTTGGCAAAACCGACGAGGAAGGTGCTGATAAGCAACGTCCAAAAGCCGCCGGCAAACACCGTGAGCAACAGCCCGAGCAAGTGCGTTGCAAATGCAATGACCAGCATCCGGCGCATACCGATCGTGTCGAGGATCATGCCGCCCAGTATCGTGGCGGCCGGGAAGCCGTAGAAAGCCATGGAGGTGATCACGCCCACTTCCTGGTAGGTGAGCCCGAATTCAGTTTTCCAGCCGTCGAGCATACCTGCCCGTATGGCAAAGGTCATGGCAGTGGTTACCAGGGCAATACAGGAGGCATTGAAAAGCCGCCCGGCATGGATGTTGGACATGGGAAGATTGTTTTGTTTTGAAACGTTGGTCGGCCAAATGTAAAAAGTCCGCAAGCGATTTCGGGAAATTCTGCGGTTGGCTTTTTATTTTTTGGGGAGGGGGCAGCTTGGGGAGAGGGGGTTTTGCAGGTGGCGAGGAAAACGCAGACGCCTAAAGGCAGGAACCAGACGGTCAAATTTTTTCGTTTCATACCGCTGGATTTGATTTTGTTCGATTTGTCAAAATACGTGTTTTCCTTGCTATGAAACTGCTGCCTGTTCTGCTGTTTGTTTTAAAAAAAACCTCGGCAGAGTTCGAAAAAAAACCTCGGCAGGGTTCGAAAAAAAACCTCGGCAGGGTTTCGAACCCTGCCGAGGTTAGCCATTCGGAATAACCCTGTTCAATTCCGCAGCCGCGAGTCCATCGTGGCCGAAAGCATCAGCCGGTCGTAGCGTTGGCCGAAAGGGCGGTAGTAGATCAGTATCTGGTAGTCGTTGCCGGTTTCGTGCCAGTTGCCTTCAAAACCCTCTTCGTCGGTTTTGCCGGTTTTTTGATTCACCACCAGGTATTTGTAGTTGTAGTAGCCCTGTTTCAGGTAGGCTTCGCACACGTAGGCCTTGACACTTTCCTCGTAGCGCATTTTGAATTCGGGCTTGAGCTGCCAGTCGCTGAGCTCGCCGTACACGTAGATGTCTTCGTTGTCGAGCGGGAGATTTTGTTTAAACGAAAACAGCACCTCGGCGTAGTCGCACTCGTTGAGGCCCTGGTTGGCATTGTTGTTTTCGATGCTGAAACGGCCGTTGATGTCGCCGTATTCGAGATAGGTGCGGCCGTTCCAGTTTTCGTCGGTTTGCAGGGTCACCTGGTAGTAGTCCCGCAAGTTTTGAATGTCGCGGATATAGTCGCCGCGGTAGTCGAAGGTGCGCATGTCGAAGTAACGCCATTCCTTGCCGGCGGGAAACACAATTTTGTCCTGATAGTCGAACACCAGTTGGTCGCCCCGGACGAAATATGGTCCAACCGGGCCGATCGCAGTGCGCCAGTCGCCGTTTTGCAGCACAAAGGCCTGTACTTCCTTCTGGGGGTATTGCACCACGGTGCCTTTGGTGCTCACCGTAAAATCAATTTCCTGGTGGGTGTTGAGTTTGCCGACTTGTACGGGCCGCACAAAGTCCGTGGCCACGCTCCAGGCCATTTCCACCACCACGAAGCGGCGCACCAGCACCAGTTTTTTTTCATAGGTATTGTCGAACACCTTGAGCAGGTAATTGCCCGATTTGGTCCAGCGCATGTTGGAATTGGGCAGGCTGAGGCTAAAATGGACGTACTGCTGGAGGGTATTGTACGAATTGTAGGAATTGATGATGCGGTCTTCCGTGAAGCCGGTGATGTATTCGTTGTCGTCGAGTTCGGAGCGCTGCCAGTTGGCATCGCAGTGCTCGATGGTGTAGAGGTAATCGCGGATGTCGGTACCCAGGTGGTCAAAGTGGAGCACCAGCGTGCCGGGCCCGGCGTTCAGGGGGGCCATGGGAAAGGTAAGCGGAGCGCCGGCCAGGTAGAGCTGGACTGACAGGATGTCCATGTCGTAAATCCGGGATTCGTTGTTGGGATTGTCGGGCGTTTGAGCCAGGGAGCCAAACGGAAGCAAAGCCAGGGCCGTTAATTGGAGCGCCTTGCGAAAGCAGGGGGCCGGCAGATCAGATGCGTATTTCATGGTGCAAAAATACCGTCTGTGGCTTGTTTATCCTGTTAACCATATTTTAAAGACCAGTCTTTAACCTGCAGTAAAATGATAACCCACCCCCTTGATGGTAATGATCTCGATGGCGGGGTCGCGGCGGAGGTAGTTGCGGAGTTTGGTGATGTACACGTCGAGGTTGCGGGAGTTGAAGAACGAGTCGTCGCCCCAAACGCGGAGCAGGATGTCTTTCCGGGCGACGGTAAAGTTCCGGTGTTCGATCAGGATGGCCAGCAGCTCGGCTTCGCGGGCGCTCAGTTTGCGCGCCGAGCCGCCGGGACTGAAGCGGAGTTCGTATTTCTGGGGGTAAAAGGCAAATTTTCCCACGTCGATCGCTTCGTTGGCATCGCGGGTGGCAGCCGCTTTGCCCCGGGCGAGGGCAACGAGGTTTTGCACCCGCACGATCAGTTCTTCCATGCTGAAGGGTTTGCGCATGTAGTCGTTGCCGCCGGCGGCAAAGCCCCGGAGCACGTCTTCGGTCTGGTCTTTGGCGCTGAGGAAAAGAATGGGGAGGCCGGGGTGGTCGCGCCGGATGGCTTCGGCCAGGGAGAACCCGTCGCGGTTGGGGAGCATCACATCGAGTACGCAAATGTCGGGTTCGAAGCGCTCCAGTGCAGGCAGTACGCGGGCGCCGTCGGTCACCATGAGTACGTCAAAGGCACGGCTTTCCAGGCTTTCCTGGACGATTTTGCCCAAAAAGGGTTCGTCTTCTACGTAGAGGATTTTTGTCAAGGTGCAGGGTATGGTGAATCATGCAGGCGTCGGTTGCCCGCCGTGGCTATGCGTCTTTTCCACAGGCTTCGCCGGGTTTGCGGCCGCAAACCCCGCAGGCGATATCGTCTTTTTGGAGAAACGAGCTGTTGCCGGCGCAGGTGCCTCTGAACTCCCCGCCTTTAACAAATACGAGGCGCAGGCTGAACAGAAAAAAGGCAGCCAAAACAAAGAGTACGGAAGCGAGCAATACGGTCAACATAACAGCTTGTTTTTTAAAAAATACGTGCAAAGATACCCCTAAAGATACCCAACAGTCTGAAAAACGGAAGGTTCATGCGGTAAAATCGCAAGCGGGCCGGCACATGTCCGGCATGCTCAAAATTGCCAAATTGTTTGTTTGGTTTATTACGGGGCACGCCATACCTTAGCCAGCCTCATAAATGTTTTGTCCAAACATCTTTTGGCCCTTTTTTCACCATACAAAAAGTACACATTATGATCCCTGTGTTCAAACTACTGGAAAGTAAGGCGGATCAATCCATCCTGGCCGTCACACCCAACCATATGGTTATTGAGGCGCTGGAATTAATGGCCGAAAAAAATATCGGCGCCGTTTTAGTCATGGATGGTCCGAAGCTGGTCGGGATATTTTCAGAACGGGACTACGCGCGCAAAGGCATCATTCAGGGGCGCAAGGCAAAAAGCACCCCGGTGACCGAGGTGATGAGTGCGAATATGATCACGATCACGCCGCAAATGAATATTCGCGAATGCATGAATTTAATGACGACCAAACGGGTGCGCCACCTGCCGGTTATGGATGGCGACCAAGTCGTTGGGTTGCTCAGTATCGGCGACCTGGTTAATGCCATTATTATTGAACAACGCACACACATTAAATTTTTGGAACAATATATTTCCGGGACTTAAACTGCTATGTTCCGGTTTCCCGCATCTCTTTTTAAATTCAAAAACGCTGGTCCCAGCCCTGTTTCCCTATGGCTTTACTGATTGTGGTAGTGTTTATTCTCGGATACACACTGATTGCCCTCGAACATTCCCTGAAGATTGATAAAGCAGCGGCGGCCCTTGTTACCGGGGTACTTTGTTGGCTTGTCCTTTTATTCGGTATTGAAACAATGCCCGGTTACGCCGAAATTGACCGAACAGTATTCCCGGATTTACACTCGTACATAGACAAAGCCCTGTTTGAGCACCTTGGCGAAATTGCGGGTATCCTCTTTTTCCTGATGGGCGCCATGACGATTGTCGAACTGGTCGACCAACACGACGGCTTTAAGGTAATCACCGATAAAATAACCACCAAAGACCGGGTCCGGTTGCTGTGGGTGATTTCCTGGGTGGCCTTTTTTCTGTCGGCTTTGCTGGACAACCTGACCACTGCCATTATCATGTGCGCACTGATAAAGCGTATCGTAAAAAAGCAGGAAAACGTATGGCTGCTGGGCGGTTTTGTAGTTATCGCTGCTAATGCCGGGGGCGCCTGGTCGCCTATCGGCGACGTAACCACGATCATGTTGTGGATCGGCGGGCAGATCACCACCTTTCATGTGATCAAGGTAGTGATTGCGCCCAGCGTAATCAGTTTGCTGGTTCCGCTTGGCATTGCGTCGTACTTTCTGCGCGGCCGGGTCGAAACGCCTAAACTGGCTGAAGATGAGATGAAAGACAAAATCGTTTTTTCGCCCTGGGAGCAGTATGCCATGTTTGCCGTTGGCGGCCTGGGGCTGCTGTTCGTGCCGGTTTTCAAAGCGGTGACGCACTATCCGCCGTTTATGGGCGTGCTGCTTTCGGTGGGTTTTATCTGGTTCATCACCGAGTTTCTGCACCGGGGAAAAACGGAATTCGTCCGGCACGAATTTTCCGTAGCCTCCATGCTGCACCGGATCGATATGCCCAGCATCCTCTTCTTCCTGGGTATTTTATTGGCGGTGGGTGCATTGGATACTTCCGGGCATTTGCACTTGCTCGCCTCCACGCTGGATCAAACCTTCGGGAGTATTTACATCATCAACGGCCTGATCGGGGTACTGTCTGCAATCGTCGACAACGTGCCGCTCGTGGCGGCTGCCATGGGGATGTATGAAATGTCGGAGTTTCCGCCAGACAGCGACTTCTGGACGCTGCTGGCCTATTGCGCCGGCACTGGCGGTAGCATGCTGATCATCGGATCGGCGGCAGGTGTTGCGTCTATGGGTATCCTGAAAATTGAATTTTTTTGGTACATGCGCCACGTCGGCTGGTATGCGTTGGTAGGTTACCTCGCCGGTATGATCGCTTTTTATTTGCAGGAAACGTACATCCTGAACTGAGGCGGTTTTCAAAAACATCGCCGGAGAGCGCACCCCGTCTACCCTTCCCGATCCAAACTCCAGTAATGAATCGCGCCTTCGGCAAATCCCAGAATAGGCGTTTTAAGTAGCATGGAGGCGCACGGAACATTTCAATCTAGGTCAACCATACTGCCAGAGCCGACAAAACAAGGGCCAGTAAAAATAGCATAAATCCTTCCCCGCCGCCATCTGTAAGTTCACGTTCAGTATTGGTGCCCTGAGTTGTGGGTGATGGATTTTTGATGCGGTAGGATTTACTCGCGATAGAACGGAAATCAGAAGAGTGGGTGCCCATACACAAATTGTTTATGTTTAAAAAACTTGTTCCTGAGTTGACCATCTAATGGATGCGAAGGAATGCAATTGCCATACAGGGGCAGGTCTGTTAAAGATAAAGGACAACAGTATGGTTGTATTGTACCGGATACCCAATGTTCCAATTAAAACCGGGAAAACCCTCAATGATTTTTGGACAGAGCGGGGGTTTTCTACCACTCTAAATTGGATAGATTAATGCCCGGGCAGCTGCCATACGAAATGGTCATATACCCGGGCATGCGCTTATTCGTGGACACAGCGACAGGAAAAACCGTTGCTTAAGCAAGGAAGTTGGCATACCTTCTCCTAAAAACAACATGAGCCATCCCAAAAATTCGGGATGGCTCATGTTTCCAAAACTACATTTATAATCCAAGTTGTAGTCAATTCAGATGCCTGCCTCCGTATTTAAAATCCAATAAGCGGAGCTACCTCTATCGTGACTTTTAACCTCATTTTTTCTACATGCGTAAAAAAATGATCTAATTCAAAACTAAACTCCTGTTTATCGTTCGAATCTTTAAGGGTCATTACCGGATTTCCAACCATATTCAGGACATCGTCTCCCGTATCAAAACAACAATCATCCTTATCCGTTATCGAGCCGGTGAATTTAATTTGAAGCGGTTTAAACATTGTCGTTAAATCAATTCCAGTCCCCACATAGGTACCGTCTTGTTTGCCTTTAACCCACCTGTTTGGGGGTAATTTCAGGCCCTGCCGGTCAATTAAACCACCTTTATTTTCCTCTGACCAATCTTTTCTTTCCCAAAGAACCTCGGTTCCAATTTCCTGGCCATCTGAAAGAATATGAGCAGTTATATTTCCTTTTATGCGCGTATTGGCATCATCGTTATAATGCACATATTCAATGCTTTTGATTCTATAATGGAAGGCCCGGTAAGCAGCCGGCTTTTTCAAGTACGTCATATTTTGCAGCTTCAAATCAATCGCTTGTTTCAAAAGCGCTCTTTTTGGTGCAAGGTCTGCTTCATTCATTGCTGTCTTAAATATTTCGGGTTTTACCAGGTCTGAAATATAAAACAGCTCACCTACCCGGACCGCTAATGCGTTACTTTTATCTGCGCTCCAATTGCTGCTATTTCCTATGCCGCCAACATACCAGTATTCGTTTTCTATATTTCCATAGACCTCCTCATGTGATCGCGTTTTTTCCCATTCGAAATTTAACTTGCCACTACCTTTAGAAGAGGGATTAGTAGATCCTGTTTTTTGTGTAGCTTCATTTGAACCGCCCCCGGAAGGTCTGATCGTTTTTGCGGTAGTTTCAATACCTTCTTCATCTACTTCTATACCTAGGCTAAGGTCTACATTCTGGGTATTTGCCTTATAGTAAGTATCTTCATGAATCCGGATAAGGGAAAAATATTGTCCTCCATAAAATACATTGTTGGTATAATGTGTTCCGAACCGCTCTACAACCTGACTGGCATCGGCTAATGATCGGATTCCTTCTACGGCCCTGGTAAAGTCCTTTGTAAGAACAGCATCCTTAGGCTCTACTAATTCAAGATTATAGATGACTTTCCGCTGGCTGTTACTGATAAAAACATCGGAGTCAGACGAATTTTCTACCATAGATTCTCCATACTTAAAACCAAGTGTTGGCGTTACCGTGGTGCCTGGTTTTTGAGGTACCGGAATAGGCACAGACGCCGTAGCACCAATCGCCCATGCTTCTTTCATTTTATCTTTTCCGATAATAGTTTTTTTATTAAAATTCCCACCTCCTGAATTGGTGTTTCCCGTATTCATAAATCCTTTAGGGATATAGGTTCCATCGCCCAATTGTTTGTATTCATAGGTTCCATCGCGCAAGCCATCGAATATTTGACCATTGGATTTGAAACTTCCTGCTACGTCTATAGGATTAAAATTGGTTAGGTCTATACCATGCAGACTTACTTGATAATCATAATTCAGGCCAGTTCGCGCGTCTTTTACAAAATAAGCTGCTCTTGGAGTTATGCGCAGTGGGTTCTCTGTTTTTTCATTGATCAAGACTGTTGGATAGCCTACGTTGTCTGTATTTAAATTTCCTGGATCTACGACTGCTACAGATACTTCATCGCCCACTTTTACAGGAAGGGATTGCATTTTTGCAGATACTTCTAATCTTCCTACTTTATTTCCATCTACGCTTACATCAAGTGGGAAACGCCCGTCATTATAAAAACTCCATGTTCCTCCTGTTGTACTTGCCCTACTTGTTGTACTTGCCGTAGCTGTTGTACTAGCCATGCTACCCGCTTGAGTTCCGAATATTTCTATTTCGTGTATGGTCAGGTAATTTGTTCCGTTTAGGAAAAGGCGCACATACCGGCCCTTTGCATTCCCGGAATAGGATTTGGTGGAATTGGGGGCCGGTTGATTCGCGACATAAACAGTCCCCCCGGTATTTCCCGTAAACGGTACCTCCGATACCAAAATAGTAAAGTCATTCATTCGTTGCGGATGGTCTGTCGCATTATAGACTTTAATCGAAGAGATATCATAGTTCCCTCCAAGATCTACTTCCCACCAGGCTCCGGCTTCTTGGTTGGTGTGGCTAAGCATTCCAAATCCTTCCTTAACGCCGTCGAGAGCTAAACTCGCTGGAAATGACTTTCCGCCACCAGATGAATAAGTACTCGACTGCCTGGCCGGCTTGCCAAATGCGATGTTGGTTTGCGCCATTGAGGTTACCTGACCCAATAATACAAACAAAATTAAGTTTGCAAAGCGTAGCAGCTGCCTGTTAGTTCCTGGCAAAAAAAATGCCCTATCAATGAAATTTAATGTTCTCATGATAAACTTTTTTGTTAAAATGAGGCCATACCTTTTGATATAGCCGGTTTGAAAAATTACGGTCGATACTATCATGAAAAACCTAAGGCAGGCTACAGGATTGAGTACTCATTTGGTTGGTCAGATTGTATTGTGTTAAATGGCTTTGAGGAAGGAATCGGCGACCCATGATCATGATGCAACAAAGGTGTAGCCCTTGGCAAAAAAGGATATGGACAAATCGTTCAAATACATGGACAAAACGTTCACGTACTTAAAGGCCATTTATAAAAGACAGAAAAACAGTTACTTAAGCAACTCGGTGGGTGGAAAACCAAACTCCTGCGAGAAGGCCCGGGAAAAATAGAGCGGGTCGTTGAAGCCAACGTCAAAGGCTACTTCGGCGATGTTGCGGTTGCCGGTTTGGAGGAGCTCCCTGGCTTTGTGCAGCCGCACGCTGCGCAGGTAGGCGACGATGGACTTGTCGGTCAGGGCTTTCAACTTTCGGAAGAGCTGCGGGCGGCTCAGGCCAACCGCCTGGCAAAGTTCGTTGACACCAAATCCGGCTTTTTCCAAATGTGCCTCGATGGCGGCATTGATTTTTTGTAAAAACGCATCCTCGATACGCAGCCCGACATCTTCGCTTGCTTGGGGCGGCGGTGCAAATTGCGCGTAGCGGGCCTGTAGTTTTTTCCGCAGCGCAATCAATTGCTCCAAACGAACCAGCAGTTCCTTTTTGTCGAAGGGTTTGGCAAGATAAACATCGGCGCCCCGCTCCAGGCCGATGAGGCGCGATTCGGCATCGGCTTTTGCCGTGAGCAGCACAATGGGGATATGGCTGGTGCGCTCGTCGTTTTTCAAAAACCGGGTGACGGCAAAGCCATCCTTCACGGGCATCATCACATCGCTGATGATGATGTCGGGAATCTGCTCGATGGCTTTTTCGATGCCGATCTCCCCATTCTCCGCCACGCTGATCTCGTAGTCCTGTTCCAACAGGGTGCGGATATAACTGACGACCTCCGGATTATCCTCGATGACTAACAGCGAACTTTTGGTTTTTGAGTTTTGGCCGGCTTGCCCGGTCGCTTCGGCAGGGCCGGCATCCGGCAACTGAACATTTTCCAATTCCTTCGGCATCAACCCCGAAATGCCCAAATCATCTGTTTTTGTCAAGGGCAGTTGTACCCGAAAAACCGTACCCACTCCCACTTCACTTTCCACCTCGATGCTCCCGTCCATCAACTCTACCAGCTCTTTGGTAAATGCGAGCCCGATACCCGAGCCGGGTTCTCCCTTGCCCATCGGGTCGGCTACCTGGAAATAGCGCTCAAAAATGCGGGGCAGCAGTGCTGCCGGAATGCCAATGCCGGTATCCTTGACCTGAATACATACCACCGCTTCCGAACGGGAAAGGGATAGCGTTACGCTCCCGTCCCGCGGGGTGAATTTGATGGCATTCGACAGCAGGTTGGAAACGATGTGCTGGATTTTTTCTTCGTCGAAATCCATTTCCAACTGCGCCATGGCCGGTTCGAAGTTGAGTTGCACGTTTTTGTGGGCAGCCAGCGACTGAAAACTTTCCACCAGATATTGCAGGTAAGCCACCAGTTCGCCCGATTGGACTTGCAGGGTCAGTTTCCCGGCCTCCAGCTTGCTGAAATCCAGCATCTGGTTGACGAGGCGAAGCAGGTTCCGGCCACTGCGCTGGATGAGTTGTTTGGCTGTGTTGGGCTCCTTGATTTCCTCCGACATGCCGAGGATAACCGTCAGCGGTGTGCGGAACTCGTGGGAGAGGTTGGAAAAAAAACGGGACTTGGCCTGTTCGAGTTCCCAAAGTTTTTGGGCTGCTACCTGTTCTTTTTCCAGTTCGTTTTGGAGGTGTATCCGGCTCAGTTCCCGTTTGCGCAGGAGTGCGATGGCCGCAGTCGCGATCATAAAGTAAAGGCAAAAGGCCCACCATCTTTTCCACCAGGGTGTGATGACCCTGATGTGCAGGTCAATGGGCTTTTCACTCCAGTTCCCACGGCTGTCCTTTCCCTTCAGGTGCAAAATGTAGTTGCCTGGCGGCAATTTGTTGAAGCGAATGTGGGGAGTATTTCCCAGATAGTTCCAACCGGCTTCCAGGCCTTCCATCCAGCTGAAATACTGGTTTTTATCCGGATTCACATAATTCGGCAAGGTCCATTCAAAGGTGAAAAAACTGATGTCGGGCGAAATGGTGATTAGCCGGCCGGGAGTATCCTCCAATTGGATATCAAAAAGGCTGCCCCGGCGCTGGTCGTATTTGGTAAAACGGGTTAGTTGGAGCGGGGGGTTGAGTTCCTGTTGCAACAGGTCTTTTGGATAAAACGCATTGATGCCGTTCAGGCCTCCGAAGTACATCCGACCGTCGGCACTTCTGAAAGCGCTGGTAAAATTGAACTCATTGTGGGTCAGGCCATCTTCTACGTAATAATTCCGGAAGGTTTCTTCTTTTTTGTTAAAACAGCTCAGTCCGTTGAAGGTGCCGATCCAAAGGTTATCCCCATCGCCGAGTATGCTGGCTACATTCTTGTCGGGGAGTCCATTTTGCTGGTTAAACACCCGCAGCTTGCCGGTAACCAAATCAATACGGCACAGGCCGCCGCCAAAGGTACCTGCCCACATCAGCTTGCTTTTTTCATCGAGGTAAAGGCAAAGCACATGGTTGTTGCTGAGGGCTGGTTGTGCCCCGGTATGGTAATGCTTCAGCAAATCCCCCTTGCGGTTGAACAGGTAAAGCCCTTTGGTATGCGTTCCGACCCAAAGACTATCGATTCCCTGCGCCAATAGTGTTTTCGGAAAAATCCCGGCATAGGCTTGGGAATTGTTCCCGAACAGGTTTTCCACCAGACCGGATTCGGGGTCAAAAATGGCCAATTTATCAAGGGTATTGCCTACCAGCAACCGGCCATTCGGCAAAAGCGCCAGCGGATTAAAACTGCTGAATTCGCGGCCAAAAGAAACGGCAGATTGCGGTTCGATTTTTTGAGTGCTCCAATCCATTTTCAGCAGCTTATCGGTCATCGTCCACAGGCAGTTCCGTTTTGGGTCGTACACAAAATTATTGGCCAGATCCAGCGTGTTGCGGTAGTCCGTTTCATTCATCCCAAATCTGAGTTTAGCCGGCTGGTTGTTATTGTTATTTATGCGGTATAGGCCAAAATCGCCGGACTCACAGAAGAAAAAGATATCACCTTTCGGGCCTTCGCAAATGCCTCGCATGGCATTGCCCCACCCCGTGTTTTCCTTAGAAAAATACGTATCAAAAAAATGTTTGCGCACAGGCAGTTTAAGCAAACCGCCATCCGTGCCAAACCACAGTGTATTCGTGTGGTCTTCGAAAATGGAGAAAATTTTGGTGAAATCAAGCGATTGGCTGATCACCTCCGTGAAGTCGTTGATGTGCCCATCCGGCTGCAATTGCAATACGCCACTCTCATTTGTAAACCAGATATTTCCCTCACTATCCTCGGCAGCCGTAAACAAAATGTCTTTCATGCCGCCCAGGAGCACTTCTTTTCGGCCGCTTTCGGGGAAGTATCGCCAAAACTGATGGTCGTTCAGCGTATTCATCGAATACACAAAAATCCGGTTGCGGCTGTCGATGAAAAAGTCATTGTAGTACATGGTGATACCGTACCAAAAGAAGCTGTCAATTTTGGCTTCGCTCATGAATTTCCCGCTTGGGCTGAACTGTTGCAAGCCTTTTGTGGTAGTTGACCACCATACGCCACCGGACGTGTCAACCTGTATCGCTGTAAAGTCCAATCGAAAATGCGGCGCTGCGCTAACCTTTTCGAAGCCCTTTTGTTCCGTAAAATGCCAAAGGAACTGCTCGGTATCATTGTCCGAAACCACCCAGGCATCTTCGTTTTTGCCAGGCACCATTTTTAGCACCCGGCCTTCGATGCCGGGCACCAGCGTCGTTTTAAAGTTGCGGATATTCAAGGCCCAAAGCCGGAATTCAGCAATCGCCCAGAGGATGGAGTCGTTGTGGAAGCGCATCCCGTTTGGGGCAAAGTCGAGCACCGGAAGCGGTCTGGACGGCTCCGTCCCTCCCCCAAAATTGACAAAACGATAGCCGTCGTAGCGGCTGAGGCCATTGGTGGTGCCAAACCACATGAGGCCGGTTTTATCCTGGGTAATTGCACTAACATGGCGGAAGCAGAGGCCATCGTCTACGGTGAGAATATCCGGGGTAGGCAGGCGTTGCGCAATTACCGGAGTCTGCACCCCGGAAAGGAGAACGCAGGCCAAAACAAAAAAGAACTTGTATTTGCTATACTTCGCAGCCATTCATCTCTATATTTTCCTGTTTTGGAAAAGACAATAATAGCAACAAATGTACCACTGAGTTGCCAATAAAAATTGGGGGATTGGGGGACTGTTGGGTAGTTCAAAAAGGCTGAACAAGCTCAAGTTAATACCCTGAACAACACCCTCCCGCCTTGTTTTCTTAAAACCATGTTAAGAATTGCACCAAGGGGTTCCCTTGTTTCCGGTCTATGCACTAATGGGAAAATCTTTTTTAAACAAAACCTTTTTCCCATGAAAAAGCACTTTATTCTGACGTCCCTTTTTGCGTGCGCGGTTATCGGCAACGCTCAAACAAAAACACTGGTGCCCGCAGACCTGCAAACTCCGGGCATTCGTCTTGAAAAAATCCACGAAGCAGCGGCGCAGCCTTCCGGCGATTATGACCATGGACGGGCCACCCGTGGCGATTGCGACAAATGTAAAAAGTCGAAAAAACAGGGCGCTTGCAACAAACCCGGCAAGCACTACGGCAAGCACAAACACCGCGGCGGCAAAGGCAATTGTTCCAATCACAACGCCTGCTGCGAAAACAGAAAAAACCGCGGCTGTGATGACAACAATCGTTGGAGCGAAAGGAACCGTCGCGATCGTCGGGACGATGGCTGGGGAAACGATAACAACCGCGACCGTCGGGATGACAACAACCGCCGCTTTTCGTCTACACGCCAGGACCGCGATAGTCAATACCGCGGTAATTCCCGGTCTTCACAACGCCGGGTGGCCGGCACCAACCAGGTAAGAACCAATCGCCCCGGTACGGCGCGGCGGGCCGGGGCGCGTCCGACGGTTTCAAGACAATAGGCCATTCGTTGTCATCAGGGCAATTAGCATCATGATGAGAATCAAAAAAATGACGCTAGTTGATCTGGTGACAACCTCAATCTGCATTGTGGATACTATCTCCCCGCTGGGCGAAGTCTTCCGACTTCGGCTAAATATTTGTCGGACTTTGTCCGGAGTACGCGTACAAACTTCCCGCACACCATGCGGCTCGGCATTTGCGCTCGATATTTCATCGGCTTTGCAGGAAATTTAGCGTGTGACCGGACCATTCCTGCCAGATTACCAGCTCGCATTCCCAACCATAATGTCCAGGTCCGTATCCCCGTTGGTCAGCAGTACCCAGTAGCCTTTGTCGTTCAACCGAATGACATCGAGGGTGTACATGTTGCCCCCGATGTAGTTTAGCGCAGCGCCTACGGCCAACGGTACCGGGTCGGCCGGCGACGGCGGACTACCGATGTTGTACAGCCCGATCACGTCCTGCACTTCCCAGTTTTGACCGGGCAGGGCCTGCACTTTCAGCGTGGTGACCGTGCGCCCATCCGGCGAATTGCAGCCGCAATGATCGGGCAGCATCACCGCGCAATTGCCCACCTCCACTGCCGCCGGTCCGTTCATGGGCGCGGTATTCCCGCAGACATCCGACGTGGCGATCACGGTGTAGCTGCCTTGGGGCTGCATGCCGAAATCCAGCGCATTGCCGGTGCCGGGCAAGGGGCTGCCGATGTTGCTGCCGCCCCATTGCTTGAGTTGGTAGTGCACGGTGGTTTCCGAGCCGCCGAGGCTGACCGTTGCATCGGTATCGCCCGTGCAAAACGAACTGCCGATCACATCGAAAATGGCGATTGTGCGTTTCACCGTGACGGTGGCCGTGCAGGTGCTGGTGTTCGTGTTGTTGTCGGTGACGGTGAGCGTCACGGTGTTTCCACCCACATCGGCGCAGTTGAAACTGGTTTTACTCAAACTCAAACCCTGAATGCCGCAGGCATCCGAGGAGCTATTGTTTACGGCAGCTGCCGTGGTGCTGCCCGTGCCCGCCCCATTGAGTTCTATTGTCAGGTTTTGACAAAGCGCCGTTGGCAGTACATTATCATTAACTGTAACGGTAGCCGTGCAGGTGGCTGTATTGGAAAAATTGTCCGTTACGGTGAGCGTCACGGTATTGTTCCCTACATCGGCGCAGGTAAAATCGTAGTTGTCCAGGGTGAGCGATGCGATGCCCAGGGAGGCGGAAGAGCCGTTGTTCACGGCTGCGGCGGTGGTTGATCCGTTTCCGCTTGCATCCAGGTTCACGGTTACATCCTGACAAAGCGCTTCGATGGTAAAGGTCAGTTCGACCGTCACAGCGGCATTACAATTGTCTGTATTTCCGGAAGCATCCGATACCACCAAACTAACCGTTTGAACGCCCAGATCACTGAAGGTAAAAGCGGTTTGACTGAGTGTGCGGGAGGTGATGCCGCAATTGTCTGTCGAACCATGGTCCACTTCGGAAGCAGCCAGGCTCCCGTTGCCGCTCAGATCGAGTTCCACCGTGACATCCTGGCAATTGGCCGTTGGCGGAATCATTTCTTCAACAGTAATCGTTGCCGTACAGGTGGCTGTCTGTCCGATCAAATCCGTGACAACCAGGGTAACTATATTATCTCCGGCGCCGGCGCAGGCATAAGTGCGCAAATAGTCGCCATTGCCAAATTTATAGGTCAGATGGGAAGTACCGCAGACATCTGAGGAGAAATAGTTGATGCCCTCCGGAAAAACGCAGGCCATGGCACTGGTGTCCAGTTCAACCGTAATGTCCTGACAGTTTGCCGTAGGCGCCTGGTCTATGGCGTTATTCGTGTTATTCAGGAATTGGTAGCCGGCTACCCCATCATCCGGATTGCGGGTCGTACCTCCGGTATTGACTGTATTACTGACATTCATGGGGTGGATAAAACTACCGCCGCCGCCACCGCCGCCGCTGGACCCACCGCCGCCGCCGCCGGAAAAGCCACCGCCACCGCCGCCGGAAGCATCGCCCAAACCGCCGCCGCCGTAGCCATAGCCGCCGTCGCGTCCGCCTCCGCAGGAAGTAGAGCCGTCCGCACCGCCTTGGCCGCCTTCAAAACTCCCTTTTTTCCCACCGCCCCAGTCGCTACCGGTCGTGCAATTGATATTTTCACCATCCCCACCGCCGCCGCCGCCACCGCCGGCAAAATTGACGCCGACATTCCCGCCGTTGCCATTGTGGCCGCCGGAACCGCTGTTGTTCCCCTTGCCACCGGAACCTGAGGTGCCTGCTTCCGCGGGTTTTCCATCTGATATTTGGCAGACCCCGGAGGAATAAGCCCCGCCACCGCCGCCGGCGACAATCAAGGGCTCCCATTGACAATTGTCTTGTGCACGAAACAAAATACCCGTACCGCCGCCGCCGCCAGCGCCTTCAATGCCGTATCCGGTGTGGTTGTTCCCATGCTCGCCGACAATGAACCGGATAAGCGACCCCGGCGGGATTTGATCGGGGCCACAACCGATTGCGAACGTTGCTGCAATCGCTGCACCTTTGCCACCTTCAGCCGTGCAGCCCGTACCTGCGGAGCCCGGAACTTGCCGTCGGCCGCCGTCACCGCCTGCTGCAAAAAATGTGACCTGGTTGTATGTCACATTTTCAGGAATGAGAAAATCCCGGTAAGTTCCGTTGTATGCCAGGGTGTTTAAATTGCCGTCCGTCTGCAAATCTATATAGTTGCTCAGGTCGTACACCACTGTCACCTCCGTTTGGCAACTTGCCGTCAGATCGGTAACATCGGTGACGGTCATGGTGACCGTATGCACACCGACGTCGCTGCAATCGAAGCCCGCTGGGCTGAAACTGTAGGTGATCGGATCCCCGTCCGGATCATAACTTCCATCGTCGATTGTACTGTCATCGAGCGTTTTGCCTTGAACCGGCGAAATCGTCAGGGTGACGTTTTTTTTACATTTGGCAACCGGCGGCGTACTCGACAACAAGGCGTATTTGGCATAGCCTTCTTCGGGCGAGTTGGTATCGCCGCCGCCATCCAGGATATTGGAAAAAAGTGCATCGCTGATGGCGTTGATGTAGCTGCCGCCACCGCCGCCGCCGCCGCCGGCACCACCGCCGCCACCGCCGGAATAACCGCCGCCGCCGCCGCCGGCACCGTCGCCCAAACCGCCGCCACCAAAACCAAAGCCCCCGTCGCGGCCGCTGCCGCAGCTACCCGAGCCGTCTTTTCCGCCTTCGCCACCGGTAGTGCCGCCTTTTTTACCATCGCCCCAGTCGTTGTCGACGAGACATATAATTGGCTTCCCATCGCCAAAGGCGCCGCCACCGCCGGCTGATATATTAATAGTGAGGTAGGTTCCTCTATATCCGCCATTTCCGTCTTCACCGCCGTCGCCGCTGGCTGAATCGCCCCGGCCGTCGCCACCTGAAGTTGTGGTGCGGCCGCCCTGACCATTGCTTTTAGCCAAACAACCATCGGCATAGCCGCCGCCGCCGCCACCGGCCACGGCGAGGATCGTCCAGTCGCATTCGCCGAACTTGCGGAAAAGCACCGCCGTACCGCCACCACCACCGGCGCCTTCGATGCCGGAGCCGCTGTTGCTCACGCCTTCTTCACCGACAACAAATCGCACTACCGAGCCGGGTGGAATAGAGTCGGTTCCGGCGCCAATATTGAACTGTGTGATGATCGTAGCGCCCTTACCGCCCCGGCCGGTATTGTTGCAGGGGTTGGAACGCTTGCCGCCATCACCGCCGTTTAGTTCGAGTTGGAGTTTGTTTCGGGTCGTCCCGGAAGGAATAATGAGGTCTTGAAACGTGCCATTGTAATTGATCATGTGAAAGCTGGCATCATCATTCATGTCCGAAAGGTTGACAGCAGCATCGTTGATCGTCACTGTTGTGGTGCAAGTTGCCGTGGCGCCGTTTTCGTCCGTCACAGTGAGCGTCACGGTGATTGGACTTGAACTGATATCGGAGCAGTCAAATTCGCTTTGCGAAATGGCATAACTCGAGTTGGGGTCGGTGCTGCCATCAACGACATCATCCGGGGTGATAACTGCGCCATTTTCCGTATCCACGCTTTTAGTAACAGACGAAACGCAGGTAACGGAAATCGCATCAAAAAACTGGTATTTGGCCCAACCGGGGTCGGGACTGTTGGTGGAATTACCCTCCATTTTAGTATTGGCTACAGCATAGCCGGCCCCATAACTGTTACCGCCGCCACCGGCAGATTGCCCACCGCCACCGTGCAGTTCCAGAATAAGCCGGTTGGAAGTAGTCGTTCCTGGGGTGGTAAAATCCTGGTAACTGCCGTTGGAATTGACGGTATGAAAAGTCCCGTCATCTGGTAGGTCTTGACTGAAAAGGGTACCGGAACACAATAGCGCCAGGAAGCACAGCAGTGCCGAATTGGCCGGGAAGACGACTGTCAATTTTTGCACAAGTATGTATTTTTTGCGTTTCATGCTTTTAGACGATAAGCGGGTTTAGTTTTTATTAAATCGCCGACTGCCAGTCGGCGTTACCAGCTCGCATTCCCAACCATAATGTCCAGGTCCGTATCCCCGTTGGTCAGC
>CAZAEZ010000037.1:0-52261 GCA_964484205.1 uncultured Saprospiraceae bacterium | reverse complement strand
CCATGGTGGGCGCCGGGCAGTACATCGTCACGGCGGTGAGTTTGAGCGGCCAGTGCACCGCCACCGATACCGCCACGGTTGAGATAATTAATCTGATCCTTAGCGTGGATGATATAGTCAGTTGCGACAGCACAGCAAACCTGACGGCAACGACTAATTTGCCGGCAACCATACTTTGGACCGATTTAAACGGGGTCCCCGTTCCAGATTCGACATCGGTATTGAGTGGCCAATACATTGCGATTGCAACTACGCTGGACAGCCTGTGTTCAACCACAGACACCATTTCCGTCATGAACCTAAACTTCAGCGTAACCGCGGAGGATGTTACAACTTGTGACAGCACGGCCAATTTAATGGCTACTGCAAGTTTGCCGACGTCTATATTCTGGACCGATCTTGACGGGAATCCGGTACCCGACCCGACCATGGTTACCGGCGGGCAGTACATTGCAATCGCTACTACATTGGACAGCCTCTGCACGGATGTTGATACGGCAACCGTGATGACCCTCAACTTTATGGTTACGGCCAACAATGGCTTTGTTTGCGACAGCACAGAAACGACCGGATTAACGGCAACTACTAATATGCCTGGAGAAATACTGGGCTGGACGAACCTGGCCGGCGATCCGGTATCAGACCCAGCAGCGGTTGGCGCCGGGCAGTACATCGTAACCGCCATCGACCAGACCGAAGCATGTATGGCTACAGATACCGCTGAAGTGACGATCGAGGCCGTTTACATATCGCTTATTACTGAGCATATAATTTGTCAGAATGATGAGATAGAATTAATGTTGATCAACGAAAATCCAGCACATAATTTAACCTATGCGTGGACAAATAATTTGCCTGCCATTGCCAACCCGGTTGTAAGTCCAACGAGCCCGACCACCTACACAGTAACGGTTACTAATCAGTTCGGTTGTACAGGTGCTGCTGTTACAAATGTTGATGTGGTTACGGTAACTGTTACTGCTGAAGTTGATGGCTCAGATACAATTTGCACAGGACAGTCTGCCAATTTGAAAGCGATAGCCGGCGGCAATGCCGGTTTTTACACCTATGCCTGGTCGCCGACGGGCAGCCTGAGCGGCGCCGATACTGCCGAGCCGGTAGCAACGCCAACACAAACGCAAACGTACATGGTAACGGTCACGGGAGATGACCTCTGTACCGCCACGGCGTCGGTTACGGTCTTTTTCCGGGAAACACAGTGCGCCGAGCCGTACATTTTCGTTCCAAAAGCCTTCACGCCAAACGGAGACGGAAACAATGACTATTTCCGGGTGCGCGGCACCGACCAACTGGGTATCCGGCGGATCTACTTCATTGTGTATAACCGTTGGGGCGAGGAGGTGTATAAAACCGAACAGCCCATCCACCAGGGGTGGGATGGAACCTTCCGGGGCAAAGAAGCCACCCCGGATGCATACGGTTGGTACCTCGAGGTTGAATGTACGGACGACGACAATGTCATTTTGTACAAAACCAAGGGTAATGTGACCTTGCTGAAATAAACCGGAACATCACATTAAAAAAGCGCGCTTCCCGACGACCGGAAAGCGCGCTTTTTTATTGAAACAAAGGAAACGGGACACTACTCGATCAGGCCCCTACCCTCTTTTACGATCTTTTCTTCTTTGATCAGTTTCTTCATCAGACGGTCGAGGATGCCATTGATAAAGTCTTTACTGTTTTCAGTAGAATAAACTTTAGAAATTTCAACGTACTCGTTGAGGGTAACTTTGGTTGGGATCGTTGGAAAATGCAGCAGCTCGCACAGGGCCATTTTCAGCATGATCATGTCCAAAACCGCCACGCGATCAGCATCCCAGTTTTTCAAATTCGGGGCAATAATTTCGAACAGCGCAGCATCCTCCTGGCAGGTTTTGCGCAGGAGTTGTTCGCCGAATTCCTGCACAGTTTCATCAGATGGTTGGAAGTCTTCGTAAAACGGACCTTCCAGCGGCATCGACTTGAGGGTCTTTTTTATCGCGCCAACCACCAGCGATTCATCATCCTGCCAGTTGTTGTGCCGGTCTTCGGTCAGTTCGACAAACAAATCGTTGCCGGTCAAAAAACGGTATAAATCGAGCAGCAGTTTGGCGTGTTCCTGGTTGGTCGGCGCTTCCAGCGCCTGGTATTTTTGGAACTCATCCGTTTCGCAAAAGGCCTGGTATAAATTCCGGATATGATCCTCGTCAATATCTGTATTGGCGTGGTATTTCTCCACCATGTTCAGGAAACCGACATGATTTGCCAGACTTTGCGTACAGGGATTGGTATACAGGCGGGGGGAGAATTCTTTGTCGTCATCGCTGGGAAGCAACTTCGCCGCGCGAATTTCAGCATCTTTTTCGGCGTACTGGGCCACTTTCAGAAGCATGTACAGGTGGAAAATGTAAATTTCATACGTTTTCCAGATGCCATCGTTGTATTCTTTTAAAAGATCCGGGAATGCCAGTTGTTCATCGCGATTTAGCATGTACAACAGTTGCATGACCTTTACTCGAACGCTGCGGCGACTTAACATAGAATTTCAAATAACGTTTGCCAATTAAACGGTGGGGATTGTAAGCCGCAAAGAAACGAAATAGTTACTGTTTTACCAACAGTATCGTTTGCCGGCCGGTACTTGTTTCCAGTGTGCAGGGGTACAGGCCCGGAGGTAGGAGCTGAATATTGAGGGTACAAATTCCTGCGCCCAGTTTTTCAATTTGTTGTTCAATCCGTTTGTTCCCCAATAAATCTGACAGTATGACCCGGCCGGCGCCTTGTAAATCGCCCTTCCAGGAAACAAGTGCTTTTTCCGTCGCCGGGTTCGGGTTTATTGTTAAAAAATACTGTTCAAAAGCAGGAGCAAACGTCGATGATGTTTCGCCGTTGAGCACGGCAATATCGTCCAACTGAAGTATGTTGTCGTTTTTGGAATCGTGTAAAAAGGCGATATAAATCCAGTCCCCGGCATAGTCGGCCAAGCTTACCGAATGCGGTTCCAAACGGCCGTTGTACGTTGGCGCATTCGGATATGCGAGAAAAAAATAAGCCGTATCCGTGTACCAATTTGCATGCACATATCCAGGCGAGTATACATAATCGTCCGGGTCAAATGACCCCTCTACACTAAACGCCACCATTTCTGCGGCCACAAACAGGGTGTCGGTGAAGGCATTCGTGAAAGGCTCGTTTGTGGTTGTGGAAACCAACACTTTATACCCATCCACATACCCCGGGCCGTCCAAGGACAGCGAGCGCCAGGAAAGTATGGTTGCTGAATCCGGAATAAACACCGGCGGCGTGATCAGCCAGTTTTCATTGCGCACGTTGGTATCCACCATCCAGGAACAACTGGTAAAAACGAAATTCGGGTCCGGATCACCCGGGAGTCCGAGGTCGCTGTCCCAAAACCAGTTCCCGGGAACCATCGCTGTTCTGCCGCAATCGGTAGCGCCGTTATCGGCATCCCAATTCACCCATTTCAGGTCATTGCCCGAAGGAAATGGCAACATGGTGTCGGACGGGTCTACCGAAAAGGTTTGGATCAACAAGGTGTCCGGAACACCCAAAGCCTGTCCATTCAGGCATACGGCGCTGAGCAACAGCAATAACACAGTAGAATATTTCATAGCAGCTAATTATTGGCTCAACCATTGACCCAGCTCGGCTTCCAAAATGCTCCGCTGCACCGGCACTACCCCCGGGGATTCGCAAACCTGACCGCCCGAAAGATTGGACAGTGCAGCAAGCAACGGATTATCCAAGCCCGCCACCAACCCCAATGTTGCAATTCCAATCACACTGTCGCCGGCGCCACTAACATCTGCAACGTTGCGCTGAATTGTCGGATAGAGCGCACTGGAGTTGCCGTCATCCAAAAATAAGCCTTTTTCGGAAAGCGTGATCATGGTCAGGCTGTGGTGAAGCCTTTTCTTCAAATAATCAGCAGCTTGTTTCAGGGAATTCAGCGTCGTATCAACTTCAAACGGTACACTGTCCCGTATTTCTTTGAGGTTGGGTTTAAACAAATCAACCCCCTGGTAAGCAAAAAAGTTAGCCTTTTTGGGATCGACCGAAATGATCACACCCCGTTTTTTTGCCAATTCTGTTACCGCCTCAATTACCGCCGGGGCAAGTACCCCTTTGTTGTAATCCTGGAAAATCAGGGCTTTGACCGGAAAGCGGTCCAGCAATTCCGCCACCTTCCGGACCAACATCCCGGTTTCCTGGTCCGACAGGTCGTGCACATCTTCCTGGTCGATGCGCAACATTTGCTGGTTATTTCCCAAAACGCGGGTTTTTACCGTCGTTTTCCGGCTTTTGGAAAAAACCAGGCCCTCCGCACGCATGCCCGTAGCAGGCAAAATCCGTTGCAAGGCCTGTCCGTCCGGATCATTGCCAACCACACTGCACAAAATGGGTACCGCACCCAACGCCTGCACGTTCAGCGCCACGTTTGCCGCGCCACCCAGCCGGTCTTCCGTACGCTGATACAACACGACCGGCACGGGAGCTTCCGGTGAAATGCGGCTCACGTTGCCCATCAGGTACCGGTCGAGCATGACATCGCCGACAATCAGCACCTCGTGGTTTTCCAGTTTTTGTAGGATCGCTTTTGCCGTCATGCCGCCGATTGTTTTTTATTCCAATACCGCAAAAGACCAGCCACCGACATGTATGCCGGATTGGCCGCTTCATACTGGTCCAGTGCCACGCCGGAAATACCCGCTGACTCCAGTTCTTCCCGGACAAAGTTTTCAAATGCAGGTACTATTTCATCGGTTGGGGTTTGTTTTTCAGCATACGGTTTCATCCAGTTTGCCCAGGTCACCAGGCGCCTGGCCAGATCGTCGAGGTGCTCCGGTTTGTTGGTTATTTTTCCAAAATGAGTCAGGTACAGCGTGGGTACCGGCAATTCGCGGATCAATTGGATGGATGCCAGCCAGTCTTCAATGTTAATATCCGGAGGCGGGCATGGCGGCACCACGCGTTGTGCATCGATGCGCACACCTGCCACATCGCCGGTGAACAGCACGTGCGTTTCAGCCGGGCTACCGGGAAGGGCAGCCTCCCAAGCAATGTGGTGCACGGCATGCCCGGGGGTAAACCAGGCCGTAAACTGCAAGCCGCCTGCGGCAATAGTTTCACCATGCGCCGGGGCGTACAATTGGTATTCGGGGATAGGCTCCATAGCGCCCCAGAGCGTGTCCATGGCATCGCCGTAAATCATGCGGGCCGAATTGTACAGGCGCTCCGGGCCGGCCAGGTGTGGCAATCCGCGGGGGTGCACATAAATTTTGGCGCCGTGGCGCGCCATCGCCCAGGCGGCGCCGGCATGGTCAAAGTGAATGTGCGACACAAAAACATGGGCAATTTCTGCCGGGCTCCAGCCTTTGGCCGCCAGGGCTTTTTCCAGGTTGGGGAAGGTTGAATAGGGCCCGGTTTCCACCAAAACCAGTCCCGACGGGCCTTCCAGCACAAAGGCGGCTATGGTGTGTTCCAGGTTTTTAAAACCAAGGTCCAGTGTATGAATTTTCATAATCAGGGTGTTGATTGGCTGCGCAAAAGTATGGATTCAAAAAAGAAAGTCATCGGACGACCGGAGTCTACCGATGACTTTCCAAAATCATAGTCCGGCAACAAAAAGCCGTCACTTTAATTCTTCCCGTGCAATTACAATTTTCTGGATTTCGGAGGTGCCTTCGCCGATGGTGCAAAGTTTTGAGTCGCGGTAGAATTTCTCTACCGGGAAGTCTTTGGTATAGCCATAGCCCCCGTGTATTTGGACGGCGTCGGTACTGACTTCCACGGCGATTTCCGAAGCGTAATATTTTGCCATGGCGGATTCGCGGGTACATTTTTCACCGGCATTCTTCAGCGATGCGGCCTGGCGTGTGAGCAGTTCGGCAGCGCTGATCTTGGTGGCCATATCTGCCAGTTTGAAGCTGATTCCCTGAAAATTGGCAATGGGCTGTCCAAACTGGTGCCGCTCTTTGGCATACTTCACCGAGGCTTCGTACGCGCCTTTGGCAATGCCAAGCGACAAGGCAGCAATCGAAATCCGGCCGCCATCCAGCACCTGCATAGCCTGAATAAATCCTTCGCCTTCGGCGCCCAGCATTTGGCTTTTGTGAATCCGGCAATTGTCAAAGATCAATTCAGCCGTTTCGCTGGCGCGCATGCCCAGCTTGTTTTCTTTTTTACCGCCGCGAAAACCCGGGGTATCCCGCTCGACGATGAAGGCCGTCATGCCCCGGCTGTCGAGCAATTCGCCGGTACGGACAATCACGACTGCGACGTGCCCGGAAATTCCGTGCGTGATCCAGGATTTAGTGCCGTTAATCACAAAATAGTCGCCATCGCGTTTGGCCACGCATTGCATCCGGCCTGCATCGCTGCCGGTGTTGGGCTCCGTTAGACCCCAGGCGCCGATCCATTCACCGGTGGCGAGCTTGGGCAGGTACTGTTGTTTTTGCGCTTCATTTCCAAAGGTCAGAATGTGGTTGGTGCAGAGCGAGTTGTGCGCCGCAACGCTCAGTCCGATAGAGCCGCAAACCTTTGCAATTTCGTCAATAATGGTAATGTATTCCTGGTAGCCCAGGCCCGCGCCCTGATATTTTTCCGGCACAAGCACGCCCAGAAAACCGAGTTGGCCCATCTGGTGAAACAAATCGATGGGGAAATGCTGGGGTTCATCCCATTCCATGACATGTGGGCGGATGTAGGTTTCCGCAAAATCCCGCGCACTCTCGCGGATCAATTGTAAGTTATCGGTCAGCAGCTCTGCCGTGTTCGTCATAATTTTACTTGAATTTGGGTGGTGACTAGGATATGGTTCGGGCTGGCTTTGGGCTTGGTTTATGGAGAACTTAAAATTACGTGTTTGGTTCAACTGAATCGCGGCTAATACCGGACGAAACAGCACTTTATCCGGTGCGCGCCTACTCCTCCTTGCCTTTGGGATGCGCCTGCTCGTACACTTTGATCAAGCGGTCGATACTGTTGTGCATGTACACCTGGGTGGCCGCCAGATTCGCATGACCGAGCAATTCTTTAATCGCATTCAGGTCCGCCCCGTTGTTTGAAAGGTGCGTGGCGAAGGAGTGCCGCAGCACGTGCGGGCTGCGTTGTTCAGCAGTGGTGACCATCGACAAATACTTGCGCACAATGCGGTACACCGCATCCGGTTTGAGTTGCCTGCCTTTTTTATCCAAAAAAAGCCAAGGCTCGGCAGAACCGGGAAATGCTTCGAGGCGCAGGTTGAAAAACTCGGAAAGCATGTCGGCCAAATAACGCGCAAAGGGCGCCACACGCTCCTTGCCGCCTTTGCCCGACACCCGGAATGTTTGCCGCCCCAGATCGATGTCGGCCAAACGCAGATTGACCAATTCGCTGCGGCGCATACCCGTGCTGTACAAAATATCGAGCACCAGCCGCTCCAGTTGGCCTTTATAGCCGGGCTTAAATTCAATTTCCGAAAACAACGTCTGCAATTGTGCCTCCTGCACAAAAACCGGAAGCCGTTTGCCCATTTTGGGAGCCAGCACCTTTTGCATGGGGTCTTTGCTGATGTGGCCGTGCTTTTTCAAAAACCGAAAGTAGGTATGCAGGCAGGAGAGCCGGCGGTTAACACTTCGGGCGCTCAAGCCTTCCTGCATTTGGGATGCCGCCCAGGCGCGTATATGCAAATGCCTCACTTCGGCAACCGAAGTAAGGCACTGTTGTTCTGTTAAAAAACTGAGGAAGTTCCGTAAATCGTTTTGGTAGGCCGCCAGGGTATGCGGCGAAAATCGACGCTCAAGCGCCAGGTACTGGAAAAACGATTTTTCGTGGAACATCTGTGTTTGCGCTAATTGTGCATTGCAATAATACTCATTATTGCCGGCGAATTACCACAAGAACACATTTATCAATCGTTTTTGTTGCCGTACATATCTTCTTTGTACACGGCTTTCAAAATTTCGGCACGGCGTTCCACAGATGGTTTGGAAAACGCTTTGCGGCGACGCAATTCTTTCAGAATACCGGCGCGCTCAAATTTCTTCTTGTATTTCTTGAGCACCTTGTCAATGGCTTCGCCGTCTTTTACTTCAACTATGAGCATGTAAATTGCTTTTTTTGATAAATGATAATTTCTTGTAAAAATTCGGGCTGCAAAGGTACAACGAAAAGGAGTGAATCTGCAAAGGAAGTTTTTAGAAATTACACAACACCGGCTCAAAAAAAGGTTTCCTGAGCCACCCGGAAGGTGTTTGCATGGGCTTCAACAATGTCGGCCATGCGCGCCGAGTAGCCGCCGCCCATACTAACAACGACCGGAATGCGGTGAGTGCGGCAAAATTCCAGGACAATGGCATCCCGTTGGCGGCAGCCTGCCCGGCTGATGTTCAGCCTGCCGAGTTTGTCCGTTTCCAGAATATCCACGCCGCTGAGGTAAAAAATAAAATCGGGTTGTACGGTGTCGGCCAGTTTGGGGAGTGTTTCCCGGAGCAGTTTCAGGTAAGGCGTATCGGGCAGGCCGTCGGGCAGCGGAATGTCGAGGTCGGACTGTTCTTTGCGGAGCGGATAATTGCGGGCGCCATGCATCGAAAAGGTAAAGACCCGGGGCTCGTCCCGAAAAATATGTGCCGTGCCGTTTCCCTGATGCACATCCAGGTCGACGATCAGGATTTTACGGGCCAAGCCGTTGTTTAACAACCAGTTGGCCGCAACCGCCTGATCGTTGAAACAACAAAATCCTTCGCCGCGGTCGGCAAATGAATGGTGGGTTCCGCCCGCAATATTCATCGCAACGCCATGCTGCAGGGCATGCTGCGCGCACTCGATGGTCCCCTGCGTGATATGCCGGCCGCGCTCCACGAATTTCTTGTTGATCGGAAAGCCAATCGCGCGCACTTCGCGCTCCGAGAGGGTCACCTGCGTTAACTTGTTCCAGTAGGTCTCCGTATGCGTTTGCAGCGCCACGGATTTTTCCAGCATGGTTGGATGGAAAAAATTGGATTCCGAAACAGTGCCTTCGTACAGCAACTGTTCCGGAATCAATTCATACTTGAGCATCGGGAACCGGTGCCCTTCCGGCAGTTCGTATTTGTAAACCGGGGAGTATGCGATTTTTAACATAAAAATTGCCTCATTGCACTGCCACACTAAACGCCAATACACCGCTTTGGGTTTGCAATTGAAGCTGATACAAGCCCTTGGGCAGATTCAGCCCTTCAAACGGTACCATCGTTTTGCCGGGCTTGGTTGTGGTCTGCATTGTTTTTACCAGGCGGCCTTGCGCGTCGAGCAGATGAAACTGCACCGGCGTGGTGAGCAAACTGGTCAGTTCAACCCGGAAATCGCCTTCGGTCGGGTTGGGTAAAATTTGCACATTGCTGACTTCCGCCAGTTCCTGCACCCCTACGAAAGTCAGATTGAAACTTTGCGTGCGATTGGCGGACGAGCAAATATTGGTTGCCGTGAGTTTTACCGTGTAATTGCCAGGCGCCGCATAGGTATGCACCGGATTGGTTTCCGTGCTGGTCGTGCCATCGCCAAAATCCCAAAGGAAGGTTTGGCTGCTGGTGCTGTTGTTTGTAAACGTCACCGTACCGGCATCTGCCGACCAGGAAAAGTTGGCAATGGGCGGGCCCAATACCGGAAATACAATCAGGCTGGTATCGACGCCATTTGGATTGCTGACAATCAAACGCACATTTTTATTACCGGGAGTCAGGTAACTCACCTCATGCGGCCCCGGGCCGGTAGCACTTGAAGGTTGTGCAGCCGTGCCAAACAGCCATTTGTAATCCGCTAAAGGACCGGCATCGAGCGCCGTAAACGTGACGTCTTCCAGCCGGCAGGCCGTATCTGCCGAAAGGAGCACCTCGGCTACCGGCGGGTTCAGGTTGTACTCGAACAAACCGATATTATCCAGGTAAATGTTGTTTCCATAATCATTGACCGAGACAAAGCGGATGATAACCGTCTGACCCGCAAAATCGTGCAAGGCAACGGCTTCCGTACGCCAGTCCTCTTCGTCATTCGGGGAGAACGGACCGGTAGTTGATGCGGTGGTGGCCAGGGTTGGGCCGCCTTTGGCCCAGATTATCGCCGGAGTTGTATTCAGGTCACAATTGGAGAACACCTCCACCCGCAGGCTGTCGCTGTAGTCATTGTCATAATTTGCATGGGCCAGATCAAACCGAAGCCCCGGATCGGGCAGGCTGCCTAAATCTACGGGCAAGAGATAGAGGTAATCTTCCTCGCCCTGCCCGTCGTAGTCGAAACAATTCAGGTAGGTTGCACGGGTGTTCTGACCGCTTGAGCCGGTGACTGTCGCGGAGCGTTCCCAGGTAACATCATTATCCGGGTTGCCAACCGCCCAACCCTGCGGCGGAAAATCCGGCGCCTGGAAATCTTCTAAAAAAAACTGCGTTTCCGGGCTCACCACCGCCAAAAATGTGCTGACCAGGGTATCATTGAAAAAGAAATCTTCAACGCCGTAGGTCGACCAAACCCGCAGTGTATTCAGGCCGTTTTCGCTGATCGTCAGTTGTTGCATGAACGTGAAGTCGAGCGTTGCGCCCGAATCAATCACCGGGAGGGCTTCGGTTACCACAGGCTCGTTGTTCAACTGGTAACTCAACATGGCGCCGTCAATCGAATTTTCACCGTCGTTAACAACCCGCGCGGTTACCGAGGTCAGGAACGGATCACAACTAACTGTGGAGGAAACATCCTGCGCGGAAGGGGACAAAATTTCACCAATCTTGACATCGTCGGGTTGGCGGCAATCTTTCAAGCCGCCTCCCGGCCAGCGAATAGCAACCGCCCGGCGGCCGGTCAGGCCATCGGCGTGGCTTGCCCGCACGGAAATCCATTGCTCTGCGAGGGGATTGGGTACCGGGAACGTAAGCAATGTCGTGTCCGAAGTGCCGACGATTTCCATGTATTTCTGTCCCAGCACGTACACGTCATAGCTCAGGGTATCATTTACGGCCGTCCAGGAAACCGTCAGGCCGTCCGGACATACGCGGTCGACGCTGATGTTTTTCGGTACCGGCACGATCGATAGTGGGTAATCCGTGGTATCGCGCTGGTTTCCGCGAATCAATAGGAGCCGTATCTGGCTGTTGACGAGGTTGGGCGTAGTCCAGTCGAACATGCGGTTTGTCCCGGATGTTGTGGTAATCGGGAGCCAGGTCTGGCCGTCATCCTGGGAATAGCGCAAGGTGAAATTCGAGTCGGTCCCGTAGGCATCCCACTGGATCCGGGTTACTTCGCCCGGCACCAGGCCTTCGCCGCCGGCGGGGTAGGTGATCTTGACCGAATTGTCATAAAATTCCCAGGCCAGGTAGTACGGCTGCGGCCCCATGGGCACTTCAAATCCTTTGATGGTAACCGTGTATTCCCCGGCTGCCGGCAACTCAATCGCCACTTGTTCAACGTTGTTCAGCGAATCGCGGCCTTTACCGGCAGGGGTATTCAGAATAGTTGGGTCGGGGGTCGGGTCGAGTTTCCAGGGCAGGTATACCGTGCTGCCGTCGGGTGCGGTGACGGTGATATCCAGGTCGTTGATCAGGGCGCGCGCCGCATTTTGGCCGGCAGGCGGCTCTACCCAGTAGAGCATAATTTTAGCCAGTTCGGTGCCGGCAGGCACCTGGATGGTATGTGTGGTTTCGGCGCCGTTTTCCACCGCGTCTTCCAGCCAGTTTTTTGCTTTCAGCAACTGATAAGCCCGCCAGGCGTTCACATGGCCCCAGCCAAACCTGAAATCCGGGCCGACATTACCGAGGTCATTGGCCGTGTTCATGATCGCCGTTTTCAGCAGGGCGGCGGTTGGTTCTTCTCCATACATTTCTTTATAAGCCTGCGTCAGTTGCGCCATGCAACCGGCTATGCCCGGTGCAGCCGCCGAGGTGCCGCCGAAAACCTGGTAGGTATTGTTCTGGTCCGTGGAGTTTTGATTCTGGCCATGGGCCGTGATGTCCGGCTTGAGCCGGCCGTCGTGTGCCGGGCCGCGGCTGGAGGAGCCTACCAGCGCGCCGTCGGCAAATACATTTGCGGTGGCAATACAGTTTTTCGCCATTTTATGCCCGCCGGTGATATTGCCCCATTGGTTCCCGGCGCCGTAGTCGCAGTTTTGTCCATTTGAATTGCCTGCGGAAAAAACGTGCATCAGCGTAGGGTTGTTCTGCAGTTGTTGTTCAACGGTTTGGGTTATCGTGGTATAGCCGGCATTGCAACCGTTGGAATAGGAGGAATTGGTGATGGTAACATTTTCGGTGAGGTGCAGGGGAAGCGTATTATCCTGAAAATCCGCTTCATAACGGATCGTAAAAATATCGGCGCCGGCAGCCATGCCTTTCATAACCGGGTTGAGGTTTCCGGCGCCGGCCATCACGCCGCCCACACCGTCGCCGTGGTTGCTGTTAGACAGGTCGCCTGGGGAAAACAGGTTGGTATTCCGGCCTTTAAAGTCGATATGCGGCCCCAGCGGACCGTCGTCGCGCACCATTACGGTCACCCCGGAGCCATCGTATTTAACACCTCCTCCGGCATCCATATCCAGCAAATTGGCGCGGTGCAATGCCCGGCCGCCCACATCTTCCGGCTCACCGGGTTCCGGCAACAATTCCATGTACCGCACGAAAGGCAGGCCGGCGACGGCTTCGAGGTGATCTTTCAGCAGGCGCACGTGTAAAAAGCCGTTTTGGGTACCTTCCAGCACGACCGTCATGCCATGCAGGCGGCACAATTCAGCGCCGTCCGGGATGCGTACATGCGGGTACAGTTGTAAAATCACATCGATCTGATCGCCATGAACGGCCCAGTCGCCATAGGGTTCTTCGCGCAGGTTCCGGGCCAGTTTCCAGCGGGGTTTTACCGGAACGATGCTGCGCACATGCAGCAGTTCCAGTTTGTTCAGGTCAAATTTTTCCGGCAGTGCCACCAAATAGGCGCCGAAAGTCACATAGCTGATAAACTGAACACCTTCCTGCTCCAGGGCATTCCGCAGGCGCGCCGTCGGGATTTCCGAACACTGGATGTACCGGATGTAATACCCGTCGATCAGTTCGCCCGGTTGCGCATCCGGGTTTTGCCGAATGGCCTGATAATTGTCGGGAAAAAACTCCGTGCCCCAAGTGAAACGCACGGGGTAACTTTGCTGGGCAAAAGCAGGTTGCACACCTAAAAATCCCAGGAGGAAAAGCAGAGCAGTAAAGATTCGCATAATGAACACAAGAGGTTTGATCTAAGAAAAGAAAAGATTGATCGGGCAAAAAATGCCGATTGAAAAATAATTAAAACTAAACAGATGACCGATTGTCTGGTTTAGTGTCTAAACAGCACGAATAAAAAGTAAAAGTAAAAACTCAATGTTGATTTCCACCTGCATAAGCTGAATAGGTCTGCTAATGTCAAATTCCTGCCTTATTGCCCGGTAGTCAACCAGTCTTAAAATAACTATGATTGAACCATATGTTTGGGCAGGGTTTATCGCCCTGGTGGGGTTGCTGATGTTTCTGGATTTGGGTGTATTCAACCGCAAAGCCCACACGCCCACCGCCCGCGAAGCGGGTTTAGCCACCTTTGGCTGGGTCAGCCTGGCCCTTCTTTTCAACGTTTTTATTTACTACGCTTACGAGTACAAATGGTTCGGCCTTGGTTTGTATGCCTACGAACCCATGGGCGGAAAAGAAGCCGCTTTAAAATACCTGACCGGATACCTCCTCGAGGAAGCGCTCAGTGTCGACAATTTGTTTGTGATTGCCCTGGTGTTCGCCCGGTTTCGCGTGCCCAAACAATACCAGCACAAGGTGCTGTTCTGGGGTATTATCGGGGTGCTGTTTTTCCGCGGCCTGCTGATCGGCGCCGGTATTGCCCTGGTGCACTATTTCACCTGGTTTTTCTATTTATTCGGCGCTTTACTGCTCTATTCGGCCTATAAAATGTGGCGCCATAAAGACGAGGAAGAAGCGGAAGATTTCCATGATTACGGCGTCGTAAAATTTATCCGGCGCTTTTATCCCGTGAGCCGGACCAGCGCCGGCGGGCGCTTTTTTGTCGTGGAAAATCGCCGTTGGGCCGTTACCCCGCTTTTTGTGGCCCTGTTGGTGGTGGAAACGACGGATATCATGTTTGCGTTCGACTCCGTACCGGCTGTTTTTTCAATTACCACCGATCCGTTCCTGGTTTTTTCCTCCAATATTTTTGCCATTCTCGGCCTGCGTTCGCTGTACTTCCTGCTGGCCAACATGCTCGACCGCTTCTCCTACCTGAAGTACAGCATGATGGGCATCTTGTTTTTTATCGGCGTGAAAATGGTGCTGTTGCCCTCGCATATCCATATTCCGGAACTGGCTTCGCTGCTGACGATCGCCGGCTTGCTCCTGGGTGGCATACTGGCCTCCCTCTGGCAGGAACGCAAAGCCGTTGTCCAAACACCGGCACCGGATGATGAACCGGCAGCTCCCGACACTTCCGAACCGCGCCCGAAAAAAAGCAGCCGGTTGCTGATGGTCTCGTCCCAGTTACCGGCGACGGAATACAAAGTGCGAAATACGGAGTAGGTTGCAAGTGTTGGCGTGAGGGGCAGTCTAATGCCGTCAACTTAGCAAATTGGAACGCGGATGACGCGGATGTAAACAACGCGGATTGCCGCAGATTTTTTAAAAAAAATCAGTGTAAATCCGTGTTCCCGCTGAAAGCGGGATCGGTGTCATCCGCGTTCCATTGAGGAGTGTACGCTAAGTTGACGACTATTGCGCTTCAAAAAAGCCTCAAACTTTCTGTGGCGACTAGGATGAACCATTCCGCACTCCGCACTCGAAACTCCGCACTCGCTACTGCGCCAGCCGGTCCTCCTGCACCCCCATCAGCCCCAGCATCCAGGCGTATTCCAGGGCCCGTTCTTTGAGTTTTTCAAAACGACCCGACGAGCCGCCGTGCGAACCCGACATGTTGGTTTTGAAAAGCAGGGCGTTGTTGTCGGTTTTCAGGTCGCGGAGTTTGGCCACCCATTTTGCCGGCTCGAAGTACTGCACCTGGGAATCGGAGAAGGAGGTGAGCACCAGCAGATTCGGGTATTCCTGCGCTTGCACGTTGTCGTAGGGCGAGTATTTTTTCATGTATTCATATTCATCTTTCACTGCCGGATTGCCCCATTCGGTGTACTCGCCGGTAGTCAGCGGGATGCTGGCATCGCTCATCGTGGTGAGCACATCCACGAAGGGCACCCCGGCGATGAGCCCGCGAAATTGCTGCGGCGCTAAATTGGCCACGGCGCCCATGAGCAGGCCGCCTGCCGAACGGCCGCTGCCGAAGATGCGGTCGGCACTGGTGTATTTTTCGGAGCAAAGCATGGCCGCGCAATCGATGAAATCGGTGAAGGTGTTCATTTTGCGCAACATTTTGCCGTCTTCATACCAGTTGTAACCCATCTCCATGCCACCGCGGATATGGGCAATGGCGTACACAAAACCGCGGTCGAGCAGGCTGACGGCATCGCGGTTGAAGGTGGGTGGATACGAAAAACCGTAGGAACCGTACCCAACGAGGTAGCATGGCGCGCTGCCGTTTTGTTTCAAACCCTTTTTTCGCACCAGCGAAACCGGCACTTTTACCCCGTCGCGGGCAGTAGCCCAAACGAAGGCCGTTTCGTAATTATCGGCATTAAAACCACCCAGCACAGGCTCGGTTTTGCGCAGGATTTTCCGGCGGGTTTGCATGTCGTAGTCGAACACCGAGCCCGGCGTTTTCAGCGAGGAAAACCAATAGCGCAGGTTTTTGGTGTTAAACTCCGGATTTTGCATAGGCCCGGCGGCGTAGGTCGGCTCGCCAAAATCGAGGTAATGTTCGCTGCGGTCGGCCCAGTGGATGATACGCAGTTGATCGAGGCCGCCCTTGCGCTCATTCGCCACGAGGTAATCCTGGAACACCTCGATTCCCTCAAGCAGTACATCGGCGCGGTGCGGCAGAATTTCTTTCCAGTTTTCGCGGGCAGTTTGGGTCACCGGGGTTTCCATGAGCCGGAAATTGGGCGCCTCCCAGTTTGTCCGGACCAGGAATTTATCGCCCCAGTGCTCCAGGGTGTAGAAAAAATCCGGTTCCTTCGGCCGAAACAACTGGAACGCCGCCATCGGCTCGTCGGCATTCAGGTAATGCGTTTCCAGGTTTTGCGTGTACCCGTGGTTGATAAAAATGTACTGCTCCGACTTGGACTTGTCAAGGTTGAGGTACAGCGTTTCGTCTTTTTCTTCAAAAACCAGCGTTTCACTTTTCCCGTCGCCGCCGATTTTGTGCCGCCAGACCTGGTCGGTACGCAGGGTGACCGGGTCTTTGGTTTCGTAAAACAGGTGCCGGCTGTCGTTGGCCCAGGCCGACGAGCCCGCCAAAACTCCGGTAAACTTATCGGCCCGCAATTGGCCCGTTTCCAGGTCTTTGAGTTGCCCTTCAAACAGGTTGCGTCCGCTGTAATCGATCACGTAAAAAAGCAGGCGGTTGTCGGGGCTGACGTTCAGACCCACAGCCAGGCAATAGGCTTTGCCGGCAGCTAACTCGTTGACATTGAGCAGGATTTCTTCATCAGCCTCCATCGAACCTTTTTTTCGGCAGTGGATCGGGTATTCCTTCCCCGTTTCAAAACGGGTGTAGTACCAATAGCCGTTTTTGAGGTACGGTACCGTGTTGTCGTCCTGCTTGATGCGGTTTTTCATTTCGGCAAAAAGTGCCGTTTGCAAATCGGCTACCGGCGCCAAAACCGAATCGGCATACCGGTTTTCGGCTTCCAGGTAGGCAACCACATCCGGGTTGTCGCGTTCGTTCAGCCAGTAGTAATTGTCGATGCGTTTGTCGCCGGAAGCGGAGATGAGTTCTTTCGGCATTTTTTCCGGCCGCGGGGCGCTGAATTTTTCGGGTTGAAATACGGAAGGTGGCACAGGTTCGGGTGTGTTTGATGTGGAAGTTTGTTGTTGGCAGGCGCTAAAAAAGATGCCTGCAAAAATTAAAAACGTCAGGAGCTGTTTCATGGTTTAAGTGCATTTTGGGTTAAAAGTCGCAAAAAAGCATGGTACCTTTGTTGACAATTGACAAGTAGCCAGCCATGTCCACCATACAACCTGTACAACCTGCCGATCTGGTTCGAATGCGTCGTTTGTGCGAGGGATTGGCGCAATGGGCCTACACCGATTTTGACCAGGCGCGAACGGCTGTGCAGGAGTTGGAAGGGTTGATCACCGCGCAAACGCCGTTCGACATCCGGCTGGCCTACCACCGCCACCGGGCATTTTTGGAAAATCAGTGGCGGCATTTTGAACAATCGCTGGAGCATTTTTCCCAGGCAATCGCCATTCTGGACAGCCTGGCCGACCCCCTGCCGCTGGCCGAATGCTGGCTCGATGTGGCTGCCGTGCAACTCAACCGCCGCGATTGGCCGGCCGTGCAGCAGTGCCTCGACCGCGCACGCCGTTTTCTGGGCAACCACGACGTCCCCCATTTGCAAGCCTTGCTCACCTGCCGCGAAGGGTTTTTGCACCTGCACCTCGGCAATCACCGCCTGGCGCTGAACAACCTGCAGGAATCGGAGCGCGTGCTGCTGCGCCTGGGCGAGCAGGCTTCGCTGAAAGATTTTTACATCCTTACCCTGGTGATCAGCGGGCTTGGCGACCTGTACGAACGGCTCGATGAAAAAAACAACAGCCTGGACGCTTACCTGCGTGTGCTGCCCCTCGTGGAACGCCACCAACTGCGGCCGCGCCTGCCCTGGCACTATCTCAATGCCGGCCGGGCAGCCCTGGCCCAGAATGACGCCGAACATGCCCGCGAATGTTTTGAAAATGTGTTGGAATTTGCTGAAGAGGAAGAGCCCGAAGCCAAAGCGCATGCCCTGGCAAACCTCGGCATTTTAGCGCTGCTCCAAAACGAAAACCAGCGGGCAGTGACCCTTTTTGACGAAGCGACGGCACAATTCCCCAACCCAAGCAAGCCCACGGATTTCACAAATTTGTCCAAAATCCAAAGCTGGCGCGCCGAGCTGCTCTGGCAATTGGAAGACCTGGCAGAGGCGGAAAAATATTTCGAACAAGCTTATGCCAACGGGCAGGAAGGCCACGACCTGAACCACCTCGCCCAGGTTTGCCAGGCCCTGGCGCAACTCTGCGAAACGCGCAACGATTTTCAAAATGCCTACCAGTGGCAACGCCGCGCCACCGGCCTGACGGAGCGCCACTACAACCAGGTGCGCGACCGCGAACGGCAGGAAATTGAAGCGCGGCACGATCTCGAACGCAGCCGCCAGGAGGCGCAAATGGCCAAACTGCGCGTAGCCAGCCTGCAACTGCGGGCCTTGCGCGCGCAGATGAATCCGCATTTTCTGTTCAATGCCCTGAACGCCATCCAGGGTTTGATCACCTCGGGCCGGAACGATGAAGCGGAAACCTACCTGGCCCGTTTTGCCAAACTCATGCGCCATACGCTGGAGTATTCCGATCTGGAGGAAGTGACGCTGGAGCAGGAAGTGGAATTTTTGAACCGCTACCTCGACCTGAACCGGAAACTGCGCTTTCGCGAACGCCTGCAATACCAGGTCGTACTGCCCCGGGGCGTGGATGCCGGCGACTTGCTCATCCCGACCATGATCGTGCAGCCCTTTGTGGAAAATGCCATCGAACACGGCTTGCGCCCCCGGCAGGAAGGTAACCTCCGGATCGAGTTTCAACTTTCGGATGATGAGCGCATGTTGCTGTGCATCATCGAAGACGACGGTGTGGGTTACAACAAGGGCAAGGAAAAACAAAGCGCACAACCCGCCTTTCAGTCGCACCGCTCCCGCGGCATGGAGATCACCCGCGAACGCCTGAACTTGCTGCACAAATTGCGCAAAAACCAGGGAACGCAGTTTGTCAAAATTACCGACCTGGGCGACAAAACGGACGGCGCGCGCAGTGGTACGCAGGTGGAGGTTTTGCTGCCGGTCTTACAAGCCTAATTTCACAATTCATATGCTGCTTGGATTTATTCTCGATTTATCCGCGTTTGCCTCTGCGATGCTCATCGTTTGCCTGTTGGCGGTTTGCCTGTTCGAGGCTATCAACGGTTTTCACGATACCGCCAACGCGGTGGCCACAGTTATTTACACGAATGCCCTGAAGCCCGTCATAGCGGTGGTTTGGTCGGGGTTTTGGAACTTTCTCGGGGTAATCCTGGGTGGTGTGGCGGTGGCCATGAGCATCATCAAACTGATCCCGCTCGACGACCTGATGGCCCAACCGCTGGGCGAGAACATCGCCATGGTGCTGGCCGTTTTGCTGGCAGCGATCAGCTGGAACCTGGGCACCTGGTATTTTGGCATTCCCTGTTCCAGCTCTCATGCGCTCATCGGCTCCCTGCTGGGCGGCGGTTTTGCATTTTGGACGGTGCATGTCAGCGCCGGTCCCAACTGGGGAAAAGCCATGGATATTGGCTTGTCGTTATTTATTTCACCGGTTTTTGGCTTCAGTTTGGCCATCCTGTTGATGTACCTCCTCCGGTCTTTTGTTAAAAGCAAAGTGATTTTTGACGAACCCAAAGCCAAGCAAAAGCCGCCGTTCTGGGTGCGCGGAATTCTAATTTTAACCTGTACGCTGGTCAGTTTTTTCCACGGCTCCAACGACGGTCAGAAAGGCATTGGCCTGTTCATGATCGTGCTCATGGCCTTTTTGCCCCTGCATTTTGTGTTCAACCACTCCGTCCGGCTCGACACCCTGCAACAATCGGCCCGAAACCTGGAAAGCCGGCTTGGCCGCGCCGAAGCAGGCAGTTATACCACGCACCTGCACACCCTGAGCGCGCATGCCGGGCGCATCGCCGACAGCCTGGCGCAAACAGATAAACAAAACAAGGCGCAACTGTACGCTTTGCGGAAAGACATTCAGGTGCTGGTGAAAAGCCTGGACGCCGATGTGAAGGCGGGTTTGCTGAAAACGACCTATACCCGGCAGGTAAAAAAGGACATCGCGACCTTGCGCTCCGCCTACGAGTTTGCCCCAACCTGGGTAGTCGTGGTCATTTCCCTGTGCCTGGGCATCGGCACCATGATCGGCTGGAAACGCATCGTGGTGACCATTGGCGAGAAAATCGGCAAAACCCACCTGACCTACGCGCAGGGCGCCAGCGCGGAAATTTGCGCTGCCGCAACCATCGGGGTGAGCACCGGGTTTGGGCTGCCGGTAAGCACCACGCACGTACTGTCGTCGGGTATTGCAGGGACCATGGTGGCCAAGGGCGGCATCAAAAACCTGCAAAAGAAAACGATCAAAAACATCGCCCTTGCCTGGATTCTGACCCTGCCGGTGGTGTTTGTGCTGGCTGCGGGGTTGTTTTACTTGTTACGGCTGCTTTTTTAGGAGGAAATTGGATTGCGAAAAACTGGAGGCGATTGCCTATTGTCGGCGTGACTCGAAGTCTAATGTCGTCAACTTAGCAAATTGGAACGCGGATGACGCGGATGTAAACAACGCGGATTGCCGCAGATTTTTTAAAAAAAATCAGTGTAAATCCGTGTTCCCGCTGAAAGCGGGATCGGTGTCATCCGCGTTCCATTGAGGAGTGTACGCTAAGTTGACGACAATAGACTCGAAGTCACGCCGACAATATCCGCGGCATCAGCACTTTCGCAAACCACTGCGTGAAGTATAGTTTCTCAAAGAAACCTCGTTATCAGGAGGCCAGGGGCCTATTTGGGTGCATAAACCAGCACGGCCGCATTCTTTTTTTGGAACAACTTTTTTGCCATGCGCTGCATATCGAGGCTGCTGACGGTGCGGTACGTTTCCACTTCGTCGTTCATCAACTCGGCTTTTTCCAGCATTTCATAAAAAGCCAGGTTCTGGGCTTTATTCAAAATACTGGTTTCGGAAAACACGATGGTGCTTTCAAACCGGTTTTTAATTTTCTCCAGTTCGCGCTGATCGACCGGCTCGGCGCTCAATGCTTTCAGTTCCGTCCAAATGGCGGCGAGTGCCGCATCCGTCGAAACCGATTCCGACACCTTGCCCTCCACGATGAGCAGGCCGGGGTCGAGGTTGGCCGTCACATAAGCATCGATGGCCGTGAACAACTGCCGTTCCTTGACCAGGCGCCGGTAAAGCCGGGAGGAAGTGCCGTGCGACAACACATCGGAAAGCAGATCGACGGGATAAAACTCCGGATGCAGGCGCGGTGGCGTCCGAAAAGCAATATACACGGCCGGTACCGGCACATCAGCCTTCACCAGGCGTGTTTGCAGTTTTTTTTGCGGCGGCTCGGCTGCCAGTTGATGCAATGGCGCCGGCCCGGCAGGAATGTTCCCGAACCATTTTTCCACCAACGGAAGCACCGACTCTGTATGAATATTCCCGGCAATTGCCAGCACGGCATTGTTTGGCGTGTACCACCGCTGGTAAAAACTGCGCACATCTTCGATCGTGGCATTTTCGACATGCTCCGGGGTAAGCCCGATGACCGGCCAGCGGTACGGATGCTTTTTGTACATCATTTCGGACAAATGGTGCCAGACATCACCGTAAGGTTCATTCAAACAGGTTTCCTTAAATTCTTCCACCACCACCCGGCGCTGCACGCTGAGGGCTTTTTTCGTGATCTTCAGGGCCAGCATGCGGTCGCTTTCCAGCCAGAGGGCTGTTTCCAGGTTCTCGACCGGGAGTATCTCGTAAAACGTGGTGTAATCATTGGTGGTGTACGCGTTATTCTCCCCGCCGGCCTCCTGCAGCGGATCGTCAAAATCGGGCGCATTCCGGCTGCCGGCAAACATCAGGTGCTCGAACAGGTGCGCAAAGCCGGTCCGGTCCGGCAATTCATCGCGCGAACCGACCTGGTAGAGGACGTTCACCGCCACCAGCGGCGTATTCCGGTCTTCGTGGACCAGCACCCGCAGGCCGTTGGCTAAAATGGTACGCGTGAAGGTTACCATGTTTATTCGTCGTTTTTGGCTGTTATGCGGTGATTATCCCGGGTTTGGGGCTTGCCCGGGTTGCGGTGCCTCGGCCAGTTGAATAATCTGGAGGTAAGCATGGGCACAAAGAAAAAACCGGCCGTGATCAGGGAAATGACCAGATCAACCTGTTCGCTCTCCACCCAATGCGCCCAGGCCTGGTGCTGAAAATAATGGCAGGGCAGAGCCAGGAACAGTTTCAGCCCCAGTAAGCCGATCACGATAAACGCACTGTATTCCAGGAACGGATAGCGCTCCAGCAGCCGGACAAACCACTGGGCCACAAAGCGCATGGCCAGAATGCCGATAAACACGCCGGTACAAATGAGGTAAATATTATCGGTGAAGGCTACTGCCGCAAACACATTGTCGAGGGAAAAAGCCAGGTCCATGATCTCCACCGCCACTACGGTCGCCCAAAACGGGCCCATCCAGCCGAGGCTGACGCGGTAAAACCATTTTTCCTGCTTGTTCAGGGTGTCGTCGTCGGTTTGCGGCGTCGACTTGGTATAGAAAAAATCAAAGGCCAGGTACAGCAGGTAAATACCGCCCAGGGGTTTGAGCCACCAGATTTGGATGAGGTAGGCGGCAAAGAGCAGGCACAACCCGCGAAAGACGTAGGCGCCGATAATGCCATACCGAAGGGCGCGCGCCCGTTGGTGCGGCGGCAGGTCCATGACCATCGTGGCCAGCACCGCTGCATTGTCGACCGACAACAAGCTTTCAATGAGGATCAGGTTTAATACGATGACCGACGCACTTTCGACGTCGGTCCCGAGAAGTTGCTCTAAAAACTGGAACATGAAACAAACAGGGATTGAAAAACGCCGCGAAGATGGGAATTTTGAAGAGAAAAGCTAAAAGTATTCCAGGCCAGGGCGTTCGAATAAAGTACGCAGCAACTAACAACCAAACGGAAGCGCTGTTGTTAAATGCGCTGATTTTTTGTTTCAACATCCAATCCTGGCACCATGAAAAATACGCTACTTGCATTAACCGTACTGGCGGCAGCCGGCCTCCTGCTCGCTTGTTTCGATTCCAATAAAATTGCCGCCAGACCGGCGGATCAAACACAACCACCTTCTATGACGACCTCCTTTTTTCAGTTCACCGTCAACTCCCTGAGCGGCGAACCGGTGGCCCTCGAACAATTTCGCGGTAAAAAAATCATCGTGTTGAATGTAGCCTCCAAATGCGGCTACACGCCCCAATATGCCGATTGGGAAAAATATTACACCGAAAACAAGGACAATGTGGTGGTGCTCGGTTTCCCCTGCAACGACTTCATGGGGCAGGAGCCCGGCTCGGCGGAAGAAATCGCCGATTTTTGCCAGAAAAACTACGGTGTCAGTTTCCCCATGTTTGAAAAAGTTCATGTGAAGGGCGACGAAAAAGCCGCCGTGTATCAATGGCTCACCGACCCGGCCCAGAACGGCTGGAACAGCCAGGAACCCAGCTGGAATTTTTGTAAATACCTGATCAACGAAAAAGGCGAACTCACGCATTTCTTCGCCTCCAAGGTAAAACCCGATTCCCCGGAATTTCAAGCCGCCATCGGCCTGTAGGGGCGACCCTTGCGGTCGCCCGACCCTTGCGGTCGCCCGACCCTTGCGGTCGCCCGACCCTTGCGGGCACACAAAACCTGTCAGGTCGTTTTTACCAAAAAAGCCCGCGCCGGAAGCGCGGGCTTTTTTGGTAAAAACGACCTGACAGGTTAGGCATCCGCCCGGCGGAGCTGACCGTAAGTCCGGTAGCCCGGATTGGCCGGCGAGGAAATCAGGAATACTTTGGCGCCCGTCATCGTGCGCAGTTCGATGGACGATTGGTCGGTCAGCAACACAAAATCGAATTGCCTGGCGCTCTCGTCATTGAAGCTGAGTTCGCCTTCCAGCACATAGGCCGAATACACCTTGGAGCGGTCCGCTTCAAAGCTGTGCAGCCCGCTGCCGACATCGAGGCGCAACACCTCCACCCCCGGCGTGTCCATCCGGAAGGGGCTTCCCTCCCCGACCATTGTTTTGATGCTCACGCCGTCGTGGGTTTTCACCGGAAAATCGGCGGCATGGTAATCGTCGTAGCTGGCCGGTTTTTCCAGCGTTTTGGTCAGGTCGGGGTCAAACCAGATTTGAAACATTTCGGCGTCCTTGCCCATCCATTCCGAATGCTGGATGCCGTTACCGGCGCGAATGATCTGCACATCGCCGGTGCGGAGGGTGCGCCATTCGTTCAATTTGGTATCGTAGTGCCGGATTTCACCGGCCAGAACAAACGAGCATATCTCGAAGCCCTGGTGCGGATGCAGCCCGATCGTACTGTCGGTCACGGCGCGGGCATGTGCCCAATAAAACAAATTGGAATACGGCCGGATACTGGAGCGGTCTTGCGGGAAACCGATCGGTTTGTTTTCCACGATCTCCCCGCCGTTAAAGGCGCCCTGGCCTTGCTTTTCTTTTGGTATAATTTGAACTGGCATAGTTTACGGTTGCAGTTGAATAACAGTGTTGGACGTTCATTTTAACAGCCGGCAAGGCAACATTGTTCGGACCGGCATTGGATGCAAAAACGCTCCGGGCAAATGCCGAAACGCGCAATTGCCAACTGCAAATTTTTGGATGTAAGAAGGAAAAGCGGTGAACAGTTGGCAAAGTCTGGCTAAGTTTTACGATTTATTAGCACAATACCCTTTGATTTGCGTGTTCTGCCTATATTTGCGCACTTTTTTCAAACCGGTGTTCGTCCGGGGCGCGTTTTTTTTAAAAGCCCGGCTTTAAACGATTCCTTGAACAACAACCACAAATCCCGGCATCGGGTACCTGAAATTCACTCATTCGCTTAATCATTTACTCTACCTATAGGTATGCAAAGCAAAGGTGTTGTACGTTTTTTCCTCATTGCCCTCACATTGGTCTGTTTGTACCAATATGCGCTGATTATTCCTACGACTAAAGTAGAAAATGCCGCCTCGGAATACGCAAAAACGTGTTCTGAAAACACCAGCCAATCGGAGCGTACGTGTTACAGCAATTACCTGGACTCGCTTTCCTCGGAAACGGTTTTCGAACTTCCCCTGATCAAAAAATTCACCTACGCCGACCTGAAAAAAAGCCAGCTGGCTATGGGTCTTGACCTGAAAGGCGGCATGAGCGTACTCCTGCAGGTAGACCTCCGGGACTTCTTGAAAAGTCTGGCCGGCAATACCACAGACCCTGCCTTCCAGGCGGCTTTGGATCAGGCCAGCGCCGCCCAGGTAAGCCAGCAAACAGATTATATCACGCTGTTTGCCAATGCCTGGAAAGAAACCGGAAAAGGCAAATCGCTGGCTTCCATATTTGCCCGGAATGAATCGCTCAAGGGACAGATCAATTTTGACTCGCCCGATGCCGATGTGTTGCGTGTCATGCGCGAATTGGCAAATACCACGGTAGACGAAACCTTCAAACGCCTCAAACAGCGGATCGACAAACTGGGCGTCGTTCAACCGAACGTCAGCCTCGATGCCGCCCGCGACCTCATCCTCGTCGAACTGCCGGGCATCGACAACCCGCAGCGCGCCCGCGATATGTTGCAGCGCAGTGCAAAACTGGAATTTTGGGATACCTACCGCTTCGGCGACGAAGGCATCGGCCAAGCTTTTATTACCGCAGACACCAAACTGCGGACGATGGGCTATGGTGATTCGGACACCTCTACCCTCCAGATGATTAAAGATACCAGCTACGTTTACCCGGCTGGTCCGGACGGCACGCCCGACTCCACCGCGCAACCGGAAATGAAGGTGACTGATCGCCCTGCCGACCAGCAGCAGACTGCCGGGCCGTTGCTCAGCAAACTCAGCATGGCCGGCGACGGCCGCAGCGTGGTGCTGGGTTATGCGGATAAAAACAAGATCAAGATCATCGATACGATGTTGAGCCAGCCCGAAATCCGGGCGTTGTTCCCCGTGGACCTGAAATTCCTCTGGAGTTTGAAACCGATAGAAGATCTGGAAGGCACCAACTCCACCATCACCGGCAAATATGAATTATACGCCATCAAAAAATGGCGCAATCAGGAGAAGGCCCGCCTGGATGGCGGTGTGGTAACCCGCGCCAGCGAACAACCGGACCCCAATTCGGCGGACATTTCGGTTAGCCTGGCCATGAATAACGAAGGCGCCCGGATATGGGCTGAGATGACCAAACTGGCTTATGAGCAGGGCAACCGTGAAATCGCTATCGTGCTGGATAATGAAGTGGTAAGCGCACCGCGCGTGATCAACCCGATCGAAGGCGGTAACTCCTCCATTACCGGCGGGTTTACGCTGGAGGAAGCAAAAGACCTAGCCAACATTCTTGAAGTAGGTAAACTGCCTGCCGGAACGCGCATTGTGCAGGAAGGCCAGGTTGGCCCCTCGCTCGGCGCCGATAATATCAACAAATCGCTCATTGCCCTGATCTTGTCGATCGTTGTGATTTGCGGGTTTATGATCGCTTATTATGCCCGTGGTGGCTTGATCTCCGTGATCGCGCTGCTGGCCAATATATTCTTCATCATTGGTACGCTGGCCTCCATGGGCACTGTGCTCACGCTGCCGGGTATTGCCGGTATCGTGCTGACCCTGGCCACTGCGGTAGACGCCAACGTAATTATTTACGAGCGCATCCGGGAAGAACTCCGCGATGGGCTGACGTCGATCAAAGCCATTTCCACCGGTTTTTCCCGCGCCTTACCGGCGATCATCGACGCCAACGTGACCACCTTGCTGACGGCCTTCATCCTGATGTATTTCGGTTTGGGCCCGATCAAAGGCTTTGGAACAGTGTTGATGGTAGGTATTTTCAGTTCCTTGTTTACCGCCGTTTTAGTTGGCCGTTTGATGACCGAATGGTGGCTGGAGCGCGGCAAAACCGTGAATTACAGCATGCCCTGGTCGGAAAAATGGCTTGTAAATATCGATGTCGATTGGATCGGCCGGCGCAAATGGGCTTACTTGTTCTCCGGCATCATTACGGTTATCGGTATTGCTGCGTTTGTATCACGCGGTTTTGAACTGGGCGTCGATTTTAAGGGCGGTTACTCCTTTAATATTCAGTTTGACAAAGAAATCAAACTGGATGATCTGCGGCAGTCGCTGAACACTGCCCTTGGCGGCAACCCGATCGTTAAAAAAGTAAACACGGAAAACACCTTTAACATTACCACTTCGTACCTGATCAATGACCAGGGCAGCGATGTGATGGACCGGGTAATTGCTAAATTACACGAAGGTGTCCAAAGCACCGGAGATACGACCAGCCTTAAGAATTTCGCTGATACCGACGGAACAGGCACCCACATTACGGCTTCCAGCAAAGTCAGCCCGACAATAGCCGACGACATCCGGGAGTCTTCTTTCCAGGCAGCAACCTGGGCCTTGCTCCTGATCTTCCTGTACCTCCTGGTTCGCTTCCGGCGCTGGCAGTTTTCGATGGGCGCCGTATTGGCACTTTTCCACGACGTGGTGATCACCCTGACCTTCTTTTCACTTCTGCACGGATTTGTTCCGTTCTCCCTGGAGATTGACCAGGCGATCATTGCCTGTATCCTGACGGTTATTGGTTTCTCCGTAAACGACACCGTGATCGTATACGACCGTATCCGGGAATTCATCAATACCTATGCGGGCAGACCGAAAGAAGAGGTGTTTAACAAAGCCATCAACACCACCCTGAGCCGTACCCTGATCACTTCAGGTACCACCCTGGCTGCCGCTGCCATCCTGTTCTTCTTTGGGGGCGATGCAATCAAAGGCTTTTCTTTCGGTATGACTATGGGTATCTTGTTTGGTACCTACTCTTCAATCTTTATTGCCTCGGCGCTGGTTGTTGATTTGACCAAAGAAAAAGTGTTGAGCGGCAAAGTCGTTGAAAACACCAAGCCTGAAACGTCGTCGTACGCTAAAAAAACGAAGTCAAAGGCGAACTAAGTTATTGACTTAGCGTTTGCCATTTGTTTTCAACCTCCCGCAACAGGTGTCTGCTGCGGGAGGTTTTCTTTTTACCTTGGTGCGTTGTTTGCCACAGGCTTTTTGCGGTTGGCCGGTGGTTTTACTTTTTAACTTGAATAAAAACCGAACGGCATTTTAAAAGACACCAGCATTTATGAAATCCTGTCTCTTGTTCTTTTGTTTGTGCATCGCCGCCAGCGGCATGGCACAACAAACCGCCGACCCCTACCTTCAGCGGGCACGGCAAATTTTAAAAAAAACACCGGTTATCGACACCCATGTTGATTTTCCGTACAGCCTGGCTGAACACAAAGAATGGTTCGCGCCGGGCTATACCGCCCTGGCCCTCAATCATCCCATCGGCGATTTCGACTACGGAAGGGCCAAAGCCGGCGGCTTGTACGGCGCATTCATGTCGATTTATATTCCGGCAAGCTACCAGAAGATACCCGGCGGCGCCAAAGCCCTGGCCGATTCGCTTATCAATATGGTGGATGCCATTGTCAGGGACTACCCCGGCAAATTCGCGCCGGCTCCACGCGCCGACGATATTGTCCGGAATTTTAAAAAAGGCATTATTTCCCTGCCCATGGGCATGGAAAACGGAGCGCCACTTGAAACCCTGGCCGATGTGGCCTATTTTCACCAGCGCGGCATCCGCTACGTGACGCTGACGCACAGCCGCGACAACCACATTTCCGACTCCTCCTACGACACCTTGCACACGCATGACGGACTGAGTGCGTATGGACGCGATGTGGTACGCGAGATGAATCGCGTTGGCATTCTTGTCGACGTGAGCCACCTCACCGATGCCGCTATCTGGGATGTCCTGGAGGTGACCACCAAACCCGTAATCGCTACCCACAGTGCCTGCCGGCACTTTACGCCCGGCATGGAACGCAACCTGCCCGACAGCCTGATCCGGGCCATCGCCAAAAACGGCGGCGTGATTCAGGTGCCGTTCAGCCACTATTTTTTGAGTTCAAAAAGCCGGGAGCTGTTTTTCCAGGCGGAAAAAGACATGAAAGCCAAGGGGCTGGAGGAGGATAGCCCGGAGGGTCGCCAGTTTATCAAAAATGCTCTGGCAAACGGCCCCATCAGTGTGCGCGATGTTGCCGACCACATCGATCACATCAAAAGACTGGTTGGTGTTAATCACATCGGCCTGGGTGGCGACTTCGACGGGGTGGGCCTGGCGCTTCCACCCGACCTGGCAGACGTCAGCATGTATCCCAACCTGATTGCCGAGCTGCTGCGGCGGGGGTACTCCAGGCGGGATATCCGGAAAATTTGTTTTCAGAATACGATCCGGGTATGGAAAGCAAGTGAGTGAGGCTCCCCGCAGATCAGTATTTTCACCACGGAGCAACGGAGGCCACGGAGTTTGATCTCCGTGGCCTCCGAAAAAATAGTAAGAAACCGTCCCCGGTAAAAGATAAATTCAATCTACTTTTTCTTCTCCGGCAGGTTCTGCATCGGCTTTTTCTGCGGTCTTCTTTTTAGGTGCAGCGGCCTTTTTCGCCGGCGCCTTTGCTTTGGGCGCAGCTTTTGCTTTGGCCTTGGCCGGTTTTGTTTCTGAAGCAACAGGATCAGCTTCAACTACTTCTTTTTTCTTTGTTGAAGCGGCTTTTTTTGCTTTCGGCTTTTCTTCGGCAGGCGCCTCCGAAGCCGGTTCTGCTGCAGCAGGCGCCTTCTTGTCTTTTTTCATTGATTCGGCAAACTCTTCCGCTTTTTCCAGGGCATCGCCGAGCATATCGTCTGCCTTATCGATGGCCTCTTCCATGAGGTCGCCGGCTTTTTTTCCCAACACTTTGCCAACCGCTTTTACGCTGTCCATCATGTCTTCCATGGATTCGCCCAGTATTTTGCCGGCGGCTTTGAGCGCGCTTTCCGGTTCGGCCCCGGGTGTTTCAGTTTCATCGGTGGTCGTTACGATAGTTGCCGCAATTTCTTCCTTGGCTGCTTTTTTGGCTTCTTCAAATTTTTTGCGCTCAGCTTCTTTTTCAGTGCGCTTGGCTTCTTTGGCTTTGGCATTAGCGATCTGGCGCTCGATATCGGACCGGGTTTGGTGCATTTCGGCGAGTTTTTCGCGCTTGGACGTCACCCGCTCCTCGATCATTTTGATTTTAGCGCTTCGAATCTGGGCTTCCAACTGGCCTTCGGTGGTGGCTACTTTTTTATTTTGAAAGGCGAGTTCTTCTTCATCGCGTCGAATGCTGCCTTCCATGCGGCGGATGGCATCATTGAGGCCGCCGAGCCGGCGTTGGTGCCGCTCGACGAGCGAACCTTCGTTGGCTTTGGGGCCAAATTTTTTCTCCTTTGCCTTTTTAAAGGCGCCGTCGAGCCGCGACCAGAGTTTGTTCCGGTGCTCGTTGCTCATTTTGGAATCGCGGTACCGGCGTTGCAGTTTTTTAAGGTCTTCAAAAATGGTATTCAGTTTGGCGCCACCGGCGGCAATACGGGCTTCGATTTCGGTCAGGGTTTCGCTGAACTCCTCAAAAACCTTTTGCGAAGAGGCCATAAATTCATCCTGCACTTTGGCGCGCAGGACCTTCATTTCATCAAAAAGGCCGTTGATATTGTCGCGCAATTGGTCGGCATGGTGGCGAAAGAGGTTGCGCTCGCGCGCTTGTTCCTGCACTTTATCCCAAAACCCGCGCAGCCCGTCCCACACGTCCTGGCTGTATTCACTCATTTCCTCCACTTTTTCCTTGAATTCGGCGAGTTCCTGTTCGTAGGCCTTGTGCAATTTAGCCGATAAAACGGCGAAGTGCCATTCTGTTTGCGCGCGTTGGATCAAATCGCCGCGTTCAACTTTCAGGTCGTCAGGCAGCAAACTATCGGTAACGCTTAAGGGGCGTTCCTGGGTGGCATGCCCTTCCGGGAAAGGAACATCGCCGTCGTCGCGCCATTCGGCCATTAACTTGTTGACAAACTCCTCGGAGGCTATCGATTCCGGAAAAGTGTGCAGCAGTACTTTGTTGTCATCAGCCTTTAATTCCAAAGCGATCAGTACTTTCTCGTTTTCTGCGTTGGTTCCCCAAACGACAATCTTGTTCTTCATTTCTGTTCAATTTACAGTTGACGGAGGCGGTTGCTTCGATTTTTCCAGCGCCCGCCTTTTTTCATAAAAACACGGTTAAAATACCTGCAAAGGTAAATTTAGATTGAAATAGCGTCTTTTTGTGCTTTTTCGGCGCTTTGTTTTAAAAAGCCCCGCTCCAGCAAATACTCGGCAATCTGGATGGCATTTGTAGCGGCGCCTTTGCGCAGGTTGTCCGATACCACCCACATATTCAGGGTTTTAGCCTGGCTTTCATCGCGGCGCAGGCGGCCGACAAACACGGCATCTTTGTCCTGGGCATCGAGCGGCATGGGATATTTCAGCTCGGCCGGGTTGTCGTGTACCACTACACCGGGCGCTTTGGCCAGCAGATCGCGCACATCATCCAAGTCGAATTCCTGTTCAAACTCCACATTCACCGCCTCCGAATGCCCGCCCATAACCGGCACGCGCACGGTGGTGGCCGTCACGCCGATCGAATCGTCGCCCATGATCTTTTTGGTTTCGAGCACCATTTTCATTTCTTCCTTCGTGTAGCCGTTTTCCAGGAAAACATCGATATGCGGCAGCAAATTCAGGTCAATCGGGTACGGATAAGCATTTTCACCCGAGCGCCCGGCGCGTTCGTTCATCAACTGCTCCACGGCCTTGACACCCGTTCCGGTAACCGACTGATACGTGCTGACCACCACCCGCCGGATGGTGTACCGGTCGTGCAGGGGTTTGAGCGCCACCACCATCTGGATGGTGGAACAATTCGGGTTGGCAATAATTTTATCTTCAGGCGTCAGCACATCGGCGTTTACTTCCGGGACAACAAGTTTTTTCCCGGGGTCCATGCGCCAGGCGCTGGAGTTGTCGATCACCGTGGTGCCAACTTCCGCAAACTTAGGGGCCCAAGCCAGCGATGTACTGCCTCCGGCGCTGAAAATGGCCACATCGGGCCGGAGCGCTACAGCATCGGCCAGGCTGACGATCGTGAACTCTTTGCCTTTGTACCGGATCGTTTTGCCCACCGAACGCTCGGAAGCCACCGGAATCAATTCCGTCATTGGAAAATTGCGCTCGCTGAGCACCTGAAGCATTTTTGTGCCGACCAGCCCTGTGGCGCCTACAACTGCTACTCGCATTCTATTGAGTGATTGAGTGATTGAGTGATTGGGTGATTGGGTGATTGAGTGATTGAGTGATTGAGTGATTGAGTGATTGAGTGATTGGGGGATTGGGGGATTGGGGGATTGGGGGATTGGGGGATTGGGGGATTGGGGGATTGGCCGCAAAGATACATGGTAAAATTTCGAATCAGCTTATGGAAATACGTTGAAATGGCGACCTTTGCGCCGCAATAATCGATACACTATGATTTTTCGTATTCACAAAGAGGGATATGCCATCCTCGCTGCGGTCGGTATATTCCTGCTTTCCCTGAATGCAGCCCTGTGGGTGCTGGACCAGTTGTACTTTTGGCCGGTAGCTGTGCTTTCGCTGGTTCTTTACGGCTTTATTTTACAATTTTTCCGGAACCCCGTTCGGGAAATCCCCGTTAAGCATAACCAACTGGTTTATGCGCCGGCCGACGGACGGATATGCGCCATCGAAGAAACCTACGAAGGCGAGTATTTTAAGGAAAAACGGCTTTTGATCTCCATATTCATGTCGCCACTCAATGTGCATGTAAACCGCAACCCGGTTTCGGGTATTGTCCGGTATTTCCGGTACCATGCCGGGAAATACCTCGTCGCCTGGCACCCGAAAAGCAGCACGGAAAATGAACGCACCACCGTCGTTTACGATACCGGATCGGCGCAGGTGCTGATGCGCCAAATTGCCGGCGCAGTGGCCAAACGGATCAAATGGTACGTACAGGAAGGCAATAAAGCAGAGCAAGGCGATGATATGGGTTTTATCAAATTCGGCTCCCGCGTCGATTTGTTTTTACCCATACATTCCAAAGTGGAAATAACAATGAATCAACAGGTTAAGGGAAACCTGACCGTAATCGCACGCCTTCCGTAAGCCACCGGAATTGTTGATGTGTTCGCACAAAAAACACCATTAAACACACCATGACTGAACAAGAATTGCTCCGCCGGGAATCACTGCAAAAACTGCGCGATTTCGGCATAGACCCCTACCCTGCCGAGATGTTCGAGGTAACCGCCCAGGCTGCCGACATCAATTTGAACTACCGGGAGGAAGCACTGGAAGACGGCAGCAAAAACCGCCTGAACTATCAGGATGTTGCGCTCGCAGGCCGCATCATGGCTACCCGCGAAGCCGGTAAAGCCCTGTTTATGAATCTTCAGGACAGCAGTGGCCGAATTCAGCTTTATCTCCGGCGCGATGAACTGAGCAGCGGCGAGGATTTCACCTTTTTCGATGTTGTTTTGAAAAAACTACTCGATTTGGGCGACTACGTGGGTGTGCAGGGCTATGCCTTCAAAACCAAGACCGGCGAAGTTTCGGTCCGGGTGTTGAAATTCAAATTTTTGGCAAAAAGCCTGCGCCCGCTGCCTATCGTGAAGCGCGACGCCGAGGGCAATATCCACGACGCCTTCACCGACCCGGAGCAGCGCTACCGCATGCGGTATGTCGATTTGACCGTCAACCCGGAACACCGCGAAATCTTCATCAAGCGGAGCAAACTGATCAAAACCATGCGGGCTTACCTCGACGAGCTTGGCCTGCTGGAGGTGGAAACGCCGATCCTGCAGCCCATCCACGGTGGCGCGGCGGCCCGCCCGTTCACGACGCACCACAATACGCTGGACATGAAATTGTACCTGCGCATTGCGAATGAACTCTACCTCAAACGCCTGATTGTCGGCGGCTTCGACGGTGTGTACGAATTTGCCAAAATGTTCCGCAACGAAGGCATGGACCGTACCCACAACCCCGAGTTCACCGCCCTGGAATTTTATGTGGCGTACAAAGATTACAACTGGATGATGGGCGTCACGGAGCAAATGCTCGAACGCGTGGCACGCGCGCTCAGCCCCGACGGCAGCGCCACGGTGGAGGCCGGCGGGCATACCCTCGACTTTGCCGGGCCGTATACCCGGCTTACCATGTTCGACGCCATCAAAAAATACACCGGCCTTGATGTGGAAACCGTTTCCGAAAACGAACTGCGCGCCTATTGCAGCAAGGAGCACATCGAGATCGACCCGTCGATGGGCAAGGCCAAACTGATCGACGAAATTTTTGGTGAAAAAGTGGAGGCACACCTCATTCAGCCCACTTTTTTGATCGATTACCCGGTTGAAATGTCGCCGCTCACCAAAAAACACCGGAGTAAAGCCGGGCTGGTGGAACGTTTCGAATTGTTCGTTTTGGGCAAGGAAGTAGCCAACGCCTACTCCGAATTGAACGATCCGATTGACCAGCGCGAGCGCTTTGAAGACCAGCTCCAACTGGCCGCCCGCGGCGATGAGGAGGCTATGGCTATGGATGAGGACTTCATCCGCGCCCTGGAATACGGCATGCCGCCCACCGCAGGCATCGGCTTTGGCATCGACCGCCTGGCCATGTTGTTTACGGGCCAGACCAGTATCCAGGAGGTGTTGTTTTTTCCGCAAATGCGCCCGGAACACTAGCCAATAATTTATATTTAAATAACATCCGGGCAATCCCGAATTTAAACCTGCATTTTTCAAAAATCGCAGCGTTTACATTTTGAAGAACAAAACCGGCACGACACTTTTTACGTGTTTTTTCATAGCTGTTGAGCGGCCGCGCCTTTTGCAAGACGCGGCCGCTCGTAGCAAATTAGAATGCCCGGAGAAAAGCCCTTATTTTACCGGCTTAAATAAATTTTAAGTATGGTCATTTACGGTTTTTTTCTTGGGCACTGGTTTAGCTCCATTTTCATTCAAACCTTCTTCCACCACCGTTATGCGTCCCATAAAATGTTCACGATGAACAAGTTTTGGGAGCGCTTTTTCCACTTTTTTTCCTACGCTTCGCAGGGCTCATCTTTTTTAGTACCCAGAGCTTACGCGATCATGCACCGGATGCACCACGCATTTTCGGACACCAAACAAGATCCGCACTCGCCGAATTTTTTCAAAGATGTCTTTGCAATGATGTGGCATACAGCCAGGCTTTTCAATGACCTGATCAATAATAGGATCGAAGTTTCCAAGAAGTTTTTGGGCAACTACCCAACCTGGCCCTGGCTGGATCGCTTTGGCAATTCCTGGACTTCACGCTTGATGTGGATGGCCGGCTACATCATTTTTTACGTCTTTTTTGCCACCGATTGGTGGATGTACCTGCTGTTGCCGCTCCATTTTTTAATGGGCCCGATTCACGGCGCCATTGTCAATTGGTGCGGACACCGGTACGGCTACCAGAACTACGACAATGGCGATGACTCCAGAAATTCGCTGCCATTTGATGTCTTTTTGATGGGCGAGCTGTTTCAAAACAACCACCACAAGCACCCCAACCGTCCCAATTTTGCGGTGAAACCCTGGGAATTCGATCCGATGTACCCCGTGTTGCGCCTGCTGCATTGGATGCGGGTGATCAAGTTGCGGCGCGCGGAGTCCTGAGCCCGGTTATTTCTTTATTTTGAAAATACTTAAATCCGGCGCCACCTTGCGCTTCCGGTTGCGTTCGTATGCGAGCACAGCCTGGCCGAGTTTGCCCAGGAATGGTATGCCCACCGAGGCGTAATCATAACGATCGTCGTTGAATATGCCGTCGCTGTTACACAAAATCGTAGCCGCCAGAATAAATTCGGTGTTGTGTTCAACGTCGACGATGTAGGCCACGTCTGTCAGCGTCCCGTAGGCGGCGCCTGTTTTGTTGAACGAACGGACTGAACCGTCGGGCGGTGTGCGGGCATCGCCGAAAACCAGGTACTCCACCGGGTATTTCGAAAACTGTACCGAATCGTATTGCGGGTAATCGCATTCCCAGGGGAAGATGCCCATGTAATGCCGGATAAACTGGTAATCCTCGGCAGAAAGATCAAAGCGGTTTTCCGCCGGCACGGCTTCCGGAAAAATGACGGCCCGCAGCATTTTTTCCATATCGGTAAGGGCAAACCAGTTTTTTGTGCTGAAATCGAAGGGGCCGTCGACCAGCCGGCCTTGGGCATCCTGATAGCCGGCGCCCTTTTGCAGGCCCATTTGTGGATTTACCCAGTTGCTGGTGTCCGGTTTTTCAGGAAAATGCAGCGTGTCCGTTCCATCAAAAAAGGTCATCGGGCTCGAATACCGGTTGTCGCGCCCCGGGAAGTTGAAGCGGTGCATAATGCCGGTACGGGTGTAGCCCTTCCGGTGCAGGGTTTGGTTGATGTATTCCCTGCCGAGAAACTCAAACAGGTGGTTGTAGGCGAGGTTATCGCTGACCGCAAAAATCTTGCGGATGTCGTGCGCCAGACTTGGTTTCCGGCCCGGCGCGGCGGGGTCTTCGAAATACTTTTGCTGAAATTCCCGGACCGAATCGAGGGCGTAAGCGGTGTGTTTGCCGAGCGATGTTGCGCCCTCGCGGTTTAGTTGGTTGATCCGTTCGAGTGCCAGCAAGGCCAGCGGGAATTTGACGGTACTGGCCGGGTAGAAATACCGGGTGGAATCGACATTCCAATGATAACTGGTAAAATGCGGTACCTGCCGGGCATCGCGGTCGATCTGGGTATAAATGATCTGCACTTCGTAAAAATCAGGCCGCGCAAGCACGCTGTCGAAATCAGCGGCTTGCGCGGCGAGTATGTTATCCAGCGGGTTTACCTTTTGCTGCGGCTTCAATGCACGGGTGGCGTGGCAGGCAACAAGCAGGCAAATGCCTAACAGGAAAACCCAGAACCTGAACATATCTAAATCAGCGTTTCCGGTACGAAATTCCGGTAAGCGCCCGCTTTGAGTTTTTCGCCTACGGCGGAAAAAGCATCGAGGGAAATACGGATATCCTCTTCGGTATGCATGGCCGTCGGGATGAGGCGCAGGATGATCATGCCTTTGGGAATGACCGGATAAACGACCATCGAGCAAAATATCTGGTAGTTTTCCCGCAAATCCCTGACGAGGGCCATCGCTTCTTCCACCTCGCCGTGCATGTACACCGGGGTCACGCAAGTGTTGGTGTCGCCGATATCGAGGCCGCGGGCGCGCAGGCCGTCCTGCAGCATGCGAACGTTTTTCCAGAGGCGCTCGCGCAATTCCGGATGGCTTTTTAACAATTCAAAACGTTTGATCGCGCCTTCCACGATTGGCATCGGGAGCGATTTGGCAAAGATTTGCGAACGCATGTTGTAGCGCAGGTAGCGGATAATTTCTTTTGGGCCGGCGATGAATGCACCGATGAGTGCCATGCTTTTGGCAAAAGTGCTGAAGTACAGGTCGACATCGTCGGTGACATCCTGTTCTTCGGCAGCGCCGGCGCCGGTTTTGCCGAGCATGCCGAAGCCGTGGGCATCGTCGATCAGGAGGCGGAAATTATAGGTGCCTTTGAGGGCTACGACTTCGCGCAGTTTGCCCTGGTCGCCGCGCATACCGAATACGCCCTCGGTGATCACGAGGATGCCGCCGCCGGTTTCTTCCACGATTTTGGTGGCGCGTTCCAGGTTTTTAGCCAGGCTGGAAATGTCGTTGTGGGTGTACGCGAAGCGTTTGCCCAGGTGCATCCGCACGGCATCGACGATGCAGGCATGGCTTTCGGCGTCGTACACCACCACATCGCGGCGGGTTAGCAGCGAATCGATAACCGACATGATACCCTGGTAGCCGTAGTTGAGCAGGTAGCCGTCTTCCTTGCCGACGAAGTGTGCCAGGTCTTGCTCCAGTTTTTTATGGAGTTTGGTCTCACCGCTCATCATGCGGGCGCCCATCGGATAGGCCAGCCCCCAGCGGGCGGCGGCGTCGGCGTCGGCTTTGCGCACTTCGGGGTGGTTTGCCAGGCCGAGGTAGTTGTTGATGCTCCAGCAGATCATTTCCTTTCCGTTGAAGGACATGCGATTGCCGAGTTCGCCTTCCAACTGTGGGAACATGTAATACCCCTCGGCAACCTCAGCGTATTGCCCCAGCGGGCCTGCTTGTTTTAATATTCGATCAAAAAAATCCATTTTTTATTGTTGAGTTTCAAGTATGGTGAAAATTGTGCTGCCATGCTACACCATGGTTTCCATGGCCTCACGGGCCCGTTTTTGAGCCTGTGTTTCCTTCCAGGTTTTCCAGCGCGGGCCCATAACGGTATTCATGCCTTTGTCGATGACGAAGTGCCGGGCAATATTCCAGAGCCCTTTGGCTTGGGTGAAGGCATTGTCGCGCGAGCGCAGGCTGATGGAAAACCCGCCGTCCATGTACACGATGTAGTGCCACCAAAGCGAGGGGATGTAGAGCGTTTCGCCATGGTTGAGGATGGTTTCGTAGCCTACGGCTTTTTCCAGGGCCGGATAGCGTTCGAGATCGGGCTGAAGCGGATTGACGTGACTCTGAACGGTGTAGGGATGCTGGTATAAAAAGGGATTTTGTTGCTGGTCGAACAGCACGATGTGTTTGCGGGTCCAGAAATGGGTGTGGAACACATTGGAGCAGTCGATATCGTAGTGCAGGTTGGTGACGGCGCCGGCGCCGCCGAAAAACATGAAGGGATATTTGTCGACCCAGCCGTCGCAAATCGTTGGGTTGCTGACATCGTTGATCAGTTCGCGAGCATGGTCGAAGATATTCCACAGGAAGATGCGGTATTCGGTCGGGCCGTTTTGAATCAGGTCGAGGTATTCACCAAATTTCATCGTGATCCGGCTCTTCATGTAGTTTGGGCCTGGTTTATGGTAATCGGAGCCAACGATGGGCACATCCAGGTTGCCGTAGTTTTCTTTCAGGAATTCAAAAGTCCATTTCGTGGTAGCAGGCCAGTCTTTTGAAAGGTCGGTAAAGACCACAGGTCGCTTTGGTTTGAGGTAGTTTTCAATAAACTCCTCTCGGGTGAGGCCGGTGCGACGCTCAATCGGTATGCGTTTCATGTACGTATGTTTAGGTTTGGATACTTCAGGCTGTTCAACAAAATACCTGGTCATTCTTTTTCGCCGGGAGCGATGCCAATTCGGCATCCGTTTCTTCCGTCAGGAACCCTTCTGCGCGCATCCATTCATCATTGAAGACCTTGCTCACGTATTTACAACCATGGTCGGCAAAGATCAGGACAACGACATCATCAGCCGTCAATTCATGTTTAATTTGGTGTAAACACTGCAAGGCTGCGCCGCTGGAATAGCCGGCGAGGATACCTTCCTGCCGGGCGAGCGCCCGGGCGCGCAGGGCGCTTTCTTTATCGGTCACTTTTACGAAACGGTTGATCAGTTCAAAGTCAACATTTTCGGGAATGATATTTTTTCCGGTGCCCTCAATCCGGTAGGCATAAATTTCATTCTCATCGTATACTCCGGTCTCATGGTATTTTTTCAACACCGAACCATAGGCATCTACCGCAACGACATTCAGATTCGGGTTTTGCTCGCGCAAATACCGGGCTGAGCCACAGAGTGTTCCGCCGGTGCTTGCGCTTCCGATGATCCAGGTAACGGCGCCGTTGGTCTGATCCCAAATCTCGGGGCCGGTACTCAGGTAATGGGCTTCGCCGTTGTCGGGATTGAAATTCTGATTCACATAAAATGCGCCGGGGATGTCTTTTGCCAGCTGCTCGGCGCGGCGGTAGTACGAATTCGGGTCGTCGGGTTTGGCATCTTTAGGGCATAAAACAACCTCTGCGCCCATAGCGCGCAGGTTGTTCAGTTTGTCTTCCGAAATCTTGCTGGTCACGGTAAGCACACAACGGTAGCCTTTAATCGCACAAACCATGGCAAGGCTGAAACCTGTGTTTCCACTTGTTGCGTCGACAACGGTGCCGCCGGGTTGAAGTTTGCCCAATTGTTCGGCGCGCTCGATCATATGCAGCGCGATTCGGTCTTTTGCGCTCAAGCCGGGATTAAACGCTTCCACTTTGGCATATACGGTGGCTGGAATATCCGCAGCAACACTATTGAGGCGGATGATCGGAGTTTTGCCAATCGTTTCCAAGATATTATTGTAAACCATGCGCCGGAGACTTTTTTAGAAATTAGATCAAAAAATGAATGGTTGAAAACAGGACCCGAAGGCCATATATCACCTAAAATAAAATGTGCAAACATGTAATCTGCTTACCCCCTGATAGCCAGGTTTTTAAACTGACTATCAGGCAGGTTCAGAATAACACATTTGCACATGAAAGCGTAAAGCTGACACAAAGGTAGGACTTTAAGCGCAAAAAACCGGCAATCTTTTTACAGATAAACGGCTAAAATTAATTGCCGCGCGGTAAAAGTCGCTTCATGAAAAATTTACATAAAAACCTTTTTTCGTTCTAAAATAAATTTTCATCTTTGGGCTCAACGCAGAATTATAATCTGACATTCATTTATTCTTAGTCTTTTTTCATAATCTAAACTGTTTCTTGCATATGCTTATTTTGTACGTAACAATTGCCGCGCTGGTCCTGGTCCGCACGCTTCCCAAAATGGCAACACTTTGGGATTCAATGTCCCGCTACTAAAGTGCGATAACCCTCCAAGTTTTAATTCAACAACAGGTTATCCTGTTCCCATTCAGGCAGGAGTCATTTCGGCAAGTACGAGTGACTCCTGCTTTTTTATTGTTGCAAACTGGCAGACAAAGCCTTTCCGGGATTGTAAAAATGTTAAGGAATTCGCGCCGTCGAATACAAAATACCCTACTTTTGGCGTTCGCAAAGCGCAATGAAACAATCATCTTAACTAACCAAGTTCATCCTGTTTATGACGGTGCAATCCTTATTAGCCGCATTTTGGTTTCTTCAAGTAATAACCCCAGCCGATACCGACCCGCTCGCCCCCGAACATAAAAGCCTGCTCGATTCTTTTTTGGGAAATACCACATCCAGCATGGTGATGTTTTTCATCCTGGTATTTCTCTCCATCGCCGCCGTGTATATTATTTTGGAACGTTACTGGACCCTGCAGCGCGCAGGCCGTGTGGATCATAATTTCATGAACAGCATCCGGGCCAGTGTCGAAAGTGGCAACCTTCAGGCTGCCAAAGCCCTCTGTCAAAGTGTGGATGCGCCAATGGCCCGCATGGTTGAAAAAGGACTCGATCGTATTGGCAAGCCCCTTGAAGACATCAACAAAGCCATCGAAAATGTCGGCAACCTGGAACTGCTCAAACTGGAACGCAATCTGTCTACCCTTGCTTCGATTTCCGGCCTGGGCCCCATGTTTGGACTTTTAGGCACCGTTTTGGGCCTTATTCTGTCGTTTCAGGACATGTCGACCGCAACGAACGTTACCCCGCAGGTGCTTTCCGGCGGCATTTACCAGGCCCTGACCAGTACTGCCATGGGGCTGATCGTTTCAATTGTTGCCATGGCCGGCTACAACCTGTTGGTTTCCAACTTGGATAAAGTGGTGTATAAAATGGAATACACAGCCCTGCAATTTATGGACCTCCTGCAGGAGCCTTCGCGCTGAGCGCTGTATTTCAACAACAAAACCACCTAACTTTCATCCAACCACGATAAAATTATGGGCTTAAAACGAAGAGTGCGCGTCACGCCCGCCTTTAGCCTGGCAGCCATGATCGACATCATTTTTCTCTTGTTGATGTTCTTCATGCTGACCTCCAAGTTTGTCACGCCGAATGCGCTGAACCTGCAATTGCCTTCCAGCAGTTCCAAAACCATGGCCTCGCCTTCACTGGCTGTTTCCGTGAATGCCGGCGGGCAGTATTACCTGGACGGTACGCCCACCCCCAAAGACCGCCTGTTCTCGGCATTGTCGGCTAAAATCAGGGCATCAAATGAAGACCCCAAAAACACAACAATCACAGTCGTTGCTGAAAAAACAGTTCCACTGGACAATGTTGTGTTCATCCTTGACATCGCCAACCGGCTCCGGGTAAAAACAATCCTGGCAACGGAAGAACACCCCGAAGACCGGTAATTGTGAAATTTTCAGGGATTTTGAGCGTTTTTTATACAAAATAGCCCACTGTGGCATCTTTGAATAAACGGAATAATCATGAAGGCCGTCGCCCATAACGAAGAAGATAGAACAAAAGCCATATTAGTCAGCGTAATCCTCCATGCAATTCTGCTGGCCCTGCTCTTTTTCCTGCAAATCGCAGTTAAGGAGCAGGTATTGGAATCTCCACCCATAGTCATTGAATGGGGCGGTGGTGGCGATGATGCTGCCGCAGGCCAACCGGATGTCGGGCAAGGCGATACCCCTGCCGATATCGGGCAACAACTGGACGACCCAAGTAGCCAGGAACCGGCCGAGGAACCTTCCCCATCCACACCGGCTTCAACTTCGCCTCCACCCAGCCCGTCCAAGCCATCCACCACAACTACACCAACGACGACCGATCCGAATGCAGCTGCGCTGCGCCGGGCTCAGGAGGAAGCCAAGCGCCGCCAGGAACAGGAACGCCAACGGCAACAAGAAGCAGCGGACCTCCGGGCCGAACAGGAACGCCAACGGCAAGCCGAGCTCGATCGACAGCGCCGTGAGCAGGAAGAACTCGAAAAGAAAAAAGGGAAATTCGGGAGCAGCTTTGGTAAACCGGGATCAACCGGTGGCGGCCAGGGAAACACCGGCCAGCCTGGAAACCAGGGCACAACCGATGGCACCGGAAGCAATCCGTTTGGCAAAACAGCCGGAAGCGGCGGCGGTAGTGGCGGTGGCGATGGCAGCGGCGTCGGTGAGTCCATCGGGGGCGGTCTGGGCGGTCGCCGGGTGATCGGACGGCCGAAAATGGTTGACGATACGCAAAAAACCGGCAAAGTAGCCGTCCGTGTTTGTGTAAATGCCGACGGCAGCGTGAGTTCCGCATCTTACACCCAGTTAGGTTCGACCACCACGGACAGTGTTTTGCGAAACAAAGCCCTCAGTTGGGCCCGGCAATATCGCTTCGCCGCATCGAATGTTGCAGAGCAATGCGGAACGATCACTTTTGATTTTCGGGTCAAGTAACGCCGTCTGTCAGACGGCGTGGCCAAGTGAAAAAACCAATGCCCGGAATATCCTTAAAAGGATAGACTTTTTACTAAAAACAGACAAGCGGGATTTTTACTGACAGTAAAAATCCCGCTTGTCTGTTTTTGGTTAAAAAGCCGATTTCACCCCGTCTAACAGACGGGGTTACTGCATCAGATTCCGGTCAAAAGCCTCCATTTGGCGGCCATATTGGGCTGCCAGTTGGTAATCCTGCTGGGCGCCGGCTTTGTCGCCCATCTGGGCTTTTGCGCGCGCGCGTTCAAGGTAGGCGATGCCCAAATTCGGGTTAAGTTGAATCGCCCGGCTCAAATCGTTAACGGCATCGGCATTTTTACCCAGGCTGCGCCGCAGCATGCCGCGTTCATACCAGATATTCGAATTGTACGGATCAAGATTCAGGTATTCGGAATAGTCGTTGATCGCATTCTGATATTGCTGAATGCTGAAATAAACCAGGGAGCGGTTCAGAAAACCATTTTTGTTGGTGGGTTCGGTAGCGATCCCTTCACTCAAATCAGCCAGGGCACCCTCAAACTGACCAAGCGAGGCTTTGGCAGCACCGCGATTGATGAGCATTTCAGCCTTGGTCTTTGGTTTCAGATCAGGCCGGCTCAACCCGTCATTAAAATCCGCGATGGCCATTTGGGTGTATTCTGCCTTTTTATCCGGGAACTTCCCCCCTGTGGCCATATCGAAATATGTTTTGCCGCGGCTGTTGCGGAGTTCGGGGTTTTTCGGTTCGATTTCGATGGATTTGGAGTAGTCTTTCAGTGCAAGTTCGTAGTTGCCCTGATCGCGCAGGAATTGCCCACGGTTCCAGTAGGGCAGTGAATTTTTGTCTTTTTCGTACTTCATCACGTGCGTCCACAACGTGCCGCCGTCTTGCCAGACTTCGATTTGTTTTACCGTCAGAAAAGCAAAAATTAAAAAGATCACGCCAGCCGCAATATTCAGGTTGAAGCGCATACCGGCATCTTTCGCCGCATATTTATCGTAAAACCACCCGGCTATGGCAAATAAGCCCAGGTACGGCACATACGTGAAGCGGTCGGCCAAATACCCCTGTCCGGCGCCAAATACCTGCAACACAAACATTACATTGAAGAAAAAGAACAACATGCCGAACACCCAAATCCGCCTGTCCATTTTCCACAGCCGATAAATACCAAACCAGACCGCGATGAACAGAATCGGTGACAAATAGACCCAGATTGGCAGCGGCTTCGGATAAGGATACAGCGGCGACATCGGATAGGGCACGAACAATTTTTGCAGATACACGCAAAACGAGTAGGTCCCCACACACAACCGGTCGAGAAAGGTAAAATTGGTCACCTCATCGTTGGTGGAACCTTCCCGGCCAAGCGTATAAATATTGATCAGGCCAAACACCAGGGAAATAATCCAGAAAGGCGCTTTTTCCAGGATCAGGTTGAATTTGATCGGTCGGCGAAACCAATAATCCACAGCAAGCATGGCCAGGGGCAATGAAACCGCCTGCACCTTGGAAAAGCCGGATAAAACCGCTAAAACAAGCATCAGTAAATAAATACGCAGCCGCTTACCGCTATCTTCCGTTTTTACCCAGCGGACATAATACATCAGGGCGGCGAAGAAGAAAACGGCGAACAGCACGTCCTTCCGCTCGGTGGCCCAGGCAACCGATTCCACCCGCATCGGGTGAATACCGAACAACAATCCGCCGATGAAGGCCCCTCCATTGCCAAAACCCAAATGCAGCAGAAACCGCATGGCAAAAAACAGTGTGAGCAGGTGCAGCAACACATTGTCCAGGTGGATGAGCGTGGTATTAAACTCGCCCGTGAATTTTTTTTCCAGGTAAAATGTAAAAATCGGGAGGGGGTTGTAGTTGCCGATAACAGCGCCTTTGTCGATGCTGAAAATATTGCGCAGGCTTTCACCGTCGATCCGTTCCAGGTTCGGGTTTTCGTAGAGGTTGGGCGGATCGTCCCAGTTGACCAGTTTGTTGTCGAGTGCCGGGTAATAACAGACAGCTGTAATGGCCATGGCTATCAGTGCCCACTTCAGCCAGCCGGCCGGCTCCCAACGTGTACCCGATTCGCGGGCAGGCGGTTTGGAATCCCTTTGAATTTTTGACGCCTTGGCCTTCAGCCTTGGTTGTTGTCGCTTTTGTGCCGGTTTTTTCGCCATGTTGACAGGATCGTTCAGGAAAACGGAATACGAATAACTTTAAAAAACTTGCCGGCAAAAATAGCATTTTTCGCTTCCCGATTAGCAGAACTTCACCGGGTAGGCTAAGGCAGAAGGGCTTATGGGGAAACCGATCAAAATCCCGATTTGACATTTCTTACCCGGGGTTAAGCGGTTTGTAAACAGTATCCAAACAATTGTTCAAAAAGTGGCGGTCCTGCACGGAGAATAACAATTTACCTATCTTTCGCGCCGGAAAACTTTTTTCAAACAAAACAACAGCTGAACCTGCGTTTGCCTGAAACTAAATTTTGCGCAAGCGCTAAAAACTAACTTTGGTATGAGCAACGAATCCTGGGGCTCGCGCGTCGGTCTGGTACTGGCGATGGCGGGCAACGCCGTCGGATTGGGCAATTTCCTGCGTTTCCCTGTACAGGCAATTGACAATGGCGGCGGCACTTTTATCATTCCCTACCTCGTGTGTTTTCTGTTGATGGGGCTGCCGCTTTTGTTCATCGAATGGTCGATGGGCCGTTTTGGCGGACGCTATGGCCACCACAGCACGCCGTTTATCCTCGACACGATGGACAAACGCCGTTTTTGGAAATACCTGGGCGTTTTTGGGCTGTTTACCAATATTGCCGTAGCCGCCTATTATTGCTACATCGAAAGTTGGGCGCTGAGCTATGCCGTAAAATCGCTCATGGGCGTGTTCGGCGGCATGTCGCAAGCGGAAGTTTCCGCGCATTTTGATGAATATGTCGGGCTTGGCACCAACTGGCCGATCACGTTTTGGATACTTTGCCTGGCCTTGAATACCTGGGTGCTTTCCCGCGGGTTGAGCGGTGGCATTGAGATGGTTGCCAAATTTGCCATGCCGCTGCTCATCATGTTCGGCATCCTGCTTGCTGTGCAAGGGTTGACGCTCACCGCCGGCGAAAAAGGGGCCATAAACGACGGCTGGGTCGGCCTGAACTGGCTCTGGGAACCTGATTTTTCAACAATCTGGAGTCCAAAAGTCTGGCTGGCCGCTGCGGGGCAAATATTCTTCACCCTTTCGGTGGGCATGGGCACCATCCAGTGCTACGCCTCCTACATGAAATCAAAGGACGATATCGCCCTCAACGCCATGAGCGCCGGCTGGATGAATGAATTTGTGGAAGTGGTGCTGGGCGCTGCGGTGGTTATTCCGATTTGCGTAGGCTACTTCGGTATTGAGGATATGAAGCAAATCGTGGCGGATGGTGGCGGATTTGGGCTTGCCTTCAAAACACTGCCCTACCTGTTCAATAACTGGGGCGAAATGCTTGCAATCGTTGCCGGGTTTAGTTGGTTCGGTTTGTTATTTTTTGCCGGCATAACCTCCTCGTTGGCCATGGGCACGCCGTTCATGGGTTTTCTTGAGGATGAATTCGGGTTTAACAAAGTGAAAGCAGCCCTCAGTTTCGGATTGTTCATTTTGTTGCTTGGGGCGCCTGCCGTTATTTTCTTTAATGAAGGCGTTTTTGATGAATTCGATTACTGGGCGGGCACCGTTTCGCTGGTGGTTTTTGCCGTAGCAGAGGTGGTCCTGTTTTCCTGGGTATTTGGCATGAAAAAGGGCTGGAAGGAAATTACCGACGGCGCCGACATTACCGTACCCACTATTTTCAAATTCATCATCAAGTGGGTTACCCCGCTTATCCTGATCGCCGTATTTATCGGCTCATTAGATTCCATCTGGGATACGATTATGTTTAACAAGGACACCGGCTATTTGTCGAAGCCCGAGAATCATAATATAATAATTATGGGGCGAATGATCCTGCTGGCCGTGTACCTTGGGCTCAGTTTTCTGGTTTGGGTGGCCTACACGAAGCGGCGTAAAACCGGACGAATCACTTAAATTTTACCGTCGCACAGGCACTGTTTCCACGTCGTCTGTTTGACTAAAAAAAAATAAAATATGACTACGACAGCACTCATCATGTGGCTCACGTCGACCATTATTGTGACCGGGTTCACGATCTACTTCTTTATCCGGGTATTACGCACGCCCAACAAAGGCGAGGAAGACTTTCCGCCCGGCCCGTAAGCCTGCTGATTTCAGTTTGCACCGGTACCACAGCACTCAATTACAGTCTCGTGCCATGCCCGTTTCCGGATATTCCGAAACGGGCATGTTTTTTTTGTCGATTCTGTCCAAAACAGGACTGAAATTCCCGGCTCAGGTACAATTTGGCGCTTTTTTTGTCAGGTAAAAGACACCGCCTGGAGTTATCGCTAATCTTGTGTTGAGCCACGAGCAAACGGCCAACCGCATTTAATCCTTGCCTGCCTCCAATCCCTGTTTGCTAGCAACAAATTAACCGGTTGAACATGCATCGATTTTTACCACTCCTGTTTATTCTTGGCAGCTGCCAACTTTGTGCGCAAAGTATTATCTGGGTTACGGCCTGCACCAATCAAACGTATTGCCTCGACCCAGGCTCCTGCACGGAAGGCACTGTTTTCCTCACGGAGAAGGCTGTAACTTCATGTGCCGGAGGCTTTCTGAATTATACGTATAAAATTGATTTATTCAACAACGGTTCCATCGACATCCAGTCGAGTGCAGACACCGTGCAACAAACGTTTCCTGTCGGCACACACAAGATAATCTGGCGGGCAAACGACAACTGCGGAAACGTGAGCACCGACTGCACGTACCTGTTCACAATAAAGGATTGTAATCCGCCAAACTTGCTTTGCATCAATGGCCTGACGCAAAACCTGGAATTCCCGGAGTGTGAAGCCACATTTGAATTGGAAAGTTTTATCCTGAACATAACAGACAACTGCACGCCGGTGAATGAACTGGAATTTGGCCTGCGACTAACCAGCGACACCACCTCCGGCTTCCCAACGGGCACCAGCCTCACCTTTGGCATATGCGAACAGGGGCTGCACACACTGGAAGTATTTGTCCGCGACGAAAATGGGCTGGTCAACCAATGCAACAGTTACGTTTTGGTGCAAAACAACAGCGGCCTCTGCCCCTGCAACATCGCTGCCAACCTGAGTTTGTCCGGTTGTGCAGAATCAGCAGATGGTGCGACACTGGACAATTACACCATCCGTTCAACCCTGCAAGGCACCCCGCTACAGGGCCCGCCTTTCAGTGAAACGCTCCTGCAGAACAACACCGATTCCTGCTTTACCGCAACGTTTGCCGACCTGCCACTGGATGGCGCCTATTCCGGTGTGGTGCGGGCGCAGCGTTTGGGCGATCCGCTGGTGGGTGTTTCCACCTTCGACCTGGTTACGATCAATAAACACATTCTCGGCCAACAATTATTTCACAGTTTTTTTCAGGTGCTGGCCTCCGATGTCAATCAGAGTAAAACAATTTCCACGTTTGACATCATCGAAATTCGCAAACTGATTCTGGGCATCTACGACACCTTCCCCAATGCCCCGGCCTGGCGCTTTATCCTGCCGATGCCCGATACCAATCTGCTCGCTTTCGATGCCGTACGCGATACCTACGCCTTCCAACTCCCGGTACTTGCCGGAGACACCACCTTTACCGGCTTCAATTTCATAGGCGTTAAAATGGGCGATGCCAATGCCAATGCCAGTTTTCAAAGTGTCGAAGACCGCGGGGCGCCGTTGTTGATCCAGGCAACCGATGCCTGGCTTGAACCCGGCTCGCAGTTGCTCGTTCCGTTAAAACTGCAGAACGCCGTCCAATTGGATGGCTGGCAGCTGGCGCTCCAAACGGATAAAACCAAGCTGGAAATCATCGATGTTAATGGCGTTCCGCCCCAGACGATGGCGCTGGACGCCAATGGAGCATTGCGCATAGCATGCGTATACGATAGTCCAGTAGCGCGCGCAAAAGATGAAGCGCTGCTGTATCTGTTGGTGCAAGCGAAGCAACCCCTGTATCTATCGGAAGCGTTGTCCTTGGACAATACCCGATTTGCGGCTGAAGCATATACCCCGGAAAACGTGCCCATCCGGCCCATGCAGGTACGAATTGGCGCATCGCCGGTTGCCGCTGATGGCATCCGTTTTTTTCCACCGCGGCCCAATCCGTTTGCTGAAAAAACAAGCTTTGAACTTTCACTGGACGCCCAGCAAACCGTCCGGCTGGAAATCACGAGCCTTACGGGCCAATTGATATACCGGGCCGAATACACCCTGGAAGCCGGAAGTCACGCCTTACAAGTTTTAGGCACTGATTTGCCGGGGAGTGGAGTTTGGGCCTACCGCCTGGTTGCCGGTACGCAGGTATTGACAGGGCGGTTGGTGAAGTTTTAAAAGAGGATGGGATGGAAACAAAAAAAGCGGCCACGCTCGAGCGTGCCGCTTTTTTTGTTTTAAAAAATTACCCTTTGGAGGAAAATTTATTTCACGTCAGCAAAAAAGTCTTTCACTTTGTCTTTGTGAACGATCATTTGCTTGTACGTGTATTTGCCGGTAACGGGATCTTTCACGGCTTTTACCACTTTCACGTGGTCTTTGCCGGAGCCGGCGTTGGCAGCACGTTGGGCTACCCGAGCGTTTTTAGAAACTTTCTTAGCCATGTACGATAATCCGTTTAAGGTTACTGAATATTTTTTGTGATACCGCGCGCTGCGGTACGTTGTACTTATTTAATCTCGCGGTGAACCGTGTACTTGCGCATGATCGGGTTGTATTTTTTCAACTCGATACGCTCCGGGGTGTTTTTCCGGTTTTTCTGCGTCACATACCGCGAGGTTCCGGGCAATCCGCTTTGCTTGTGCTCGGTGCACTCTAGGATAATCTGAAGCCGGTTGCCTTTACTTTTCTTTGCCATTGTTATGGATATTCAAAAATTTAATAGTTGGGAATTTACAAGGTAAAACCAAAACCCGGGAACGTTTTATTGCGCGTCGGAATTGAAGATGATCTCTCCCTTCTTTTCCAGTTTTTTGATGTAGGCATAAATGCCCAACTTGTTGATCGTACGCATGGCCGACGTGCTGACCTTGAGGGTCACCCATTCCTTGGTTTCCGGAATGAAAAACTTTTTGGTTTGCAGGTTTGGATAAAACCAGCGTTTCGTTTTGCGGTTGGAGTGCGATACGTGATTACCCGTAATCGGCCTTTTTCCCGTCAAATCACATACTTTCGACATGACTCTTTTTTGCTTGAATAAAAATAAAAACGAACCTGAATGTTGCTTTTTCCAATTGTCAAATCAGGCAAAACGCGCACATTACCAGGCAATTACAAATTTTTTGTGACTCCGAGAGGACTCGAACCTCTAACCTTCTGATCCGTAGTCAGATGCTCTATCCATTAAGCTACGGAGCCTACGCCTTTGTTTTCGGCGTGCAAAGATAAGCCGCCTCCTGTGGAATTTCCAAACAGGATTTCAATATTTCACAAATTTCACGGAACGCCAGGCCTCTTTTCTGCCAAATGACACCGCGTACACCCCGGCCGGCAGCGCATGGGCGTCGTACTCCCAGATATTGCTTGAGAACGGATTGGGTGTAATGGTTTCCTCGTACAACTGTTGGCCGAGCATATTGAATACCCGAATCTGGTACGGGACATAACTGGGTGTCTGATACCGTACCCGAAGCAGGTCATGGACCGGATTGGGGCGTACCCAAAGAATATCCAGCGGACCGGCTCCCAAGCCACCACACAACTCCTGCACTGCACGCACCGAAGCGGCAATATCCAAGCGGCCTTCGGTTTTCGTTATGTTTTCCAAGGTTGTATTTGGTGCTACATTTTCCAAAATTATGTCCCGGATACGTTCGGCGCAGAGTGCCGGTTGCGTCAGGGCATCGGCGGTGAGGTCTCCGCATTGCAGGCTGTACAGCAACCCGACAGCGCCGGTAACATGGGGCGTAGCGGCCGACGTGCCGGTAAAAGCGCCATACTGCGGGGTCATGCCCTGGCTGTATGTCGTGTACGACCCATCGCCGGGGGCTCCCAGATCAACATGGTTTTTCCCATAGCCGGCCGTTGGCTTTCTTTTGTCAAACTTATCCACGTTGGTAACCATGATCAGGTACTCGCTCGGGCAAGTACTGGGCATATCGCCTTGCAGGTCAACATTCACATCCTGGTTGGCGGTAGCGCCCATGCTCAGTACGCCAACTTTGCCGAGGGAATCGTAGGCAGCGCACCACAGCGGATGGTCGACGGCAAATTCAAGATCGATACCAAAAGAAGCGTTCGTGGCCACCACAAAGGCCCCTTTGGCGCCATTTGTCGTATTGTACAAATGGCGCATATCGGCCACGTATTTATAGGCCGCAATAATCTCGCTTTCAAACTCCGTATTCGCCAGATTCATCAGTTTGATGTTCCAATTCACCCCGGTAACACCCATACTGTTGTTGCCTTTCGCACCAATAATGCCATTGACAGCCGTTCCATGGAACCCAATCACGCCCGGATCGTCGTTTCCGGTGCGGGGGTTCCAGCCGCGGTAGTCATCGGTGTAGCCATTACCGTCGTCGTCCAGTTCATTGCCCGGAATTTCGCCCCAATTGAACCAGATATTCGGCGCCAAATCCGGATGCTCCAACAAGGCGCCTTTTTCAAGCACGGCAACCACAATTGTATCGCCGGCAGGTGTCAGCCCTCCTGTCGTCACATCCCATGCCTCCGGCAAGCCGATCATCGTCATATCATCCTGCATCATCCAGTCGGGGTCGTTTGGCTGTGTGATGCGTTCAAAAACCCGATGGTTCCATTGCACATTCCGAATATCAACCATACGTTGAGCAACACGCAACAGTGCAGCAGCGTCGGTCGTCGACTCGTCAAATTGCAACCGGTAAACCTGCCACTCGGCCACCAAAGGTTCCAATTTCATCGGCTCCCCAACGGAAATAGCCTGATTGAGTTGAAAAAGTACCGAAGCAGGCGACGATTCGGCATTTAATTGCACCAGCAACTCGCCGGCGCGACGCTCCAAAGATTGGCCGGAAACCCCGGTCAAACCCAGGGAAAGAATGATAGCGGTCAGGTAATATTTCATATTCATATTTTTCAAACGTAAGGATGTTGGTTAAACATTTGGGCTCATGTTCCCATCGGGCTGATAGTGAGGGGGTGACTGGCAGT
>CAZAEZ010000036.1:0-53472 GCA_964484205.1 uncultured Saprospiraceae bacterium | reverse complement strand
GAAGCGAACTGTTCAAAAAATAATTCAATATTTTAATCCTTCAAAATCCCTTAAGTTGATGGCTATGCCCCCAACCCCCCTCCCCTTGGGGGGAGGGGTTGGGGGTGGGGTCCTCTACGCCCTAAACCCCCTGATCCTCCTCGAAATCACCGGCAACGCCCATTTTGAAGGCGCCATGCTCTGCTTTTTACTGGCCGGCATCCTTTTTTTACAAAAAAACCGGCTAGTACCGGCGGCTGGTTTCTGGGCTTTGGCGGTAGCCGGCAAACTGGTGCCCCTGCTGTTTTTACCGATTGTTTGGGTACACCTGGGTTTTCGGAAAGGGCTGCGGTTCCTGTTGTTTTTCTCGGCCTTTTCAGCCTTGTTATTTGCCCCGCTGTTGAACCTGGAAATTTTGGAAAACACGGCCGGCAGCCTGAATTTGTACTTCCGGCAGTTTGCGTTTAACGCCGGCGGGTATTACCTGTTGAAAGAAGCCGGAAAAATGCTGGCCGACCCGTCGGTGGATGTGGGACGCACGTTGGGGCCTGTTTTGGGAGTGGTGGTGTTTTTGGGGGTTTGGGTGTTGGCCTTATTTACTTATCCTACAGCTGGGTTTCTGTCCATTATACACAAGTGGTTTAAATTGAACTACCGGTGCTCGCTGCATCAACCCCACCCCCATCCCCTCCCTCAGCGGGGAGGGGGGCCTGATTCTGCTTTTCTAAATGATTCCAAAAACGAAATCAGAAATTGTAGTGAGGGCAAGCCCCCCTCCCCGTGGGGGGAGGGGATGGGGGTGGGGTTACTGTTTGCATCCACCCTCTACCTGGCCCTCGCCACCACGGTACACCCCTGGTACATCGCGCTGCCCTTCGGCTTGAGTTTGCTCACAAAATGGCGTTACCCGGTCGTTTGGACTGCAGTAGCCATGCTCTCGTACAGCCACTATGCGGGCGGCGGGTTTCGGGAAAATTATTGGTTGATCGCGCTGGAATATTTGGCGCTACTCGGGTTTTTCGTTTGGGAGTGGCTCCGCGCCTTTCAAAAGCGGGGTCCGGTAGCGGAGGCGGAAAAGCACTAAAAAAATCAGAGATAATCCGCACAAAAGCCAGTAGCGCCAATCAGCAAACCAATCATTGTCCGAACTACTAGCCAGCAATGTGATGACAGCGAAAAAGCTAATTCCGGGCCAGGCCCATTTCAACCATTGCAGCCAGTCCGGTACCGGGCGGTACAAGCGATCGGCAGCGACTTTTTCCAATTGGCTTAAATCGAGCATCACAACTTCACCAGTTTCAATGGCCATTCGCAGTTCTTTAAGGAGCAGGGCTTGGTAGAGCCTATCCCATACTTGATAACCACTTTGGGTAGTAGCCCGATAGGAAATGTTTAAATGATTGCCTGTCAGCCACAATCTGAGTTCATGCGGGATTGAAGCAGGCGATTCTTCAGAACGGTATTCCGGGTAGTTTAAAAACCGGAGCTCGCCTTCGGATTCCAACTCGTAATAAGTGTTTGACAATAAAAATTGCCGGATGCGGCTCCGGACGGTCGCTTCCGGCAGGTTGGCGGGCAGTTGAATTTTAGCCTGGGTCATATTTATTGAATTTGCAAACAAAATTATACTGCGAAAGCCTGAAGTTCAACGATTTGTGAATCTTATCGACGAGGCGTTTTTCACGCGAACGAACCGTTCGCGTTACTTCGACGACTCCCCGACAAAATAATCCTCCCGGTTTTTGAACAGGATGTTGAAGGTCGTCATGCTCCCGTAACAGCGGGTGATGTACTGTTGGAGGTTGACCTTGTCTTCGTCGTCGAGTTTGGTGCTGGCGTTGATCTGTTGCTCCAGCACGCGCAGGCGGTCGCGCATCATCACGATTTTGTGAAAAAACGCTTCGATGGGCACTTCCTTGGGCTTTACGCTGCCGTCGCCGGAGTCGAGGATCATTTTGCCCTTCATCCAGCGGTCGCCGAGGGGTACTTTTTCCAGACTAACGCCCGCCCAACTGCGCAGAATGCGCACCAGCGCCTGTTCGGCTTCGGAGAAGGAAACATTTTCCTCCGCCGGAATGGCTTCCACCACTTCCCAGGCGGAATACTCCTTGCCGACCATTTTCAGGCCGAATTGAATAAAACAAACTTCATAGGCCGCTACGTGCAGCCGAACGATCACCCCGTCGCCAAAGGCCGGGTGTTTAACACGGGAACCGATACCGAGAATGTCCATGATTATAGTTTTTACTGGTTAATTTATTTGTGGGCTTTGTGGGTCATTAGAGGTCATTGGGTTATTTCGTTTTGATTGCTGTCCACCCAATTCCAACCGCTCAGGCGCACAACTCCGAGGAGGAGCAGCACCGATACGGCCGCCGCCATCCAGGGCACATCGATATCCTGTTCCAGATCGACTGTCGACAGGTCCTGGTTGTACAGGTATTGCCCGACCACCTGGAACGCATTGTTTACAAAATGCGCCCCCACGGGCACCCAGATATTTTGCGAGCGCCAGAACAGCCAGCCAAGCAGCACACCTAGCAGCATGCGCGGCAAAAAGCCTTCAAACTGAAAATGGATGAAACTGAAAATGGCCGCCCCAAGCAAAATAGCCGCCCAGGGACCCATGCGCCGCATCAACTGCTGCTGAACGATGCCGCGGAATACCAGCTCCTCACCCAGGGCCGGCAGCAAGGCGATGAGCGCCAGATTGGCCAGCAATTCGAGCACATTGTCCATCTGCAGCAGGCCTTTGATCGATTCATTGGCTTGCGCTTCGAGTGCGCGGAGTGATTCGGGTATTGGCAATGCCTGATTCAGGTTGTAGGTGTACAGCACCAAGGGGATGGCGACCAACATGAGTAAAATTCCAATCAGAAACGGCCGGGTTTCGGGCAGATGTTCAGCCTTCAGGTAACGAAACACCCGTTTGGCGGGCGGGTAAAAAAAGCGCAGCACCGCCCAACCTGCAAGCAAAAACGTGGAAATATGGCTAATGGCCAGCAACAATCGGGTTTGCCAGCGCTCGGCAGGGGGCGCATCGGCGGCCAACACGCCGGTCAGCACCGCGGGGTCCCAACCGGCCACCAACACGATCAGCTGGAACAAAACGCCGCCAAGCAGCGCAAAAAGCAGACAGGCGCCTAAAAGGCCCAGCAATACCAGGCGCACCTGTGGCTCGGGCTGCTGAAAGGCAACAAATTCAGGGTCCGGTGCATCTTGCCCTGCGCGATGATCCATCCCGCTTTCTTCCATAGATCGTGTATTTTTGCGCCAAAAATAACGGAAGCCCGCCGCTTCTCCCAATATCCCAATATCCCAATATCACAGCGTATGACCAGATTATCTGTAAACATCAATAAAGTAGCCCTCCTGCGCAATGCCCGGGGCGGCAACCTGCCCAACCTGCTCCAGGTGGCGGAAGACTGCGAGGCATTCGGCGCTCAGGGCATTACCGTACACCCCCGCCCCGACCAGCGGCACGTCCGGTTCGACGATATCCCGGCATTGAAGCAGGTGGTGACCACGGAGTTTAACATTGAAGGAAACCCAACGCCGGAATTCCTGGAGCTGGTGCTGGCCAACACCCCGGATCAATGCACCCTGGTTCCCGACGCGACGGATCAGCTCACCAGCGATCATGGCTGGGATACGGTGAAGCATGCGGATTTTTTACGGGAGGTCATTGCAGCCCTGCATGTGAAGCGCATCCGGGTTTCGCTTTTTGTTGATCCCGACCCCCGCATGGTGGAAGGGGCCAGGGCGGTCGGGGCCGACCGGGTGGAGTTGTACACCGGCCCCTTTGCCCACGATTTTATCAGCGATCCGGCAAAAGCCATGGCGCCGTATACCGCGGCAGCCGAAACCGCTGCGCAAATCGGCATTGGGTTAAATGCCGGACACGACCTGAATCTCGACAACCTCCGGTATTTCCGGGAACACTGTCCGGGCTTGCAGGAAGTAAGCATCGGGCATGCGCTGATTTCGGATGCCCTGTACTACGGTTTGTCGAACACAATCCGGATGTATTTGCGGCAATTGCAAGGGTGAAAGCCGGCCGGCGCTATCCTAAACGCCTACAAACCAGGGTTTTACAATGTAGACAAATGCATGGTGCCGGACATTTCTTAGACCTTCCAGGTTTGCGAAACCTGGAAGGTCTGGGCGCGTCCAATGTACATTTTTTACAGTGCGGCAATTTTTTGCATTGGGCATTCATCAAATGCACTATCTTTGATTCAATGATCCGCCAGGATCAACTGGTCGTTGACCACAACTTTTCTCAATAATCCTTCTCTAGTTTTTATTTCCAACCAATTCAAACTTTTGAAGTCCGACAGGCTTGCAGTGGTAATGGTGCCTGGCACCATTGAGCCTGTCTTTCGTGTGGCTTTGCCACGTTCCATCCTTGGGAAAGTATGGCTTGCCGGAATGTTGCCGGATAAACAGGCCAAACCAACCCCCGAACTAATCGCCGCGCGGGCTGTCTGAACGACCAACGGCTGCCGCGCATACCAATTCGAACTTCTGGAAGTCATCCCTTCGAGGGTGACGCACCCGTGTTTTTTGTTCCAAAACCTGTACAGCAAGCAGCTCGGGTAGTAATCGCTCCGATGGGATTAGCGCAGCGTTGTCTGCGCATGCACTTAGCGGAAACTTATTCATTCTTTACTCACTAAATTTTTTAGGTATGAAGCGATTACTAACAAGTTTAATCCTGCTATGCACCTTAGCGGGGTTTACCTACGCTCAACGCACGGTGGTCGGCACCGTACGGGGCGATGACGGCGAGGCACTTATCGGCGCCTCCGTCCGGGTAAAAGGAACCAACATCGGCGATGTTACGGATGCCTCCGGCAAATATTCCGTAGCGGTGCCGGCGGGGTCCAACACCCTGGTTTTCACCTACACGGGGTTTACCACCCTGGAAATTCCACTGGGCGCTTCGAATGTCGTTGATGCAGTGATGGAATCCGGTACGGTATTGCGCGAAGCAGTTGTTACCGCGCTCGGCATTTCCCGGGAGGAAAAATCGTTGGGCTACGGCGTTACCAAAGTCAAGGGCGACGACGTGACCCGCTCGGGTGAGGTCAACATCATCCAGGGTTTGGCCGCCAAATCGTCGGGCGTGCAAGTGCTCGGTTCGGGCGGTACGCCAGGCGCCTCTTCCAAAATCCTGATTCGCGGGAATTCCACCTTCACGGGGGAAAATCAGCCGCTGGTAGTGATTGACGGGGTGCCTTACGACAACCAGACGCTTGGCTCCGAGGCCGGCGATTACCCCTTCAACGCCAACCTGAACGGCGTGAACAACAGCAACCGCGCGCTGGATATCAATCCGGCCGATGTGGAAAGCATCAACATTTTGAAGGGGCCTGCTGCGGCGGCCTTGTACGGTTCGCGTGCAGGGAACGGCGTGTTGCTGATCACCACGAAGAAAGGCAGCAAGGGGCTGTCGGTCAATGTAAGTTCCAGTGTGGCTTTTGACCAGGTGAACAAGTTGCCGGAAGTTCAAATGATTTACGGCCAGGGTAGTGGCGGCGGCTCGCTTACGAGTGCCGAAGGCAACTATGTGCCGCAATTGGCCTTGAGCTGGGGGCCGCGTATCGGCACCGCCGGCATTCCGGAAGTAGCCCAGGCCTATGACAATATGGATGCCTATTTTGAAACGGGGGTCACGTTCAACAACAACATTTCCGTTTCGATGGGCAATGAAAACACGGTGTTTCGCCTGTCGTACGGCAATGTCAACCAGACTGGTATCGTACCCAATACGGAGTTGAACCGCAACTCGTTCCGCCTGACGGCAAACTCCACCTTCAACAAATTTAATTTGTCGGCAACCGCCGCCTACGTGAACACGAAGGACCTCAAGGCGCAAAACGGTAGTAACCTCTCCGGCGTGATGCTGTCCCTGACCCGGATGCCGCCGAGTTTCAATATTCTGGGCGGCCCCGGACCGAACGGCTACGACACCCGCGACGGGCAATCGTGGACGTATTTCAGCCTGTACGACAACCCGCTCTGGTCGGCGTACAACAACCCGATGACCGGCGATGTCGACCGGATTACCGGGAATATCACCGGTACTTACTCCGCGTTCTCCTGGCTTGACCTGACGGCCCGCATAGGCGCCGATGCCTACACCGACGACCGCAAGCAGGTGTTTGCCATCGGGGCACAGGACCCGCCGGCGCCGGTAGGCGAAATTTGGGAAAACACCAAACGCCGCCTGGAGGTAAACGCCGACATGTTTGCTACCCTGAAACCGCAGTTGAGCGGCCCGATCGGGGTGAGCTTCATGGCCGGCCTGAACCTGAATTCCCGGCGCGACGACGATTTGTTTACCCGCGGCCGCAATCTGGCGATCCCGAATTTTTACAACATGAGCAATGCTTCGGATTTGTATAACAGCCAGGAACTGGAGGAAAAACGCATTGCCGGTATTTTCGGTGAGTTGAGCCTCTCGTATGCCAACCAGGTGTACCTGAACCTCACCGGCCGGCACGACTGGGCTTCCTCTTTCGGTGAAGATGCGCGTAAAAACGGCTATTTCTACCCGGCGGCAAACCTCGCCTGGGCATTTTCTGAAATCTTGCCCAACCGGGATGTGCTTTCCTTCGGTAAAGTGCGCGTCAGTTATGCCCGCGTTGGTATCGAACCGGTGCCGTACCGCACGAAAACCTACTTCCTGGCGCCGTTTATTACCGACGGCTTTACGGATGGTTTCGGCTTCCCGTACGGCGGCCAGAACGGCTTCAGCCTGAGCAGCCGCCTGGGCAACCCCGATCTGGAGCCGGAGCTGAATACCACGACGGAATTTGGTGTGAATTTGAAATTTTTCAACAACCTGGTTGACCTGGATGTAAACTACTACATCAGCAAAAGTTCCAACCTGCTGGTGTTGCGCCCGATTGCCGGGAGCACCGGTTTTGAAGAAATTTACACCAATATCGGTGAAATGGAAAACAAAGGCTGGGAGATTGAACTTGGCCTGAATCCGATTTCCAAAACCAATTTCAAGTGGAGCATTCAGGGCAACTTCTCGCGCAACCGCAACGAAGTGACCAAACTGGCCGACGGTGTGGATGAGATCAACATCGAAACCGCCTTCTCGTCAATCGGCTCTTTTGCCATTGTCGGACAGCCCTACGGTGCGTTTTTTGCCACTCGCTGGGACCGCACCGCCGACGGGCAACTCATGATCCAGGCCAACGGCCTGCCCCTGCGCTCGGCCACCCGCGGCAATGTGGGCAACCCGTATCCGGACTGGATTGCCGGCGTGCGCAATATTTTTGAAATCTATGGGGTAACCATCAACGGCCTGCTGGACATTCGCCAGGGCGGCTCGCTTTGGAACGGCACACAAGCCCGTCTGCACCGTTTGGGCAATACCCTGGCTTCGGCCGACCGCGATCGCACGTATGTAATCCCGGGTGTCAAGGTTTCCGACGGCACGCCGAACGACATTGCCATTTCAGCCAACCAGTACTTCTCCAACTACCTCGGAGACGGTACGGCAGCGGTGGAGCAACACATCCAGGACGGCTCATGGATTCGCCTGCGCGAACTTACGTTGGGCTACCAGATTCCGATGTCGAACAAGTACATCAAGGGCATCAACCTGTACGTCACCGGCCGCAACCTGTGGCTGAGCACGGATTATGAGGGTGTTGACCCGGAAACCTCGCTCACGGGCGCCGGCTCCAACGTCGGTGGTTTTGATTATTTCAACATGCCGAGCACGAAGTCGTACATCGTTGGTTTGAACCTTAGTTTCTAATTCAAAAATGAAATCCATTATGAAAAATATACTTAGCGCAGGACTGATGACCCTTCTTTTGCTGATGGGCAGCGCTTCCTGCTCCAAATTTGTCGACGGCTACGAGGATTCCCCCAACGATCCGTTGGAAACGACGCCCGCGCTATTGACCACTGTGATCCAGGTATCCACGTTTTCGCACTTTACGGGCCAGTTTGCACGCCATGCTGCCATGATGACCCAGCAATGCGCCGGTACACAGGCGCAGTATGAAGACCTGGCCAATTATTCCCTCCTCGAAGGGGATAACAACAACGAGTGGGAGTCGCACTACTCGGCTATCACCGATTGCGATATCCTGATCGAACTGGCCGGAACGACCAACCCGTACTACCAGGGGATTGCAAAAATTTTGAAAGCCATGAATCTCGGCCTGACCACCGACCTGTGGGGCGATGTCCCGAACCGGGAAGCGGGCAAAGGAATCCAGGGAGAGGCGTTTTACAATCCGTCCTACGATCCGCAGGAAATGGTGTACAGCGATATTCAGGCGCTGCTCACGGAGGCGATCAGTGATTTGAGCAAGGACGCCGGTTCGAATACCTTGCTGCCTGGCCTGGACGACCTGATCTTCAACGGCGATGCTTCCAGGTGGGTGGTTACGGCCAACATTTTGAAAGCGCGTTACGAAAACCACCTGAGCAAGCGCGATGCGGCCGGATCGGCTACACGTGCCCTGGCAGCCATTGATGCGGCTATAACTGCCGGTTTGGATGGTACGGAGGATGATTGCAATGCAATTTTCCCGGGCGACGGCAACTCGTTGAACCAGTGGTACGCCTTCCAGCAAACCCGTGGCGATTACATCAAAATGGCTGAAGGATTTGTAAACTTCCTGGATGGCATTGGCGATCCGCGCCTGCCGTTTTATGCCGCACCGGATGCTACCGGCGGGATCACGGGCACGCCGTTGGGGTCGACGCTGACCACCACTTCGGATATTGGCGCTTTTTTCTCCACGCCGGATGCGCCGTCACCGCTGGTAACGTATGTTGAGGCAAAATTCATTGAGGCTGAAGCCGCTTTCCGTGCCAACCAGAAAATGCGGGCTGCGAATGCGCACAATGAGGCCATCAAAGCGCACATCAAGCAGGTGACCGGAGCCGATGCCCCGGCGGCCTACATCACGGCGCAGGCCAGTGAAACGGACGTCACCATCACGCTGGAGAAAATCATGACCCACAAGTATGCGGCGCTGTTCACCCAGTTTGAAGTATATACCGACTGGCGCCGCACCAATATCCCGGCGCTGTCGCCGAACCCGAACGGCCTGGTGCCGGGCATACCGCGCCGGTTGCCAACCTGTTCGAATGAGCGGCTGTACAACCGGAATGCACCCTCGCCGGTTATTTCGGATATCCTGAAACCTGTTTGGTGGGATGAATAAAAGTTTGTCTGGTTGGCTCATATTCCCGTTTGGCTGAGCAGGGGCCAAGTGAGGGGGTGACTGGCAGTCACCCCCTCACTACCAGTCCGATGGGAACATGAGCCGTGTGGTTTTTCCAGATACGACAATGCGTAATCTTCGCCCTGCAGCTCCGACTGCAGGGCGATTTTTTTTTAAAAAAGCGAAGCGGAATTTCGCTAATTCGACGCCGCCGGACACCGTTTAGACAGCACTTGTGAAGCGGAATTTATGTCGGATTTGTACTTTAATAAATTTGCGCAAAAGCTATTCTCTTTAAAATTTAAATATCTTTGCATACGGTGCAACCCGGCTAAATTTGGCTTACAGCCAACATTCTCAATACTTTAGCCAATTATTTGCACGGCAAAATCACCCGCCCCTTCTTTCCATTTTTTGCTTTTAATCTGTCAACATAATTATTTAACCAAATCTAACTTTTGTATGAAGCGATTACTAACAACCTTATGGTTGGTGCTTGCTGTCGTGGGCTTTACCCTTGCCCAGCGTACCGTGATGGGTACGGTAAAAGGCGATGACGGCGAACCACTGATCGGCGCAACTGTACTCATCAAAGGAACCACCGGTGGCGCGCGCACCGATGTCAGCGGAAAATACTCTGTTTCCGTTCCTGCAGGTTCCGATGTCCTGGTATTTTCCTACACCGGTTATGCTACGCAAGAAATCACATTGGGTGCGTCCAACGTGGTGGATGTTGTTTTGGCAGGCGGTCTTGAATTGCAGGAAACCGTCGTTACGGCACTTGGCGTTTCCCGTTACAAGAACGAGCTGCCCTATTCCGCCCAGAAAGTTCAGGGTGACGATGTAGCCAACGTGCGGAACCAGAACGTGGTGAACTCTCTTTCCGGTAAAGTTGCCGGGCTTCAAATCAGCCGGAACAACAGCATTGGCGGTTCTACCAACGTTATCCTGCGCGGTACCAAGTCGCTGACGGGTAACAACCAGGCTTTGTTTGTTGTGGACGGTATTCCGTTTTCCAATGATTTGACCAACGACGCAAACTCCCGCACCGGGCGCGGCGGTTATGACTACGGCAACGCTGCCGCAGACATTAACCCCGACGACATCGAATCCGTCACCGTACTGAAAGGCGCAGCCGCAACGGCGCTCTACGGCTCACGGGCTTCGAACGGCGTGGTGATGATCAACACCAAACAAGGCTCGAAGAAAAAAGGCCTCGGCATTACCGCCAACCTGGGTATGAATTTCGGTACGATCGACAAATCGACCTTTCCGAAATTCCAAACCAAATACGGCGGCGGTTACGGGCAATACTACGAAGACCCAAGCGGCTTCTTTTTGTATCGCGACGTGAATGGCGATGGTCAGGACGATCTGGTGATGCCGACCAGTGAAGATGCTTCCTGGGGCGGAAAGTTTGATCCAAACCTCATGGTTTATCAGTGGGATGCTTTTGATCCCTCTTCACCAAACTACCAGAAAGCACGGCCTTGGGTAGCCGCTGCCAATGGTCCGGAAACATTTTTTGAAACATCCATAGGGACCAGCAACAGCGTCATGATTGACGGCGCTTCCGACAAAGGCTATTTCAAACTGGGCTTCACCAGAAATACGGATAAAGGCTACCTGCCCAACAGTAATGTGGATAAAAACATCATCAACTTTGGTGCAGGTTTTGACGTTACCGACAAACTGAAATTCTTTTCCTCGGTCAATTACACGTCAACGGATGGTAAAGGCCGCTACGGCACGGGCTACGAATCCCGCAACCAGATGACCAGCTTCCGCCAGTGGTGGCAAATGAACGTGGATGTTCAGGAGCAGCGGGAAGCGTACGAACGCACCCGCCAGAACGTCACCTGGAACTGGGCCGACCCAACCGACCTGGTGCCGATCTACTGGGATAACGTATACTGGACGCGCTTTGAAAATTTCCAGACGGACAGCCGTAACCGCTACTTCGGCTATGCCGGGTTGAGTTATGATCTTGCCCCCTGGTTGAATATTCTTGGCCGCGTTTCTTTGGATCAGTATGACGAAATTCAGGAAGAGCGTTTTGCGGTGGGTAGTATCGACCCGTCGCAGTATCAGCGGTACAACCGCAACTACCGGGAGTTGAACTACGACCTGATGGCGACGATCCCGCAGCGGAACCTTACGGATGCCATCAAGTTTGACGCGTTGATCGGGACCAACATCCGGAAAACGGATGTTTCTTCCATTCGCGCTTCCACAAACGGTGGTCTGGTTGTTCCACGGCTTTATTCCCTGGCCAATACGCTGAATACACTTGCTCCACCGACAGAAACGTATACCCGCTTGCAGGTGAATGGTATCTTCGGTAAAGTTGGTTTTGTGTACAACAACTGGGCTATTCTCGATCTGACGATGCGTCGCGACCAGGCGTCTTCGCTACCGGAAGAGAACAACTCGTATTACTATCCTTCTGCTTCGCTGGGCCTTATCCTCTCAGAGTTTATGAGCGACAACGGGTTTATCTCCTTTGCGAAAGCCCGGGTGAACTACGCCGAAGTGGGTAACACCGCACCGCCGCTCAGTATTGCGGATGTATACAACCTCGGTACTGCATTCAGTGATGCCACGATTGCCTCTTTGGCCACAACGAAAAACAACTCGAATTTGAAACCGGAACGCACCACCAGCCTGGAAGCCGGTCTCGAATTGCGTTTTGCCCGCGACCGCTTTGGCGTTGACGTAACGGTTTACAAACAAAATACGAAGGATCAGATCCTGCCTGCAACCGTTTCCCGTGCAACGGGTTACAACTCGGTATTCATCAATGCCGGCGACGTGGAAAACAAGGGCGTGGAAGTACAATTCTTTGCCCGTCCGGTGGTTACGCGCGACTTTAACTGGCGCATCGGTATAAACTGGGCCCTCAACCGCAACAAAGTACTCGACCTGGGTGGTATCGACAACCTCCAACTGGGTACTGCACAAGGCGGCTTCAGTGTAAACGCTGCGTTGGGCGAGCCTTACGGCACGATCCGTGGTACGAACTTCACCTACCTCAATGGGCAGAAAGTGGTGAACGCCGCAGGGTACTACCAGAACAGCCCGACGTCCAATGAAATCATTGGCAATGTAAATCCGGACTGGATTGGCGGTATCACCAACAGCCTTACCTTCAAGAACATCACGCTGGGCTTCCTGATTGATGTCAAGAAAGGCGGCGATGTATTCTCACTCGACCTGTACTACGGTCTGGCTACCGGCTTGTACGAAGAAACTGCCGGTCTGAATGACCTGGGTAATGAAGTGCGCGCTTCGCTGGCCGACGGTGGCGGACTTATCCTGCCGGGTGTAAAAGCCGACGGAACGCCAAACGACATCCGTTATGATGCTACTAACTTCGGTATCTACGGCTATCGCCGGAATCCGGCTGCCGGCTTTGTTTATGATGCCGGTTTTGTGAAACTGAGAGAGATGAATCTGACCTGGGACGTTCCATCCAGAATTTTGGGTGACGGTCGTATTTTCAAAGGAATTGCTTTGGGCGTGTATGGCCGCAATTTGTGGATCATTCACAAAAACCTCCCACACTCCGATCCGGAAGAGGGTTATGGCGCCGGCAACTTCCAGGGTCACCAAGGTGGCGCTTATCCGACTGCCAGAACCATTGGCTTTAACCTTAACCTTAAATTCTAAATCAATTTTAGCATGAAAAAGATATTAATGCTCCTCTTTCTTGTAGGGTTTACCTTCTCCTGCACTAAGGATTTTGAAAGTTTGAACACGGATCAAAAGAATCCGTCCAATGTTCCCCCGGGTACCCTGTTCTCCTTCGCACAAAAATCCGTTCAGGATCTGATGACTGAACCGAACGTAAACCGGAACATCTTCCGCTTCTTGTCCCAGTACTGGACTTCGACCACCTACGTGGATGAACCGCAGTACGACATTTCCACCCGGAATATTCCGCAAAACGTTTGGCACATCCTGTATCGCGATGTGTTGAAAAATCTGCAGGAGTGCCAGGTGTTGATTCCGGGACAGGGCGCCGGGGTTCCCGCTGCGACGCAAAAAAACCAGAACGCCTGCGCTGAAATCATGAATGTGCATACGTGGTCTATCCTGGTTAATACCTTTGGAGACGTTCCGTATACCGAAGCGCTCAGCTATCCAAACCTGTATCCGAAGTACGACGATGCCCGGACAATTTATACCGATCTGGCAACACGCCTGGATCAGGCTATCGCGGATATCGATGTAAATGCCGGCGGCTTTGGCAGCCAGGATTTGCTGTATGCCGGTGATATGGCCGGTTGGAAAACATTTGCCAACTCGCTGAAACTTCGCCTGGGCATGATGCTTGCCGACGTGGATGCCGGTACCGCCAAACGCATGGTGGAAGAAGCCGCTCCGGGTGCCATTTCCTCGAATGGCGAAAACGCCGTTTTCCACTATCTGTCTGCTCCGCCAAACACCAACCCGATTTGGGTGGATCTGGTCCAGAGTGGCCGGAAAGACTTTGTGGCAGCCAACACGATTGTTGATGCCATGAATGCCTTGAATGATCCCCGTGTACCGCTCTATTTCACCATGGATGCAAACGGTGGTTATTCGGGCGGTATCTACGGGACCAGCAACAACTATGCAACGTTCTCCAAGCCGGCCGACAAAATTTCGGAGCCCGACTTTGAAGCACTGCTGATCGACTACGCAGAGGTAGAGTTTCTGCTCGCCGAGGCGGTTGAGCGGGGCATGAGTGTGGGCGGCACCGCTGCCGAACACTATGAGAATGCCATCCGCGCATCGGTTGAATACTGGGGCGGCAGTATCGCCGACGCCAATGCTTACCTGGCAACCACTCCGGTGGCTTATGCAACCGCTACCGGCGACTGGAAACAGAAAATCGGCACACAAAAGTGGATTGCGCTGTACAACCGCGGTTTTGAAGGTTGGGTTGAGTGGCGCCGCTTCGACTACCCGATCCTGAACGTACCGCCGGATCCGTCGATCACGTATGCCGACATTCCGCGCCGCTACACCTATCCGGTCAGTGAGCAAAACCTGAATACGGACAACTACAACGCCGCAGCGACGGCAGTTGGCGGCGACGATGTGAAGACGAAACTGTTCTGGGATACGTTCTAACAAAAGCGTTTAAGAATTCTATTTGGGGCTGTTTGGGGAAACTCAAACAGCCCTTCTTTTTCAATTACTCAACAATTCCTTTTGTTCAGAGATTTTACAGGCTTACTGAATCAATTACCCGGATAAACCCGCCATTTTTCCCGAAATTTGCATCTGTACCAAAGAATCACTTTTGTTTCATGAGTTCAATTTGTTGATATGTCCACCAACGAACGCCTCCGTAGCCGCTCTTCCATCCGGACGCCCATGGTAATTTTCGGTACTGCCATGACGCTTTTTTACCTTGGGCTAGGTACTTATCTGTTTATTGAAAAATCCTTTTTGCCCGGTATTCCCGCTGATTTTCGGAGTGTTTTTGCAAGCCTGCTTTTGATCTACGGGATATACCGTGGTTACCGCCTGTATGCCGATCACCTTCAAGCATAACCTGAGCCATATGCACCGCAACAGTCTAGTTTTCGTACGCCTTTTGTTATTTGCCGCCTTGTTTTCCTGCCAGGAGCGCGACAAATCGGGCAAGGTAGTGGATACGCCCACCACGGGCTCGATCCGGATCATGGTTGACGAATGTTATAAACCCGTCATCACCAGTGCAATTGATGTATTCGACTCCATTTATTCCCGGGCATCCATTGATGCGCAATACAATTCCGAAGGAGAAGCGTTTGCCGCCTTGTTCCGGGATTCCGTACAGGTGATCATTGCCGCCCGGCAACCCACCGACGTCGAAATTGAAAAATATTTCAAACCCCGTGGATTCCGGCCAACCACAACACCAATTGCCTTTGATGCGGTAGCGTTTATTGTCAACCCGGATAACAAAGACACCGTTTTTACCATCGACCAACTGCGCAATATCCTGAACGGTACAACCGCAAAATGGCGCGATTTCAACCCAAAATCCCCCCTTGGCGACATCCTGCTGGTGTTCGACAACCCGCTTTCCGGCACCGTCCGCTATGCCAGAGATACCATAGCCCAAGGCGCGCCGCTCCCGGCCAACGCCTCCGCGCTGAAAACCAACCAGGAAGTGATCGATTATGTGTCCAGAAATAAAAACGCCATCGGGATCATTGGCGCCAACTGGATTTCCGATACCGACGACAAAGGCGTGCAAGCCTTTCGCCGGGAAATCCGAATTGCCGATATCGCCAAAGAAACCGGCGCCGAAGGATACGGACCCTACCAGGCCTATCTCGCTACCGGGCAATACCCGTTCCGGCGCACGATTTATGTCATCAATGCACAGGCACGGAAAGGACTGGGACTTGGACTCGCCTCGTTTTTAGCATCCGACCCCGGGCAGCGTATGATGTTGAAAGATGGACTGCTCCCCGCACAGGCGCCCACGCGGCTTATTCAGGTAACGCGGAAATAATTTGTGCCTTTTGAGTAATTTAACGGATACAACAAACGGTATTTGCAACGGGTAAGTGATAAACAAGGCGTATTTTTGCGCACTTTATGACAGCGTTTTGACGATTTTCCGGGCATCTATTCCCGAATAAATTTGTTAAGTAATCATTAAACCCTTTTGCAATTCCGACTATTTGTAAAATCGCCTGTTGCTTTTAATGACGATTGCCGTCAAAAAAAATAAACTATTGGTACGAAAGCCAATTTTCTCTGCACAACAGTTGTTAACAAAAAACACTTCCAAGCAATGACAAATCTCCTGAAAAAAACTTTCACCCTGCTGGTGGCTACTATCCTCGGCGCAGGTGCGGGCCTGATTGCCCAAACCCACGACGATGGCCTGGCCGCTATGCAATTGAAGGAATGGGATAAAGCGATCGAAGTTTATACTGCTTTAACTAAAGCCGACCCAAAAGACCAGCCGGCCTGGCTGACGCTCGGCAGCGCATACCTCGCAAAGGGCGATAAGGAAAAAGCGCAAGCTACTTTTCAAGGGGCCTTCGACGCCGTATCAGAAGGCGCTTACGCCATGATTGCCACCGGCCGGATTCTACTTTTACAAAACAAACACGCCGAAGCGGATGAAGTTTTTCAACGCACCAAGCGTAAATACGGTAAAAAAGATATCGATGTAAGGCGCCTCATCGGCGAATCATTTCTGTACAATGTGCCGGGTCAAAAACCCAACTTCACGCGGGCTGAAGAGGAACTCAAGGAAGCCATGGATATCTCTTCCAAAGACTTCCGCACACTCATGACGCTGGCCTACTGCTACAAGGAAATGCCCAACGGCGGCCTCGCAGCGCAGCATTACGAATACGCCGTGCACCAGGAACCCAAAAACCCGCTGGCGATGTTCATGCTGGCAAAGGTTTACCGGGCGGCTAAAATTTATGACAAGTTCCTCGATTACGTGGACCGGGCAATCGCCCTGAAACCCAACTACACCGAAGCCTTGCGCGCTAAAGCCGAATTCCTGTACTTCGACCGGAAATGGGAAAAGGCTACCGAGGCCGCCAAAGCACTGGTTAACAGTGGCCCGGGGGTCACCATCGAAGATGAAATGTTGCTGGCCAACCTGCTGTACATCACCAAAGACTGCGCTGCTTGTAGTGCCTTGGTGGAGAAAATCCTGAAAAAAGACGGCTCAAAAAATTACCTGCGCCGCCTGCAAGCCTACTGCAACTACGACAACGGACAATACAAGGAAGGCCTGAAAATCCTGGAAGACTTCTTCAAACAAGTCACCCCGGATAAGGTGTTGCCCTCCGACTACGAATACCTCGCCCGCCTGCAAATTAATACCGGCGGCGATACCGCTGTGGCAGTTGCCAATTTTCTGAAAGTGATTGAACTGGACTCCTCCAAGTGGCCGATTCACGAGGAAATCGCCAAAATGTACTACGGCGCAAAAGACTATTGCAACGCAGCCACGGCATTCCAGGCATACATCGACTCGTTGACTGAAAAACAGGCGCTGGTGAACTCCTACTACTCGTTGGGTCTGAGCCATTATTTCTGCACGGAAGGCGATACGCTCCATTTTGTCAAAGCCGAAAAGGCCTTTGAAAAACTCACGGAGTTCCTTCCGGAAGCCACTGTCGGCTGGCTGTGGCTGGCAAAATCGGCCAAAAACCGCGACCCCGACGTAGTGGCAAACCCGGAACTGCTTGATCAGTTCGGCACAGCCCAGCCTGCTTATGAAAAATATGCAGAACTCGCTTCCGCCGATAAGGAAAAGAACAAGCGCGACCTGATCGACGCGTACGGGTACTTGTCGTACTACTATTTCTCCCGGAAGGAAGACGAAAAAGCGCTTGAGTTTATCAATAAATTGCTCGAACTCGACCCGGAAAACGAATCCGGCATTGGCATGAAAGAGGCTATCGAAGCCGAAGTAGCGCCGGCCCCTGTAAACGGTGGCGGTAAAGGGAAGAAATAACTATCCGTCGTTTTAAAAAAAAGCAGCGCGCCGCTCCGAATTTCGGGGTGGCGCGCTGCTTTTTAAGGGCTATCAAAATCCCCAACATGCTCTAAAACAAATCGTGCCCCGGCCAGTCCGAAATCGCATTGCGAATATCCCACATCAACTTGTCCAATTTGCCGGCAAACTGATCGCCCGAGGGGCGCGTATTGATGAGAATTGCCCAGCAGTAGCCGTCGTTGGTGCGCACCATTTCGGCGATGGTACCCGGCAACGCCCCGTTGTGCCAGTAGTTCGGGGTTTTGTTGATCGACCAGCCTTTGGCATAGCCTGAATTTTGCGCGGTCGGCTTGATCATTTCATCAATCGAAGCGGTACTCAGGATGTCCGGCGCCGTGTTGAACCGGTCGACGCGAACCAGGAAGCGCACCAGGTCAATCGGCGTGGCAATCCACCCGCCATGCGCATCCATGCGTGTTACGTTCAAATTGTACGGATTCCCGGGACCGTAATATTTTACCTCACTGGCCTTGCGCTGCGCCAGGGTATTGCCCGCCAGTTCCATCCGGCTGATCCCGCACTTCTTGAGGATGTTTTGCTGCACCCAATCCTCGTAACTTTTGCCGGTTTTCTTTTCAATGATCCGGCCCAACAGGCAATACCCAAAATTGGAATAGGCGTAATTGGTGCCGGGGGCATTTGCCAGCGGCATATTGTCCAGGGTTTCCCCAATTAATTTGCTCAGACTCCACGATTTATCCTGAAACATCGGGTCGTTGCTGCTGTTGCTCCAGCCACCGCAAGTATGCGTCATCAGGTGCAGCAGGCTTATTTTTTTGACGTTGGCGCTGTAGGCCTTTGTGCCATAGGTCGTGCCCAGCAGCGCGCCGGAGCCAAACACCATGTCGCCGAGACTTAATTTTTTATCCTGGATAAGCCGCATAACGGATGCGGATGTGATGGGTTTGGACACACTGGCCACCCGGAACCGGTGCCTGGGCGCTACCAATTCCTTGGCTTCCTTGTCGGCAAAGCCGTAGGTTTTAGCCAAAACAAGTTTCCCGTTCCGGGAAATGGCGAACGAGAGGCCGGGCACATCCTGGGCGTCCATGTACGCTTTGACCAGTTGATCCACTTTCGCCATGTCGGCTGATTTGAACGGGTCGCTGCAGGTCCAGACGCCAGAGAAATAATCCTTGTTTTTAACCGTATATCCATTGATCCAAACCGGGCGATAACCCTGGTAATACAGCCGGTCAAACTCATCCTGATACCCTTGCGAACCATTAAGGCCATGCCGCCCTTCCCAGGCTGCTCCCCCGGTTTTATGCCAAATGGCGGCGAAACGGGCCGAACCACCCTCCTCATACCCGGAAACTTTATGCAACCGGTAACCCTGCCGCGCCATTTTTGAAAATTCTGCCTGATACGCCGAACTGCTCAGGCCGTGCTTGGCCGCCCAGGCCGGCCCGCTGGTTTTTTCCCAAATACCGGAGAAGTAGGCTTTTCCGCCAACGGTATAGGCGCTCACATCGGCAAGCCGGTAGCCCTTTCCGGACCAATTGTTGAATTCTGCCTGGTACTGGCTGGCCGTCATACCGTGTTTGGCGGCCCAGGCCGGGGCTTTGCTTTCTTTGATAAAAATGCAGGCATAACGAGCCTGATTGCCCGAAGGAAAGCCGCTGACCTGAATGGGGCGGTAGCCTTTTTTAGTCAGATCGTCGAAAGCAGCCTGATATTGGCTTGCCGTCAGGCCGTGTTTGGCAGCCCAGGCCGGGCCGCTGGTTTTTTCAAAAATAACGGCGTAGCGATCCTGGCCGGCGTCGCTGTAGCCGCTTACGACCACGGGGCGATAGCCCTGGCCGGTCCATTTTTCAAACTCTGTTTGATACTTGCTACTGCTCAGGTTGTGTCGCGAGACCCAGGACTGGGCTTGCAAACAGGTGTTGAGTAGCACAAGGAGCACAAAGGCGCTAAAAAATGACAGTCGGGTTTTCATGCGAAAGGAGAATTAGAAGGTGAGCGGATAACCAGGCAACCGGTATTTACGCGCATTGCCGCCGCGCACTGTTTCGGCGACAATGCCGGGCCGCCCGGCCATTAGCGGTTGAAAAGGGGAATTGAGTAATGCCTGTGTTTAAACATCCTTAATCGAACCGATGCCGCCAATGTCAACTGTTCAATACTGCCGCAAACGATCCGACTCAATAAAATGCGTGCCTTCCAGATTTTGATTTGCCAGCGCAATGAGTGCTTTTGCAACCTGCTTGTCCGAAATTCCACGGTATTTTTTAGGGATCAAAAAAGCGAAGGCCTGCGCCAGCACGATCCCGATATTCTCGCCCAGGCGAAATTCCGGGCGCTTGCCAAGCAAAATCGAAGGACGCGCTGACACAAACAAGGGAAATTCCAGCGCGGCAAGTTTTTCCTCCAGTTCCCCTTTTGTGCGCAGGTAAAAATTGGAAGATGTAGCGTCGGCGCCCACCGACGATACGAGCAAATACTTTCCCACCCCGTTTTCCCGGGCTATCCGGCCAATTTCATAGGGATACGTACAATCAATCCGGTATTGCGCTTCCTTGGAGCCTGCCTTGCGAAGTGTGGTGCCGAGGGCGCAAAACAGTTCATCGCCCCGGATGAGGGCCGGATCGGGGCTGTCAAAATTGATGATTGCCTGCTTCAGCTTGGGATGTTCCACATCAAACGGGCGGCGGGTAAGCGCAAGCACAGAGCCGTAGCGCGCATCGGCAAGGAGTTGCTGAAGGATCTGGCTACCGACGAGACCGGTAGCGCCAAGGAGGAGGGCAGTTTTCATATAATTTTGGTAAAGCAAATGTTGCCGAATATTGGTTTTCGGGCTATCCGGCGGAGTCCTCGTCAAGGGAGATTCCCTGCTCCTGCAAATATGCCGGCACATTGAAGGTGACCCCGTCGAGCAATTCCACGTCTTTTTCCCAATCCCGGATAATCCAGTCCTTGCCGCGTTCAGCGACCATTACCTTTCGGGATGCCGTGAAAATCCAGACCACTTTTTCAGTGCCGAAATCGAGGGTTTTCTGCGTTTTCAGGTGGACATATGTTTCTACGGGCAGATCGTCGCCGTATTCAATTTCGGTGTCGATTTCCACGATCAGTTTGGCGGGCACGTCGGCGTAATGGTTACTGATTTTACTGGGTGGCAGCCCGCTTTTTTCGAAAACCATTAGGTCATGCGCCATGTTATTTTTATGCGAAATATGGCTGCCGATTTCGCCGGCAAATACCCAATAACCTTTTGAACTCAAGTGGTTAAAAAGCAAATTTGAAAGCCACATTTTTAACATGGCTTGTAATAATCCGTCAGCCATAATGGCTTCGGGGTTTTTCTTATTCGACAAGACGTCGCGATAGCCTTTGTAATACACGGGAATGCCGTCAATCACCTCCTTGATGAGATAAGCGGGTACTTTTTTCGATTGCTTTTTTTTCTCAGCGAATCCGGCAGTAGTAGCGGCCATTTGATAAGTTTTTTACAAAATTACGCAAAATTTGAACGCTTTGCACACCCTCACATCCATCCACATCTACCCCATAAAATCGCTCGCCGGCATCAGCCTGAACGAAGCTGTGGTGCACTCCCGCGGCCTGCAATACGACCGCCGCTGGATGCTGGTTGACGATACCGGCCGCTTTGTCAGTCAGCGCGAAATAGCTGAACTGACGCTCCTGGGAACTGCCCTGGAAGGACCGTTTCTGACTGTTTTTTCGAAAAAAAATCCGGCGTTATGCCTGCAAATCCCGCTCGAACCGGCAGTAACCGCCATGCCGGAAATACCGGTGCAAATTTGGGACGACCACTGTCTGGCCCGGGTGTACGCGCCGGAAACAAACCGGTGGTTCTCGGAACAACTGGGCCGCCATGTCCGGCTGGTTTACATGGCCGGCTCAACAGTCCGCATGGCCGACAGCCACTACGCACCGGATGACATGCCCGTTAGTTTTGCCGACGGCTTCCCCTTCCTGCTCATCGGCCAGGCCTCGCTCGACGGGCTGAACGGCCGACTGGAGCAACCGCTTCCGATGAACCGCTTCCGGCCCAATTTTGTCGTCGAAAGCCGAACGCCGCATGAAGAAGACAACTGGCGCGATTTCCGGATCGGCAACCAACCCTTCCGCGGGGTCAAACCCTGCGCCCGCTGCATTGTGCCCACCACCGATCAGGATACCGCCATACGCAGCGAAGAGCCGCTCAAAACGCTGGCCACGTATCGCAAGGAGGGCCGGAAAATCCTGTTCGGGCAAAATGTGATCTGGCTGGGAACGGGCGAAGGGCGCGTTCAGGTGGGCGATTTACTCATCCAGGAAACGTAGATTGCCGGCTCATGTTCCCGTTTGGCTGAGCGGGGGCCAAGTGAGGGGGTGACTGCCAGTCACCCCCTCACTATCAGCCCGATGGGAACATGAACCAAATTGTCCGTCTGGAAAAGAAAATCACGAACTGGCCATTAACTCCCGCGCTGTAGCCAGTGCAGCATCGCTGGGCGGGTTGCCGCTGAGCATAACGGCCAGGGCTTTGACCCGGTCGTCGGTAGCAAGGGCGCGGATGTGGGTGATGGTACGGCCGTTTTCCACTTGTTTGTAGGCGAAATAATGCTTGTCGGCGCGCGCAGCAATTTGCGGCGTGTGGGTAATGCTGACCACCTGATGCCGTTGGCTGAGTTCTTCGAGAATAAGCCCCATTTTCAGGGAGACATCGCCGCTGACGCCCGTGTCAATCTCGTCAAAAATGAGCGTAGGCAAGGGGATGGCATCGGCCACCAGGCTCTTGGTGCAAAGCGTAAGCCGGGAAAGCTCACCGCCCGACGCTACATCTTTTATCGGTAAAAATCTGCTGCCGACGTTGGAAGCGAACAAAAACTGCACATCGTCGCAGCCGGTAGCGCTGAGGTTTTCGGTTTCCTGAATGTCCACCTTCAGGCGTGCGTGCGGCATCGAAAGCTGAGCCAGCATGGCGTGCACCTTTTCTTCAAAGGCCTTGGGCACAATTTTCCGCCGCTCGCTGAGCATACGCGCCTGGCCGCGCAGTTTTTGTTCCTGCTCCGCAATTTTTCGCTCCAGGCGGCTTATTTGTCCGCTCATATCGGAGAACCCGGCGAGTTGATTTTCCAGGCCAAATTGAATTTCGAGCAGGTCGGACACCGTGCTGACGTTGTGTTTCTTTTCCAGTTTGTACAGCACGTTCAGGCGTTCCTGAATTTCCTCAATCCGATCAGGGGCGTATTCGGTATGTTCACTGATGCGGGCGCATTCTTTGGCAATATCCTGCAGTTCGATCAGCAGGGTGTCCAGGCGTTCACTCAGGGCGTTCAGGTCCGTGGAAACATTCCGGGTTTGGGCCAGCGAGCGGCTCAGTTCCTGCATTTGGCTGACCAGGTCGTGTTCGCCGTCGTTGAGCTGCGTATATGCTGCCCCGTAAGCCCGTTTGATATCTTCGGCGTTGGTCAGGCGGTTGAGGTCGGCTTCGAGTTCTTCCTGCTCGCCTGCTTGCAGGCCGGCCTGTTCCAGTTCGGTGTACTGAAAGTGCAGAAAATCCATTTCCTTGGCAATATTGGCACTGCGTTCGGTCAGGTCGGCCAGTTGCCGGCGATCGGCCTGATACTGGCGGAAATCGCGCTGATAATTTTGAAGCAAGGGGCCGTTATCAGCCAGGGCATCGATCATCCGGAGTTGGAAATTAACGTTGTGGATGTCGAGCACATCAAACTGCTGGTGCAGGTCGATGAGCGCTTCGGTCAGCCGTTTCAGCACCTGGTTGTTGGCCGGGGTGTCGTTCACGAAACTCCGGCTCTTGCCCGCCGGGGAAAGTTCGCGCCGAATGATCACCTCGTCGTCGTAGTCGAGTTCGTTTTCTGCGAAAAAATCGCGCAACTCGTATTTCGCCACATCAAACCAGGCTTCCACCACGCATTTTTCCTGGTCGTTGTAAAAAATTTTAGTGTCGGCCCGTTCGCCCATCACCAGCCCCAACGCCCCAAGCAAAATAGATTTCCCTGCGCCGGTTTCGCCCGTAATGATGGTGAGCCGTTCCGAGAACTCGATCTCCATCCGGTCGATCAGCGCGTAATTGCGAATGTGCAGGCGTTTGAGCATACTTCGATCCTGTTGGTTATTGAACGATTGGGAATAACGTGCAAAAGTAAATGTTTTGCCGGCGTTGGTTTAGCGGTTTGTGAAATTTTTTGTTTTAAATGCCGGAGGCGGAGGTCGAAGTTTCGGGGTGACGGTTTGCACAGACTGGTTTTTGAATATGGCCGCACAAAAAGCGGTATATGGCTAAAATGGCTTATTGAATTGCAGAAACTACCCATTTCCAATTGGAAAAAAATCCGTGTCTATCCGCGTTTCGCCGCAGGCGAATCCGCATAATCCGCGTTCCAAAATCCGCATATTCGGCCAAATCGAACAAACTTCGGATATTCGCAAAAAAGAAGGGAAACCATGCAAGCATACCACGACCTACTCCGGCACATCCTCCAACACGGCGCCCAAAAAGGCGACCGCACCGGCACGGGCACCATCAGCGTGTTCGGCTACCAAATGCGCTTCGATCTGCAGGAAGGCTTTCCGTTGGTAACGACCAAAAAAATACACCTGAAAAGCGTAATTCACGAGCTGCTCTGGTTTTTGCAGGGCGATACGAACATCGGGTACCTGAAGGAAAACGGCGTGCGCATCTGGGACGAATGGGCCGACCCCGACGGCAATCTGGGACCGGTGTACGGCAAGCAGTGGCGCTCCTGGCAGTGCCCCGACGGCCGGGTAGTCGATCAAATCGCCGAGGTGGTGCAACAATTAAAAACCAACCCCGATAGCCGGCGCATCATCGTATCGGCCTGGAATGTGGCCGATTTGCCGGCGATGGCGCTGGCGCCCTGTCATTGCCTGTTTCAGTTTTATGTGGCCGACGGGCGCCTGTCGTGCCAGTTGTACCAGCGGAGCGCGGATGTGTTTTTGGGCGTGCCGTTCAACATTGCATCCTACGCGTTGCTAACCTTGATGCTGGCGCAGATTTGCGACCTCGAGCCGGGTACGTTTGTGCACAGCTTCGGCGATGTGCACATTTACGCTAACCACCTGGAACAGGTCGAACTCCAACTTTCCCGCACTCCGCGCGCCTTACCTGAAATGCGAATCAACCCTGCAGTCAAGGATATTTTTAAGTTCCGGTTTGAGGATTTTGAGTTGTTGCATTATGATCCCTGGCCGCTGATCAAAGCGCCGGTGGCTGTGTAATATTTTGTGTTCTATGTGCCTATGTGTTTAATTTTTTAACACATAGGCACATAGAACACAGAGGTTTTTCTTTGTCTTAATCAATAGCTTTCAACATGCTTTCGCTGCTCCGGTATTCCCTGCTTACCCTGATCTTCCTCGTCTCCATCAGCCAAATCCTTCCCGCACAAATTAATTGCTGGACCGATGTCCGGGAAACCGACATTCAGGCCAACCCGGCCGACCGCCTGATCATCCCGGATGCCTACCGGACTCTTGAACTGGATTTTGCAAAAATGGACCTGCTGCTCCAATCGGCGCCAACGGAGCAGGAATACCAGCAAGGCGTAAACGGGCTGCTGCTGGAATTCCCCATGCCGGATGGCTCCACGGTTGATTTTGAAATTTGGAAAACTGTGGTGTTGCACCCGCAATTGCAGGCCAAATTTCCCCAAATACGCGCCTACGCCGGAAAAAGCACCGATCACCCGGGCATGCTCGCCCGCATCGATATCTCCCCGTACGGCTTTCATGCGATGTTTTTAAACTCGGGAAAAGGCGCCGTTTTTATCGACCCCTACGCCCGGGGGACCCTTTCGGCGTATATCTGTTTTTATAAAAAAGATCACCCCCGCCGCCTTTCAGACGAGTTTGTATGCCATAACAACGACCAGATCGCGATCGACCTGCCCAACCAGGCAACCGACCGGGCCGGCGACTGCGGTAACCGGCGGGAATACCAACTGGCGCTGGCCTGCACCGGCGAATACGCCAATTTTCACGGCGCATTCGGAGCCAACAAAGCCCCCGCTTTGGCGGCCATGAACACCTCCATGAACCGGGTAAACGGCGTGTACGAACGCGATGCAGGAATTCGGATGATCATCATTCCGAACAACGATGCCATCATCTTTACCGACCCGGCCACCGACCCGTACACCAATGACGACGGCGGAATCATGCTGGGTGAAAACCAAAGCACCTGCGATGCCGTTATCGGCACAAATAATTACGATATCGGCCACGTATTCAGTACCGGCGGCGGCGGTATTGCGGCGCTGTACAGCCCGTGCAACGTGAACTGGAAAGCCCAGGGCGTTACCGGCCTGCCCAGCCCGGTTGGCGATATTTTCGACATCGACTACGTTTCCCATGAAATGGGGCATCAGTTCGGCGGCCAGCACACCCAGTACAACGCTTGCAACCGGTCCAACAGTTCGGCCATGGAACCCGGCAGCGCATCCACCATCATGGGCTACGCGGGCATTTGTTCGCCAAACGTGCAGTCCAACAGCGACGATTATTTCCACGCCCGCAGCCTGCAACAGATCGGCAATTTTGTTACCGGCTCGGGCGGTAATTGTGCCACCCTGGTTCCAACCGGCAACACCGCGCCGAATGTGCCGGCCCTTGTCAGCCGGACCATCCCGCATTCCACGCCGTTTTTGCTTACCGGTTCGGCCACCGATCCCAACGGCAATCCGCTGAGTTTTTGCTGGGAGCAAATGAATGCCTTTACGAACCCGGCGCAGCCAATGCCGCCCGAATCGACCAATACTTCCGGCCCCATGTTCCGGTCGTTTTCGCCGGATGGCAATAATTATCGGTACTGCCCGCGCTTCGAAGATGTGCTCTCCGGGTTCGACTTCGACTGGGAAGAGCTGCCCTCAGTCAACCGCACGTTGAGCTGGCGCTTCACGGTGCGCGACAACAATCCTGCCGGCGGTTGTACGACCGAGCAAAACATGACGGTCACGACCTCCGGCACCATCGGCCCCTTTGAAGTGACCAGCCCGAACGGTGGTGAAAGTTACCCGGGCAATTCCACCCAAACCATCACCTGGAACGTGGCCGGCTCCAACAACGCACCGGTCAGCTGCGCCAACGTCTCCATTTTACTTTCGCTGAACGGCGGCGCTTCGTTCAGTACGTTGGTGGCCGGCACACCAAATGACGGCTCCGAAAATGTCACCTTCAATGCACCGGTGACCAACCAGGCCCGCATTATGATCCAGGCCGTGGGCAACATTTTTTACGATGTGTCCGACAACAATTTTTCCTTTTCGCTGCCCTTGCCCATCGAGTTGGTTTCGTTCAACGCTGCTGCGCAGCAAAACAAGGTGCGCCTCGACTGGGAAACAGCCTCGGAAACAGATAACCGCGGATTTTATGTGGAACGCAGCCTGGAAAACGCCGTTGCTTTTGCCACGATTGGCTGGGTGGCAGGGGCCGGTACGACCAATACCGCACAGCGCTACACCTTTTTTGACCAGGCTGTACAGCCCGGCTTTAACTACTACTACCGCCTGCGGCAAACCGACTTTGACGGGCAGGAGCAGTACTCGTCTATTCGGACCACTTTGCTGGAAGGCGCCGGTGGTAGTTTGCTGGTTTTGCCGAATCCGGCTACTGAAAAAATCCGGGTGGAGGTGCCGGCCGGCGGTGCTGAATTGTTTGGGAATATTGAAATCCTGGACCTGCAAGGCGCCTTGGTCACCAGTAAACCGATACAAAACCGCAGCTTCGGGCTGGATGTGTCGGGTTTTGAAACGGGTGTGTATTTTATCCGGGTCCTGGCTGGTGGGAGCGTATTTCGAGGGGTGTTTTTGCGCCAGTAACGCCGACTGGTGGTCGGCGTAAAAAAACAAATCTGCTGCATTGTGGCCATCAAAATGGCTTCAGTAACGCCGACTGGTAGTCGGCGTAAAAAAAATAGTTCTCCGAATTCTATTGGTAGATTCGGAGAACTATTTTTTGAAAAAAGTATTTGTATCCCAAGTGCTCGTCAGCTTCCGAGTGTACTCGCCGCTTGCCTTGGATGTACGCCGACTAACAGTCGGCGTTACAGCCAACCCAAAAAGGGCTCTTCCAAAATTGCTTTGAGTTGTTGCAGGAAACGCGCGGCATCGGCGCCGTTGATCACCCGGTGATCCCAGCCGATGGTCATGGGCATCATCAGCCGCGGCTCAAATTCCTTTCCATTCCAAACCGGTTCAAAAGTTGCGGCTGTAATACTCAATATGGCGACTTCCGGCCAGTTGACGATGGAGATCATATTGGTGCCGCCGATACCGCCGATATTGGAAATGCTGAAGGTGCCGCCTTCGAGGTCGTCCAGCTTGTTTTTGCCATCGCGGGTGCGGACGCTGAGTTCGCTCAATTCAACCGAAATTTCCGTCAGGCTCTTCTGGTCGACATTCCGGATAACCGGCACCAGCAAACCACGGGGCGTGTCAACCGCGATGCCGATGTTGTAGTAATTTTTGTAGATCACTTCCCGCTTTTCCAGGTCGTAGCTGGCATTGAACTGCGGCATGCGGCGCAGTACGGAGGTGACCGCCTTGGTCAGGATGGCCGTGGTGGTCAGGCTGCCGCCTGCTGCTTTCACCTGGTCTTTGTATTGCTGGCGCAATTGCTCCAGGCGGGTGATATCGGCCTTTTCGGATATCCAGGCGTGCGGAATGGCGTTGAACGCGTACACCATATTGTCGGCGGTGAGCACGCCGATCCGGCTTTGCGGCTGGCGATCCACCGCGCCGTATTTTTCAAAATTCGGCAGCGGTTTGTGCGCAATGCCGCCGCCTGCTGCTGCGCCGCCGCCGGTATCGATTTTTCGTTTGACGTAGTCGACAACATCTTTGTAGGAAATGCGGTTGGTGCCCTGCTGGGGTTGTACATCGGAAAGATTGATGCCGAATTCTTTGGCGCGTTTGCGCGCCAGCGGGCTGGTGCGCACGCCGCCCTTTACCGCTGTTTTTTGTTTCCCATCTACAGACGCCGCACTTTCCCTGACTGCCGCAGGCGCCTCTACCTTTCCGGTATCTTCTTTTTGTACATCACTCTCCCCCTTTCCGGCATCTACCTTTTGTGCGCTGCTTCCCTCCTCTATGGGGGGGCTGGGGAAAACTTCCCCCGAAGTTTTCAGCCGCAGAATGGGCGTGCCTTCCGTCACATCGTCGCCCACCTTCACCAGGATTTCCTCCACCGTTCCGGCAGCATCCACGGGCATTTCGGCGTCCACTTTGTCGGTGCCGACGATAACGACAATTTGTTCCTGACTAACCGTGTCGCCAGGCTGAACCAGTATTTCGGTAATTTTTCCGGTAACGCCTTCACCAAGCGAAGGCAGTATGTATTCGTGCGCCATAAGCTAATTTGGACATTGACAATTCCCGGCAGCAAACATCGGAATTTAGCAATTGGTTCGCGGGGAAAGCCGGGCAGGGGCAAAGATGGGACAAGTTTGCGGGAAAACAAACTGGCTTTGTTTCGTTTGTTTAAGCCCGGTTTTACCGGCAAATGATTGTAAGTTTGCGAGAACCGGCAGCGGGCACAAACAGGGCGTCGCACCGGTCCTCCTATCCATTTTTGTTTTTTAAAACCAATTTATTTATGTCTTCGCGCAACGCTATTCAAGGTATTGCCCCGGCCCTGGTTTGGGAGCGGTTTTATGAAATCAGCCGGATCCCGCGTCCGTCCAAAAAAGAGGAGCGGATCACGGCGCATTTTGAACAGCTGTTTCAAAAACTCGGAATTCCGTACGAAAAAGACAACGTCGGAAACCTGGTTGCCCGGGTGCCGGCCACCAAAGGATACGAAAAAGCGCCCGTCGTCATCCTCCAGGGGCATAGCGATATGGTTTGCGAAAAAAATCGCGACACCGAGCACGATTTTGACAACGACCCCATTCACCTGGTGCGCAACGGTGAGTGGATCGGCGCCAAAGGCACCACCCTGGGCGCCGACAACGGCATCGGGGTGGCAGCAGCCCTGGCGCTGCTGAGCGACAAAGACGCCGAACACGGCCCGCTCGAAATTCTGATCACCATCGACGAAGAAACCGGACTGACCGGCGCCAACAAAATATCTTCCAAACTGCTGAAAGGCCGGTACCTCATCAACCTCGACTCGGAGGAAGACGGCATTTTTTACATCGGCTGCGCCGGCGGTATCGACACCACCGGCGCCTTCCGGGTCAAACACGCCCCCTTGCCGGCCGGCAAATATTCGGCGTTTTCCCTGCGCGTTTCCGGCCTGAAGGGCGGGCACTCCGGCGGCGACATCCACATGGGCCGTGCCAATGCCATCAAATTGCTTGCCCGCACCCTGGAGGCGCTTCAGCCGCTGTCGCCTTTTTTCACAGCCATTCAGGGCGGCAGTAAGCGCAATGCGATTCCCCGGGAAGCCGAACTGACCCTGGTCGTGCCGGAACTTGCTGTGGAGCAGGCGCGGACGATCATTGCACAGTGCGAACAAAATTTTAAAAACGAGTTCAAAACAAACGACCCCGGAGTAAAGATCGATTTGGAGCCAGGTTCAATGCCCATGTTTGTGTACGCCAAATCGCTGGCTGCCAAACTCCTGCAAACGCTGCTGGCGCTGCCGCACGGGGTCATTCAGATGAGCGCCGATATCGAAGGCCTGGTTGAAACATCCACCAACCTGGCCACCGTGGTCAGCGACGAGAGCCTGATCACCATCGGCACCAACCAGCGCAGCTCGGTGGAAAGCGCCAAACGCTACATCGCAGGCAGTGTGTCGGCGGCATTCAACCTCGCCGGGGCGCATGTGGAACAAACCGACGGCTACCCCGGCTGGCAGCCCAACATGGATTCCAAACTCCTCCAAATTTGCCGGAAAGTGGGCAAAGCCGAATATGGCAAAGAACCGGAAATCAAAGCCATCCATGCCGGCCTCGAGTGCGGCATCCTGGGCGGCAAATATCCCGGCCTCGACATGATCTCCTTCGGTCCGACCATCACCGGCGCGCACTCCCCCGACGAGCGGGTGCATATTCCGGCGGTAGAGAAATTTTATGACTTGTTGAAGGCTGTGTTGAAGGAGCTAGCAACAGCTTAATTTTTTCCAACCATGCAAATCAAACGCTACACCGTTCAGCCCGGCAGCCTGAAAAACCTCCAATTGATCGACGACAGCCTGCCGCCCCCCGGCCCCGGTGAAGTGCAGGTGGCCGTGAAAGCCGTGGGCCTGAACTTCGCCGACGTGTTTGCGATCTGGGGATTTTACAAGGCTGCGCCAAAAGAAACGTTTACGCCAGGCCTGGAATACGCCGGTGAAATCACCGCACTCGGCCAGGGCGTCGGCAACTTCAAGGTTGGCGACCGGGTGATGGGCGTTACGCGTTTTGGCGGATACACCACCGGGATCAATATCCATTCGGATTATATCGTGCCCATTCCGGCAGATTGGGACTACACGACCGGCGCAGCATTTTTGGTGCAAACCTTAACCGCCTACTACGGCTTGTTCAACCTGGGCAATCTGCAAAACGGCCAAACGGTGCTGATCCACAGCATTGCCGGTGGGGTCGGTTTGCAGGGCTTAAAAATTTGCAAAGCAAAAGGCTGTTTTGTCGTAGGCACCGTCGGAAATGCCGGCAAAATCGAGCTGGCCAAAGCCAACGGCTGCGACCGGGTGCTGGTGCGCGGCAAAAACTTCGAGCAGGAACTCCGCGAAGCCCTCGGAGACCGGCGGCTCGATCTGGTCATCGATACCGTCGGCGGACGCTACTTCAGCATTCCCTGGAAGCTGCTTGCACCGATGGGGCGCCTGATCGTGGTAGGCGCCTCGCGCTACGCCAGCGTGGGCAACCGGCCCAACCTCCTGCGCATGCTCCGGCATTTTCTGACGCGCCCGAAAATCGACCCGCAGGCGCTCCCCGAACTCAACCGGGGCCTGTTCGGCTTCAACCTGATCTACCTCTACGACCGCATCGACCTCATGCCGCCCATGCTGGAAGACTTGCGCTCGATGCAGCTGACGCCTCCGCATGTGGGGCATACCTTCGACTTTGAACAAATGCGTGAGGCGATTTTGTTGTTCCAAAGCGGAAAAACGCAGGGGAAGGTAACCTGTCAGGTCTGAATTTTACCAAAAAGGAGCACGCTATGGCGTGCTCCTTTTTGGTAAAATTCAGACCTGACAGGTTAAATATCCTTCTTCCGAAAAATCCGCACCGCCAGCCAAAGCGGCAACACGATCCAAAGCAACATGGCCAAAAAAGACAGCCCTGCGCCCAACGTAGAGCCGAAAAAGTGCTGGAATAACGCGCCGGTATACCCCATCAGCGCGGCCGCATCCAGTTGGAGCAGCATGGCAATCCGGGCCAGGTCGACCGGATTCAGAAAAGCAAGACCGATCACCGCTTTTTCCAGTGGATAGTCGCTGAAGGCAAACATGCTCATCAGCACGATGCCGTCGTACAGGATGGTGCAAAAAAACCAAAGCAGCAGTGCCACGCCTATGCCCCGGGCTTTGTCGCGGGATAACACCGTGGCCAGAAAAGCCATCGACACGAAAGCCAGGGTAAGCAGCAGGCCGCAGACCACCAGCACCAGCCCGCGCACGGAACCGTCGTACAGCAACACCGGCACCCCGACCCCAACGCCGAAAGCGATGCACAGCGAAGCCGCCATGCCCAGGTATTGCCCCAGGAAGATATCGGAACGCCGCAGCGGTTGGGCAAGCATCAGCTCCATAAATTCGTACGAATTGTACAGGTGGATGGTGGCAAAAACAATGCTCACCAACGGCAATACAATAAGAATAATGTTCAGCAAACTCATCATGCCCTTCGTCGGGTCGCTTTCCAGGTTGAAAAAACTCATGGAAACCGCCACCAGAAAAAGCAGGTAGGCCAAGACGAATTTGTTGCGCAAAATATCATACACGACGTACTTGGCAATATTCAGCATTTGCATAGGCGAACGGATTATCTGCGCACCCAAGGTAGCGGATTGTGGCAATTCTATGGTGGTGGTGGAGATTTTCATAATTCAGCAGGATTTTAAAACAAGTAAGACAGGCCGACCTGAAATCGTTGGCCGGCATCGACGTAGCCATCGCCGAGAAACTGATCCAGCGGGATATCCCATTGGACACTCAGCGCCAGATTGCCGGGGTACCAGTCGAGGCCAAGGGTCCCGAAGGTTGCAAAACCACCGGTATCATCCACACGCAGGTTCTGGTGTGTGTCTTCGGCAGCCCATTCGTAGGCCAGCCCAACCGACGGCAACCAACTGTTTCGGCCGTTTTGGGCCAGGTAAAACAGCCGGCCATTCAGGTTGAGCCGGTTGCCAAATTGAAATTGCTCGCTGTTTTTCCCGCTTACGCGAAAAAGTGCGTTGGTGTTCAGCCCCCAGTTGTTGAAACGCAGGGTATAGGTTCCGGAAATAAGCCAGTCGAGCGCACCGGTGCCGGGTTGCAGGTTCGGGTTGATATTCCGTTCGACCAGTTCAGGATCAAATTTGCCCGTAGGCAATTTTACCCCGCCGCCCAGGTACAGCGCATGCCGCCAACCGGCATTCGCGCCCCAGTTTTTTTCCAAAAAGTTGTAATTGGCCAGCAACACGGCATCGCCAATACCCTGGTGAACCAGCGGTACGGCATTCAACTCCTTGGTAAAATGATTGTACGGCAAAACGGCGAGTATTTGCAGGCGCCGGACCGGATAAAAACGGCCCCAAATTTCGGCGCTGTGAAAACGGTCGGAAGAAATTCCATCACCGTGGTGTTCCGTTTCAAAACTCCGGTAAAACCAGCGGACGCCAAGCACATGCCGCTGGGATTGCGGCAAGGCGCTCAGGTAATGCCCGCTGAGCGAACACCCGCAGCGGTCGCAGGCACGGCTCATGGCCGGCGCCAGAAAAAACAGGGCGAATACAAAAAACAGGGTGCGCATGATCCTAATTCTGGTTTTGAAATTGTTGTTCAATCAGGAGTGCCTTCGGGAACAAGACGTTGTTTTCCAAATGAATATGCCGGCGCAGGTCCTGATCCAGTTCGTTGAGTTTGGCAAACGTAACCTGGTAACTGGCGCAGGCATCTTGCGGCGGTGTAAACGCCTGCGTGAGTTCGCGCAGATTTTCCAAAATGGCGCCGGCGCTTTCGTGTTCGTGCTCCATCATCCGGATCGGGTTTTGCACCGTGCCAAAGGGTGGGGGCGCTACCCGGTCGTTTTCACGACGCGCGGCATCGAGCATTTTAATGTACGGAAACAGTATCTGTTCCTCTTTTGCCATGTGCGCCACCAGGTCCTCGGCCAGCAGCCGCACCTGTTTTTCCACAATTTTTAATTCCGGATGGCGCGTGCCGTGCACCTGGGCAATTTTTGTGGCGTATTGTATTAAAAAAGGCAGCGCGTCGCGCAAATACCGGTGGTGGGTCTGCACGATATATTCGACCAAAAAACCGGGCGACCAGTTCGCGGCATTTTCGGAAGGCAGGCCGCTGGTGGTCAGGGCCTGTTCCAGGTCGTGCGATAAGCGCTCAAAGGCAACCGATTTTTCGGCGCAGGCCGTTGCCAGGGTCTTTTTCCCGCCGCAACAAAAGTCGATGCCATATCGGTTGAAAATCTCGGCGCTTTGGTAATCCTGTGCCACCAGTTCGCCTACTGTTAATTCCGGATGTATTTGCATGGTGTTTTAATTTTAATTATTGTGGTTATTTATGGTCATTTAGAGTCATTGGGGTCATTGGGTCCTCTCGTGTACATTGTCGGCGTGACTTCGAGTCACGCCGACAATAGATTAATTCGCACTCCGGCCTCCGTAATCGGACGCCATAATCTGCGCGATGGCCTTTCCCAGGCGCGCTTCGCCGGTTTCGGCCTTGAGTGCATCGAGCGATTTGAAAAAGATCAGCTGCCCTTCAACGAGGTAAAGCACATCGGTGGCCAGTTCCTCCAGATCGCTCATGATGTGGGAGGTGATGAGAAACAGTTTGTTGCGCCGTTTTTCGCGCCCGATTTTTTCTTTTAAAATTTCGGCCGACAGCGGGTCCAGGCCGGCTGTGGGTTCATCCAGGATCATCACCGGCGCGTCGAACAGAAAAGCCAGCGCTGCGCTTACTTTCTGGCGGGTACCGCCGGAGAGCGTGCGCATGGTTTTTTGATAAATCGCCGGTAGTTTGTAGGCATGGATCAGCTCGTCGTCGAGGGCGGTTTCGCCCTTGCGCAGGTCGCGCATCATGTCGAACAACTGGCCGACCTGCATATTGTCGGGGTAACGCCCGATCTGCGGCATGTAGCCGATGAAGCGGCGGTAGCGCGCGTCGGTCTGGATGGGTTGTCCCTGAAACCGGATCGTGCCGCTTTCAGGCATCACCATGCCCAGGATGCTTTTGATCAAGGTGGTTTTGCCGGAGCCGTTCGGGCCGATGATGGCCACGGCCTGGCCGCGTTCAAAACCGATGTTGATGTTGTTCAGCACCCGGAGTTTGCCGAAGGTTTTATTGATTTGTTGTACCTGTAACATAAGGCTTCATTAAGGGTGAATCGTCGCGTAGTTTATCGGGGCTCAGGCTGGGGATCACTTTTTCCGCCCGGTCGAGCAGGAAGACGGTGAAACTCCGCCAGAACATCATGGCGTAGGGCATCTGATCCGACACGATGGCAAACAGGCTGACCGGATGGTAGGGCACGTCGCCAAACTGATCCCTGTTGAGATCGTAGCCTTCGTATTTGTCCCAGTAATTGCGTTCGAAAGTATTGAGCACCAGTTTGTTGTTGGTGGAAACGTCGAAGGTGTTGGCCATAAAATTGTTGTGCCTGAAAATGTTGTTTTCGCAGCTGGCCTGCAGTTTCAGCGCCCAGCCGTTTTTTCGAAAATCATTGCGCTCGAAGGTGCTTCGGGTGCAGCCTTCCATAAAAATGCCGATCGTATTTTCGGTAAACGTGTTGTCCGCCAGGTAACTCCCCTGGATGTCTTTCAGCAGCAGGGCATAGGAGGCGCTCCCGCGGTTGTCGGCAAAATTGTTGCGCACCATGCGCACGTTGCGGGTGTACATGACGGCCACGCCGGCGCCGTTGCGGGCGAAGGTGTTGTTTTCGTAGGCGTCGTTGTGTGAAAACATAAAATGCAGACCGTAGCGGATGTTGTTGGTGCAACTGTTGCGCTGTACGGTGGAGTTGGTCACAAACTCAAAATAAATCCCGTCGCGGTGCCCGCTGACCTGATTGTCGGCAATGTGCACGCTGTCGCATTTCCAGGCGTGTACGCCGTTGCCGGCATTTTGCTCGACGGTGGCGTTGGAGGTCATGCGGTTTCCCGTCACCCAGCAATGTTTGGAGGCGGAGAGGTACACGCCGAAGTAGTTGTTTTCCAAAATATTATTGAACACGTAGACATAGCGGGCGTGATACACTTTTATCCCGGCAATATCGTCGAGCGACGTGGCGCCGCAATTGGCCACCCGGAAGCCGCTCACACTGACATAACTCGACCGTATGCTCAGGGGCTGGTACTGGTTTTCACCGTCGAGCAGGGGCCGGTTGATGCCCCGGAGCGTGAGCGGCTTATCCACCGTGATGCCGCCCTCCCGGTAGGTGCCGGCTTGTACCAGCACGGTGTCGTAGGGCCTCGCTTTTGCGATAGCATCGCGCACCCTGGAAAGCGGGGTGCCGGGGGCTACCGTCCAGGTGCGGGCCTGGAGTACGCCGGTAAAAAGCAGTAGGATGCTGGTATACAGGATAGTTTTTTTCATGTCTTGCGGACCTCCGGTCCGGTCGGTATTGGTTTAAAAAATACAGATATACCAGGAAGAAAGTGGTTTGCGAAAAATTGGAGGCGGTTAGGTTATTGTCGGCGTGACTCAAAGTCACGCCGACAATATGCACAGATTATCTGGTAGCCTCGTCGTTGGCGCCAACAGCCTGAAATATCTCCAGCCAGCGCAAAACCGTACCTCCAACGCGGGCTTGCACCGCCTCCAGATCTTCCGAACGGCTAAATGCCGCCAAACCCGACGCCATGGGTGTCTTCAAATTTTCGCTGTGCAGAAAAAGCGTGTTTTCCACGTTCAGCAACACACCCGCATGGGCGTAGTCGGTGGTGTACCGGCCGGCCACGGCGGCTTCCGGCACAGAACCCGCCTGCAGGAAACGGGTAAAACAGTTGAGATCGTCGAACTTGTACACCTTGCCTTTTTTTGTGATCAGCTCGGCGCCGAAGTGTTTGTCCATCAAGGTCATTTTGCAAAACTCGCAATTGTCTACGCCGTAATTGATTGCCTGCGGGCCGGTACTGCATTGTCCAAAAAGCAGGGGCAGCAACACCGCCACCGTAGCCAGGCCGGCGCCCTGGGCGGTTTTTGCCGCAGGCGCCGTTTTCACGGGGCGGCCTTGTTTGCGGTGGCGCCACCATTCGTAGGCCACTACGAGCAATGCCAGGCCTGTAACGACCATCAAAATCCAGCCACCGGTGTCGGGCAGCGACCAGGCTTCGAAATTGAGCAGTTTTTTATAGCCCAAAACCGGGGGTTGGTAGGCCATACCGGGGATGATGATTGGCGCGGTAGGGTCGAGGTTGTGGCCGTAATCGTAGCCCCAGCGCCAAAAATCGTACAGCGCCAGGCTATCGGCTACCGCCAAAACCAACCAGAAAAGCAACGCCGACCACCAGCGCCCGATCAAGGCCAGTACCAGGCAAACGCCGGAAACTACCATGATGACTGTTCCCAGATATTCAAACTCCGGAAACATCTCCACACTGATCGCCCGCATGCCGATGTAGTGATTGAGTGCACTGATAATCTTGACATCACCGGTCAGGGTATTGTGCCAGATTTGCATTTCGAGGCCTTCCGGATATTGCGGCGCCGTCAGGTAGATGTACCAGATGGGTACGAATAACAGGATGAGCAGCGAAAGCGCGCCCAGGGCGAGCAGAATTCGGGATACGTTGGTGATCTTGAACATGATGTTTTTAGATTGAAATTTTCTTTTGGGTCATTCGTAGGTCATTATTTTGGGTCATTTTGGGTCATTATTTAAAATTTGTAATTCAGAGACTGTCCAAGTTATTGGGTTGATTAAATGACCGGGAATGACCCCAAATGACCATAATGACTCCCAATGACCATAATGACCCCAAATGACCCCAATAAACACCCTTATTCCGGTGGCAACAATACAGCATCCACGACATGCACAACCCCATTGGATGCCGGCACGGAGGCCAGGATATTGACGGCGCCGTTCAGCAGGATTTTGCCGTCTTTGTTGCTGATTTCCACATTTTTCAGGTTCACCTGGTTAAGCTTTTGCCCGTCGCGCATGAGATCAGTTTTGATCACGCCGACATACACGTGGTATTCGAGGATATTGGAAAGCGCATTTTTATTTTCCGGCTTCATCAGGTTGTCCAGCGTTTCCTTGGGCAACTTGGCGAAAGCTTCGTCGGTGGGTGCAAAAACGGTGAAAGGCCCGGCGTTGGCCAGGGCATCAGCCAGCCCGGCGGCCTGTACGGCGGCTACCAGGGTTTTGTGATCGGGCGAACCAATGGCAATCTGCAGCACATTTTTTTGTGATTGGTCGTCCTGAACAGCCGACTGGCCGGGACCGGCAGCAGCGTCGGCAGTTTGATCGGTGGCCGGGGTGCTGTCGGTGCAGGAGCAGGCCAGCGTGATGGCAAAGAGGGCCGTTAATATCAGATACAGGCGTTTCATAATTTCATTTTTACTGGTTAGAAGGTTACTGGTTAGAGGGTTACTGGTTTGAAGGTTAGAGGTTGGAAGGTTACTGGTTGGAAGGTTTCTGGTTGGAAGGTTTCTGGTTGTTTACTATCCGGGATGATGTAAACCCTCCAACCAGAAACCCTCTAACCAGTAACCCATTTATTGCACCATGTCGTCTCCGGTGCCATATTTCAGCGGTACATTGGAGCCGGCCGGCGATACCCGGATGTACCCTTGCATCTCCTGGTGTAGTGCCGAACAGAAGTCGGTGCAGTAGAACGGAACGACACCGGCTTTTTCAGCCTTCCAGTACAGCGTTTGGGTTTCACCCGGCATGACCAGAATTTCGGAGGTTTTCGAGCCCCGGATCGTGAAGCCGTGCGGGATGTCCCAGTCCTGCTCAAGATTGGTCACGTGGAAATATACCTCGTCGCCCACTTTCACGCCTTCGATGTTGTCGGGGGTCAGGTGCGAACGGATGGCGGTCATGTACACGTGCACCTGGTTGCCCTGGCGGGTCACTTTGGCTTCCTTTTCCCCCTTGGCCACGTAGGGATGCTGGTTCTCCTCCAGTTTGTAAATTTTGACCGATTTATCCTTGATCATATCTGCCGGCACGGCGTTGGCATAGTGCGGCTCACCGATGGTCGGGAAGTCGAGGATCAGTTTCATTTTGTCGCCGCTGATGTCGTAGAGCTGTGCCGATTGGGTCAGCTCGGGCCCGGTGGGCAGGAAGCGGTCTTTGGTGATCTTGTTGTAGGCGATCACGTATTTTCCCCAGGGTTTTTTGGTGTCGCCGCCCGGTACGCACAGGTGGCCGATGGAGTAGTAGGTCGGTACGCGGTCGAGCACTTCAAGACTTTCCACATTCCATTTTACGATCTCGGAAGACACGAACATGGAGGTGTAGGCATTGCCCTTGTCGTCAAACTCGGTGTGCAGCGGGCCCAGGCCGGGTTTTTGGACTTCGCCGTGCAGCACAGCGTCGTATTTCAGCACCGGAATACCGTTGTATTCGCCGTCGAAGGTGCGGTCGGCGATGGCTTTGATCATTTTATCGAATGAAAATACCGGGATCACAGCAGCCAGTTTGCCGGAGGCGGCAATGTATTTACCGGTCGGGTCTACGTCGCAGCCGTGCGGACTTTTCGGGCAGGGCATGAGGTATACAAAATCTTTCAATTCGGTTGGATCAAGCGTCAGCACCTCCGTCTCCCAGGTGGTGGTGGCGGAGTGGGTAACTTCGCTATACGTATTGTGCGCGTAACGGGATGTTGAGCGCCGTCCTTTGCCGGCTTTCATGTATTCTTCCGCTTTGCGCCAGTTGATGGCAACGATGAAGTCCTTGTCATTTTGCGAAGCATTCACCTCAAGCAGGGTATGGGCCTGTTCAGAATTGTAGCAGGAGAAAAACATCCAGTCTTTACTTGGGCCGCGACCGCCGCGGGCAAGGTCGAAGTCCATACCCGGCATAAGTACCTGGAAAGCCAGTTTCATGCGGCCGCTCTGGGGGTCGACGCTGACGAAGGAAAGTGTGCCTTTGAAATTTTCCTTGTACGAGTCGATGGACACGTCCTTGTCGTCCATTGGGATGGAGAAACGCGTACCGGCAACGACATACTCGGTGTTTTCGGTAATAAACGGCGAGGAGTGGTTGCCGCCGGCGTTGGGGATTTCCAGAATTTCCACCGTGCGGAAGGTGGTGAGGTCAACCCGGGCGATCCGCGGGGTGTTGTTGGCGTTTCCAAAAAGCCAGCGGGCGTCCTGCACCCCATCCGTTTCGGAGATGGAGATGTGGTGCTGGTCGTCCCAGGGGAGCCAGCCGTAGGAGGTGTTGAGCATGGCTTTGGTTTCTTCACTAAAGCCGTAGCCGTTTTCCGGGAATACGGAAAATGCCGGGATGATGCGCAGCAAGCGCCCCGACGGCAGGCCGTAGACCGAGATGTTCCCGTTGAAGCCGCCGGAAACAAAGTTGTAAAATTCGTCGTATGTGCCCGGGGCCACGTAGGCTTTTTCGGCTGCATCGGAGGTCGCGGCCGTAGCAGCGCCTTTGGTTTTGCATTGGTAAAGCGCAGCTACTACCAGCAGCAAGGCGCCTGAAAACAAAAGTATCTTTTTCATATGTTGAAATTGATTTAAGGTGTGCGTTGAGTTACGATTTACGATTTTGGATTTACGGCTGGTTCGCCTTGCTGTGTGAACATGGCGTGTGCGATCTCGGGGATGGTGCGTCGGGCGCAAATTGCAAATCCAAAATCCCGATTATTTCTCCCCGTCGTTCTGGCGCATAAACTCCAGGACGTCCCGCGCATCGCCGATGGATACGTTCTGGTCGGGCATGCGGGTCAGGCAGAGTTGCAGTAGTTTTTGGGCTTCCTCGTCTTTTTCCAACATGACCTCTACGTTGGTGATCATATTCATGATCCACTCGGGCTTGCGGTTTTTCGTCACGTCTTTCCAGCCCGGTCCGACGATGCGCTTGTCGTCGAGTTTGTGGCAGGCCGAACACTTCATATCGTAAATGGCTTTGCCGCGTTCGACGCGGTCGGCTTCGAGCGGCGTTTTTAATTCGACAAATTTGATCTCGCCGACCCCCTTGCCCTCGGCCAGCATTTTTTCCTCGGGTGTTTGCGGAGCGGCGGGAGCGCTTTCGCCTTCTGAGGTGGCATCGCCGCCGCCACAGGCGGCTAAAACAAAAACAAGCAGGAAAAGGGCAACATTACAGGCTTTCATACAACTGAATTTTAGCTGAATAAATAGTTTGAACACTGCAAGTTTAGGGTGGGACAGGGCCGTGCATTTATGATTTAAATCATAAGACCGAAGCGCCATGGCAAGTGTGTGATAATAGCCGTGAAAACAGCCTGTAGCGGTCAGACTGGTTTTGGAAGAAAAAAATACATGATGAAAATCAGGGGAGGAGCTGCCGAAAATCAGGGCTGTGCAGTCGTCAACTTTAGGTTTTCAGAGGGCGGCGAACACTTTTCAAACCTTCAATTTGAAATAAAATCAGGATGTTAACACTGGCGTGAAGTTCCTTGAATTTGAAATTGGAAAAGAAAAATATGAAATTGGAAAAGTAGCATTGCGGTTGGTGGTCCTATCTTGCCGTCATGAAAAACAACACCTCCGGCTGGGTAAACCGTTTTCTCAGCATCGTCGAGCGGCTGGGCAATATGCTGCCGCACCCTGCAACGTTATTCGCCATGTTTGCCGCTTTCGTCGTGCTGCTCAGCGGTTTTCTGAGCTGGTTTGACCTGTCGGTAACCCATCCGGGCACCAGGGAAACCATCACGGTGGTCAACCTGGTGTCGGTGAACGGTTTGCACCTGATCCTCACGAAAATGATCACCAACTTCACCGGATTCGCCCCGTTGGGCACGGTGCTGGTGTCGCTGCTGGGGATCGGCATTGCGGAGGGTACGGGACTGATCGGTGCGGCCTTGCGGCTGGTGGTGCTAAAGTCGCCGGCTAAACTGCTGACGATCGTGATCGTTTTCGCCGGGGTGATGTCCAACACGGCCAGTGAAGTGGGTTACGTGTTGTTGGTTCCGTTGTCGGCCATCATTTTTCTGGCGGCGGGCCGGCATCCGTTGGCGGGTCTGGCTGCGGCCTTTGCGGGTGTATCGGGTGGTTACAGCGCCAATTTGCTGCTGGGCACCATCGACCCGTTGCTGGCGGGCCTGTCGCAAGAGGCGGCGCAGATCATCGATCCGGATTACCTGGTCAATCCGGCCTGCAACTACTATTTCATGTTTGTGTCCACCTTCCTGATCACCTTCCTCGGCGCCTGGGTCACCGAGCGTGTGGTAGAGCCAAGGCTGGGGAAATATACCGGCGACGAAAAAGCCGAGGAGGTAAAACCGATGAGTCCGGCCGAGAAAAAAGGCTTGCGCTATGCCCTGGTGGCGGCGCTGTTGTTCACCGCGTTTTTGTTGGCGGGGTTGATTCCGGCCAATGGTTATTTGCGGAACCCGGAGACGGGAGAAATCCTGCATTCGCCATTCCTGTCGGGCATTGTGGCGCTCTTGTTTTTAAGTGCGGCAATCACAGGTATTGCCTACGGTATCGGGGCCAAAACGGTGAAAAACGACTCCGATGTGATGCGCGGCATGGCCAAAGCCATGGAAACCCTGGGCTCGTACATCGTGCTGGTATTTTTTGCTGCACAATTTGTCGCGTATTTCAACTGGACGAATATCGGTCTGATCACTGCCGTGAAGGGGGCGGAAGCGCTCAAAGCCTCGGGGCTGGGACCCATTCCGCTGATGATTACTTTCGTGGCTATTTCTGCCACTATAAACCTGGTGATGGGTAGTGCGTCGGCCAAATGGGCCATCATGGCGCCGGTGTTCATCCCGATGTTCATGCTGTTGGGCTATACGCCGGAGTTCACGCAGGCTGCCTATCGGGTGGGCGACAGTGTGTCGAACATTATCTCGCCCATGATGTCGTACTTCGCACTCATCGTGGCGTTTATTCAACGGTACGACCCCAAGGCGGGCATTGGCACCGTAGTGTCGACGATGCTACCGTACACGGTGGTGTTTTTCCTGGGTTGGGTGGTGCTGCTGATCATCTGGATTTTGCTGGAACTGCCGCTGGGCTTTGGGGCGGGCTTGTTTTTATAAAACGGAAATCTCCTGGCTTTCCCAGTTTTTGTTTTAAGCGCGTGTCTGTAGGCTTACCTGTCTTCTTTTGCTAACGATTGCCGCGCGCGTTGAACAAACGGTACGTCAACATCTACAATTTCGGCGATTTCATTATCGCTCCAATCTGGAAATTTTCGAAGCATGTTAAGGGTGATAGCCAAGGCTGTTTCTTCACGACCTTCTATTTTGCCTTCTATTTTGCCTTCTATTTTGCCTTCTATTTTGCCTTCTATTTTGCCTTCTATTTTGCCTTCGATCTTGCCTTCTTTCCTGCCTTCTTTCCTGCCTTCCCGAAGGCCTTTCTTTTTCCACCTTTCTCCGAAAATTTCCGGAATAGCATCAATCCAATCGCGTTCAGGTTCGGGTAATTGTTCGTTCAGCGTTTTAACTTGCGATTCGGTCATATCAAGCAGATTGAAAATGTAAAGCGTTAGGGTTTGAAGCAGAATACCTTCCCGGTCATTCCGGTATGAAGGCTCCCCAAAAGTAAGGATATTCGGCCAGTTTTTCAGGACTGAGCCTTTGTCATGGGCTAATTTTAAAGTGAGAAACAGGTTCTTTAAGTATTCTGACTCTGTTTTTTCTTCGATCTCCTGGAGTGCTAATTGGCTCAAATCGGTTAGCCAATAGTGAAAATCCGGAACGAATGCCTGCCAATTATTCGGCAAACCTTTAAAATATGCTGGAAAAGGTTTATAATTCCAAGGCTGCTTACCGTGGTAAACCACAATTGGTATAATCACGGAAAGTGGGCGCTTGTTTTTCAGATCATCTTCCCAAATTTGAAGCAAGTAATCAAGTAGCTGAAGGTGGATTGGCTGGGATGGTAAATAACTTTTATGTTCAAACAAAAAGAGCAACCTTGCCGCTCCGCCACCAACTAAGCGCGTTTCGTACAATACGTCGCTGAACGAAATCCCAAAGCGGCTACTGGCAAATGCCGTGTCGCATTTTCGGAAAAAAGTAAAGTCAATATGCTGGTGCACCGCTTTGGCGGTGTAATGCAACAAGTATTTTTGTGCAATTTTTGCATCACTGAAAAATGCTTTGAAGACGGCATCATGAGCCCGGTGCATCGTATTCCGGGATTGTTTTTTTGCGGGCATACGTTCGGTTGGTTGCTTCAGCGAAAGTAGCAGGCGCTATATTTAAAACAAAAGGTTTTACAAAAAATAAAACATTTTTTTTAATTTAATATCGCAATTGAAACCGCCCGGCTGCGAAAACTGCACAACCCATAATTTTTACCGTAAAATGGTTTTAGATTTATCATTTTTGCCGCTGCCTGAACCAAGAACAGGTGCCGAAACCATTTAAAATCTTACCAACCATGCCTAAGGAAGTTTACGAAAAACAGCTGCAAACCTGGATTGAAGACGAAAAAGCCGCGCTTGAACTGATCGCTATCGTCGGGAAATTATGGTTCGATCATTCCATCGAACTGATCATTTTCCGCAATCAAATGGTAGACCGCAGCGCCTCCGAACTCTTGAATCTCCACCATTACGCCCGCGAAGTTGTACGGCACCCGCTCTCCGTACACGACACGCTGGGACTGGCCAAAGCGATCTACGAAAATCACCTGGCGCCCTCCCGCCTCGATATTGGCCGGATCGGTGTGCAATGGCTGGATGAAAAAAACAAGTACGCCAACGAGACCGAGTTTATCCGGAATAAACTGGCCGATTATATCGGTTCAGACAAAATCAACCTCAAACCCAAGGATGTCGTCTTGTACGGCTTCGGCCGCATCGGGCGCATTGCAGCCCGCGAACTGATCACGCAAGCCGGCAAGGGCGAGCAACTGCGCCTGCGCGCCATTGTGACCCGCGACAAAAGTCCGGACGACATCGTCAAACGCGCCGACCTGTTGCGCTCCGACTCTGTGCATGGGCATTTCCCGGGCACGGTGATCGCCGATGTCGAGCACCGTTGCATTTGGGTGAACGGCCATAAAATCGACATGATCTCGGCCGGAACGCCGGAAGAAATTGACTACACCACCTACGGCATCGAGGATGCGCTTATTATTGACAATACCGGTGTTTGGCGCGATCGGGAGGGGCTCAGCCGGCACCTGAAATCAAAAGGTGCGTCGAAGGTGCTGCTTACGGCGCCGGGCAAGGGCGATATTCCCAATGTGGTGCATGGTGTGAACAACCGCAATTTTGATCTGACAAGTGAAAATATCTGGTCGGCGGCAAGCTGCACTACAAATGCTATCATTCCGGTGTTGGCGGTCATCCACCAAACGCTGGGCATTGAAAAAGGCCATATTGAGACCGTGCATTCCTACACAAACGACCAGAACCTGCTCGACAACTACCATAAAAAATTCCGGCGTGGGCGCTCGGCAGCGCTCAACCTGGTTATCACGGAAACAGGCGCCGAAAGCGCCATTGCCAAAGTGATGCCCGAACTGGCGGGCAAATTCACCGGTAATGCGATCCGGGTACCGACGCCCAACGTTTCGCTGGCCGTGATGAACCTGCAACTGCAAAAAATAACTTCGAAGGACGAGCTAAACGAAATCATGCGCAAGGCCGCCCTGGAAGGCGACCTGGTTGAGCAGATCCAGTATTCGTTCTCCAACGAACTGGTATCCAGTGACCTGGTTGGCAACCCGGTGGCCTCGATCTTCGATTCGCCGGCAACCATCGTTTCCAAAGACGGCAAAACCGCGGTACTCTACGTGTGGTACGACAACGAGTACGGCTACACGCGGCAGGTGATCCGCTTTGCGAAGCAGCTGGCGGGGGTGATTCGGTTGCGGTATTATTGAAATGTAGCAGTACCCGTGATGTTGAACCACTTTAAACTTTAGACTTTAGACTTTAGACTTTTGACTTTTGACTTAAAAAAACTGCGCTTAAGTCAAAAGTCAAAAGTCAAAAGTCAAAAGTCTAAAGTCTAAAGTCAAAAGTCTAAAGTGGTTCAACATTTTGGTAAGGGTTGTTTTGGGGGGAGCTGCAATACCAAAGAGTATAATACTCAAATGGAATTAAAATAAATGTATCCGGCACGGATTCAGACATTCAAGGCAAAAGTTAAATTTGATTTGAAACGTCTAAAGAACGGATACATGAAAAAATACAACCTGGAAGAACGACTTATAGATTTCGCCAATTTGGTCATTGATGTCACAGAGGCACTGCCGGCTACGAAAGCTGCCAATCATTTGGGAGGGCAATTACTTCGTTCAGGAACTTCTCCTGCGCTAAATTATGGCGAAGGGCAGGCAGCAGAATCAACTCCGGATTTTCTGCACAAGCATAAAATTATCCTGAAAGAACTTCGGGAAACACAAATCAATTTGAAGATACTGGCAAAGCGATCCTTGCTTTCTGTAGAGATGGCACATCTGGTGCAAAATGAATGCAGCCAGCTTGTTGCGATTTTCACCAAAAGCGTTGAAACAACAAAGCGCAAATTGAAGTGATTTTGATAATCACTGAGGCCTTTAGACTTTAGACTTTAGACTTTTGACTTTAGACTTTTAAAAAACGTACCGACTAAGCAGACTATTCTTAAAGTCAAAAGTCAAAAGTTTAAAGTCTAAAGTCTAAAGTGGTTCAACATTTTGGTAGGGTAGTTTCCGGTGCTACCACTCCGCATTCCCTACCATCACATCCTTATCCGTGCTGCCATTTGTCAGCTGCACCCACCAGCCCTTGTCCGTCCGGCGCAGGGCATCCAGGCCAAACATATTTCCACCCAGATATGAGAGCGGCGTGCCTATGGCCAATGGAATCAGGGTATTCGGCGGGCTACCGGCATCGTACAGGCCGATGACCGCTTTTACCGTCCAGTTTTGCCCTTCGGGCGCGTTGATTTTTACTGTTACCGGAGCCTGACTGTCAGCAGCGTTGCAGGCGCAGAAATCCGGCGAAGAAATGGCACAAACCCCTTGCTGGGCATTGACGGTACCGGTAACGGTCTGAGTGCAGTAATTTGCCGTGACCACCACTTGGTAGTTTCCGTTCGGGTACATGCCGAAGTAGATCGGATTGCCGGTACCCATTACCGGAGAACCAAGATTTACCCCGTTACCGGTTTGCAACTGGTACGTTACACCCATATCCGAGCCGTTGAGGCCGATCATGGGGCCGGAGTCTTCCGGGCAATAATCGGCGCCGATGATTTCCAATTCGGATACGTCGATGTGAATCAGTTTGGAACAGGTAGCCGAACAGCCGTTTTTATAGGTCGTCAGTGTAACGGTGTAACTGCCCGAAGCGCCGGCGGTGACTTCGATAGACGGACCGTTGAGCGGGGTAGTAGGTGTTCCGTTGCCGGTGACCGACCAGGCATAGCTGTCCATGCCGGCGGGCGCTTCGTAGTGGTTGTTGGTTGTGAGCGGACAGGCCATGTCCATGTCGTTGGTGATGGAGCAGGTGGGGCCTTCTTTGACTTGGATATCGAAGGTGCAGGTATTGGTGCAATTGTTGGCATCGGTGACCATGTAGGTCACGGTGTTCGTACTTCCGGCGGGGGCTTGGTAGTTCGTGCCGTTTACCCCCGTTCCGGAAAAAATGCCGCCGGCAGGGGAAGCCCCGAGCGCACTCAAATCCAGCGGCAGTTCGGTTGGGCAAAGCACCTGGTTGCCGGGACAACTGACCGGCGGCAAACCGTTCACGGTAATCCGGAAAGTGCAGGAATTGCTGCAGCTGTTGACGTCCGTGACGGTGTAGGTCAGGGTGTTGGTGGTTCCGGCAACCGCGTTGTAACTGTTTCCTGAAACTCCGGTTCCGGAGAAGCTGCCGCCCGTCGGTGACACATTTAGCGCGCTCAGGTCGAGCGGTACTTCGGACAAGCACACCGAAAGGTCGGCGGGGCAACTCACCGGCGGAATAGCGTGCACGGTGACGCTGATGGTTTGGCTGTTGGTGCAGCCGTCGGCATCGGTGACGATTACGGTGTAGTCGCCACTGTGCTGCGGGCCGGGGTTGGGGATGGCGACAAATGGCTGGTTAGCCTGGAAGTTGTTGGGCCCGCTCCAGGACCAGGTAGCGTTTTGGGCATTGCCAAAGTCCGCAAGGTTGAGATCGTCGCCGCCGGTGCAGACCGGACTGTTGGAAGTGGCGGCGACGGGTGGTTGCTGGTTGTCATTGCCGACGGTAACAGATTTAATAACGTTGCATGTTTGTATATCGGTAACCGTTACGGTGTAGGTTCCTGGCGCCAGGCCAACGGCCGTGGGAGTAGTTTGGCCGTCCGACCATTTGTAGGTGAAAGTTGGCGGGCCATTTAGGACAGGTGTAACGCCAAGGCCACCATTTTCGAGAATATCCAGGTCACCATCATTGTCAATATCCAGGAGTATGAGCGGGGAGGCCAGGTTAACAGGTTGTGCAGATCGGCGGTGGTTCAGTTCGATAAAGTATCCGTTGCCATCGTTGAGCCAAAGCTCTCCTTGATAGACACCCGGGGCAAGATTCCGGTCTTTCCGATAGACAATATCCAGGTCGCCGTCGCCGTCGATATCACCCAAATCGATATCGCGGTTGGCGCCCATGTTGGGTATTAGTTGGGCGCCGATCATAAAAGTGGCGTCGCCGTTGTTCAGGTAAATTCGGGTAGGTTGAAGACCGTAACACTCCACTACGGCGTCCAGGTCGCCGTCGCCGTCGATATCACCCAGTGCGGCTGCGTTGCTGGCAATGCCTGAAGGGAAAGTGAAATGCTTAGTAAAGTTGCCGCTACCGTCGTTGATATACACCACATCGCCGTCGCCCATGTTCAGGGCCAGGATATCGGGGGAGCCATCGCCATTCAGGTCACCCACTTCGACATTCTCCGTGTCTTCACTACCGAGGAGGTCACCGGTTTGAGTAAATACACCACTGCCGTTGTTCAACCAGACGGTGTTGGGTCTGCCGTACAAATTAGCCAGGGCGGCATCCAGGGAGCCGTTGTTATCCACATCCGCCAGGCGGATTCCGCGGATAAGGCCCCCGTCAGACACTGGATACGTAACCGGTGCTTGAAAAGTGAGGTCGCCGTTGCTTTTATAAAACCGAAACTCCGCTATGTGTGGCGGGGCAGCCAGAATGTCTGCAAAACCATCGCCATCGAGGTCTCCGGCAGCCATCGCTACGCAACCGCTGGGAAGACTAGGTTCGCTGATCGTGGTGAAATTGCCGTTGCCGTCGTTTTCGCCTAGAACCCGGTTGTTTACGCCGGCCAGGACATCCGGATCATTGTCGCCGTCGAAATCCGCTACCAGGATGGTAGTTTCGCCCTGGGTTCCGATCCGCTGGGTGTCGTAATGCAATTCAAAAGGCGCACCACCGCTGACCTCCGCGCTGGCCGTTCCGTTCAGTGCCGTGGCACAGGATGCATTGGTATGGTCGGTGGTGAGTTCCAGCGGGTCATTGCTGAAGATATCAAAATTACCTACCGCCATATTCCCATCCGAATCCGTAACGGTAACCGAGTGGTTTCCCGGGAACAGGTTGGAGCGAATTTCCGGTACGTATACCTGCCCGCCGGCCGACCACAGGTATTGATAGGGCTCTACCGGGCTGTCGTCGTTCCAAAGTACGTGGTGCAGGCCATCGTAAGGAGCAGCATAGGTATCGGAGGAAAAAACATCCGGGTCGCCGTCGCGGTCAATATCCCCGACCGCTACATCGGTAGCTTCCGGGTAAAAAGTCGGATCGATGGTAAAAATGCCGTTGCCGTCATTGCTGAGGTAATACACTCGGGCGCCGCCCACTGCATTGTAATACAACATAGCCGCCACTACGGCATCTACGTCCCCGTCGCGGTCCATATCGCGCAAGGCAACGTTCCGGCCGGGCCAGTCGGGAAAAACCTGCGGACTGCTGGTGAAGGTTCCGTCCCCATCGTTGAAGTACACCTGGTCTGGTTCGGAATTCCAGTTGGCTACGTAGGCGTCCAGATCGTCGTCGCCGTCGAGGTCGGCCAGTTCCACATCCCAGCCGGCTTCATTGGTGCCGTAGGTTTCCGGATCGGGGCTGAAATTGCCGGCGCCGTCGTTGCGGTATACCCGGTCCGGCGCCGGTGGGAAGGTGGTGGCGCCCAGGCCCCGGCCGTTTACGACGAAAGCGTCGAGGTCGCCATCGCCGTCGAGGTCGCCCAGGTCAATGCCGCGGGATTGGTCGTTGGCCACCCCGAAATTGCCCTGCTGGTTGAAGGTGCCGTCGCCGTTGCCCAACAGTACCACGGCGAAGTTGGTGCCTACAATGACTACATCCAGGTCACCGTCGCCGTTCACATCGCCGACTTCTGCGCCTTCGGAACCGTTTATTCCATACGATTGTGGCATTTCGGTGAATACCCCTGAGCCGTCGTTGAGCAGCACTTTATCGCTGCCGGCAGCCACGTTACAGACAAATATGTCCAGGTCGCCATCGCCGTCAAAATCGCCGGATACCGAGCGCGGGCTCCGCTGGACACTGTTGTATTCAGCGTACTGGTACGAAAAGGTGCCGTCGCCATTATTTAAAAATAAATTATCGGCGGCACCAGGACTGTAGCTCGAGCCGTAAATATCCGGGTAGCCATCGCCGTTGAAATCGGCCATATTGAGCCGGAAATTAAACAGGCCATACCGCTCCTCCGACTGCTTGAAATGCCCGGTACCGATACTTTGGCGGCCGCCGCTGACAATGGCCTGGGCGTCGCCGGAATTGCTGTACGAGCAGGAAGCGTTATAGGCCTCCAGGCGAACGGAAAGCGGGTAATAGGCCAGCACATCGACCCGTAGCAGCGGGCTGCTGCAGCCGCTGGTGATATCCTGCACGCCGCCGTAGAAGGTCGTGGCGTGGGGGATGTTGGGTTGGAAGTTATTAGCCGCGTCGTTGTAGAGGAGGGTGGTTTGGTCTTCGGCGTACCAGAGGGCGGTTTGGCCGGGCTGCAAATTTTCGAGGATAAGCGTTGCCTGGTCGCCCTTTTGTACTATGGTTACACTGGCGGGGTCGAGGGTGGGGGTGGGGTTATTACCTTCGCAGACGTTTGTGAGGACGGGTTCGTTTAGGCAGCAGCCGGTGTTGCCTGCTACCGCTCGTATACCGGCCCCAGCCAGAAAGTCACAAACAGCGTTGATGTTACAATCGCTGAGTAATGGGTTGTTTTGAATCCGAAGAATTCCGCCTATGGAAACAAGATTGGCAAGCCAATCGAGGTTGGTAATCTGGGTGTTTGCTATGATTTCCAGATTTTCTCCGATTGTGGTAAGGCTGAGCATATCGGGAAAAGCGCTTGCCGGAATAGCGCCTAAAAAAAGCCCCCCGCTTATATCCGTTAAATTGCCAAAACCTGTGAAGTCAACCAAGTTTGGGTTTTGGTTTATGCCGACCCATGCATCTACAGCAGTCAATGGTTCCGGAGCGGCCAGGGAGGTAAGCGCTGCATTATTTCCAATAACTATTCCATTGGCATTTGTATAGGCTGTACCAATTCCAACTGTTCCTCCGACATTCTGAATATTAATGGAAGTCACATTTGGATTGCCATGGAAATAAATAAATCTGCCGACACTTGTCACGCTCGAGAAATCAAGGGGCCCGATGATCCCGTTGTTATCAATGTACAAGTACTGACCAATCGAAGTAATATTCCCCAAACCAGTAAGGGTTGTCAAATTTGGATTGCCGGAAAACGTCAGATCTTCCCCAACTGCTGTGAGATTGACCGGAGCGTCCACATGCGTCAAAGTGGCATTTTGGCTGATTTGAAAGGATCGTGTCAAAGAACCACTCACATTTTGAAAATTGAGATAGGTGACATTCGGGTTGCCGCCAATTCCAATCAGGCTGCCAACGCTGGTCAGGTTTGAAAAGTCCGGGAATACATCCTCCAGTGTATGGGCGATGTACAGGCGCAACCCGACGGAGGTCAGGTTTTCCAGCCCGGTTAAATTGGTCAGGTTATAATTCGTTGAAATATCCAGGTCGCCGCCGACGGAGGTAAGATTCAGTGGGGCGGCTAAGCTGATCAGATCGGTATTATTCCCGATTTTAAAATCAGTGCTTAAGCTACCCGCCACATTTTGTAATTTAATCGTGGTAATATTTGGACAACTCGCTATAACGATACTACTGCCCACATGGGTCAGGTTTGAAAAATCCGGCAGTTCATCCTCCAGGATACTCTGTATTCTAAAGTGAATTCCTACAGTCGTCAGGTTTTCTAAACCGGTCAGGTCAATCAAATTTGGGTTGTCTGTAATAAATAGACTACTACCAATGGAAGTTAAATTTACTGGCGCGGCTAAACTGGTCAGGGAGGTATTATTACTGATATTAAAATCAGTGCTTAAGCTACCCGCCACATTTTGTAATTTAATCGCAGTAATATTTGGGCTGTTCGTCAAAAAGATACTACTACCTACGTGGGTTAGATTTGAAAAATCCGGCAGATCATCCTCCAGAATACTCTGTATTCTAAAATGAATGCCAACAGTCGTCAGGCTTTCCAAACCGGTCAGGTCAATCAAATTTGGGTTGTCTGTAATAAAAAGACTGCCAACAGACGTCAGATTTATCGGGGCCGCTAAACTTGTTAAGGAACTATTGTCGCTGATAATAAAGTCTGCGTTGAGAATGCCTGATACATTTTGAAAATCAATCGAAAGTAGCGAAGGGTTATTTGTAACAATAATGCTTGTCCCTACGGAGGTGAGATTGCTAAGCCCGGTCATATCATTAAGCGAGCTATTTTGGTCAATAGTCACCCCGCCATTAACCTGCAGCACTCCCGCCAACCCATTCAAATCAACAATATCCGCCGAAGGCCCAATGATCAGCGAGCCCAGCACCTGCGTGCAGCCGGGATAGGTAGTAGTGAAATTATCGACCTGGGCCTGGGTCGTCAGGGTGATGTCCCCGGCAGGGCATTGCGCCCGGAGCAGGTGCAGGGGAGCAAAGAAAAAGAGCAATAAAATCAGGGACTGGTTTACCGGAAATACCCCGGTAATACCCACAGGTAAGCAACGGACTTTCATGAGACGATTTTTATATTTTGGGAAAAAGCGGATTAAAAGCGTGTCCGTAAAAATGTCCGTCTGTTTGTACTTTTTCGGGAAATGCTGAAATCCGGTGGCCGAGCCGGAAAATCCGGCGGTGGTTTTCTGAAATTTGGTTGGCGACGTGTTTTCCTGAGGGATAGTTTATCCGCAGATTGTGCAGACAGCGTGTGCACGATTGCTCCGTGCAGATCGCCCGGTAAATGCAGCGTTTATGGCAGCGATTCTCGGTTTGCCGGAAAAGAAAGGGTCTTGAGGTGTTGTCTGCGACGCAGGAGCAGGCGACATCTCAATAATAAGCCGAGGTGACACCTTTTTCGTGCCTCAAAAGATGTCACCTCTTACAAACCGAGAATCGCTGCGCACTTTGTCGAGCTGTTAAAACAGGATTATATCTAAAAATGATTATAGCCGCCGCAAAGTGGTTTTGAAACCCCGATAGATTCACGGGTTTATCAA
>CAZAEZ010000035.1:0-56360 GCA_964484205.1 uncultured Saprospiraceae bacterium | reverse complement strand
AAATATTTGACCGCTCCGAGGTCATTTGTTCGACTTCGGAGAAGTCGCATATTTGTAGAAAATGCTTCTAAAGTGCATTCACACGACCTCGGAGAGGTCGCATATGTAGGTTCTTCAGTAAAATCCTATCCAAAACTCACGTTTTTTAAGTCAAAAGTTCAATTTGAAAAGTTTAATTTGAAAAGTGTTCACCCCCTCAGTCGATAGCTATGCCCTGCGGGGCATAGCCATCTGGGTTATGGTGGCAAAGTTGTAGTATTAGAGCAACGGGCGGGATTGTTCAACAACCCATGAAAATCCCTAAGCCCTCCGCCCTAAGCCCTCCGCTCACCCCCCCCGCACCACCCGCCGGACCACCCGGCCCCGGTTCGTTTGAATTTCAATAAAATACACGCCTTTTTGGGCGGGCAATTGCAATTGCGCCACGGGCTTATCCCAAACGCGCTGACCGGCGCTGTTCCATACCCATACATTTTGTAACACAACGCCACCCGGCAAGTCAATCCATACCCTGCCGTCGGTGCTTAAGGTGGGCCGAACCCGGATATCAGCCAACAGTTGGTTCGATGTGGATACCGGAGTAACAACCAGGACATCCTGAACCGAAGCGACCAACACCGGAGACCGGTCGGCAGCCTCAAACATGATCCGGAAACTGTCGATTTCGGGAGTGGACACCGCAAACATGGGCGCCATCCACTTGGGCGGCAGACTTTGGTACCACAGTTTGGCCTGCACCACAAACAGACCGGAATGCCCGTTAATCGGAATATGAAAATGCACCACATCACCACCCGAGCCCTCTGCGCCCATCGCATCGCGGTTAAAATCAGGATCGAGCAGGGCGTTGCCGACAATTTGCGTCGTGTCATAAACCGGGTCGTTTACGGAGAAACCCTGCGGCGCCAGCCGGTTGTCTTTCAGCGCTTTGTCGCCGCGTTCCAACACATTGGTAAAGGCCCCGGACACATCGCCCGGCACCAGTTCATAAATCTGAACCTGATCGGGCCGGTTGATCCTGTTGTGGTGCGGTTCAAAATTGGCATCTTCATCGGGCAGGCTGAAGTCCGGATCGTACCGCCCCGAGTGAAAAACTGTTTCGCCCCATGCGTTTCTCACGTCAAACTCCACCCAGGCACGCCGCGCCGGATAACCCGACGGGAATTTATGCCCCGCCTTGTTCACCAACACCAGGTCGATGTAGGCCGTATCGCCATTTAATACCCGGGCCTCCAGGTGCATATCCACTGATTTTTCCTGCAGCATCCGCAAGGTGGCGGCGATCGTACTGTCAAAATGCTCGGCTTCGGCAGGTATCTCCAGTTTGTCCCGGTTGGCCTTCATCAGTTTGAGCATGGTCACATTTGCGCCGGCCAGTTCGTGCAGATCGAAGGGGAATTGCGGCGCTAAAAACTGATAGTTTGCTGAAATGATTATTTCATCGAGCAACTTCGGCATGTGGCAGTTTTGGCAGGTTATGTTGTCGTGCTCCTCATCGTAGCGGCTGTTCAGCCATTCGTGGTAGGTTGCCTGTTCGACAAAAGTCCCACCGGTAGGCATCCCCGCCAGGTCCACGGTGCCGGTAATCAGGGTGTGACATCCTGCGCACAAGCCCGCATCTGCCATGTGTTCGCCATAGAGCGGTGTAATCCCTACAAAATCGCGCATGGGCGGTTGAAAAGGAACTTCGAAGGGACCGTACGCGACGCGAATAAAGTTGGTGTCAAAATTAAGCTCACCGGAATGCAGGTCACCCAGGCGGTCGGGCGCCTGCGCATGACAAATCTGGCAGGTTACGCCATCGAGTCCCAGGGAATCGCCATACATCTCGTACAGCGTGTAGTATTGTTGCTGGCGCTTCAGTTTGGCCTGGTAATGCCCCGCCGGCGCATGGCAGGAGGTGCATTTATCCTGCAATTGGAGGCTGTGCTCCGGATTTACCAAAATCTCGTGCGTCACCTTGGCGCGCCAAAACGGATCGCGGGCAGCATTGGCCATCATCGAACTGCGCCAGTCATCGTACATGTTCACATCCTTGCCGCCCGTGGTGATCAGGGCAAAGCCAAGTGGATCAAACCCGTGGCAGCCCCCGCAGGTTTTTGCCGTCGGGAAAAGAATGTTGGAGTCGATGGGCAGATGACCGCCCGTCATATTTTCCGGGGAAAGCGGCCGCCGGCTATTCAGCATCTGTTTGTGTTGCCGTAAAAACTGAAGCTCGGCGGCAGAATGAAAGGGCTTGTGTGGCCGGTCGTACGGTAAAATTGCCAGCACGGTAAGCACAACAGGGATTATCAGGGCAAAAATTGTTGTTTTACTAGTCATGGTAAAAACGGTTTTCAGTTCATTTTGGCAAAAATAACCGGAGCAGCTGAACGCCGGGAACATTATCCCGGAATAAAAAGGATCCACCGGAAAGCATGCCAATCCCGGGTAGTTCTCTACTTTTGGCTCCCGCCCGATTGGATGCAACAGCAAGCCGCTCTGTGCTTGCTCAACTGTTAAAACCAACTTCGCAAATACAAACCACGTGGCTGTAGGGCAAAAAAAGTTCGGAACGTTTGCAGGCGTATTTACACCGTCCATCCTGACAATTCTCGGGGTGATCATGTACCTCCGCTTGGGCTGGGTAGTCGGAAATGCAGGCATTGTTGGCGCCGTACTGATTGTCCTCATCGCCCACGTCATTTCGGTCACCACCGGCCTGAGTATTTCCTCCATTGCTACGGATAAAAAAATTGGCGCCGGAGGCGTGTACTACGTGCTTTCCCGAAGCCTCGGCCTGCCCATCGGGGGCGCCATCGGGCTGACGCTTTTTGTTGGTACGGCATTGAGCATTTCCCTGTACCTGGTTGGTTTCAGCGAAAGTTTCAACGGCTACCTGGGCATCCCGGCGTCTGCGAACAGCTTGCGCATTACCGGCAGTTTGGCCTTGCTGGCATTAACGGTGCTTGCCTTTATCAGCACATCCATTGCCATAAAAACGCAATACCTGATCCTTGCGGCTATTGCAATTTCGCTGGTGGCTATTTTCGGAGGGCAGTCCGAATTCGTTCCTGAACATCTGACGGCGTTTGGAGCCCCCGACAGCGTACCGATGGAAACCGTGTTTGCCATCTTTTTTCCGGCTGTTACCGGGTTCACGGCGGGCATTGCCATGTCGGGCGATTTGAAAGACCCCAAAAAGTCGATCCCGATCGGTACCATTGGCGCTATAGCCGTTGGGTTTATTATTTACCTCTCCCTGGTCATTTTTGTCGGGGTGTATGTTCGTCCGGACATTTTGGTTTCCGACAACACGATTTTTATGAAAATCGCCCTGTACGCACCGGCGGTAATTGTCGGTATTTGGGGGGCGACACTTTCATCTGCCCTGGGCGGAATATTAGGCGGGCCGCGCATCGTGCAGGCGATGTCGGTCGATCAGATTACTCCGCGGATTTTCGGCAAAGGCGTTGGAAAAGACCGGGAGCCCCGAAATGCGCTCATCCTGACTGTTTTGCTGGCCGAATCGGGTATACTCATCGGCGAGCTGGACCTGATCGCCCGGATCGTTTCCATGTTTTACCTGGCGGCGTACGGATTTATCAACATTGCATTTTTCCTTGAACGATGGGCCAGCACCGACTTCAACCCTTCGTTTAAAGTGAACAAATGGGTTGGCCTGGTTGGCTTTGCAGCCACTTTTGCTGTGATGTTCAAGCTGGACATGCTTGCCATGTTTGCCGCCATCGCGATCATCAGCGGCGTTTACATCTGGTTGACAAAAAAAGAAATTGCCCTCGGAACCGGCGATGTGTGGCAGAGCGTTTGGTCGTCCGTTGTAAAATCCGGCCTGCGGCGCATGGCGGCATCGGACGATCACAAGCGCAACTGGAAACCCAACATCCTGCTCTTCAGCGGTAGCTCCGATGCCCGCCCGCATCTGCTTGAATTTTCAAAGGCACTCGCCGGACGCACCGGTCTGATCACCAATTTTGACCTTATCGAAAACGAAAAAGCGGGCGTGCTTTTTCCCAAACACAAACAACAGGTGCAGGACGACCTGCTGCTGCAGTTTGATATTTTTGGTCGCCGCATCGAGGTCCAGAATATTTTCAAAGGCATCGAAACGATTGCCACCACCTTCGGCTTTTCGGGGCTCGACCCGAATACCGTGCTGATGGGATGGGCCAAAAATACCAAAGACCCCATTTGGTTTACCCAAATGACCCAACGGCTTATCGAACTGGATTACAACGTGTTGTACCTTGATTACGACAAGCGTTGGGGTTTCCGGAAACAGGAACAGATCGATCTCTGGTTTCACCAGGCCGGCAACAACCCCGAACTGATGCTGCACCTGGCCAAGTTTATCAACAGCGCTTCCGGGTGGCGCCATGCCCGCATCCGCATTCTGGTGGTAAATGATTACAATGTGGACCGGATCATCATTGAAAGCCGGGTAAAAAAACTGCTGGATGCTTACCGGATTCAGGCTGAAATCCGGGTTATCAACAACCAGGCCGAGCAAAAACCATTTTACGAAATCATGAAAATCCTGTCGGCAGATGCCGACCTGATCTTTATCGGCATTCCCGAGATCAAACCCGGCGAAGAAGCGCTTTTCGTCCGGCAGACGAATGATCTGGTTTCGGTAATCGGCACCACCCTGCTGGTAAAAGCATCGAGCACGTTCCCGGTCATCCCCCTGGGGCTGATGGATATCGGCGGAAAACCGCAATTGCAAGACCGGGTGCAAGCCGATTTGATCCCGATGCCGGAAACACAGGACGCTGTATTGACTTCGGCCTTGCAGGGCCTCGATGATCAATGGCATGAATTGGCCACCAGCCTGTCCAACAATTCCCTCGGGGTTGTTCAGCAGCACTACGCCCATTTTGTCAGCTCCCTTCGGGAAAAGGCGCTGCAACTGATCAGCCAGCTGGAAAACGGCAGTCAAAGCCCCGAAGCGATCGTACAAATTACAACCAGGGAAATGGAAGCAATGGAGCGGCTATCCAGTCAATTTGCCGACGACGACCTGGAAGTGCTGCGCAACGTACTCCACTCGGGTTTGCAGGAATATCAAAAAGGGCGCACCGAAGTGCTCAAAAACACGCCGGCAACTTTGCGCATTCAGGATGCAGCGCCGAATGGAAAAAAAGCAGGGCGGAAGGTCAGATGGCGGCATAAATTATTTTACCACGATCAGGGAAACAGCCTGAGCGGCATGGTAATCGCCTTGCGTGAACACAGCAGCATCCATGCCGCACTGCTAAGCAGTTGCAAGTCGCTGATTGAACAGACGCTCCATGCGCTGATCACCGTGCCGCCGGGACAAGCGGACTACGCGCAACGAATTGAAATGGCAAAGCAAAACTTCAGCGATGGTTTTCAAACCATGCAGGCCCACTGCACCGAAATAGTAAAAGCGCCGATGGATCACATCCGGAATACCGACCGGATAATTTCCCGCAAAAGTGCCGGTAGCGCTTTACAAAGTTCAAACAGTAGCGGGCAGAAAAGTAACGCCCGCCAATTGACCGCCCGGCAGATCAGCCAACTTCAAAAAGAAATTGAACGCTATCCGATTACCTGGCAGCAGCATCAGGCGCTGTTTCACCGGCAATTCCAGGTTGGTCTCCGCCTGGAGGCCGTCCTCCTGGGCATAAAAAAAGCGGTTGGAGATGCCATGGAACAAATTCGCAGGAATTATTTCGATGGCATCCGCTCCAACCTGACCAAACTTCAGGTGGCATTGCCCAATTTTCAAAAAAACGCTGAAGCCGGCAAACCCATCGAACCGGCAGCCGTCGATTTGGGCGCCGGGGAAGAAGGCAGCATCAATGCCGGCCCGATCATTAGCCAAATGATCAATACGATCGGGTTGCTCACCGACACGTTGCCCAATGCGGTGGATTTGATGGATGCAGCCTCCCGCCGTGCCTTCCCGACCTTCGAGCGCGGCCAGGCGAAAGAAGTCGTGCTCGCTGTGGATAAAGTGGCCGACTATCTGATCGAAACAAACCTGCTGGAACCATTTCAAAAAATACTGAATGGCATCAGCGATGGTATTCGCCGGACCCGGAGCAACCTTTTGAATACCGCTACCAAACTTAACTACGGCTTGAACAAGGCCAAAGACGACAAAGACATGGTCGCGCTCCGCGCGATCCTGGCCGAGGTGGAAACTGAAGTTGCGGAATGGGCCGGGGATATGGCTAAAATCAGCCAGCAGTTTGAGACTGAAATCCGGGAACGCACCGACGCAACGGCAGCTGCCCTGGAAATCGGGAACATCATCGATCAGGCCCAGGAACTGCGCCAATATGCCGGCAAGAAAAACGGACGTGGTTGGAGCGCCATGCGGCAAAACCTGAACCGGGAAGTCGTCCGCCTTCGCAACCAGATCGTCGAGTACATTACAAAACGGCGGGACGATATTTTGCTTGCCGGATTTGAAAAACGCTACCAACCCCTGCTTGGCCACCACACGGCCCTGCGCAATTTCATGGAGGCCATCAGTATGCCACCCGAAGTTGAGCAGGAAGTGCCGTTGTATTACCGGCATCTTTTTTCCGGCAAACACCTGAGCCCCGGCGCCAAACTCGACAACCGCAAACGCGAAGTGGCCGAGGCGGAAAAAGCCATCCGGTATATTCGGTCCGGCATCTCCGGCGCGATAATGATTACCGGAGAGTCCCTGGCCGGCAAAACATTTTTCACCGATTTCGTGGCCAATCAGCTCATCCAGGGAAATACGTATTTCATTACAGCGCCTCCCGGTGGCGCTGTTTCGGAAAACGATCTGATCAAAGCGTTCCAATCGGCCACCAGCCGTAAACTGGCCATAAAAAACAGCCTACAGGCCATTCCCGATGGCGCAATTTTTATTTTTAACGACATTGAACTTTGGTGGTTGAAAGCGCCGAATGGCAGCCAGGTTGTGAACAAACTGGCCGCCGTGATCAAACAATTCAGCAACAGGCACTATTTTTTGCTGAATTGCAACCTGCACACCCTCCCCCTAATCCTGAATTCCACAGCGCTGAGTTCGGCACTGGTAAGTACCATCGTACTGCCGCCGGTATCGCAGGAAGCCTTGAAAAAAGTGATTTGGGCGCGCCACCAAAGCGGCGGCATGCCTTTGCTGTATCAGGGCAATCTTTTTACCGGGGTGCTTGCCACGCCACCGGAAAAGATTTTTTCCAGGCTATTGCAGCTTTCCAACGGGAACATCGGCGCTGCCATGCGCATCTGGCTGGCGTCCATCCGGTTGTCGCCCGGAGGCGCCCTGACGCTGTCGTATCCGGCATCGGTGGAGTTTCCCAATTTGGACGATAGCGGACTCAACAATTTCCTGGTGCAACTTTTCCTGCACAAGGCGATTTCGCGCACCCGCCTCCATAAAATATATGCCTTTGAAGGCAGTGATTGGGTAGAAAAACAAATCAGCGAATTACAGAAATCGACCATTATCGAATTGCCCGAACCCATGGCGCGCGAACAAGTCATCCGCTTGCGGCCGGAGGTAAGGCCTTACCTCGAACGTTGGTTAAAAGAACGGGAACTGCTATGATACAAACCGAACCGATATCGTTTTCCCTCCTGATCCTGCTTGTGTTTACGGCAATGTTGCTGTCCGCCGGGTTTTGGCTGGCGCAAAACTTTATTTACCCGCTGATAAAAATCCGACGGATACAACGCCTGACCGAAAAATGGTTGTTTCGGTTAAAACTGCTTACCTGGTCGGCGTTTGCAGTGTTTTGCCTGTACCGATTGTTGCTGGTGAGCCCGGTCATTACCCTGGTTTTGCTGGCCCTGGTTTTGCTGCTCAGCCGGCCCTTCTGGAACGACTTCGTACTGGGTATTCTCTTTCGCCTCGACAACCAGGTGACCATCCGCGACACGGTCCGGATCGACGGTCAGGAAAGCAGCGTGGAAGCATTCGGGCTGCGCAACCTCATCAGCAGTAACGCTACCGGCGAAACGATCATCACGCCCTATCATAAACTCAATGAAGCGATTGTCACCCGTGCCCGTGCGGCAGGCAAACTGATCAAACATTCCTTCACCGTGCATGTGCCGGCAACGGAGGCGCCGGACGCTGCGGATCAAATAAAAACATACCTGATGGAATGCCCCTGGTCGGCGCCCATGGAAACGCCGGTTGTAAAACAAACGGGCGACAACGATTTTCAGGTTACGGCCTTTGCGGCGGATAAGTTTGCAGCGGAAAAACAAAAAGCCTACACGCGCTGGCGGGTGCAGCAGGCTGAATAACCTGCGTTAAAACGACACTTTTTTTAGCCGCTTGCGCCCGTCCAGGTAACTGCGAATAATGCGGGCCGCATCGGGATCGGCCGTTGGCCTGTAGACTGACTCGAGGAGATCCTCGGTCGTCAGGCTTTCCGTCGAATCGACAAAACCAAAACCCCTGAACTGCCCGTCTTCAACGGCAACAACAGCCTGCTCGCCCTCCTGCCTGCCCGGTTCAAACAGGAAAAAACTGCCCGACAACCCGCGCTGCAACGCTGCCATGGCCTGCTCAACCCGGTCGTTGTACGATTCCGGCGATTCTTCCCCGACGCAGGCCCCGTGGCAATTTTTAATGGAATACTGGAAACAGGCCAGCTCGTGGTGATCGAGGTTGCACAGCCTGCCGCAGAGCTCGAATTGGCGGACAAGGCTGTCCAGGTAGGCGCGGGCGCTGTGCAGTTTGGAAAAATCGGCAACCGGGTCGAGTTTATTGGCGTTGCGCGCGGTGCGCTTGCCGGCAGCCAGGCAGCGGTAGCCGTTTTGATCGGTGTACGAAAAAATGACGGCGGAGAACTGCCGGATGCGCAGGGCGCGGTTGATACGGGGTTGCCGTTTTTTTATTTCGGCACTTTCCAACAGCAACGCAACCAGTTCGCTGCCGGTCACCTCCACGCTGAAGTCCGACACGCCGGCGCGCATTTTTTCGCCTTTGGGGCTCTGGTCGGCAAAATGCTCGAAGAGCCGTTTGCGGATGTTGATGCTTTTGCCGACATAGATCACGTCGCCCTGTTCATCGTACAAATAATACACGCCGCAGGCTTCCGGGGCGGCGTGCAAGCGTTCCAGGGTGATATTCTGCGGCAATTTCGTTTCGCGCACACCGTGATTGACCAGCGTTTTCACTTTATCCGCCCCGTCTTGCGCAGCGAGTATTTTTTCAAAAATCTGGACCGTGGCAAGGGTATCATCGAGCGCCCGGTGGCTTTTTTCCGCGTGAATGTTGAAATGCTGCTTGAGGTTGCGCAGGCTGTAACTGGGCAGGCCGGGAAACGTTTTGCGCGCCAGCCGGACGGTGCACAACTGCTTGCGGGTGTAGGGGTAGCCCAAACGGGCAAATTCCTCGCGGATAAAACTGTAATCGAACGACACATTGTGCGCCACAAAAATGGCGCCTTCCGTCAGTTCCACAATTTGCCTGGCTACTTCGTAAAACTTGGGTGCGTGAGCTACCATTTCATCGGTAATACCGGTTAGTTGTGTAATGTTCCAGGGGATGCTGCGCTCCGGGTTGAGCAGGGTGGAAAAAGTGTCCAGCACTTGCCGGCCGTCGTGCAGCACGATGGCTATTTCGGTGATACGCTCAAAGCGCGCTACCCCACCGGTAGTTTCAACATCAATAATCGCGTATTTCGGTACTTTAGCGGCGGCCACGGTTGGAAGACTTGTTTGTTTTACACCTGCTCAAGCCACAAAAATAAAACATTAAGTTTTAGAAACGAAATGCGCACGTTTTTCCTGATCGCTTTGTTTGCCTGGGCACTCTCCAATCGGGCATTTTCACAAACTTCCGACCATCCGATCCTGGTTGGCGCCGAGCAGCTAAACGCCTACCTTCCGCTGCTGGCCGGGAAGCAGGTTGGCCTGGTGGTCAACCACTCGTCCCGCGTGGGCGACAAGCATCTGGCCGACACCCTGGCAGCATCCGGCATTTGCCTGCTTCGAATCTTTGCGCCGGAACATGGCTTCCGCGGCGACGCCCCCGACGGGCAACATCTGGACGACAGTATTGATTCGCTCACCGGCGCACCAATCATTTCAGTTTACGGCCGCAAACGGCGCCCAGATGCCGAAGACCTTGCCGGGGTGGACATCGTCATTTTCGATATCCAGGATGTCGGCACCCGGTTTTACACCTACATTTCCACCCTGTTCAACATGCTGGATGCCTGTGCGGAATACGACATTCCGATTCTGGTACTGGACCGGCCCAATCCTAACGGACACTACATCGACGGCCCGATGCTCGATATGCGGCTTCGGTCTTTTGTGGGAATTGCGCCCCTCCCGATCGTACATGGTTGCACCGTTGGCGAACTTGCCCGGATGTTCATCGGTGAATACTGGACGGGGCCCAAACGACCGGACCTGACCGTTATCCCCTGCCGAAATTACCACCACAAACGCCCCTACGAATTGCCCGTGGCGCCCAGCCCCAACCTGCCAAACCAGCGCGCGGTGTTGCTCTACCCTTCGCTTTGTTTTTTTGAAGGCACAAATGTGAGTATCGGGCGTGGAACCGACTGGCCATTTCAAGTAGCCGGCTATCCGGATTTTCCCGATACCACCGCATTTTCCTTTACGCCGCTGCCCAATGCGGCTTCCAAATATCCCCCGCTGGAAGGGCGGCTTTGCCGTGGTTATGATTTCCGGTTTTTGTCGGTCGACAGCCTGGTCCGGGAAGCCCGCATTGATCTGACACTTTTGCTCGATGTGTATTGCGAATTCCCGGACAAGGCCAACTTCTTTTTACCAAGCCGGTACATTGAAAAATTGTCGGGCACCTACGCCTTTTGGCCGCAGATCGAGGCCGGCTATTTCGAGTCCGACATCCGGGCGACCTGGCAGGAGGATCTGGACTATTACCGGGCCATCCGGAAAAATTACCTGCTCTATCCGGATTGAACTTTTGGGAAAACGCATCTTTGCACCAATTCGGCACTATGGGCATCATTCAACGGCAGGGCATCAAACATTCCATTGTCAATTTTACCGGTCTGGCAATCGGCACGTTGTGCACGTTGTTTTTGTATGCACAAAAAGACGTTGTTGAAGCATACGGCCTGGTCCAGTACCTGCTGAGCATTGCCATGATCGGCTTCCCGGTTTTTGCACTGGCAGGGCCTTCCGTTGGATTCCGGTTTTTCCCAAAATTTCAGGATAAATCCCGGGGGCACAACGGTTTGTTGCCCTTGCTGCTCGGCATGAGCCTGGCTGGCTGGACGGTGTGCGCACTGTTTGCCTGGTTGAACTGGGACTGGATCAGCACCGCGCTGGCGCAGGATTCCGTATTGCTGGATCAACACCTGTGGGTAGCCTTTCCACTTACATTGCTCTACACCCTGGCGCTGCTCCTGAACCAGTACAGCGCCAATTTTAAGCTGATCGTGGTGCCGTCCATTTTGTTCGATTTGTCGCTGAAAGTGATTTTGCCGGCACTGCTTTTTGCCATGCTGATGCACTGGATCGATCTGCGGATGGTGTTGTGGTTGTTGCTGGGGCATTTTTGCCTGGTGATTCTGAGTATCATGCTTTACCAGCGTCGGATGGGTGAGTTATCCCTGCGATTCGACTGGGACTTTTTGAAACCTTCGTTGCGCAGCGAAATCGGAAAATACGCCGGGTTTAGTGTGCTGACCGGCCTGGCCCTCCTGTTGGCCACAAAAGCCGATACGCTGATGGTAGGCACCCTGACAACGATGAAAAGTACCGGTATCTATGCCATTGCGCTGAATATTGCCGCTGCGCTGGAAATTCCGACAAAAAGCATGTACGGTGCGAGCGTTTCCTTTGTGGCCAAATACCTGGCTGATGAAAACTGGGCCGAACTGCGCAGCTTGTACCAAAAAGTTTCCATCAACCTGCTCACGGCGGGCTTGTTGATTTTCGGCTGCATTTGGGTATCGGCCGACGATCTGTACACTCTAATGCCCAACAGCAGCGAGGTGTCGCAGGGTAAATACGTCCTGCTTTTTTTGAGTGTGGCCAAACTGGTAGATATGGCTGCGGGCTTGAACAACCAACTGGTCTATTATTCCAAATATTACCGCTATTCGCTGGTATCGCTCGGCGTGCTGGCTGTGGCAAATATTGGTTTTAATGTGTGGCTGATCCCGGTGCTGGGGCTTACCGGGGCGGCTGTAGCCACATTGCTGTCGATTACGTGCTACAACCTGTTCAACCTGTTTTTGGTTTGGAAAAAATTCAGGATGCAGCCTTTTACCCGGAATAATTTGGTGGTAACGCTGCTGGCTGTTTTTGCCATTGCGACGGTTTGGTTTTTGCCGTCTACCGGGTATTCGTTTTTGAACATTGTTGTGCGGGCCGGGTTGTTTTCGTTGCTTTTTGCCGTTTTAGTGCTCCGGTTTCGGGTTTCGGAGGATATTAACGGCTTGGTAACCCGGGTTTTCAACCCGGGTAAACCGGGTTTTTAACCCGGCGGCCGATTGCGAAGCCCGGGTTGAAAACCCGGGTTACTGCGACAAGACCAAAAGCAAGGTACTTTCCTCCGGGCTTACGATCCGGTCGACCCGCACCTTTACGCCGGGTTGAATTTCGGCATCTTCACCCAGCCGCATTTGCGCACGTTGCGCTTCCAGTACATCGGCCCAGGATTTCAGCGGGGCTTGTTTGGGCGAAAACGTGCTCAAAAACACCAGTTGCCGCACCGCCTCCTTCATCCACAGCGAATCGGGGAACCGACTGAAATCACCCTGAACCGTAAACCGGTATTCCTGCCGGGTCTGGTTGCATACCTCCTGGCTGATCTCCAGAAAAACATTCGTGTCGAGCAGCAGACTTTCCAGCGATTGGTTGCCTTGTTTTTCAAAATTGTACTGCACCACGTGGGGCAGATTGGCCTCAAAAATTGGTTCGGGCTTGTACTGACATTTGGGCTGGGAGTTGCAGGAGCCCAGCAAAAAAGCCAGAATGAACGCGACTGAAATGGATTTGTACATGGAAAATACCTTAAATTGGAAGGAGGGCTGGCAAAAGTACATAGTTTTGCGGCCTCAAAATTCAGTTGTTATGTCCACTTTACTTATCCGGAATATCAAAACCCTCGTTCAAACTGAAACCAATCCGCGAGCCGTAGTCCGTGGTGCAGAAATGGCTAACCTGCCCGTCGTGCACCAGGCCTTTTTGCTTCTGGAAGACGACCGGATCGCTGCTTTTGGGCCTATGGAAAATTGTCCGGAGCGGGCAGACCAGATTATTGATGCTACCGGGCGCCTGGTATTTCCGTCGTGGTGTGATTCCCATACGCATATTGTTTTTGCCGCTACGCGGGAAGAAGAATTTGTGGCCCGCATCCAGGGTTTGTCGTATGAAGAAATTGCGCGCCGGGGTGGCGGCATTTTAAACTCGGCGCTCCGGTTGCAACAAACCCCGGAAGATGAGTTGTTCGAGCATGCGTACAACCGCCTGCAGGAGGTGATTGGTTATGGAACCGGCGCCATAGAGATAAAAAGCGGCTATGGACTGACGGTGGAAAGCGAGCTGAAAATGTTGCGTGTCATCCGGCGCCTGAAAGCAGTAAGCCCGATTCCGATTAAAGCCACCTTTTTGGGCGCCCATGCTATTCCGGAAAATTACAAGAACCGGCGCAAGGAATATGTGGACCTCGTGGTGCAGAAAATGCTGCCGCAGGTAGCGGAAGAGGGTCTGGCCGACTACTGCGATGTGTTTTGCGACCGTGGATTTTTTACCGTTGCCGAAACAGAGCGTATTCTGCAAGCGGGCTGGATGTACGGCCTGAAACCAAAAATACACGCCAATGAACTGGACTATTCCGGTGGCGTACAGGTCGGGGTGGCCAACCATGCCGTTTCCGTGGATCATCTGGAATACACCGACACTGCCGAGATCAAATCGCTGCTGAGCGGCCAAACCCTCCCGACCCTTCTGCCTGCCTGCGCTTTTTTTCTGGGGATTCCCTATGCCCCTGCACGCCGGATGATCGATGCGGGCCTGCCGGTTGTTTTAGCCACGGATTACAACCCGGGATCGGCGCCTTCCGGCCGGATGGCTTTCGTGGTCGCGCTGGCTTGCATTAAAATGAAAATGCTGCCGGAAGAAGCCATAAATGCCGCCACGCTTAACGGCGCGCGCGCCATGGAATTGGAAGCGGAATACGGGAGTATCGCTGTGGGAAAGAAGGCCAACCTGTTTATTTCCGAACCGATGGCATCTGTTGCTCAATTGCCGTATTCCTTCGGCAGCAACCTGGTAGAAACCGTGATTCTGAATGGGCGCGTGTGGAATGCTGCCGACGGCAATAAAATTGGTTAAGACTTCGTTTTGCCGCAATCTTGCCCATTCGCTGAAATTCCAAATATTTATTCTCGCTTCGATATGTCTGGAAGCCCTTGGTTTGACTAATTTTGCGGCCACTTGTCCAAAATTTAAGGTAACCATTGGGCAAAAGCCGAATTTTAAACTGTTAAAACAAGCCTGAAAGACATCAAATTAGGCTGGCTTTGTATCTCTTTGCATCACAATCCCGTGCTGAACATATCCATTAACCATTGCAAATTTTGTACGCATGCACAAACTTCTAATCCCCCTGATCGTTTGCTTGTCCGCAACGCTGCTTCACGCCCAGGTTCCAAGAACTATTTTACCTAATCCGGACGCTGTAACCAAACAGCCAAGCGCCAACGCCCCGGAAGCCGCCTGTTCTGCCGGCACATTTGTTCCCGGTCAGTTTATCGGGCAAAGCAATGACATCGACCCCGACACCATTTTCCTTTGTTGGGGCGACTCGCTTTTGATGGACCACAACGGCGATGAAATGTTTATGGACCCCGATCCACTGACCCCGCCCGGCATTGCCTACGCATATTATAATTGCCTGCCCACAGCCACCGGCGATGATATGGCGGTTTTAGCCGATCCCTGCCTTTGGCCGGGAGCGGCCGGGAATGGTTTTTTTGCAACCCAGGGGCCGCCTTCCGGTGACCACTGGTTTTTTAATACAGGCGGTTTGTTCCAGGCTACTACGTTTTGCAATAACAGCCCTTGCCTGATCACATTCGCGCCGATTACCATTACGGACGACCCGAATGGATTACTGGAACCGGGCTGTGTGGATGTAAATGTCAACGATGCGTTTTCTGTTGTTTACCTGAGAAGAATTACGGAATTGCGCATTTCGGATAACACTTCGACTGTTCAAACAAACTACACGGATGATTGTAAAGCGCGTTTCCGGCTTTACGGCGGCTACCCGGAATGGGATTTGAATGCCACCTATACCGTGAATATTTTTCTCGACAGTGATCCGAATGTAAAAGCGCTGATCTACACGCCGCCGGCGCAAATGAAACACAGTAACGATGTCATTTTCTCGGTGCCCCAGTCGGGAACATATCGTGTTGTAGTTGAAGACGGGAAGAGCTGCGGCCACACTTTCCTGATCAATGTGAACAGCTGTGATGCTGTGGACAACGTGACCATTTCAATGCCTGAATTGGTGGCGCCTCCCGGTGCACAGATTTGTGTGCCGATCAGCATGACCAACTACACCAACATTATCGGCGCATCGTGGTCGGTTACCTGGGACCCGACGGTGCTCATGTATACCGGTTTTCAAAACCCGAGCGACTCCCTCGGCGCATTTGACCTTTCAAATTTGAACGTGGATAATGTCGCACAGGGCTTTCTTGGCATTGCCTATTCCGATTTTGCCAATCCGGAAGGCACGACGATTCCCAATGGCGGCACTTTTGTGGAACTGTGTTTCACGGTGCTTGCGCCACTTGGCACCTGCACCCCGCTGGACATCGTCAGTTTCCCTTCGCTCGTTACGATGGATAATGCCTTCGGACCACAGCTGGCCATCACGGTGGACACCGGCGAAGTGTGTGTGGATTTTGTACCGCTCGATGTGGAATTTTACGTCGACACCCCCAATTGCGACGGCACAGCCAGCGTAGCTGCCATTATCAGTGCGGGCACTGCACCGTTTGTGGTGAGTTGGTCTATGTTTCCCGGCGGTGGCATGCCCGGCATGGTTACCGCCAACGTGGCCGACACGATTTTGACCAATCCATTGCCGGAAGGCACCTGGGAGGTTTGCGTAACCGACCAGAATGGCTTCGGATTGCAGGTGTGCGATACTATTACGATCGATGTGCCCAACCTCGGCGCAACCTTGGCGGTCGTTCAACTCCCCTTATGCAACGGCGACTCCTCCGGCTCGCTGCGCGCGGATGTAACGGTAGACGGCGTGGTGATCCCCAATCCGGGTCCAACGTTTACCTACCTGTGGAATACCACCCCGCCGCAAACGACACAGACAATTTCCAATATACCCGCCGGCCCCTATGCTGTCACAGTAACCGAAACAGTTTCCGGTTGTACGACGCTTGCTGCCGGCACGCTTAGCCAACCTGCGCCAATCGTACTGGATGTTCAGGTAACGAATGCCTCCTGCGCCGGCATTGCCGACGGTGGCATTGTGACCACCGTGTCCGGTGGAACGCCCGGTGCTATCGGTAGCGAATACACCTTTGCCTGGGATTATTCGCCCAATGCAAACGGCGTACCGCTGTTCACGGACGACGCCGGTGTCGGAAACCCGTTTACCATGTCCAATAAACCGGCAGGTTTTTATTTTGTGACGGTCACCGACGCAAATGGCTGTACCCGAATCCAAACCATTGAAATTGCCAATGCCCGGGAAATGACCATTGACACGCTGAATATTTTGGAGCCCAGTTGTTTTGGCGCAGCCGACGGCTGTATCGAAATCGCTGTTAATGCTCAACCGGCATTTCCAAACCCGGCCTTTGTGGCGTTTTGGGATCCAACCGGTGGAACACCTACCAACGTGGGTAATACATTTACCTATTGCGATTTGGCTGCCGACTCCTTCAGCGTCGTGGTTATCGAAACGAACACTGGTTGCTCGGTAGCGGCAGGATTCGCACTTGGCCAACCGGACTCGTTGTCCATTGCCATTGTGACACAAAACGGCCCGTCCTGTCAGTTCCAAAACGACGGCACCATCGTGGTAGCCGGAAGCGGTGGCACCGGCGGCCCGAACTACACGTACACCTGGTCGGGCGGTTTGCCGAATGGCGCTACCCAACAAAACTTAGTACCGGACACCTATACGGTGACGATGACCGATGCAAACGGATGTACCGATTCTACGAGTATTACCCTGACCCTGCCGCCGCCGCCTGCGATCACAGCGATAGATTCCATGTCGGTTGTTTGCGGCGCAGACGGCAGCCTCACCGTGACTGCCCCGACTGCGGTCAGCTACCTTTGGGAAACCTTGAGCGGCCAGCAAGTTGGCGACATGGCAACCGTGACCGGCCTGCCGGGCGATACTTACGTGCTGACGATAGCCGATGCCCAGAATTGTGTCAACATGGACACCTTCACGCTGGCGCCGGTAGTTCCGCTGTTCTTTGCCGATACTTCCCTGATTTTGCCCACCTGTAATGGCGGCGCCGACGGCAGCATCGCCATTGATGTGCAGGGCGGTACCGGCGGTGCGCCGACCTATACCTGGGCCTCCGGGCAAACAACCCCGGTTATTATTGCCGTTGCAGCCGGTACCTATACGGTGACCGTCACCAACCCGGCCGGCTGTACGTTGGTGGGTACCTTCGTGTTGCCCAACCCGCCCGGAATCGTGATTCAGTACAACAGCATCATGCCGGCCACCTGTCCGAACGTTTGCGACGGGCAGGCAACCCTCGTTACCTACTACAATACCGTGCCGCCCACATTTGCCAATTTCAATTTTATGTGGGAAGACGGTTCCACGGATTCTGTCCGGACAGACTTTTGCCCCGGATTTAATACGGTGACCGTTACGGACGCAATTACCGGTTGTTTCCGGATCGACTCCGTGTCTATCGACAGCCCGCCCCCGTTTGACGTTAGCTTTACCACGGTTCCGGTTACCTGCTTTGGCGGCGACGACGGCGAGGCGCGTGTGACCGTCAGCGGGGCGAACGGCGTGCCGTTCACCTTCCTTTGGAACAATGGCTCGACGATCAACACTGCTACCGGTCTGATGGCCGGCGATGCTACGGTGACGATAACCGATGTGCTCGGATGCATGGATACATTTATCACCAATATCACCCAGCCGACGGAAATTGTGGTTACGCAGGATTTGACGAACACCGTCAACATTGCCTGCTTTGGTGAAAGTACCGGAGAGTTAGCGGTAACCGTTGCGGGTGGCACGCCGGATTACACCTATCAATGGGCAAATGCCGGCGGCAACCTGGGCACCACCAACCCGTTGGAAAACCTGCCTTCCGGTGCGTATACCGTGACCGTTACCGACGCGGCAGGCTGCACCGGGGAGTTGCCCAACCTGATCCTGAGCGACCCGGCGGCAGTGCTTGGGACATACCTGCCCTGGGACCCGATCGTTTGTCATGGCGAAGAAACCACCTTGTTTATTGAAAGCATTTCCGGGGGATCTGGAGCGCCATACCAGTACAGTCTTGACTTTGGCGTTTTCCTCGATGCCGGTTTCCCGATAAATATGGGCGGCGGCGAGCACTACATCACCTACATCGACCGCCTGGGTTGCGAATACACGGACACCATTTTTGTTCCGGAACCCGATCCGATTTTTGTGACCTTCGATCCGAACGAGGTTGAAATCGAATTAGGCGATTCGCTGCAACTGCTGCCGATCGTCACCGGCGCAGTGGTGGACACGTTTACCTGGACGCCGGCAGCATCGCTCAGTGATCCGTTTGAATTTGAACCATTTACCCGCACATACGAATCGGAGAATTACACCATCGTCGTATTCGACGAAAATGGCTGCTCAGCAACCGGCTCCATTTCCGTCAATATCGACCCGAACCGGAATGTGTATATTCCGAATGCCTTTATTCCCGGAAATCCGGCAGGGCTGAATGACCACTTTAACGTGTATGTCGGCCGAGGGGTTGAAATCATTAACTACATGCGGATTTACGACCGCTGGGGAACGTTGATGTACGAACGTGAAAAATTCTATCCCAACAACAACGACTTTGCCGAGGGCTGGGATGGCCGCTACGACGGGAAGTATTTAAATCCGGCCGTATTCGTGTACGTTGTAGAAGTGAAATTCCTGGATGGCCGCGTGTTGCTCTACCGGGGCGATGTAACGATTTTGCGGTAGTTTTTTTCCAGGGTTATTCCTTGTGAAATTTTACCCGTCCTACAGCGAAGAAGCTGCAGGACGGGTTTTTTAATTTCCTGAGTTCTTTTGTTTTTTCGGCTTGCCCGGCGTTCCCAAAATATTTTTGCCTTTTTGACTGTCCAAAACAGGCTCGGGCCGTGGCGCTTCTTCCTGGACCTGGTCAAAGATTTTTTCAACAAACTTCCAACGGCCTTTTTCAAGTTTATAGCCACTGTAACTGCCGTCGGGGATATTCATAATGCCGCCGTTGTACGGGTTGGGATAAGGCACCAGGTGATCGAACAAAATCATCTGGTACTGTTCGTCCCAATTGAGGCGAACGCGCGCCTCGGCGAAGTATTCCAACATGACACGCATTTCTCCATCCGCATCCGGTTGTTCAAAAACCGGTGCGCCGAAAACGGGTCTGCCTTTTTCGTCAAAACTCAACACTTCAACAACCTTGCGTTTGTCAAAAAATGAAAATCCGTCAAAGCCGAACAGCAGGTATTTTCTCCCCTTGCGGGTATCGAAAGGCAGCAGGTTGTAGTACAATGCGCCGTACCAATAATCGGGGGCAAGTTGTTCGCGGGTTGGAAGGCCGCGCATCTCAAAACTCCGGTCGATGAGGGGGAAAAGGTTGATCTCGCGCTGATTCATTTGTATGGCGCCGTAATACCGGTAGGTGGAATCATCGACAAAAAGTTGCCAGGTAAAAATTCGGAAACTGCTGTCGGGCGGGGCCAGTATGGAAACTGCTTTCAGGCGGTCAAACGGATATTGAAAGGAGTTTTCGGTTTTGAGGGCCTGTACCAGTCCGGTGATCAGACTTCGGCAAGCCAAAAACCGCATTTCCGGGAGGGAGTCGTTTACCACGGCATAGGCAAGGATGGCCAGGGTGTCTTCACTGGCATGAAGTTTTTCAATCGCTTGCGGGCTGAGTTTTTCGGAAGGGCCGGGTTTGGATTGGGCCATAAAAAACGTCGGCAGCAACACCGTGGCTGCGAAACAGCAGAATGCTCTGATCATCAAAATTGGGTTGAAATTAAAAATCGTGGGCGGAAGCTAAACGCCGGCAGCCCCGGTGAAATTGCGTGTTTGCGGGAGGCATACTTATTCCAGTTCGCCAATTTTTTCGAGCAGCCATTCATGGTTCACATGGTTGGCTTTTTCCCGGATAACCTCCGCTTTAATTTTGGCAATGGCAGCCTTGTCATGCGGCGCGATGCGGGTAAGCCTGCGGACATATTTCAACAGGTTGAGGTAGCTTTTTTTTCGCTGTTGCGGAATGTTTTTATTCCGGTTCAGGAACACGCGAAAAGATTCCATGAACGATTCCAGGGCATCGTGTTCATCCAGTTCGTAATAGGCGTTGATCAACATGGTTTTACTCAGGAGATTGTAGCCAATATCCTCATACTCAAGGTTATGCAGCAGCGCGAGCACCTTGTCGAACTTTCGCTGGTACCGGTAGAGTCGGGCAAGGTTGAAGGTGTAGGTGTTCTCCCGGGTATCGGTCGGGAGGAAGGTTTTGTATTTTTCGATAAAATCTTCGGCCCAGTCCAGTTTACCCAAGCGCAGGGCTACGGCGGTTGTATTGTTGAAGCGCCAGGTGGCCAGTTCATCGTTTACAATGAACACGCCTTTTTTCAGGCCGTCTTCAAACAAGTCAAAATATTCCCGAAGAAACTGCTGGTTGCCTTTATTCAATTTTCCGGTGCAGTAGTGCAGGGCGGAGTCGTACAGTTCGATGGCTTCCCGTTTGGGCATGACACCACCGTAGATATCCAGCAGTTTGCGCAGGCTGAAGTAGTGTTTGTCATTATCTTCTTCGTGCAGCGTCAGATAGGAGTAGTAGTAAATGGCCAGCTCGGGCACGCCGTCCATGGAAGTACGGCTCAAATAATTGAGAATTTCCGTGTTAAATCGCAGGTTGTACTCGAAGTTGCCGGTGCGTTTCTGACTCAGGCCTGCGCTGAAAAGTTTTAGTTTTTCAATCCAATAGAAAATATCGAGGTTGTTGGAAATTTCTTCCACGTTTGCCCGGACGTTCAGCGTCACATCAAAATCCATCATTTCATAATAGAGGCGTTCGATGGTGTAAAGATTTTTGAAGTAATCGAGTGAGCGGTACTCCTGTCTGTCCAATTCGGCTTTAGCCTGCCGCAAAGCGCTGTTGTAAAGCGGTTCGATCTTTTTTTCAACAACAAAATCCAGTAAATCAATTTGTTGTCTGGTTTTATCTTTCAGAGAGGCTTCCAGTGCCATGAAACTTTCGACCAGTTTTAGCAGGTCGGAACAGTGTTTTCGAAAGTTTACATCATCGTAGGGTGTACCCGGAAACAGCTTTGACCAAACCTGTTGTCGATCGAAGCCCGGATAGCCCTTTTCCAGTATTCCCAAAAAAATGGTGCAGAGTTGGGTCAATCGCTTGCTTTGATTAAAATAGGGCGAGCGCAAATACTTTACAAGCCGCTTATTTTCAAGCGGTTCCAGGCAACGCAAGGTGAGAAAAAGTTTGTTCGTATACGCTTCGTTCCGTGCCGCCGTTTTTTTGTGCATACTTTAAATGGACTTGCTAGATCACCATTGTTTAAATTGGACCGGCCAACGCCGGACAGCCCGCCGGTTCTTCGTTTAATCCACGCGTCAATGGTCACATATTATTATTCACAATACCGGCAAAGCAAAAAGACTAAAATGTGGAATAGCAATCTGACAACCAACTTTTTAAGTTAAAGGGGAAATGGGTTGTTTTTTTTCCGGACTTTCACAAAATTAGATTTTTCTTTTCACAACGAGTCGTGTTTGAAGCAGAGTTCCTATTTTTGGTGGTACTTTTAATACCGTAGCCATGAATGCGTTTTCACTCCATGTGCCCATCAGAATATTGCTGTTGGTGTCTTTCCTGTTTTCAGGGACCCGGGTAAGCCTGTGGAGCCAAAATGCAGGCCCCTACAAAAACATCACCACAGCGCTCAACCTCCCCGTAAGCGATACCGTAAGTGGCCAAAATCTCAGTATTTATCCTGTAAGTCCGGTCCCGAAAAATGGCACTGTAACGATTCAGTTGCTTCAATCCGGAGGCTCCGGCACGCCTTATGTCTACGCTGTAAAATATACTCCCGATCCGGGGTTTATGGGTGTGGATACATTTACCCTGGAATTAAACTACCAGGGTTCCTATCCTTATCTGGTGTACCGCGGCTACCGCGTTTCCGTTTTCCGCTCCTTGCTTGCGGTTAAAAGTGATTTTGCGGTGACGACTTCAGGCACTCCGGTAACTACCGATGTTTTGGCAAATGATCTGAGCAACAATGGCCCATTGAGCATTACGGCTATTCCACAGGTAAAAAACGGCACCGCCACGCTTGTTGGCAACAATTCCATTCAGTTTACGCCCGCTCCGGGATTTACAGGCGTCGGCTATGTAAATTATGTGGCTTGCGATCCCACAGGCGCCTGCCAAACCGCCCAATTAGCGATCGGCGTCAACAACAACCAGACGCCAGGCAATGATACCTTACGCATCGCAACCGCCAAAAACACCGCGCTGACCATGCCCCTGCGGTATACCGGGTACAGCCTGTTTCAGGCGCCTGCCAATGGCTTGGTGACAATGGAAAGCGACCATGCGTTCCGGTATACACCCAATCAAAACTATACAGGAACCGACCAGTTTATCCTGTCTACCACTGCATATGGTTCACCGGTTCAGCAGACGGTTTTCGTGGAAGTGCTGAACACCGTTCCACCAAATACGATGGCCCTGCCCGACAAAGTTTTTACGCCAAAGGAAACGCCCATTTCCTTCAATGTCCGCCAAAACGACATCGGCAATCTTTTAGTGAAAAGCTGGGTGGTGCCATCCAATTTTCCCGGCAGCATTAGCAATACGAACGGCAGCGGTAATGTAACCTTCACCCCAAATCCCGGGTTTTCCGGAGTAGCCACTTTTTCCTATAAAATCGGCAACATGTTTGTTCCCGATCTGGAAATTGCACCTGTTGAGATAGTTGTCGGAAACCTGGCGCCCTCCAAGGCTGTTTTTGAACTGACAACCCCAAAGGAAACCCCGATGGTGATCAACTATGAAATTCCGTTCACCGGATTTGATTTTGATGTGATCGACCAACCGGATCACGGAGACCTGGATTTTTACCCCGGCTTTAGCAGCCAAACATTTAACGGGCAGCCTGTTTCAGGGTACAACCTGCTGGTTTATACACCCGACAACGGGTTCACGGGTTTGGATCAATTTGAAATAAATTATTGCGTAGCCTCCAACGGGCAATGCCAGCCAATCAAAATAACCGCAAGTGTCGTCAATGTTTTTTCAGCCCCCGCCCCCTATTGCATTGCCGATTGCGTATGGACAGGGGACGTGAACACCGACGGTGTGGTGAACAACAAAGACCTGCTTCCCATGGGGTATTACATGGGCCTCCGCGGAACCGTGCGCGACAACGCATCCTTCGAATGGTACGGGCAGCATGCCGGCGACTGGAATAATCCGTTCCTTGGAAAAGCCGCCGACCTGAAACACGCCGATACCGATGGCAACGGCATGGTCAACTCGGATGACACGCTGGCGATCAGCTACTTTTATGGCCTGAACCACCAGCTTACGCCCAATGTCCCACCAAGTTCAAAGGGTTTGCAGTTTTCGCTAAACCTGCTGACTCCCAACCCCGGCGTTGGCGACCTGGTAGAAGTCGCAGTGCTTTTGGGCAGCAACAACCAACCTGTTACCAATCTGTACGGATATACTTTTGACGCATCCTTGAGTCCGCAAATTATTGACTCGGCCTTGCAAATCAACTATTTGCAGGGGTCCTGGATGAACCAAAACGCCGCGGATATCTGGATGTCTAAAAATCCCGGACCGGGCCGTTTGGAGTCTGCTTTTACCCGTACCAATGGCGTGGCAGCAAGTGGGCACGGCGTTGTCGCCATAATGAGTTTTATAATTATTGACATTGTCGACGACAGCAAGCTGAATACCGCGCCCTATTTCACTCTTCAGGTGGATGCCCCCGAAGCCATGTGGGCCGATGGGCAAAGTACTGCCGGAACAACCATTTCACTCGATATTCCGCTGCGCCTGCATCGGAAAACACCGGTATCGGACACGGATTTTTTCGTGTATCCATCGCCGGCTAAGGACTTACTTCAGGTGCACCTCAACGGCGACGACGTCATTGAGTCCCTGATCGTTTTTGACCAGGCTGGGAAAGCAGTTTATGACTCCGGGCAGGTGCGGTGGGAGCACGCCGAATTGAATGTCGGGCATCTTCCCAACGGATTTTACCTTGCAGCCGCCCGTACCAGCAGTGGGCGTGTCGTCAAAAAATTTCAGATCATCCGCTAAAACGGCGGGCACCGGTAAAGAACATTTATGGCTAAAAGAAAAAACCCGTTTCCTGAATGCAGAAGCGGGTTTTTCGCATTCAGGAGCATACCGCGGACATTTTTCAGATCAAATAATTAATTCCCAAAAAAGCCACTAAAAACAGCCAAAGTATATCCAGAAAGTGCCAGTAAATCGTAAGCAAGCGCAGTTTCAGGCGTTTCTCCGGATCGGAAAAATAGATCAGCACAGTTACCGGGTCGACCATGCGTTTGCGAGCCGTATTATAAAATACAATTAAAAACGGCAGCCCTGCCACTACGTGCGCCAAATGCGTGATCGACAGCACGTATAAAAATCCCGCTGTCGTAGAAGCGTTCATCCCAATATTGTTCATTTTGAACAACCAGGCCCAGGCAACACCTTGCATAAGCATGAAAAAAACCGACAAAACGATGGTGTTACGCAGGTTTCGTTGGTACCCCTCGGTATTGTCTTCGAGATAGCAGTTTTTTGCCCGGATCATCGCATAACTACTGCCCAGCAAAATCAACGTGTTAAACAAAAACAGCCAGGGCAGCCGGACCGGCGGTACCTGCATGGTTACCCGGATATAGGTGTAACTGATCGAAAGCGCCAGGAAAAGCAACGACAACCCGAAGAGCAACAACATCAACATGATGTTGTAGGGATGAAACACGAGATTCTCCTGTGAATTAGGTGGTTGTGCCTTCATAATCTTATGACCGGGTTGGCAAAGGCGTAAAATACAAATCCGGTTTTGTCCGGGTTCAAATAAAAATGATTCTGAAACAATGGTATGACGCAATAGTTCTCCGCAGGAATAAGCCCTGCTGATCATAAAAGAGGCGCTATTTTTGCTGCATATCTGTTTAATCTGAAACCGATTCCATGATTCATACCATTCGACTGACGCTTTTCCTCTTCCTCACCGGCGCCCTGTTTTCCTGCCACTACCGCAATGCTGAAAAAAGCAACGCATTGCAACGGAAAGCAGAACCCTACGACCAGTTTTCCTTCCAGCGTTCCTATCCCGACCGCGATTTTGACTGGAAAGGCTGGCGCAAACGTATGGCAACTTTGCGCGTAAATTTTACAAAATCGCTTACCGCAAATACTTGGGCGGAAAACGGCGCCGCTCCCAACTGGACCCTGCAGGGCCCCGGAAATGTCGCCGGCCGTATCAATAGCCTGGCTATCCATCCGGAAAACGAAAATATTGTTTTGGCCGGTTTTTCGGCCGGCGGAATTTTCAAAACGACTGATGGAGGCCTGAACTGGAAACCGGTTTTTGACAACCAGCTGGAACTTTCCGTCGGGCATATCTCCTACGATCCGAATAATCCGGACATCGTGTATGCCGGCACCGGCGATCCGAATATGCCGGCCATTGTGTTTAACGGAAACGGCGTTTACAAAAGCACCGACGGCGGCGAGAGCTGGGCTTATTTGGGCCTTTCGCAGGAAGGCATCATTTCCAAGGTTTACGTTGACCCAGGCAATTCCAACACGCTTTTCGCCGCTGTCATGGGCAATCCGTATGTCCGCGATGCAAAACGCGGGGTGTATAAAAGCACCGACGGTGGCCAAACCTGGCAAAATGTATTGTTTGTAAGTGATCAGGCGGGCGCCAGCGACCTGGTTATCAACCCGGCAAACCCGCAAATCCTGTATGCTTCATTTTGGGACCGAATCCGCAACAACCAGGAATCGATCATCTACGGGCCGCATGCCCGGGTGTACAAATCGAGCGATGGCGGCGCCACCTGGAGCCAACTCGGCGGTGGTTTGCCCGGCGGCGTATTGGGGCGTACCGGGCTTGCCATTTCGCCACAAAATCCGGACAAGTTGTACGCAATTTACATGGATTCGCTCTCCACGCCGCATGGATTGTACAAAACTACAGACGGTGGTCAAACCTGGACTTCCATGAATGTGCTGGCCCTGGAAGATGCCTGTGCGGATTTTGGCTGGTATTTTGGAAAAATCCGGGTCAACCCTGCAAATGACGAAGAAGTCTATTTTCTCGGGATAATTCTGTGGCGAAAAGATGCGGGGAGTACGCAGTGGCAACCTTCTGCCAATTCGCATGCCGACTGCCACGACCTCCAATTCGCCGCAACCGGCAAACGCTACCTGGCAACCGATGGCGGAGTTTACCGGAACACACCCGGACAAATGCAGTGGTTTAAAAGCCACAACTTGCCGACCACCCAGTTTTACCACACCAGCTACAACCCGCATGAACCCAATACCTATTACGGCGGCGCACAGGACAACGGCATCCAGAAAGGGAACGGATCGGTTTACAACGGGTGGTCCTCCGTTTTTTCGGCAGATGGTTTTCGCTGTGCGTTTCATCCGAATGATCCGAATATTTTTTGGGTGGAAACCCAAAACGGCAATATTCATAAAACTACCGATGGCGGCCAAACCTGGCTATTTGGCCAAAACTGCCTGGGAACCCCCGACCGCTGCAATTGGGATACCCCGTATTTTATCAGCCGGCATTATACCAGCAGGCTGTTTGCCGGAACCTACCGCGTTTATTTTTCCGACAACGGTAGCGGTTGGGGAGCGATCTCCGGCGACCTGACCGACGGCATTGTGTTTGGCGCGCGCTTTCATAACATTTCCTGTTTGGCCGAATCCCCGATTCTTGCTGAAAAACTGCTGGCGGGCACCTCCGATGGCAATGTTTGGCGCCGCGAGCCAACCGGTAATTGGGTGAAAATCTCTACCGGCTTGCCCGACCGCTATGTGACCTCCGTAACCTACTCCCCCACCCTGACGAACCGGATATTTGTGACAAACTCCGGTTTCCGCGACAATGAATACATCCCGCACGTGCACCGCTCGGATGACAATGGCCTGACCTGGACCGATATCGGCGCAGGCCTGCCCAATGTGCCGGTAAACGACCTGTTCGTGCTCCCGGAACATGCTGACAGCGTGCTCTTTGCCGCTACGGATGCCGGAGTGTACATCAGCCTGAGCAGTGGCCAGCAATGGCAACGCCTGGGGACGAATCTGCCTTTTGTGCCGGTATTTGACCTGGAGCGCAATCCGGTGCGAAATGAACTGCTCGCAGCCACCTATGCCCGAGGCTTGTGGACGTTTCCGCTCGACTCCATTTTCAACCTTCAAACAGCACCTGCCGTGGTTGTGAGCGGAACGGTAAAAACGGAAGCCGGCGACGGCATTGAACAGGTGTTGATCTGTGACCAGCCGTTTCAACAGACCGGCACTTCCGGAGCCTTCGAAATGCTCTCCGACGCAGGCTGCCTTGCAGCCGGGCTGTACCCGACGCGAAACGACAACCCGCTCAACGGGGTCAGCACCTTCGATTTGGTATTGATCAACCGGCACATTTTAGGCATTGAAGCCTTAAACTCGCCCTACAAAATTATCGCTGCCGATGCCAACAATTCGCGCTCGGTGAGCACCTTTGATATCGTGACCCTGCGCAAGTTGATCCTCGGCATCGATACGGTATTGGCGAACATTGATTCCTGGCGGTTTATTCCGGACAACTACAGTTTCCCGGACCCGCAAAATCCGTTTGGCAGTATTTTCCCGGAGGGGATAGCGCTGAACCCGAACGATCCGCCGCAACTGATCAACTTTACCGGACTGAAAGTCGGCGACGTGAACAGTAATGCCGCCCCCAATCTGCAAAGTTCACCGCAAGACCGCACCTCCGAGTTTTACCCTGTTTATGTAGATGACCGGCCGTTTCAAGCAAATGAAAAATTCGCCGTACCATTTCTGCTGGATTTGAACCTGGCGGCAGGCACCCAGTTTACCATTCAATACGACCCAGACAAATTGATTTTGGAAACGGTTGAACCGGTTTGGAATGGGCTCACAACAGAAAACTTTGCGCTCAATCCGGGCAGGCGGACCTGTTTTACCACCTGTTTCGAACAACCTGGCAAGTCAACCCGGGACGTCCAAACCGGCACCCCGAAAGTCGTTTTTCAGGCTTGGTTTCGAAGCAAGGTGGCCGGCGATTTGCAAAACAGCATTCGGATAGGCCATGCCCCGACACCAGCCCGTGCATTCCGCCAGGATGGTTCGCCCATGGAACCTGTTCTGCAGTGGCGATCTGGCGAAAAAACCAACCCGGTAACATGGCAGGTATTCCCCAATCCCGTTGGCGCCAATGGTGTTTTGTTCCAATGTAGCCAGGCACTGGATGAGGCCGTAAATCTTCGGATTTTTGATGGCGCCGGGAAAATGGTTTTAACAAAAAAACTAAGCGGGAAAAGCCTGAAGGTAGAAACGGCTCAATTTTCAGGCAACGGCGTGTACTGGTATGAAATCCGTCAGGGAATGACCCGATGGACCGGGAAACTGCTGGTTTTAGCCGGTCAATAATGCTGGATTAACGTTGCAGCCCTGATTTCCTCAACATTTTTACATCCTGCCAGGCCCATGGTAAGTTCCAGGTCTGCCGCCCAATTGTTCAGCAATTCGGCTACTCCGGCCGCGCCGTTTAATGCCAGGGCATAGCAGTAGGGTCTGCCAATTCCGACAGCCGAAGCGCCTAGCGCCAGGGCTTTAAACACATCTGCGCCACCCCGGAAGCCACTGTCAATCAGCACCGGCACTTTATTTCGCACGGCCTCCACGATTCCAGGCAAGGCTTCAATTGCGCTGATAGCGCCGTCTACCTGCCGTCCGCCATGGTTGGAGATATAAATCCCGTTCACGCCATAATCGAGCGCCTTTCGGGCGTCGTCGGGGTGCAATATCCCCTTCAGGATAATCGGCAAATCGGTGTGTTGCCGCAGAAAAGGCAAATCTTTCCAGGTAATATTTGGCCTGGAGTAGATGCGAATAAACGTTCGCACGGCCTTCAGGCCGGCGTTGCTTCGCAGGTTTTTCCAAAACGGGCCCGGGTATCGGCGGGTTGCGCCGATCAGGGTTCGGATGGCATCCCAGGAGATCGTGGTTTTGGCATTCGGACCAGGCGCAGGTTCCTCCATGAGTTGACGGAAAACGGGATCGGAAGTGTACTGTGCAATGCCCATACCTTTTAAAAACGGAAGTGACGCCAGGTCTAAATCACGGGTGCGCCATCCAAGCATGGTCGTATCCAGCGTCACAACGATCCCGGAACAACCGGCTGCTTGGGCGCGTTGCAAAAAGCTGATCACCAGTTCATCGGACCGGCTCCAGTAGAGTTGAAAAAAACGCGGGCCATTCCCCATTACTGCGGCACAGGTTTCCATGGGAACAGATGCCTGATTGGAAAACAGGTACGGGATACCCAAAGCACCTGCTGCCCGGGCCACTGCAAGATCAGCCTCAGGGTGTACCATTTCGAGCACCCCGATCGGTGCCAGGAAAAATGGCGCAGGCAACAATTGATCAAAAAGGCGGGTTTCCAAGGTCCGGTTTTCCACATCGCGCAACATCCTGGGGACAATCCGCCACCGGGCAAAGTCGGTTCGATTGGCCGCCATGGTATCCTCCCGCCCGGCTCCACCGGCAACATAGGCCCAGGCAGCCGAATGCATGTGCTGTTGGGCGCGTTTTTTCAAAACATCAAAATCAAAGGGCAGGTTTTGCCGGTTTCCGGAAGCACCCCGGAGATAAACACTGCGCTGGCGATCAAGTGCGTTAATTAATTGCATGGCCTATTCAAGAAATCAGTTTTTTAATCGTTTTTAAATAAAACTCGTGTTCCCACCTGGATTAATTCCACAGCCAAATATCTGAAAATCAAGTAAATCAGCGACTACCTTGCAAATCACTACTGTGCATACTTACCTTTGTCATCAACTCTTAACATAAAAACTACAATATTATGCGCCGAACCGTAATCCTATTAGCCGGTATTTTTGCTTTTACAACTGCAAACTATGCCGGAGCACATGCCCAAAGCGCTCAGGAGGAATTTGGCAAATGTGGCTACTATGCCGATGCGCTGCAAGGCCGTAAAACGGCCAGTGGTGAAAAGTACGACAAGAACTTACTTACCTGCGCACACAAAACGCTCCCATTTGGCACCACGCTAAAAATTACACGCCTCGATAACGGCAAATCCGTAACCGTGCGGGTTAATGATCGCGGGCCGTTTATCGAAGGGTATGTGACGGATGTTTCGCGTAAAGCAGCCGAGGCAATTGGGTTGGTGCGCGATGGAGTAACCAAAGTGAAAATTGAGATTGTCGGATCCGCCACCACTGCGAAATCGGTAACCGGCGCTGTAAACCCGGCAACATATTCCACAACAACACAGTCGCAAACGCCTGAATCCGCCCAAACTGCCACAACGACACGGGCAGCCTCCGTGTCGGCAGCCAAAGCCCAGTTGGTAAAGCCCAAAGTGGCGACAGCGCCAGCCACGGGGGTCAGCCCGGCAACGTACAGTGCGCCTTCCACCACAAAACCTGCCATAGCAGCGGCCAAGGAAACAGCGGCGGTAGCCGTGTCGGAGGTGTATCAAGTTGAACTCAAACAGGTACAAGGGCGGGGATATGGCTTACAGTTGGCAGTCCTGAGCACAACAGAAAACTTGTTTCAAAATATAGCCAGCCTGCAGGCATCCTGGCCGGGAAAAGTAATTGTCAACCATGAAGACAGCTCAGGCAGGGAGGTCTTCAAGCTAATTCTCGGACCCTACGCTACCCGAAGCGAAGCCACTGCGCAACAAAAAAAGGCGGCAACGAAGGGCTATAAGAAAACATTTGTAGTGGAATTTGAGTAAACAGCAGAACCGTTTTTTTTAAAATCAAAACACCGGTTGGAAATAAATTCCAACCGGTGTTTTGATTTTAAAAACCGAAAAAACTACGCGGAGAAAGAAGTGCCGCAACCACAGGTTGAGCTGGCATTTGGATTGTTGAAGGTAAATCCACGATTTTCCAGGCCGCTGATGAAGTCGATCTCCATGCCAATCAGGTAAATGGCATGTGCCTTATTTACGATAAGTTGCATACCCCCCAACTCAAACAGGTCATCATTTTCCTGGGGCGTATCAAACCCCAACACATACGTAAACCCGGAACAACCTCCCCCTTTGACGCCAACGCGAAGGCCATATTCTTCAGGAATGTTTTCCTGCTGACGAATTTGATTTAACTGATCCAACGCACCGGAAGTCAACTGGATGGGTGCGGTTGCAATTTTTTCAAGTACGGATTCCATATACACGAACTGGTTCAATTTACGGTGCAAAAATATGCTAATTAAACGATAACAGGGCCAAATATGTTTACAGCAAGGTGATTACCTTTGCCGCCACTTAAAAAAAATCGCACAGCACGAATTCTACCTATGGAGCTATTCCTTGAATTACTAAAATTCACCATTCCGGCATTAATCGTTTTTTTCACTGCCTATTTTCTATTGAAAATGCTGCTTGATGAACGGCAACGGATCGACAGGATGGTCCTTCGGCAGGATGCGCAAAAGATTACGCTCCCACTCCGACTACAAGCCTACGAACGGCTTACCCTGCTTTGCGACCGGGTAAGCATTCATAACTCGTTATTGCGAATCCGGATGCCCGGCATGACTGTTGCCGACCTCAAAGGCGCCCTCATGCTAAGTATCAGCCAGGAATTCGAGCACAATACCTCCCAACAGCTTTTTGTGTCCGAAACGTTGTGGCGAATTATCAACCTGGCAAAATCCCAAACACTGGATTTGATCACAGAGGCCGCCGAAGATCTTGACCCACAAGCAAACGCCGGATTACTCGTAGACAAGTTGCTGGTTGCAGTCGATGCGCAAGATGGAATGCCACCGCTTCAACGGGCAATCGTTGCCATCCGGACAGAGGCCGGGCAACTTTTCTGACATTTTCGGGCTAAACTACTGGGAACCTTAATGTTAAGTTTATAGCAGTTACTTAACAATAATTTTACAGGTTTTATCCACTTGTTCGCGAAGTCAGGTTGGAAATTTGGCTACTTGGATAAGTGAAAAATTGGTCCGGATTGATACGCTTTTTCTAAAGGCTTAACACCTGATTTTCAGAGGAGTTACCAAGAATGAAAGGCTCTAAAAGAACTGCAAACCACCGCTGATTGGGCAGGAATGCCGGCCAATTAAATACTCCATACACATCGTTTTGCCAGAATCTTCCTCCACAAATTGCGTTTTCCCTGAAATTAAAATTCAAAAAGATAAATTTTTAAGCATTACCGGCCTTATCTGGTTGATTATCAGCCCCCCCGAATAATTGACTTACCAATGCTTGCTGGAGGTGAAAACTTTTTTGTCGAAAAATGAGAATTCTATTTCCTGGATTGCGAGAAAAATGAAAACTTTGTCGCCCTGTCTCGATCGGAAATCTAATTTCGTAACAGAATTTTACTGGAGTTTCTCCTACACCAAATGCACCATTTAGGTATGACTAAGGACTGCCATATGGTATGGGACAGTTGTCTGCGTATCATTAAGAAAAGTGTACCGCCACAGAGTTACAAAACGTGGTTCGAGCCTATCCGGCCTGTTCGCCTGAACAATAGTGAGTTGACTATTCAGGTACCCAATAAGTTTTTCTACGAATGGCTGGAAGAGCATTATGTACAACTTTTAAAAACGAGCATCCGGCAAGAGCTGGGCGAACGCGGTCGCTTGTTATACCACATCATGGAAGGCGCCCAAAACGGGGCCAATAAAACAACTGAACCTTCCCATGCACAACCTTCGGCAGATAAGGACAATGAGCCGGTTCCGGGTGTATTTGATGCCGAAATGATTAAAAACCCGTTTGTCATACCTGGCATTCGGCGTATCAAAATTGACCCGCAAATAAATCCGAATTACCAGTTCGATAATTTCATTGAAGGCGATTGCAACCGGCTGGCCCGTAACGCTGGAATGGCCGTTGCAAAAAAACCCGGAGGCACGGCATTCAACCCACTGGTTATTTTTGGCGACGTTGGTTTGGGTAAAACACATTTGGCGCATGCCATCGGCAATGAAGTGGTGAACCGGTACACCGATAAAATGGTGCTGTACGTATCAGCGGAAAAGTTTACAAACCAAATCATTCAGGCGATAAAAAACAATGCCGTCAATGATTTTGTAAATTTTTACCAGATGATAGACGTGCTCATCCTGGACGACATCCAGTTTTTATCTGGCAAACAAAAAACCCAGGAGATCTTCTTTCACATTTTCAACCAGTTGCACCAAAACGGCAAACAGATCATCCTGACCTCCGACCGACCGCCAAAAGATCTGGAAGGTATTCAGGATCGACTGATTTCCCGGTTTAAATGGGGACTCAGCGCCGACCTGCAGGCGCCGGACCTGGAAACCCGCATGGCCATTCTGGGCGCTAAAATGGAAGTGGAAGGTGTCGATATCCCCAACGACGTTCTGGAATTCATTTGCTACAACATCAAAAATAATATTCGCGAACTGGAAGGTGTGATGATCAGCCTGATGGCTCAATCCACGCTCATCCGCCGCGATGTGGATATTGAACTGGCAAAAGAAGTAATCCGAAACTTCGTTACTACGATCAATAAAGAAATTACCGTGGAGTTTATCCAGGAATTGGTGGCCGAACATTTCAATGTTCCGGTAGAACGCCTGCACCAGGAAACCCGCAAACGGAATATTGTTATTGCACGCCAGCTTTCCATGTTTCTCGCTAAAAAACTGACCAACAAATCCCTGAAAGCAATCGGGGAAACATTCGGCGGTCGTGATCACAGTACGGTCATTTATTCCTGCAAAGCGGTTCAGGATATGATGGACACCGATATGATCTTCATGGATACGGTTTCTGAATTGGAAAAGAAGATCAAAATGAGCCTTAACCACTAACTTTCGCAACGACAGCATACGTTATCGCCGCCCGAACTAAAAAGATTTCGTTTTTGTTTGGCAATTACTTTCAATTCATTCTACCTTTGCGTCCGCTTTTTTTAGCCACGTTTATCCGGATGGGTGGGTGAGTGGCTGAAACCATCGGTTTGCTAAACCGACGTACGGGTAAAACCTGTACCGCGGGTTCGAATCCCGCCCCATCCGCAAAGCCCGCTCCGGCGGGCTTTTGAAATTAGGTTTCGGGATGTAGCGCAGTCCGGTAGCGCACCTGCTTTGGGAGCAGGGGGTCCCAGGTTCGAATCCTGGTATCCCGACAAAAACTCGGGCTAATTTTCTGGAAATCAGAAAATTAGCCCGTTTTCATTTTATGCTCAACCAAGAACATCCCGGATGCTCACGTCTTTTTGAAAAACAGATTTAGCAAAAGGGCACAAGGGAATGACTTTGATGTTTTTTTCCCGGACATATTCCACCAACTGATGCAGCAACTGCCTTCCGGCGCTTTTACCCCGCAAGCGGTCATCCACCTCGGTATGGTCAATAATCATTTTTTGTGCCCCTGCCATGGTGAATTCCATCGCTGCAAGCCGCTCGCCGTTTTCTTCAATGAAAAATGCGCCCTTATGTCCGTTAATTTCGAATTGAATCTGCATTTCTACGAAACTTCTATTTGACGGAATGGTTCACAACTTGCAAACCTGTAGTTTATATTCGCAAACCTATGTGTAACCGGGTACCCAAATTTCGCCAGTCAACCTGTTTTTTCTGCCTCAGCTTCCTCGCGGGCAGCCTGTTCATTTTACCAAACGCATTTGCACAATGCGGCCCTCCAATCAGTAATTTCCCCTATTTCGAGGATTTCGAATCAGACCCCGGCGGTTGGGTTGCCGGCGGCATGGACAACGACTGGGCCTGGGGCATTCCCGCCAAACCGACCATCAACACAGCCGGCTCCGGCAACCGTTGCTGGGTTACCGGCGGGCTCTCCGGTTCATTCTACAATTTGGGCCAACGCTCTTATGTGGAAAGCCCCTGTTTTGATTTCACCGCGCTCTCCCACCCGTACATTTCGTTCAGCATTTGGTGGGAATCCGAACGGCAATACGATGGCGCCAATTTTCAGTATTCCCTGAACGGCGGCACCACTTGGGCCAATGTCGGCGCTGCAGGAGACCCGACGGATTGCCTGAACGAAAACTGGTTTAATTCAAGTTCAATTACACACCTGAGCAATCTCGCCCAGGTACGCGATGGCTGGGCAGGAAATATCAAACCAACCGCGGGAAGTTGCCTGGGCGGCGGCGGAAGCAATGGCTGGGTCATCGCCCGGCACTGCATGCCTTACCTGGCAAATGAACCGAGTGTCCAATTCCGCTTCGCTTTTGGCGCCGGCACAACCTGCAATGATTTCGATGGTATCGCCTTCGATGCCGTTCGAATTGAAAATGCGCCGCCTGTGGTTGCCGATTTTGAAGTGACCTGTATTACACCGGACAGTTTTCTGTTCACCAGCCTGGCCACCAATTGCCCCGATACCTGGAGCTGGGGATTTAACGACCCGGACTCCGGCCCATTCAATACCAGCACGGAAGAAAACCCTGTTCACGTGTTCACCAAACCCGGAATTTACACCGTAACCATGCAGGCCTCCAGCGCATGCAGCCCTGGTTCCAGCATTTCCCGGATGGTAAAAATTGTCGGCCTGAACACCAGCAGTACCCCGGCCGATTGTTTTGGAAACAGCACCGGAACAGCAACTGTGCAAGTCATACCGGCCGGTGGAAACCCCACTTTTACCTGGAGTACCAGCCCGGTACAATTCGGCCCGGTTGCCGGCAATCTTGCAGCAGGCACCTACACTGTTTCCATGTCTGAACCGGGGTCCTGCCCTGTAACCGCCTCCGTCACCGTCTCCGAACCGGCGCCGCTGCAGCACACGACCAACATTCTTCCGGCTTTTTGCGGCAACCCGACCGGTTCGGCCGGCATTCAGGTTTCCGGCGGAACCGGCCCTTACAGTTACACCTGGTTTCCACAGGGAGGAAGCATGTCCAGTGCCGCTAATTTGCCGGTAGGCAATTACCTCGTTTCAATAACAGACCAAAACAACTGCGCCGATACCGCGCATATCCGCATTGACAGCACCGGCATTGTGGCCGAAGTGGCCGCACAGGTACATGCAAGCTGTAGCGGATCGATGGACGGTCAGCTCGCAGTACAGGTCATTGCCGGCACCCCACCCTATTCCTACGCCTGGTCGGCAGGCGTAAGCAACAGCCCGGTTGCCGAAAATTTAACTGCCGGCGCCTACACTGTAACCATCAGCGATGTCAACGCCTGCACGACCAGCCTGACAGCCGCCGTAAATGAGCCGGAGCCCTTGACAGTCAATATTTCCACCGAGCCCATTCGCTGTTTTGGAGGTATGGATGGCATCGTCCGGGTGGACAGTATTTCCGGAGGGACAGCACCCTATGGTTTTGCTTTGGGACAGGCTGCATTTGGAAGCACTCCGGTTTTTGAAAACCTGGGGCCCGGAGTCTACGTCCTGTCTGTGCAGGATGCAAATGGTTGCCTGGTCATGGATTCAACAACGATCCTGGAGCCCACGCCCAATCCGGTTCAGGCCGGGCCGGACACTACCATCGTTCAGGGCGAATCCGTTCAACTTTCCGGCATGGTTACCGACCCGGGGCGCGTGGTCCGCTACCAATGGGAGCCTTCAATTTATCTGAACTGCGACAGCTGTTTGCTTACCCTGGCATACCCGCCCGAAACCACTGTTTTCACCTTAAGCGCCATCGACAGCAGCGGATGTGTGGAACAGGCAATGGTGGAAATACGGGTTGAAGCAGCCCCATTGTACCTGCCCAATGCCTTCAAACCGGATGCGGAATCGCCCAACGACCGCTTCACCATTTTTGCCGGAGCAAGCGTACAGCAAGTGGAATTGATGCAGGTGTATGACCGCTGGGGAAGTTTATTGTTTGAAAATCAGGATTTTCAGCCATCCGACCCTGCCGAAGGCTGGGATGGCAAAGCGAACGGGAAAGACGCCCCTTCAGGCGTTTATGTTTACATTATCAAATTGCAGTTTATTGACGGGACTGCGGGCATTAAAAAAGGAGCACTCGTACTCATCCGGTAAAGTCCGGCATTGATGATAGCTGCTTATCGCATGCATGTTTTGACAAATAGTGCACCGAAATTGCGCCTGGTACTGCCTGAACTTTCTTTTGCTGTTAAATCTTTCCGAAATTTGCGCAACACCTTTTTTCTGCGTAAGCGCCCTTTTTTCTAACAACGTTTTCACAAAAATGAATAGGAAAATATTCGTAACACTTGCAATTTCCGGCATTGTGATGCTTGGCCTTTGGCTAAATGCCTGCCAATCCGGCAATGACGATTACAAAACCCTGGCCGACAACCCGGAGTTGGTGCACCGCGGGATGCGCCGCATCACCGATATTATGCGCCATGATATTTTCACGCCGCCGCAAGCATCCCGGATTTACGCCTACTCGGCTGTGGCTGCCTATGAAGCGCTCATTCCCGGGCACCCGGAATACCGGTCGCTGGCCGGCCAGTTGAACGGCCTGACGGAAAGCCCGAAGCCCGAAGCCGGTCAGGCGTATTGTTATCCGCTCGCATCGGTAACGGCGCTGATGAAAGTGGGTAAAAACCTGATTTTTTCAGAATCAAGCATGACCGACCTGGAAGAAACCATTTTTGAAGAATTTCAGGCGATGAACATGCCGGAGCCCGTTTATGAGCGATCGGTCAAATTCGGCCAGGAAGTTGCCGATCATATCATCCAATGGACCAAATCCGACAATTACGCGCAAATCCGAAGCGCACCCAAATACACGATCAACGTGAAAGATCGCAGCCGCTGGGTTCCTACGCCGCCGCAATACAACGACGCTGTGGAGCCCCACTGGAAACTCATTCGCCCCTGGGTGCTCGACTCTGCCCGCCAGATCAAGCCCATTCCCAATATCCCCTTCAGCGAAGACCCAAACAGCGCGTTTTTCAAAGCGGTCCGGGAAGTGTACGACGTGAGCAAAACTATCGGCGATTTTGAAAAAGAAAGTGCGTTGTATTGGGACTGCAACCCCTTCGAAGTCGACGTTGCCGGGCACCTCATGGTAGCAACCAAGAAAATCAGTCCCGGCGGACACTGGGTCAACATCACCGGGCATGCCTGCAGAAAGGCAAATGCGTCCATCGTTAAATCCACTGAAACATACGCCTTGGTTTCCCTGGCACTGGCCGATGCATTCATCAGTTGCTGGACGGAAAAATTCACGGGCAACCTCGTGCGCCCCGAAACCGTGATCAACCGCACGTTCGATCCCGACTGGCACCCCTTCATTGAAACACCGCCGTTCCCGGAGCATACCAGCGGCCACGCCACCATTTCGGCCGCTGCGGCTACTATCCTTACCAAGTCTTTTGGCGAATCCTTTGAGTTTACCGACAGCACCGAAATGATCTTCAACATGGCGCCGCGCACCTTCAAATCATTTTATGAAGCGTCCGACCAGGCGGCCATGAGCCGGCTCTGGGGCGGAATTCACTACCACATCGCTAACGAGGGCGGCCGCATGAATGGCCGTGAAATAGGCAATTACATTTGGAATAAAATCCAAACCCGTAGCAAATAAAGGCTACCAGACTACGGTCAAACTGCCTTTGATAACCTCCGTTCTGCCCGGCGCCATTTCGATTTCTGCCCAGAAAACGTACACGCCGGGCAGCACATTTTTACCTCCCGAAGTTCCGTCCCACCCGTCATTTGGGTCGTTTGTCCAGAAATTTGATCTTGAAAACTGCATATTCCCCCAACGGTCGAAAATCCGCAGGTGGTGGATCATCACCGGGTCTTTACTGAACAGGGTAAACCGGTCATTGCCGGAAAAAGTCGCCGGGGCGATCGCATTGGGAGCGTAGATGCGCGGGTCCACGAGCACCCACATACTGGTCATGGCTTCGCAGCCCGCCGCATCCACCACCGTCAGTTCCACCAGGGTGTTTTCCTCCGGTTTGAAATCATACAGCAGACAGTCGGGGCACGGCACAGGCGGCGCCGGGCTCCAACTACTTCCCACCACAGGAACACTGGGTACGCCTTTCAGCAAAACCGGCTGGCCTGGCTTTAAGGGCTCGGGCAGTTTTATCGGAACAATTTCAACGGAAAAACTGTCCGGCTGGCCCATGGTCAGTTCATAGGGGCGGTTGTAACAACCCGTGGAATCCCGGACCACCAGTTTGTAGTCCATTGCCGGTAATCCGTCAAAAATGCCATTTGTGGAAAAACTTTTTCCGTTATCAATTGAATACTGGTACGGTGCGATGCCGCCGTAGGGCATGCCAAACGCTATTTGGCCGTCGGCAAATCCAAAGCAGGCGGGTTCTTCCATCACGTACGGAAACTGCGGCGACTGAAAGTTCAAATCCGCCGTATCAACCGCAGCGTCATTGCGCCGGCAAACCCCCAGGTAGCCGGTTGCGACATAGCGCCCGGGTGCGTATGCGATAAGCATAGTGTCCTTGCCGTACTGCAAAATGGAGTCTTCGTACATCCATTGCACTCCATCAAAACGGCCATTGGCAATCAGCGTATCCGGGCAAACACCGTCGCCGACAACCGTGAGTTCGATTTCCGGCACAACTTCTTTGCTGAAACCGGAGAAAAAAGCGGCAAAACTCGCCGGCATATTCCGGCCGTACATGGCTACCTGGACAGCCCCCTCCGCCTCCACACTGATCACATCCGGTGTTTTGTTTTGGGAAAAGAGGGAAAGTTGGCGGTAGGTCACAAAATCCGGATTACCGGGCACCGCATCCGGCGCCCCGATCGACACCGGTGTTCCATCGATCCGGACAATCACGGCAGAGTCGCGCATGGCCACCACCATCAATCCGCCGTCGAAGGTCATGCCGCCGATCCGGTTGGGTTGAAAAATATTGTTCACCCGGTTTGGAATACCGCAGTTGATCGGCGGCACAAACATCAACCCGGCTGTGCGCATGGCATCGCCGCCCGAGGAGGCGCCGCCAATGATCTGGTACATGAATGCAGGCTGCGACGTGCGGATGTACAAGTTCCCGGCAGGTGAATAAGCCGATGTCGGCACCACGTAATAATCGCCGGCCTGCAGTACAATTGTTGGGTTGGTATTATTATGGAGCCATACGGCGGTATTGTTCACATGGGCAATAACCACCGGATGTTCAAGTATGGAGGAACCGTTGCCCCGGCATAAAATGTACTCTTTCCCAACTTGTTCGAACGGTGCAATCTGGTCGATCCCAATGTCGTTGGCCTGGTCTATCACCGGAGCGGCCACCCAGGAGCCGCAGTTTACCGCCACCGGCTTTGATGCACTTAGCAATGCCCCCATAAACCCATTGGGCGGTTGTTCCAGGGCATTGAAGGTGATGTACTCGGCAAAGGCAACCGATTCGCCCGCCTGAAGCCATACCGAATCAGGGCCGGTTAAAGGCACATGTTTGCCGCCGTAAAACAAATCGGTCCCCGGTGCAAAATCGGACAAAACGACCAGGGTAGAATCCGAAATAGCCAGTACCCCGATAAAATTGGCGCGTCGGTTCTGGCTCTCCACTTCCTGGAGCACATGGCCGATCCGAAACGCCTTGCCAAGGGCAGCCCTGCCCTTGCAGGTCAGGTCTCCGGCGTGAAAACTCGAATTGGCGTGTACCCGGAAATAAGCGTAAAACTTTTTCGGGCCGTCAATGATCAGCCCCTTGTTCTTTACCGGAAGATGCAAATCGGTATACGGGATGAGCACCGTGGAATTAACAGCAGCACCCAAATACATCCGGTAAGGCTGCGCATTGCTGATGGTAGCAGTTTCTAAAAGGACTCCCGAACCATCGCGGATATTTACCTCAAACGGCTGCTCTTCGGGTGTGGACAAATACAGGTACTGCGGGCCCCATTCGTCGCGGGCGTGCATAGGTGGCAGATAATGAATGGTATCCAACTGGGCAAGGAGATCGTCCGGCAGAAAACAGAAAATTGCCAGGAACAAAAAAACAGGACGGTATGCCTTCATGGGCAGAGCAGTTTAGCTTATAAATTTAGGCTAAATCAACTGCGAACACAGGGAAAATCCCAAACAGGAATATAAAATCCACCGTTTTGCTGATTCTGGACGAATCGTTCCCGTACGCTAGGGGTTCACCAGCAAATCGCCCGTCAGCACCACGGTACGCCCGGGCTCAATTTCAACTTTTGCCCAAAAAACATACACGCCCGGTACGGCAGCCCGGCCATTTTTGGTGCCATCCCATCCCTGGTCGGGTTGGTTGGTCTGGATATTTTGCCGTTCAAAAACAGCATTCCCCCATCGATCATAAATCATCAACTGATGGATCGGCAGCGGGTCTTTGCTAAACAACATGAAGCGATCGTTTCCCTGTACGGAACGAAGGGCAATAGCATTCGGGGCATATACATGCGGATCGACGACCAGCAACACACTGTCGGTAGCCATGCAGCCATCCGCATCCACCACCGTAACAGACACCATGGTGGACACATCGGGATAAAAAGCGTGCAGGGGACAATCAGAACAACCACCGGTACTGTCTGCCGGAGACCAGTAAATTTCCGTCACCGGATGGCTTGGAAGCGCCTCAAGTACCGCCTGGTCGCCGGATTGGAGCGGCTCTTTCAGGCGCCAGGTTTGAATATTTACATAAAAACTGTCGGGTTGGCCCAGGTATACCTTTACCGGTTCGTTGTAACAGCCGATGGAATCCTGCACCACCAGTTTGTACCAGCCGGCGCCGATGTTTTGAAAAACGGGTTCGGGTGAAAAAATTTGCCCGAAATTAATGGAGTACCGGTATGGAGGAACCCCGCCATTGGGCGTGCCAATTTCAATTTCCCCATCGGCTACGCCAAAACAGCCGGCATCTTGCACCGAATAGGGAAAAACCGGCGCATTGAGCGGCACCTGGATCGTATCGTACACCAGCGAGGTGTTGTAACATTCGCCGATGTAGGCCGCAGCCACATAAGTCCCCGGCGCTGAAATTACAAACATGGTATCGGGGCCAAGTTGAAAAATGGAATCGGAATAAATCCACTCGATCCCGTCAAAGTAGCCGCTGGCTACCAGCGTGTCCGGACAAATACCATCGCCCAGGTGTTTGATGTGGACCTCCGGGCTTCGCGGTTCAAAATCGGAATACAAGGCGGCATAACTGGCGCCCTTCAACCGGCCAACCAACGTAACCTGTAGCGGGCCGTCAGATTCAAGCCAAATGCTGTCGGGCGGATAGTTGTAATAAATCAATTTGGGTAAACGGTAGACTACAAAATCCGGATTCCCTCGGATGGCCTCCGGGTCGCCGACCGGTTTGGGCTGGCCGTCCACGAACAACGAAACACTTGCGGTACGCAAAGCGAGAATGGATATCCCGGCCTCAAAACAGGCGGAGCCGATACAAGAAGGCAAAAACAAGGGGCCGACTGCATGCCGGATGCCGCAATTGATCGGCGGCACAAACATCAGGCTGGCGGTACCGAGTTGCAGATTTGTTGTGGACAGGCCACCAATCATCTGATAAACAAAAACAGGCTCGGAAGCCCGGATAAATATGGCATCGGAACCCACGTAAAAAAACGCCGATGCCACGAGGTACTCTCCCCGGTTCAGCACCGCCACGGGCGTTGTGTCCCCATTGAGCCAAACCTGCGTGTTATCGTAATGCGCAACGATAATCGGATGTTCCAGCGAGGTGGGTCCCTTGCCGCGAAGCAGCACGTACTCTTTTCCGATGCGCTCCAGGGGCAGTAACTGGTCCATACCGATATCATTGGTTTCATACACTACCGGGGCGCCCATCCAGGAACCGGAGTTTACAGCCACCGGTTTGGTTGCTTCGAGCAAGGCGCCCATAAATCCGTTGGTCGGTTGGTCGGAGTCGCGAAAATGAACATGCTGCGCAAACACGATCGTTTCCCCTTTTTGCAACACAACCTGCACCGGTGTTTGCACTTTTTTTTCGGCGAAGCCAATTTTAAACAGCGTAGTGGTATCGAATTCGGAAAAGGTTACCAGCGTGTTATCCTCCGTGGCCATCACACCCACACAATTGGAACGCCCGCCCGTTTTATCAAAAAGTTGTTTCAAATGCCCAATCCGGAACGTGCGGCCCAGGGCAGCCCGGCCTTTGCAGGTGATCTGGTTGGCATCGGCGCCCGATTTGGAGTGTGCGCGAAATAGCGCATAAAACGGTTTTTCGCCGGAAAGGTGCAGCCCGTGGTCCGACAGTACCTGGTGCACCTGAATATCCGCCACAATAAGCTGACTGTGCGTATCGCCCAGGTCGTACTCAAACGGTTGGTCGCGGCTGAGCTGTACCGTTTTGAACAACTTGCCGGCACCGTCGCGAATGGTTACCGGGAAAGGCTGATTCTCCGGTGTGGAAAGATAAATGAACTGCGGCCCAACCTGCCCGCGGGCGTACACCGGCGGTATCCAGTGGACGGTGTCCAGCTGAGCGTGCAGGGCGTGTGCCTGAAGCAGGCAGCAGACTAACAGGCCAAATGAACGGAGGTAAACTTGCACAGCGTGATTTGATTGGGAAAAATTTGGGACACGCAAGGTAGCTGTTAATTTGGGAACAATGGTGGCGGTGCGGGGCCGGATTTTGATTTAAGGAGACAGTCGGCGAATTCCCGTAGTGCATAATTCCGGTTTATCTTTATTTTAGCCAACGTAAACAAACGAAAACCAGCCTATGCCCAAAGAAGCAGCATACAGTACCCGCACCCGGCTTGTCTACCTCATCCGCGCCCTGATTGAACGCCCGAAAGGCTATACCCGCTACGAACTCGCCGACCGCTACGGCGTGAGTCCGGATACCATCAAAGGCGACATTGAAGCCATCCGCAACGGCGGTTTTGTCGTGGAACACGATGAAAAATACCGCTACTTTTTTCAAATCGACAAGCCGTACAAGCAGCTCAAAGACCTGCTGCATTTTTCCGAAGAAGACCAGGCGGCGCTGTACCAGGCCATCGACAACCTGGGTATCGGCTCAGCCCGCGCCAAGCAACTCAAAGTCAAGCTCGGCTCCCTGTACGATTTCCGCCGCCTCGGCCACGCCTACCTGCGCAAACCTTACCTCAACAAAGTCGACCTGTTGCAACAAGCCAAGGCGGAAAAACGGCAGGTTTTCCTGATCGACTACCGCTCCTCCAACAGCAATGCCATTCAGACCCGGCTCGTGGAAGCCTTTCACATCAATCCCGCCGAAGATACCGTACAGGCATTCGACGTCGATAAAAACACCCTGCGCCACTTCCGTATTTCCCGCTTTGTGCGCGTGCAACCGACCGACATGCCCTGGACCCACGAAGGTCATCACACCATCATGCACGTCGATCCCTTCCGCATTGTGGACAACAACCAGGTGAACGTCCACCTGCGCCTCGGCGTGGGCGCCTACAACGAACTGGTGGAGCGCTATCCGCTCACCAAATCGCATATCGAAGAAACGGAAGACCCCAACATCTTCGATTTTCAGTGCCATGTGAACCACCGTTTTTTTGGCCTCAGCAATTTCATTCTGGGATTTTACCATCAGTACATTGAGGTATTGGCGCCCGAAAGCCTGAAAGCGCACCTGAACGAGGCCGCCGAAAAAATGGCGTTTTAAACTTTTTTCAATTTTTTTCAGGGGGTAGGGAAATAGCTTCGGAGGGTGGGGGTAAATCTTTGTTCCACAGGAAAAGCAATTCCGTTTTATGCAGTTTCGAATTACACTTCAATGTCTGAGCCCGAATGGCGCGCTCCCGATCAACTACCAGTACGAACTGTCGGCCTGGATTTACCGCGTGCTGCACAACGCCGACGCCGGCTACGCGGAATTCCTGCACCGGAAAGGCTACCGCTCGGGGCGCAAGTCGTTCAAATTATTTTGCTTTTCCCAACTGGCGGTACCCAGGCGGAAAATTGAAGGCGACCGGCTGCATATTCTGTGCCGGGAAGTGTCGTTTCACATCGGTTTTTACCTCGACCGGGCGGCAGAGGAATTTGTACGGGGCTTGTTTCAGAAACAACATTTTCGGCTGGGCGACCGGAAGAGTCAGGTGCAGTTTGCCGTGCAAACCGTGGAGATGCGGCCTCCCGCACTGCCCGCCGGGCCGGGGCCGGTGCGCATCTGCTGCCTGTCGCCGCTGGTGATCGGACGCAAAAATGCGGAGGGCCATGACGACTACCTGCACCCCGACGACCCGGAATTCGCCCCCTTGCTTTTTCTCAACCTTCAGGAAAAATACGCGGCGGCTACCGGCCAACCGCCGCCGGCTTGGTGGGATGCCGCAGGCTTTGGCTTCCGACCCGTGGGCAAGCCTCCGAAGTCGCAACTCATCACCATCAAAAGCGGTACTGCCGCTGAAACGCGGGTGCGGGGCTGGCGCTTTGAATTTGAACTGGACGCGCCGGGGGAATTGGTGGAAGTGGGGCTGTTGGCGGGATTTGGTCGGATGAATTCGGAGGGGTTTGGGTTTGGGGAGGTGGGTTAAATAATTTAAAATGCCAATGAGCGACAAACAAAAAAGGACCTGCCATGCAAGTCCTTAAAATTCAAAATGATACGATTGGTTTGGCAAGCAACTCTAACCAAATTTCAATTCCAAATTATGGTACGATTTGAATTTTGCCCATTGGTAAGGGTTGCTTTAACCATAGCAACAACTGTACCTTTGATGCAAAAAAGGTTATGATAGAAAAAACTAGTCACACAAAACTACAAAAACCTCATCGCACAAAACGACAAAATTCAATTTCGACAGATTGGCGAATTTCAGATTTATGGGAATTCGGCCTAATTGGTGAAATCATCAAGAAATTAAAAGACAAAGAAGATGAACAACAATCTGAAGGAACGAACCGGTGACCCATTCACTGACACAGGCGGCTATGTCATCCAATTTTTCCAAAACCAGGAAAAGTGGAAGGATAAGCCCATTCTCGACTTGATTGAATACATGGCTGGCATCTATGTCAATCACTGGGGAGCGGGTATAAACGCCCTGTTTTTGAATTCAACTGTCACTCAAGCCAGTTTTAAAGGCGACAAAAAAATAGCCGAAACCGTTAAGTATTTCCGTTCACTGCTCGATGGTACTGCACCTTTTGAAATGGGGTATTGCCGTATTTCCGGGCAGTTCACTCAACTTTTTAAGGGTGGTCGGGAAAATTATATGATGTCCGGCTCGGGCGCATTTATCAACTTCCACCATTCGTTCGAAGAAGGCATCCGGCTCTCCAAAGAGGTTTTGATCCGGTTGTTTTTTGTGCCGTTCGGTGTGCGGCAAATTGGTGGCATGGTTGGGGTCATCACCAGCAATCTTGAATTGATTACCCAAAAATATGTGGAGGAAAATTGCCAAAAAAACATTGCAGAACTGGGCTCCGGCATGGGCACGGGTGTTTTGAAACACGACATCAGCAATCCAACGAACGCCATTTTTGATTTTGCAGGAAAATGGATTAGGGAAATACCCGATTTGTGCAACAAGGATGCTGACGACTTTCCCATTCCGAAAGAACAAACGACTATCAACCTATTCCACTTCACCAATTTCGCAGCCGCTCCAGACATTCAACTGCTGACTTTGCCAGCCGATGTTTTTCATTTTTACACTTTTTGTCAGGGTCTGAAAGTGCGGAAAGAATGGAATCAGTTCGTCCGGGCGCACCATCGGCATTCAAAATATTCCAAAGCGAAGTTTAACCTCGAAACCGAAAATTGGGAGTCGGGCAAAGAGACTTTGACCTATGACGACTATAAAAATTGGCGAAACGGCATTTTGGACAGGTTGCTTGCCGGGAAACCTATCACTCGCTTGTTCGCACAGTGGGCACACCGCCACCACATAAATTTCATCATCATCTCAAAATATTTAACCACCATCAGAAATATGGACAAAAGAACAGTCGAAAAGATTCTGTTTCTGGCAGATTACGTAGTCGGGCACGACCCGGATTACATTTCCAAAACCGTCAAATCTTTGGACGGCTGCCGGAATGCCTTCTCGCTTCGACGTGCCATTACCAAATGGAACGGCGACAACGCGAAGGCCGGCAATGAGCCTTTGGTCAGGGTCGAGGAATACGTCAACTATCTTTTTTCGGACAGTTCCAACTGGTCGGAAATTCGTGACGTGCTCCTCATTGCCATCTACGAAAAATCCTACGATAAGAAAATTCGGCTCGAAGTCGAATTATCCGAAGAAGAAACCATTAACTCAGAACTCGAAAACTCTTAAATCATGTCCAATCTAAAAACACAAGGCTTCATTCTCCTGGATGTGGATGTTGCCGCACTCAACAATGCAGGAAAAAACACCAGCAGCAATTACGAAAATGCAGTTGCGACCAAAAAGGTATTTAAAAACGGCAATTCCTACGTCTATGTCTCCGGACAGGCGTGGCGGTTTTGGTGGCGGGAGGCACTTGTCCGGCATTTTGGCTGGGTGATGTCGCCGATTACCAGAGAAGGAAAAATTGCCTTCACCGAAGCCAATCCGCGAGAATTTCCGGACGACGATATTTTCGGGTATATGCGTGCGGCAAAAGAAGAGGTAAAAAGCGAGGATGGAAAAACGAAGAAAGTGGACATCACAGTGACCCGAATTTCGCCTCTGAAAAATTCCGCCATCGTATCAGCGGCAGCCGTCCGTCCAGCGGAAAACTGGTCAGTTATGGCCCGGCAAGATGATGCCCCTGTTCCATATTCAAAAGAAGAGTACAGCGCGATTATGAAAGGAATGTTTTCGTTGGATATAATGCAGGTAGGCACCTTTTCAAATTACAACCGTACAGGTTTTAAAAATCTCTCGGAAAATCGGCGAAAAGAAATTCTTGACAATGGCGGCGCTGAAATCGCTGACCCATTTGCCAAAAACGGAAAAGGTGAACCTCAAAAATTGGTGCAACTTGCCAAAGCAACGCGAGTAAAACGCGCCACTGATACGCTCCAGGCTCTCAAATTTTTATCTGGTGGGGCGATGCAGACCAACAACATGGCGGATGTCACTCCGAAATTTATTATTCTGGCTTCGACAACTTCAGGCAATCACCCATTTTCACATATCGTCAGCTCTCAAGGTAAAAGAGACGATTCTGTGGATTTGAATTTTGATGGCCTTTTGGAAGTTCTAAAAGATTATAAGGAACAGTTTGTCGGAACTGTTTTCGTGGGGCTTCGCACAGGTTTTTGGGATGAACATGCTGCCAAACTTCAAACATTGAAAGATTTGGATAAAAAAGATTACCCAACAGTTTCCATGCTTCCAGTCAACGAAGCGGTCGATGCCTACTGCAAACAATTGGAAACTCAAATTCCCTGAAAATGGACGTATTCACCATTGATATTGAATCTTGGACAGCCAGTTTTCGGTATCCAAATTTGATTAGCGGCTTCCAACCCACGCTCGAAGTACCACCACCGAGTACGATTTTGGGCTTGCTGAATGCTGCTGCCGGAGATTACATCGAACACAGAAACCTGCAAATCGGCTATTGTTTTCAGTACGGCGGACGAGGCGTGGATTTGGAAACGATTTATCAGATAGGTAGCAACGCGGCAGGCAAGCCTTCGAACAACGCCAAATCAAATGTCATCAGCCGTGAGTTTTTGTTTGAAGCCCAACTGCGAATCTACTTGACCGATGAGCAGTTGGCGGCGCACTTTTACGAACCTGTGTTTGCCATTTTGTTGGGCAGGATGAACGATTTAGCAACAGTGCGACGTGTTAAGGAAACCCGACTTTCTAAAATTGAGAACGCCACGAAAATGTCGGGTCAGGTCATACCATTTTTGGGAAACCGCCTGCCAGGACAGATTCAGGCTTTGCCGTTTTATTTTACAAACACAATTCCGCGAAAAAACTTGGGTACGGAGGCTTTTTCCATCATTCCACACCACGCCAAGCCATTGCAAAGTCAATTGACCGCGTTCCGAGACGAAGACGAAGTATCGCCATTTTTAGGCAATGAAATTTTCTTTCACAACTTCAATTTTCAGTAAAAAATATATGGAGTTGCTCGCTAAATCTGAACCAAAAGTCACGTTACTTGGGCATATCCAGGATTGTTTACACATCCGCGAAATGCTCGTTCGGCATTTTCCAAACGCCCCTAAACTGTTCCGAACACAAGCGGATTTTTGGGAACTGTTACAGTTGGCAATCATTTTCCACGACTTAGGGAAGGCGCATGGTGAGTTCCAGAAGGTTTTGAGCGGTATTAAAAACAACGATTGGCACGGTCAGCGACACGAACTTTTTTCATTGCCGTTTTTGGAGGCATTCGATTTATCTGAAGCCGATAAAAAACTGCTTCGGATGGTCGTCGCAGCACATCACAAGGATTTGGAAAAATTGAAAAACGAGTACGTTTTGGATGCCTATCTCAATCCAGACGAAGAGGACGAGGGCAACAAGTTTGATTTTGTAGAAGAGTTTTGGGGGAACGTAGCCGTGCAAGAGGTGCAAGATTTGCTGAAAGATAATTTTCAAATTTCGATCGCTGTACCTAGGCCCTACCACCCAGCGACTTTGATAAATCCATACCTCGCTCAAAAAGGCATCTCAAAACAATCCGATTTTTGGGAATTGCTGTTGCTTTTTGGCGCCTTAAAACATTGCGACCATTTGGGTTCGGCGCAGGTTAAAGATTTTGAAGAAATCCAGCAGGCAGATTTTGCATCGCTCGACTTCTTGAAAAATAAATTAAAAGGCGCAGGAAAAGATTTGTACGAGCATCAAAAGAAGTGCGGCGAGACTTTGGGGAATGTCATCTTGACTGCGCCAACCGGTTCTGGCAAAACAGAAAGTGCTCTGCTTTGGCTTCGCCACCAGATGGATAATTACGGAAACGGGCGCATTTTTTATCTATTGCCATTTACCGCGTCAATCAACGCTATGTTCGAGCGGTTGGAAACCGAGAAAAGAGGACTGGGGAAAGGCAAAGTTGGAGTTGTTCACGGCAAGTTGAACGACTACCTATTTGATTACTTTGAGGATTTTCAATACAGCCAAGCTCAACGAAAAGAGGAGATAAAATCGCTACGAGAAAAATTCAGGACGTTGCAAGTCCCAATGAAAGTCGCCACACCTTTTCAAGTTTTGAAGCACCTTTTCGGCTTGAAGGGCTTCGAGCAGGGCATTTTTGAAATGAACCACGGCTATTTTATTTTCGATGAAATTCATGCGTACAGTCCTGATGTTTTTGCCCAGATTTTAGTGCTTTTAGAATTTGTCACACAAAAGTTGAACGCGAAGGTTTTGATAATGACGGCGACTTTGCCGCCTTTTTTGCGGACATATTTGGAAAAAGCGGTCGGCGATTTTACACTCGTCTCTGCTAATGAAACTTTATACAAATCTTTCAACAGGCATTCCGTACAAGTTCGGGAAGGGCTTTTGAGTGAAAACATGCGCGAAATTTCTAAACTTTTGGAAGCGGGAGGCAAGGTACTGGTGGTCTGTAACACAATCAAGCAGGCGCAGGAAGTCTATCAAAAACTTGCCTTGAATGCCCAACACCATGTTTTGCTTCACGGTGGTTTTAATGGTCGAGACCGTAACAACCACGAGGGGAAATTGAAAGGATTTGAAAGGTTGGATAAGAATGATGGCAGTATTTTGCTGGTTGGAACACAGGCAATTGAAGTCAGTTTGGATATTGACTACGACATTATTTTTACCGAGCCTGCGCCATTGGATGCCTTGATTCAAAGATTCGGCCGTGTTAATCGGAAAATTGAAAAAGGCATCTGTCCGGTTGTGGTTTTTACACAACGGAATGACTCGGACAAATTCATTTATCCTGACGAAGTTGTGGAGCGGACTCTGGAAGTTTTGCAAAAAATTGCAGACGAGCAGAGTGGGTTGATCGCAGAAAACCAATTGGAATCTCACCTTGACTTTGTCTATCCAGAATGGTCAACTAAAGATTTTCAAGTTTTTCAAACAACTTATGATTCCTTGAAAAACTCGCTCGAAAATCTCTTGCCAATGCTGCACTCAAAGCATTCTGAAGATGAATTTTACAGCAGATTTGACGGGATCAAAGTGTTGCCTTCTCGTTTTGAAAAAGAATATACTAATTTTTTGAGCGAGTTCCGGTTTATCGAAGCAGAACGACTAAAAGTACAAATTCGGAAAGGGAAATTTGCCCAGTTAAGAGGTGAGCGAGATGACAACCTTCAAAAGAAATCTTTTACCTGGGAGGCTGGGAAAAAATTATTGCAGGTAAATTATTGGGTGCTTTACAAAGGATACGACTCGGAAACTGGCCTTGATTACGACAAGCAGGAAGTATGGTCCCGTGACAACCAGTTTGACAATATAAACGCAAGCTAAATCGAAGAAACCAAAATCTCCGTCACCCCCAAAAAATCCTTCACATTCACTGTGCGGATTTCGGGAATGCTGTTTGCCAATGCCATATTTTTTTATTCATGAGCGAAGTCTCGAAGGTTGTCAATAGAGGAAAGTGTATTGCCCAAATTGACGGAACCAATGCCGACCCACTCCCGCTTCCGGAGTTTAGGTAGTTTTTTGCGAGCAGGCTTGGGCCGGAGGGTTAAAATTTCGAGACCGGTTTCACGGAGCAATTGCATAACCTTTTGCAGGTCTTCCGCATTTTCAAAATAAAGCGTCAGTTCGGCAGTCATGTTAAATCAATTTTTCACAAAGATAAGGTAAACGATAGGCCATGCAAAGCATCACCGCCACCCTCAAAAAAAACCAACCCGGCACAATTACAGAAACGACCCGAACCCAGACTTTCCAGGTTTTGAAAACCTGGAAAGTCTAAAACCCGGAACGTCCATCCCCGATTCAGGATGAAGCAACCGGCGTCATTGATCTTTAATTACACGTACATTTCCAAACCCGTACTGTATGAAAAACTGTTATCCGAAACTTACTCCCGGCGCCTACTACCACATTTACAACCGCGGCAACAACCGCGAAACCATTTTTCACACAGACGAGAACTACCGCTATTTTCTGGGGAAATATGCCAAATACTTGCAGCCGGTGCTCGACACGTATGCGTATTGCCTGCTGCCAAATCATTTCCACCTGGTAGCGCGGGTGAAAACGCTTGCGGAGATCGTCGCGGGGAGGCCGGGTGGAAACTTTCCAGGTTTTCAAAACCTGGAAAGTCTGGACGACGACCGCCTGGGTCTCCTGGTGAGCAACCAGTTCCGGTTGTGCTTCATGTCCTATGCCAAAGCGTTTAACAAGCAATACGACCGGACAGGCAGCCTGTTTCAAAAAAACTTCAAACGCCTGCCGGTACAGAACATGGATTACTTCGCCAATTTAATCCTCTACGTTCATGCCAACCCGCAGTTGCACGGCATCTGGGATGACTACCGTGCATGGCCGCACAGTTCCTATTTGGCGATGTTGTCCGACGATACCACCAGGCTTCAGCGCAAGGAAACACTGGAGATGTTTGGCGGAAAAGAAGGCTTTTCCGAGGCGCACCAACACTACATTGACCTCAAAATAATAGATCATTTAATGATTGAAGATTAGCCGGTTATATCATGAACATCACCGCCACCCTCATCGCCCAATCACCGCCAAAATCTGCGTCTGGAGCACCGGGATATTATTCCGGACAATATCCCAAATACTGCGCTCATCCAGTCCAAAATATTGATGGGTAAGTACATTTCGGAAGGCAACAATTTGGGCCCAGGGAATTTCGGGATGTTGCGCGCAAAAGTCTTCCGAGATGTGGTTGGATGCTTCACCGATAATCTCAAGCTGCCGGCAGGTCGCATCGTATGTTTTTCGGTCGGCAGCAAACGACTCGAAATCATATCCATTGGTATACTCCAGAACCGTCTCAACAGCATCGCGGATATGCAATAATCTAATCTGATCACCCAGCTTGTCGCGCATAGATCAGTTGCTTTTCCCGGTCAATAATCGGTTTGATGTATTTCGAAACACCATTTGTGGAAACCAGGTCAACCTTTCGGGTAAGGAGTGCTTCCAAGTCCAACTTCATTTGGATAAACTCCAGACCGACGGGCTGAGAATAATCCAGATCAACCAACAGGTCAACATCGCTGTCTGTTGTCGCCTCACCCCGTACGAATGACCCGAACAGGTAGGCGCGCAAGACGGGTTGGCCGTCAAAGTAGTGGCGAATTAAGTCCAATTGTTTCGAAGTCAATTGCATAAAAATTGATTTGCCGACAAAAATACTACATCTATGACCATTACACAACCCATCACCGCCACCCTCATCGCCTACCTCCACACCTGCGGCCGCAAGCTCTGGCTCCACGCCAACGAAATCCGCATGGAACATACCAGCGACCTGGTAACCGAGGGCAGGCTCATCGGCGAAAGCGCCTACGACCGCCGCCCCGAAAAATATACCCAGGTCGAATTCGACGGGGTCAAGATCGACTTCTACGATCCCCGCACCCGCACGGTGCACGAAGTCAAACGGGGCCGGGCCGTGGAGGCGGCGCACCGGGCGCAGGTGCAGTATTACCTGTACAAACTCGGGCAGCAGGGTGTGTCGGGCGCGTCCGGCCTGATCGAATACCCCGACCTGCGCCGTACCGAAGCCGTGGCGCCGCTCACCGATGCCGACGTGCAACAAATCCGGCAATGGGAATCGGAAGTGCTGCGAATAATCGGGCAACCGGACTGTCCGCCGACCATCAACAAACCGCTCTGCCGCCGTTGCGCCTACCACGATTTATGCTATGCCGGCGAAACACCCTGACCGTGTAATCCGCAATCCGCAATCCGTATTCCGCAATCCGTACTAAAAATGAAAAACACTTACTACCTCTTCAATCCGGGCCGCCTGTCGAGGCAGGACAATACCCTGCGTTTTACGCCGGTTGACTCGGACGGGCGGGAACAGCCCGCGAAATTCATTCCGGTGGAAGGCCTCGAAAACCTTTACGTATTCGGCAGCCTTGACGCCAACAGCGCCCTGTACAATTTCCTGGGCAAGTGCAACGTGAGTGTGCATTTTTTCGACTACTACGAGCATTACACCGGTTCTTTTCAACCCAAGGAATATTTGCTGGCGGGAAAAATGCAGGTGGAACAAACCCGCGCCTACCTCGACCCGAAACGGCGCCTGCACCTGGCGCGCGGTTTTGTCGATGGCGCCTCGGCCAATATGCTGCGCAACCTGAAATACTACGCCGGGAGAGGCCGCGACCTCCAGGCGCATATCGGGTCGATTGAAACCTACCGCAACGGCCTGGCGGACGTACCGAACGTGCCGGCGCTCATGGGGCTGGAGGGCAATTGCCGGCAAACGTACTATGCGGCGTTCGATAGCATCCTGAACGATTTTACCATGCAAGGCCGCAGCAAGCAGCCTCCCGGCAACGAGGTAAACGCGCTGGTTTCGTTTGGCAACATGGTTTGTTATACCCAGGCCCTGGATGCCATTTACCACACCCAGCTCAACCCGACGATCAGTTTTTTGCACGAGCCTGGCGCCCGCCGCTACTCCCTGGCGCTGGATGTGGCCGAAGTGTTCAAGCCTATCCTGGTAGACCGGACCATTTTCAGCCTGCTCAACAAGCGGGAATTACAAGCCCGCCATTTTGACAACGCGCTGAACGGTTGTTTCCTGAATCCGGCCGGCAAGCAAATATTCCTGCGGGCATTGGAGGAGCGCCTGGGCGAGACTATCCAGCACCGCGCCCTGGATAAAAAAGTGTCGTACAAGTATCTGCTTCGGCTGGAGTGTTACAAGTTGGTGAAATACATTTTGGGCATGGAACCGGCGTACAAACCGTTTAAAATCTGGTGGTAAGCGCATGTATGTAATCCTGGTTTACGATGTCGGTGAAAAACGGGTGGCCAAGATGCTGCGACTCTGCCGGCGCTACCTGCACTGGATTCAGAATTCGGTGTTTGAAGGTGAAATTACCGAAGTCAAATTGCGCGAGTTGAAACACAACGCCCGGCAGATCATGGCAATGGGAGAAGACAGCCTGATTATCTTTAGCAGTCGCGAAGCGCGTTGGCTGGAAAAAGAAATTATTGGCCGGGAGAAGAACAATCTGGATACTTTTTTGTGAAAAGTCGTCGAAGCCGGGGTATTTTTACGTTTCCGGCGATCGACGATGTTTTCAGGGAAGAACAGGCAAAAATCCTTGCTTTAACTGCTTGTTTTTCAGTTTTTTAAACATCGTTTTTTGACGGCTTGCAATCGTACCATTTTGGAATTGAAACCCGATTCAAGGTCGGTAATCTCGGCGTTTGCGTTTCTTGCAATCGTACCATTTTGGAATTGAAACAATATTCGGCAAAGTCAACCGTTGATAAACTTGCCGCTTGCAATCGTACCATTTTGGAATTGAAACATCTATTTCTATTGCTTTTGAGGAAGGGGCAAATTGCTTGCAATCGTACCATTTTGGAATTGAAACTTAGCCCGGAACGTTTTTTGTTGTAAGCGCCTCGGGCTTGCAATCGTACCATTTTGGAATTGAAACATATTGTAGGGGTCAACCTGCCCGACGCGCTCCTGCCTTGCAATCGTACCATTTTGGAATTGAAACACTTTTGGGTAGCCCTCATTATGGCCTTTGGCGGTACTTGCAATCGTACCATTTTGGAATTGAAACTTCTGTCGAGCCGTCCCCCCGGTAAAAACGGCAGGCTTGCAATCGTACCATTTTGGAATTGAAACTTCTAAAATATCAGTTCCGGACTGAATATCTACCTGCTTGCAATCGTACCATTTTGGAATTGAAACTGGAGGTATGTGATCGGGCTGCGCGTTATAAAAGGCTTGCAATCGTACCATTTTGGAATTGAAACAAGGCAGCCTGGCAGATAGAGCCGCGAATTATTCGCTTGCAATCGTACCATTTTGGAATTGAAACTCGCAAAATCGCTAACTGTTGTAATGCCTGCCGAAACTTGCAATCGTACCATTTTGGAATTGAAAC